>DAHUYP010000087.1 GCA_027315105.1 Gammaproteobacteria bacterium
GAAGTCGCGCATGGTGAGCACGCCTCGGATGGTGTCCGGCGAATAGCGCTCGCCGCGCGGATTGAGCGCTTCCCCGCCCTTCGCGATGATCTGCGCGGCGAGGGGAACATCGGCCGTGATGACGAGATCGCCCGCCGCAGCGCGATTGGCAATCTCGTTGTCGGCCACGTCGAAGCCGGAGGCCACCTGCAGTACGCGCACGCTCGGGACGCGTGGGATAGCAAGGGGGCGATTTGCGACGAGCGTCACCGTGACACCGGTGCGTTCGGCCGCCCGGAAAAGGATCTCCTTGATCACTATCGGACAGGCATCCGCGTCGACCCAGATGCTGGCGGGGGCCACATTCTTTCCTTCGAGGCGAACAGGTTCGACACTCACGATATACCGATTCCGGCGTCCCGGTGGTCAATTCCCCGACGCCGGGAACGGATTGGTTCTAGACTACCAGCGCCCAGCAAAGGCGGTACCGGCACCGCAAGGAGGAGAGCCAATGAGTAAAGGTACAGATCGCAAGAAAGAGACCAAGAAGAAGCCGGCGAAGAGCCTGATGGAGAAGCGTGCCGCGAAGGCTGAGAAGCGCGAGCACAAGAAGCAGTGGCCTACAGCCTGACGTGTAAGTAGGACCGCGAGGGTCCGCAGCGAGGCAGCCATTTCCGCATCGCGGCTGCCCGCGGCTGGCCGTAATGAGATCGTGAGAATCGAGGATTGCGCGCCCCGCACGTCCCCGGCCGCCTCGGCGAGCGTTTCCAGATGGAATGAATAGCGTATGTCTTCGCGCCTTTCCTCGGCTGCGGGGGTGGTGCGATCCGGATCGTTCCGCAGCGGAGACGTTCGGTGTCGGCCGGCGGAGGGGCATCCCGATATCGGGTGGTTCGGCGTTGCCTCGGAATGGCGGTAGCTCGATCGGCCGCATCTGGCCGGTCGGCAATGCCCGCCGCACCTCCAGATCACAGAATCAAGTGAAGAAACTGACTGAAACCACTCGGGCGGTAGGCGGCAAACGCCTTACCGTCCATGAATCCGCGTTTGCGATAGAGCGCCAATGCCGGCTCAAAAGCGGGGCTGCTCCCCGTCTCCAGACTAAGCCGCCGCAGACCGCGTCGACGCGCTTCGCCAATGATGTGCTCCAGCAGGGCAGTGGCAACACCCTTTCGTACATGTCTCGGATCAGTCCGCATCGATTTCAACTCGCCCGTTCCGTCGCCAAGTTCCTTTAGGGCGGCGATGCCAGCCAGCGCGGGTCCGTCCCATGCAGACCAGACGGTGACACTTGGTGCCTGCAATCCTGACAGATCGAGCGCGAACACATGCCCGGGAGGAGAGTTCTCGTGCATTCCGCCAAGGTGCAGGGCCAGGAGTGCCCGTGTCGGCTCGCCGGTGAGATCGTCCACATGTATATGGAACATTCGAATTGCCCATCCTGAGAGGCTGATCCTGACGCGGGCGAGCGCACCCGAGATTGTGCATGGCAGCGAGCTATTCTACGGCGGGTCAGACGCGGGAATTTCCGGTCCGGAATGGCGGGGCCTTTCGCAACGCAGAATGCGATGATGATATCGGAAATGGAGAATGCGGCGTAGCCTCCAGCAGTCACCGCACCCAAGGAGGGGTTATGCGAGCAACTCACCTCGTTGCACTCATGGGCGTCTTCGGTTCGGCCTGGTCACTACCGGGCTGCGCGACGACGCAGCCGACGCCGAGAGCGGCCAGCGCCTCCACCGCGCGCATCACGGTGCTCTATGACGCGTTCGGTAAGGATGCGGCGATGACCAAGGACTGGGGCTACGCCGCGCTGGTGGAAATGAACGGCAAGCGCATTCTGTTCGATACCGGTGACGATGCGGCGGTGCTTGCGAAGAACGTGAAAGCCAAAGGCGTCGATCTCACCACGTTGGACTTCGTCGTGCTATCACACCGCCACAGCGATCATGTGGGTGGATTGTCCTATCTGCTGAGCGTGAACCCGAAGGTCAAGATCTACGCGCCCAAGGAAGGCTTCGGCATCTTTGGCTCCGACCTGCCGAGTAAGTTCTATCGCAAGGACGAATCACTGCCCGCCGAAATGCGCTACTACAACGGTGCGCCGCCGGAGACCATGAAGTTCGGCACCGTCTTTCCGGGCGCCAACATCGTGTTGATCGACAAGACCACGGAAGTGATGCCGGGCATCACGTTGATCGCGCTGGTTTCCGAGGCGCCGGGGACCAAGGAACTGAAGGAGCTGTCACTGGCCATCGAAACGCCGGACGGCGTAGTGCTGGTGGTGGGCTGTTCGCACCCCGGCATCGAGGCCATCGTTGCCGAGGCGGCCAGGATCAATCCGCACATTCACCTGGTTGCCGGCGGGTTCCACCTGGTGGTGGCGCAGGATCCAGTCATCGAGAAGGCTGTCTACGCGCTGCATGACGCCTACAAGGTGGATTACATCGCTCCCGGCCATTGCACCGGCGAACCGACCTTCACTGCGCTTCAAAAGGCGTTCGGCGACCATTATTTGTACGCTGGTTTGGGGACCACGCTGAGTGTGGGTGCGAATCCGCGCGCGGCATCGAATCAAGGCGCGGCCCGTGTTCTGGACGACGGCGATTCGCACGGCTACCGCACGCTGCTCGCCCGGAGCGATGACCTGCATGAGAACGGCCTGGAGGCAGCGCGGCTGGCGCAGACGAAGTAGCGGGCCGATCAAGAGGGCGCGCAGAGAGGGCGCGCCCGCACTTCTCCGGCACCCGCCGGCTACAATGGCGGCTCAGGTAAGTGGAGCGCGGAGAGTAACGAATGCCCATCCTGTATTCACTGGAGCCGGATCTGACAGCCGATGAATTTCGAGCCGTGCTGCTGTCCTCAACGCTTGCGGAACGACGCCCGGCCGGGGATCTGTCGCGTCTCGGGAAGATGCTTCGGGAAGCCGATATTGTCGTCACGGCACGGGATGAAGGACATCTGGTCGGGATCGCACGGGCGATTACGGATTTTTCATACTGTTGTTACCTCTCGGACCTGGCGGTTGATGTGCAGTACCAACGTCAGGGTATTGGCAAACAATTGATTACAGAAACCCATCAAGCGGCCGGCACGATGACCACGTTGATACTCGTCGCTGCTCCGGCCGCCGAGTCCTACTATCCAAAGATCGGGATGCAGGAACTAAGAAGTGCTTGGGCGATTCCACGTACCGGGTAGTCGCTGCAGAACAAAAAGCGATGACAGCTTTGCAGCAGGAATGACGGTTGCTCGATCGGCCGCATCTGGCCGGTCGGCGATCGTGGGAGGCGCTGACCGGCGATCTGAGCGACGCCGTCTCGGCCGCGAAGAACCGGTTATAGTGTGCACAGGGGCACCTGCACGGCTGCCATGGGAACCAATGCGCATGAGTTCTCGTATACGACTGATTCGTGCTCTGGAGATTCTGGATTCGCGCGGTGTTCCGACCTTGCGGGTCCGCGTGCACCTCGATGATGGTGTCATTGGCACCGCTTCCGTGCCCTCCGGCGCGTCCACGGGCGAGAACGAAGCGGTGGAGATGCGCGACGCCGAGGCAGGCCGGTATGGCGGCAAGGGCGTGCGGCAGGCGGTCGCGAACGTCAACGACGTCATCGGGCCGCGGCTGACGGGTCTCGACGCGACCCGGCAATCGCAGCTCGATCGGCTCATGATCGATCTCGACGGCACGGCGAACAAGTCAAGACTCGGCGCTAACGCGATCCTGGGGGTTTCACAGGCCCTGGCGCGCGCTGCTGCCGCGACCAACCGGCAGCCGTTGTACGCTTACCTGGGCGGCGCCGGCGCGCGGCGCCTCCCGGTGCCGATGATGAATGTGATCAACGGCGGCAAACACGCTGATTCGAGCCTCGACTTTCAGGAGTTCATGATCGTGCCGCGCGGGGCGCCGAATTTTCGCGAGGCCTTGCGCTACGGAGCGGAGACATTTCAGGCTCTCAAGAGCCTGCTGCATGAGCGGGGGCTCAGCACGGCGGTCGGCGATGAAGGGGGTTTCGCGCCGCAGCTCAAGAGCAACGAGGAAGCCTGCGAGTTCATCGTGACGGCCATAGAGCGGGCGCATTACCGGCCGGGAAATGACATCGCGATCGCACTCGATCCCGCGGCCTCCTCGTTCTTCGAGAACGGCAAGTATCGTCTCACTCGAAGCCGCCAGGGCGACAGGAGTTCGGATGAGATGACGGCGCTGTATGCCACATGGATCGATCGTTTTCCCATCGTGTCTCTGGAGGATGGGCTGGCGGAGAATGATTGGGAGGGATTTCGCCGGCAGACAGCGACGCTGGGCGGACGTATTCAGATCGTTGGTGATGATCTGCTGGTGACCAACCCGATCTACATCAGGCGCGGGATCGCCGAAAAGAGCTGCAATGCGGCTCTGATCAAGCTCAATCAGATCGGCACGGTCACCGAAACGATCGACGCGATCCAGTTGTGCCGCCAGGCCGGCTGGGGGTTCATCGTCTCGCATCGCTCCGGCGAGACCGAGGACAGCTTCATTGCCGATTTCGCCGTAGCGATGGGCGGGGGTCAGATCAAGACCGGCTCGCTCTGTCGCTCCGAGCGCATCGCGAAATACCACCGCCTGCTCGAGATCGAAGAGGAGCTGGGGTGCGAGGCTGCGTTCGGCGGCTGAGCGCCGGGGGTCGTCAGGCCCCGCACTTCGCGCCGACGCGACGCCTGCTCGAACGGGTTGTGTCGTCGGTATTTCTCTGAAAGAATGGATCCATAGGAGATGGCATACCTCCTGTAACCGCCGCCTCAGCGGCTGATGATGCCTAGGCTTTGACCGGACGGTCAGCGTAGGCGTCGCGCGCTCTGTCCGACTGCAGGTACGTGGACGGGTGCTGCTTGAATTCAATGGTCGCGATCGTTGTTGGTGCAGGCTCGGGCGCTTTCCCGCCTCGGTGGCCGGCACTGGCGCGCAACGACTGCCTGCAGACGGTTCCGCCCGGCGTCCTGGCGGCCAATCCAATCGGCGGCTGCTGCATCGGTCTCGGCAGCGCTTTGCGGCGGTGGAAGAGCGCCGCAGACGCGGATTTGCGCCTGATCCGCCGCCATCGCGGGGGAGTGGGGGATCCGCGCGGCGGCGTGCGCGGTGCGATGCCGGCAAACGGCAATAACCACGATAAATGCACGGACCAACAAGGACGGCACCGCAATGAACGGCTCATTCCTTCGATTCTATGTGCACGAGGGGCATCGCCACCGTCATCAGCTGGTATGGGAGTGGTTGCTCGAGCGGGCCAACAAGCTCGGCATCCGCGGCGGCTCGGTCTTCCGCGCGCTGGCGGGCTTTGGGCGTCACCACACGCTGCACGAGGAGCATTTCTTCGAGTTGACTCGCACAGTCACCGTGGAGATCGAGTTCATCGTCACCGACGAGGAAGCGGGGCGGCTGCTGGCGCTGATCCACCAGGAGAAGATCCGGCTCTTCTATGCGCATATCCCGGCGCGCTTCGGGGTCATCAATCCCGACTCCGCCGATGCGCCAGCAGTGGCAGCCGATGACTAGGCGGGAGCCGTCACGATGAATGCGATGCGGACCACAGGCGCGCCGGCATACCGTCGCCGGGAGGCACCGGCATGACCGAGACCTGGCTACTCGCCGCGCTCTGGCTGGGGCTCGCCCTGGTCGCCACCCTGCTATCGATCTGGTTGCGGGTGGCCACCGCGCTGTCCGAGATCGTCGTTGGAACGGTGGCCCAGCTGATCATTGGCGCCACGATTGGGACGGCGCTGCTGCACACCGATGATTCCTGGATCAAGTTCCTATCCGGCACGGGCGCCATCGTGCTGACGTTTCTCGCCGGGGCGGAACTGGATCCGGCCGTGTTTCGCACCAAGTGGCAGGAGGCCAGCCTCATCGGTCTGGTGGGTTTCGTTGCACCCTTCTTTGGCTGTACCGCCGTGGCCTACTGGCTGTTGCACTGGGATGTCCGGGCGTGCTGGCTGGCGGGTGTGGCGATGTCCACCACCTCGGTCGCGGTCGTCTATGCGGTCATGCTGGAGTTCGGACTGAACGTGACCAATTACGGCAAGACGGTGCTGGCCGCCTGCTTCATCAACGACCTGCTGACCGTGCTCGCCCTGGGATTCATCTTCAGCCCGTTTACCTGGAAGACCGGTGCCTTCTTCGGCGGCGCAAGCATCGTGTGTGTGGTGCTGCCGTTCATTACGCCGCGGTTCTTCAAACGTTACGGTGGCCGGCCGTCGGAACTCGAAGCGAAATTCCTGCTGCTGACCCTCTTCGGTCTGGGCGGCCTCGCTACCTGGTCCGGCAGCGAGGCGGTGTTACCCGCCTATCTGGTCGGAATGGTACTGGCGGGGACGGTGGGCAAGGATCATGCGTTGATCCGTCGATTGCGCACCCTGACTTTCGGTCTGCTCACGCCGTTTTATTTCATCCGGGCGGGTTCGTTGGTCTCGCTGCCATCTCTTGCGGCCGCGCCCTTGGGCTTCATTGCGCTGCTGCTCGGCAAGATGATCAGCAAGAGCGTCGGCGTGTACCCTGCCACCCAGGTGTTTCGGGCGCCGAAACGGGAGGGCATTTACACGACCCTACTGATGTCCACGGGGCTGACCTTCGGCACGATTTCGGCCTTGTTCGGCTTATCGCACGGCGTGGTCACGCGGGCGCAATATTCGGCCCTGGTTGCGGCGGTGGTGGCGAGCGCGGTGGTACCGACGCTGATCGCCAATGCATTCTTTCTGCCGCGCCACCTGCTCAGGCCGAGCGGCCAAGGACGAGCGGCCGGCGCGACGGCGCCTGCAGAAACCGCGGCTGGGAGGGCGTCATGATTCGCAGCTTGCTGGTGGGTTACGATGGATCGGAGGCGGCGGCGTACGCACTGTCCCTCGCCGCGGATATGGCGCGTGCCTTTGGCGCGTCAATGCACGTACTGGCGGTGGTGCGGCCGCCGGAGTTCGGCGGCATGGTGGAGACCGAGGCCGTGATCGAGCAATCGCGCCAGCATCACCAGAACATGCTGCGCGGAGTGCAAGCGAAGTTCGCCCAGGAACCCTTCAAGACCCATGTTCACATTGCGGTGGGGCATCCGGCCGAGCAGATCGTGCGTTTCGCAGAGTCTCACGGGACTGACCACATCGTCGTGGGCCATAGGGGACATTCGTTGTTTGAGCGCTGGTTGATCGGCTCGGTGGCCCGACAGGTCGTCGCCTACGCGCACTGCGCGGTGACCGTCGTCAGGCAGCCGGCGAAATGACCGCCGAGGCATCCAGGGCGTGCCACTGATGGATCAAGTGCCGTTGTACGCAGGAACGTCTTCGAGGCCAATCAGGCAGTAGGGCGAAAGCCGGTCCCGCCCTTGTCCGCCACGCGGCCCGGCTCGTTCTGGATCGCCACCAGCGTGCTCACGCCGCCCGAGATGACGGCCTTTCGCCATCGCACCGAGACGTTTCGTTCGCGCACAGGCTATCCGTACATATACGGATAGGGCAGGCCTTCAGGAACCGACGCAGGTGCCGATAAGCGCTCTGGCCAGCGACTCCCGCAGGGAGCAATCGGAGAATTTCGCGATGCGGCGGAACGGACCAGTCGTAGACCAGGAGTACGCATTGCGAGACGACGCGGTCATCATCACGCACACCGATACCTCGAGCCGCATCACATACGCCAACCAGGATTTCGTCGAAAGCAGCGGTTTTGCGCTCGAAGAATGTGTCGGGCAGCCGCAGAATCTGGTACGCCACCCGGATATGCCGCCGGAACTATTCACCGACCTGTGGCATACGCTACAGGGCGGCCGGCCGTGGTCGGGATTGGTCAAGAACCGGCGCCAGGACGGCCGCTACTACTGGGTGCGCGTCAATGTATCGCCGATGATCCAGGACGGGCGCGTGGTCGGGTACATGTCCGTCCAGTTCAAGTCCGGCGCTGCCGAAAACAGCAGGGCCGCGGAAGCCTACAGCGCGCTGCGCGAGCGAAGGTGCCGTCACCTGCACCTGCGAGCCGGCGCGATCATCAATACGAGTCCGACAGGCCTCATCCGGCGCCTGGGTCATCTGTCGCTCAGTGCGGGCACGACCCTGTTCATCGGAGCGATTGCAGCGCTTTGTACCTCGATGGCCGTGGCAATCGTAATGTCGGGCAGCATCCACGGATCTCTGGAAGCGTGGCTGCTGTCAATGAGCGCGGCGGCGAGCCTGATGGCACTATGCAATCTGATCTACGTGCATCAGCGCGTGGTGGGGCCGCTGCAGGACATGTGCCTGCGCGGCGAGCGCCTTCTGTCGGGCAACCTGAAGATCGATTTCGACATCGCAGGCGATCCACAGGTGCAAAGCCTGGGGGCGGTGTTCACGCAGATCAGCGCCAAGGTGCGCGGGGTGATCAACGACACGCTGGTTGCATCAAATGAATTGGCCGCCATCGTCGCGGCGATCGCCAAAGCCAATGACAATCTGTCGGAGCGCTCGCTGCAGGCTGCGGCGAGTCTGGAGCAGACTGCCGCAACGATCGACCAACTCACCGCGGGGACAGCTTCCAATTCCGACAACTCGCGCAATGCCAGCACGCTGGCGCAGAAGGCCTCGAACGTCACATATCAGGGCGGCCAGTCCGTGGGCGATGTTGCCTCCACCATTGCGGGCCTGTCGGCGACGTCGCAGGAGATCGGTACCTTCGTCGGCGTCATCGACAGCATCGCCTTCCAGACGAATCTTCTGGCACTCAATGCGGCTGTGGAGGCAGCCCGCGCCGGTGACAACGGGCGCGGGTTTGCGGTGGTAGCGCAAGAAGTGCGGATGTTGGCGGTGCGTTCGGGTGAAGCGGCCAACAAGATCAGGCAAGTCATTGCCGGCTCCGTGCAATCCATCGGTCGCGCCATAGAGCTCGCCTCGGCGGCCAAGGCCACGATGCACGACTCGGTCGACGCGGTGCAGACCGTCGCGAAACTGCTCGGCATCATCGAGACCGCGAATCGCGAACAGGCCTCGGGCATCGAGCAAATGAATCAGGCGGTACTTCATATCGACCAGATCACCCAGAAGAACGCCGGCATGGCGCAGGAGCTGTGCGTCGATACGCACCGCCTACGAAGCCAGTCCGAGCGGGTCGTGCAGGCCGCTTCGGCATTCGCGCTGCGGTACCGCGCGCCGATCGACGACGCACGGGACGGCAGGTTGCAGTCGCCTGGCCATCGCGGCGCCCGTCTGATGCGTGGTGATCGCCGCGAGCACGCGGCATAGTCCGTAGATCCCGACAGTGGCCGCCCGGGTTACGCGGCCTCGCCACTTGCGCCTGCGGCGGCGACGCCGCTATAAGACTCGCGGCTCACGCGGCGCGGGACGGGACGCTCCTTGAACACTCAACCCTTCGGGACCTGGCGCTCACCGATCGCAGCGGCGGATCTTGCGCGGGCGGCGATTTCGCTCAACTACGTTCAGAGTCTCGACGGGGTGCCGTACTGGGTGGAGAGCCGGCCGGCCGAGGGCGGCCGCTGCGTGATCATGACGCTGGCGGCGGACGGTGCGCCGGCCGAGCTGTCTCCGCCCGGGTTCAACGTCCGCACGCGCGTGCACGAGTATGGCGGCACGCCGTACTTCGCGACCCGCGAGGCGCTGTATTTCTGCCGCTTCGAGGATCAGCGCCTGCATGTCCGGCGCGCAGGGGGCGTTCCCACGGCGCTCACGCCCGAGGGCTGCCGCTACGCGGATTTCGCCGCGGACGGTTCCGCGGCCCACCTGTACGCCGTCCGCGAGGATCACCGTCGCCCCGGGGAGCCGCGCAACGCGGTGGTTCGCATCGAAGTCGAAACCGGCCGCGAACAAGTGCTCTTCGAGGGCAGCGACTTCGTCGCCTACCCGCGCGTGAGCCGGGATGGCCGGCGCATCGCCTGGGTAGCTTGGAATCATCCCGACATGCCGTGGGATGCGACCACGCTGTACGTCGCGGAGCTGACGCCGCGGGGACCGGCCGGCATCACCGCGGTCGCGGGCGGAACGCGCGAGTCCGTGATGGAGCCGCGCTGGGCCGAGGATGGCACGCTGTACTTCATCTCCGACCGCTCGAACTGGTGGAATCTGTATCGCTTCCGGCAGGGACAAGTGGCACCGGTGTTCCGCCTCGAGGCCGAGCTCGCCTCTCCGCTCTGGACGCTCGGCCAGTCGAATTACGCCCTCACGGGGGACGGCCGCGCCGTCTTTCGCTACGGTATCAGGGCGCGCGACGGGCTGGGAGTGGTCGATCTGCAGTCGGGCCGCGTCACCCGTCTCGAGCTGCCGTTCGCGGGCCTGTCCAATGTCGAGCTGCTCTCGCCGGGCGCCGCGGTCGCGGTCGCGAGCTCGCCGCGCGCCGAATCCGCGCTGGTGGTCATCGATCTCGCCACCGGGCGGCACCGGGTCGCGCGCTCGGTGTCGCAGCTGAGGATCGACAGCGGCGGCATCTCCGTCGCCGAGTCCATCGAGTACGCGACCGCGGACGGTGAGCGCGCACACGCCTTCTTCTATCCGCCCGAGAATACAGACTTCCGCCCGCCCGCCGGCGAGAAGCCGCCGCTGGTCGTCAAGGTGCATGGCGGCCCTACCAGTCACGCCAAGCCGGAATTCTCGCTCGCGACACAGTACTGGACCAGCCGCGGTTTCGCGCTGCTCGACGTCAATCACCGCGGCAGCAGCGGTTTCGGCCGCGCCTACCGTGAACGCCTGAATGGCAACTGGGGGCTGATCGACGTCGCCGACGTCGTCGCGGCCGTGCGCCATCTGGTGCAGGCCGGCCGCGTCGATGGGCAGCGCGTCGCCATTCGCGGCGGCAGCGCCGGCGGATTCACGGTGCTGGCGGCGCTCGCGTTCCACGACGCGTTCAGGGCCGGTGCCAATTACTACGGCGTCAGCGACCTCGAGGCGCTCGCGCACGACACGCACAAGTTCGAGAGCCGTTACCTTGACCGCCTGATAGCACCGTTGCCGCAGGGTCGGGCCGTCTATGAGGCGCGCGCACCCATCCGCAACCTGCAGCGGTTCACCGCTCCGCTCATCACCTTCCAGGGTTCTGACGACAAGGTGGTTCCGCCCAGCCAATCGCGCGCGATCGTGGAGGCGCTGAAGCGCAAGGGCGTGCCGGTCGAGTATCTGGAGTTCGAGGGCGAGCAGCACGGTTTCCGGCGCGCCGAAAACATCGTTCGCTCACTGGAGGCGGAGCTCGGCTTCTACGGTCGGGTGTTCGGCTTCATGCCGGCCGCGGCACTCGAGTAGCGGGCCGGCAGTGCTCGTCGTCGCCGTGTTCGTGAGTCCGGCGCGCACGAGCGTTCATGGCTCGCGGTTCCGGCTCCCCGGCAGGGCCCGCAGGGCCGCCGCACGCCGGATTTCGATGCGGCGCGCCGAGCTCGCGAGCGACCATTCGGCAATCTCGTCGATATGCCGGCGGCAGCCGGTGCAGAACTTGCGTGCGTCCAGCTGGCACACGCCGATGCAGGGCGAGGGCACCGCGGGCGCGCTCAACGGCTCGGACATGTCGCACCTGGGCGCATCGGCGTTGCCATCGTGGTTCAGCCTGGGAGTCCGGTGGTAACCGGCGGCCGCTCGCCTGCGGCCAGAGCAGCCGCATCGTGCCGCGCGGCCCAGCGCGCGATCACCTCGTGAATGGCATCCAGCCCGTCGGTCAGGGCCGCCGGACCGGGCTGCAGAATCAACGGCGACTTGATCTCATGCAGCTCGCCGTCGCGCACCGCCGGGATGGCGTTCCAGCCCGATCGGGACGAGACCTGCTGCGGCCGAAAGCGCTTGCCGCACCATGAGCCCAGGATGATATCCGGCGCGCGGCGGACGACTTCCGCCGGATCGCCCAGGATCCGGTCCTTGGCCAGCGCGCAGCGCGCGCGCTCGGGAAACACCTCCTCGCCGCCGGCGATGCCGATCAGCTCGCTGACCCAGCCGATGCCGGTGATGAGCGGCTGGTTCCACTCCTCGAAGTAGACGCGCGGACGGCGGCGAAACAGGGCAGAGCGCTGCCTGACCGCCTCGATGTGTGCCTCCAGCTCGTGCGCATAATGCTCGGCGCGCGGCGCAACGCCGATCATGGCGCCGAGACGGCGCACGTAACCGAGGATGCCGTTCACCGAGCGGTGATTGCTGATCCAGACTTCGATGCCGGCTTTGATGAGGGCCTGCGCGATATCGGCCTGAATGTCGGAGAATCCGACCACGAAGTCGGGCTGCAGATCGAGGATGCGATCGATTCTGGCGCTGGTGAAGGCCGAGACTCGGGGTTTCTCGCGCCGCGCCGCGGCCGGCCGCACGGTGAAACCGGAAATGCCGACGATGCGATCCTGTTCGCCGAGCGCATACAGGACCTCGGTGGGCTCCTCGGTGAGGCAGACGATGCGACGCGGATACCGACTCGTGGCCGGCGTCGGCGGCTGCGTAATGGCTTCGCGCACGTTAGAACGCGGCCTGCGCCAGTGCAGCGGTGGCGCCGTGCACGATGGCGTGGGCCAGTCCCGGCGCCTGCGACAGCACATGATCGGCGTAGAAGCGCGCGGTCACGATCTTGGCCTGGTAGAAGGCCGGGGTCTGGCCGGCCCGCTCCGGCTCGGCCAGGCGCTGCTGCGCGATGCCCGCCGAGCGCAGCAACTGCCAGCCACCGGCCACGATGCCGAACAGCTTCAGCAGCGGTACGGCACCGGCGGCGACGCTGCGCGGGTCGGCGGCGTGGTTGGCCACGGCGTACTGGAGCGAGCGCTCCAGCGCGTCGACTGCGGCACCGTACACGGTCGCCGCCGCGCCCAGCGCTGGTGCCTGCGCCAGCTCGGCCTGCAGCAGACGCATCTGCCCGATGAGCGCCAGCGCTGCGCGCCCGCCGTCGCGCGCGAGCTTGCGGCCGATCAGGTCGTTGGCCTGTATGCCGGTGGTCCCTTCGTAGATCGTCGTGATGCGCGCATCGCGCAGGTACTGCGCCACACCCGTCTCTTCGATGTAGCCCATGCCACCGTGGATCTGAACGCCGATCGACGCGATCTCCACCGAGGTCTCGGTGCACCAGCCCTTGACCACCGGAATCATCAGCTCGGCGAATGCCTGATGCCGCGCCCGCTCGCGATCCTCCGGATGCAAGCGGGCGGCGTCGAGCGCGACCGCGACCACGCCCGCCAGGGCGCGCATCGCCTCGAGCTGCGACTTGATCAGCAGCAGATTGCGGCGTACGTCCGGGTGACGCAGGATCGGCACCCGGTCGCCGCTGCGTACACCGGCCTCGGTGCCCTGCACGCGCTCGCCGGCGTACGCCAGCGCACTCTGATAGACGCGCTCGGCGACGCCGATAGCCTGCACGCCCACGGCGAAGCGCGCGGCGTTCATCATGATGAACATGTATTCGAGCCCGCGGTTTTCCTCGCCGACCAGCTCGCCGATGGCGCCGCCCTGAGCGCCGAAGGCGAGCACGCAGGTGGGACTGGCATGGATGCCGAGCTTGTGCTCGATGGATACGCAGCGCACGTCGTTGCGCGCGCCCGGCGCACCGTCGGCGCCGACCTGGAACTTGGGCACCGCGAACAGCGACATGCCCTTGACGCCTGCGGGCGCGTCGGGGGTCCGGGCCAGCACCAGATGGACGATGTTGCCGGCCAGATCGTGCTCGCCATAGGTGATGAAGATCTTCTGCCCCTCGAGACGGTAGCGACCGTCGCCGTTCGGCATTGCGCGGGTGCGCACCGCGGACAGGTCCGAACCGGCCTGCGCTTCGGTCAGGTTCATGGTGCCGGTCCACTCGCCGGTCACCATCTTCGGCAAATAGGCCTGTCTGAGCCGCGGCGAGCCGCACAGCTCGATGGCCTCGACGGCGCCGCGCGTGAGCATGGGGCAGAGCGCAAGCGCCATGTTGGCGCCGTGCCACATCTCCTCGACCAGCGCCGACACGGCCCGCGGCAGATTCTGGCCGCCGATGCCGCTCGCGCACGACAGCGCATTCCAGCCGCCGGCGACGAACTGGTCGTAGGCCTGCTTCCAGCCCCGGGCGGTGATCACCTCGCCATCGTGCCAACGCGCACCTTCGAGGTCGCCGCTGCGGTTGAGCGGCGAGAGCACGCCGCGCGCGAATCTGGCGGCCTCCTCCAGCACGGCCTGGGCCAGGTCGGGCGAGACTTCGGCAAACCCCGGCAGGCGCGCGACCGACTCGAGGTCCGCGAGCTCGCGCAGCACGAACTGCATGTCAGCCAAGGGTGCCTGGTATTCGGGCATGGGCGAGTGGTCCCCGGAAGCGTCAGCGGCCGCGAATCAAGCCCCGTGCTCTCTTGCGCCCGGACTTCATGCCGGCGCTACATGTTGCGGCGGTAGCGGCCGCCGACTTCGTACAGCGTGCGCGTGATCTGCCCGAGCGAGCAGCAGCGCACCGCGTCCATCAGCGCCTCGAAGGTATTGCCGTCCTCGATCACCGTGCGCCGCAATCGCTCCAGCTCCTGCGGGGCCTGCGGCGCGCCGCGCTGCTGGAACCGGGCGAGCCGCTCGAGCTGCGAGCGCTTCTCCGCATCACTCGAGCGCGCGAGCTCCATGGTTTCGGCGAGCGCCTCGCCGCGCGGATTGCGGAAGGTGTTGACCCCGATGATGGGGCAGGAGCCGTCGTGCTTGCGCTGCTCGTAGTAGAGCGACTCGTCCTGGATCTTGCCGCGCTGATAGCCGGTCTCCATGGCGCCGAGCACGCCGCCGCGGCCGGCGATGGCGTCGAATTCCTTGAGCACCGCCTCCTCGACCAGATCGGTCAGCTCCTCGATCACGAAGCTGCCCTGGTTCGGATTCTCGTTCTTCGACAGCCCCCATTCGCGGTTGATGATGAGCTGGATCGCCAGCGCGCGGCGCACGCTCTCGTCGGTCGGCGTGGTCACGGCCTCGTCATAGGCATTGGTGTGCAGGCTGTTGCAGTTGTCGTAGAGCGCGCACAGCGCCTGCAGCGTGGTGCGGATATCGTTGAAAGCCATCTCCTGCGCGTGCAACGAGCGTCCGGAGGTCTGCACGTGGTACTTGAGTTTCTGGCTGCGCTCGTTGGCGCCGTACTTGTGCTTCATCGCCACCGCCCAGATGCGGCGCGCGACGCGGCCGATCACCGAGTATTCCGGGTCCATGCCGTTGGAAAAGAAGAACGACAGGTTCGGCGCGAAGTCGTCGACCTGCATGCCGCGCGCCAGGTAGGACTCGACGTAGGTGAAGCCGTTGGCGAGCGTGAAGGCGAGCTGCGAGATCGGGTTCGCGCCGGCTTCCGCGATGTGATAGCCGGAGATCGACACCGAGTAGAAGTTCTGCACCTGGTGGCGCACGAAATATTCCTGGATGTCGCCCATCATCTTGAGCGCGAACTCGGTCGAGAAGATGCAGGTGTTCTGGCCCTGATCCTCCTTCAGGATGTCCGCCTGCACCGTGCCGCGCACGGTGGCGAGCGTCCAGGCCTTGATCTGCCGGTGTTCGTCCGCGGTCGGCTGGCGCCCGTTCTGCTGCACGAACCCGTCAGTCTGCTGATCGATGGCGGTGTTCATGAACATCGCGAGGATCATCGGCGCCGGGCCGTTGATGGTCATCGACACCGACGTGGACGGCGCGCACAGATCGAAGCCGGAATAGAGCACGCGCATGTCATCCAGCGTGGCGATGGAGACGCCTGAATTGCCGACCTTGCCGTAGATGTCCGGGCGCAGCTCCGGATCGGAGCCGTACAACGTCACGGAGTCGAAGGCGGTGGACAGGCGGTGCGCCGGCATGCCTTCGGAGAGGCGCTTGAAGCGCTGGTTGGTGCGCACGGCATCGCCTGCGCCGGCGAACATGCGCGTCGGGTCCTCGCCGTCGCGCTTGAACGCGAACACGCCGGCGGTGAACGGGAACGAGCCCGGCAGATTTTCCCTCATCAGGAATCGCAGGATCTCGCCGTCATCCTCGAAGCGCGGCAGCGCAACCTTGGGCACCCGGGTGCCCGACATCGACTCGTGGATCAGCCTGGTGTGCAGCTCCTGGTCGCGGATCTGCACCACATATTCGTCCTGCGCGTACAGCTCGCAGGTCTTCGGCCACTGCTGCAGCAGCTCGCGCGCGGCTGGCGTGAGCTCGGCAGCCTTGCTCGAGAGCAGCTGATCGACATCGGCGGTCGGCTTGCCGGAGCGCTCGAGCAGCGTCTTGGCGATCCGCAGCCCCTGGCGCTCGCGCGCAACGCGCGTCTGGCGCTCGATCTGCCGGTGGTAATCGCGCACCGTGGCGGCGATCTCGGCCAGGTAGCGCACGCGCTCGGGCGGCACGACGGCGCGGCCGCGCGAGGAGGCCTTGACGGCCACGGGGGCCAGCTTGCCGGGGCCGATCTTCAGCCCCTGCTCGCGCAGACGCGGCAGCATGGCCTGGTACAGCGCGCTCACACCGTCGTCGTTGAAGCGCGAGGCCATGGTGCCGTAGACCGGCATGGTGTCGGCGGGCTGCTGGAAGCGCCCGCGGTTGCGCTGGTATTGCTTGCGCACGTCGCGCAGCGCGTCTTCGGCGCCCTTGCGGTCGAATTTGTTGATGGCGACGAAATCGGCGAAGTCGAGCATGTCGATCTTCTCCAACTGCGACGCCGCGCCGAACTCCGGGGTCATGACATACAGCGAGGTGTCGACCAGCGGCACGATGGCGGATTCGCCCTGGCCGATGCCGGAGGTCTCGACCACGATCAGGTCGAAGCCGCTGAGCTTGCAGGCCGCGAGCACCTCCGGCAGGGCCGCGGACAGCTCGGTGCCGGTGTCGCGCGTGGCGAGCGAGCGCATGAAGATCCGATCGGAGTCGATCGCGTTCATGCGGATGCGATCCCCGAGCAGAGCGCCACCGGTGCGCTTGCGCGAAGGGTCGATCGAGATGACAGCCACCCGAAGCGCATCGTCCTGGTCGAGCCGCAGCCGCAGGATCAACTCGTCGGTGAGCGAAGACTTGCCCGCGCCGCCGGTGCCGGTGACGCCCAGCACCGGGGTCCTGATGCCGGCGGCGGCCTGCAGCAGCGCCTGTCGCGCCCGCATCGGATAGGCCTTGTTCTCCACTGCAGTGATGGCGCGGGCGAGCTGCCGGCGGTTGCCTGAGCGCAGCGCGTCCAGCAGGTCCGTATCGGCGGGCGCGAGCGCGGACAGGTCGTAGTCACTGCAGCGAATGACGTCATCGATCATGCCCTGCAGGCCCATCCGGGCCCCGTCCTCGGGGGAATACAGGCGCGTGACACCGTAGGCCAGCAAGTCGCGGATCTCGGCCGGCACGATCACGCCGCCGCCGCCGCCGAAGACCTTGATGTTCTCGCCGCCGTCGCGGCGCAGCAGGTCGATCATGTACTGGAAGAATTCGACGTGGCCGCCCTGATACGACGTGACGGCTATGCCCTGCACGTCCTCCTGCAGGGCGGCGTTGACGATCTCCTGCACCGAACGGTTGTGGCCGAGGTGGATGACCTCCGCGCCGGAGGCCTGCAGGATGCGGCGCATGATGTTGATCGTGGCATCGTGGCCGTCGAACAGTGAGGTGGCGGTGACCAGCCGCACCTTGTTCCTGGCCTGGTAGGGCTGCGGCTTGGCGGCGATGGTGACGGCGTTCATGGCGGCCTCAAGGTCTCGAGCGGGCTGCAGGCCGGCTGCGGGGCGCGCGGCGCCGGCGAGGCGTCGCCGCGGGCGATCGGGCCGCAGCGTTTCGCGGCGCCAGACCGAGATTGAAGAAGCGCACGAAGGCTTCGGCAATCTCGGCGGCGCTCATCGACTGGTTCTCCCGATACCAGTGGGCGATCCAATTGAGCGCACCGGCCAGCGCGAAGGCGGTCATCTTGACATCGTCGGTCGCGATGGAACCGTCGCGCACGCCGTCCTGCAACAGCCGCCGGATGCCCTGATCGATCTCGGACTTCAGCTGCTTGACGTGCGCCATCGACTCCGGTCCCAGGCCCAGATCCTGCGCGCGCACCATGCAGCCGCCGTACTCGGAGGCGATCGCCTGCGCGTAGTGGCGGATCATGTCGTTGAACTGCTCGCGCGCGCAGCGCCCGGGCTGACGCGGCTTTCGAAACGGCTCGAGCACGCGCTCGAGCCCGGCCAGGATGCACTGCAGCAGCAGCTGCTCCTTGTTGGCGACGTAATAGTAAATGGTCGGCTTGGTGACGTTGAGCGCCGCCGCGATGTCGTCGATCGAGGTGTTGTAGTAGCCGCGCGCATTGAATGCGCGCGCCGCCGCGCGGATGACCGCCTCGCGCTTGACATGGCGGTCCTGATGCCTGGCGTTGCGTGCGGGCCACGGCGAGGCCGACGAAGTGTCGTCGCTTTCCATACGCGCCGCAGAGGTCTTGTCTGCCTTGCTCATGAAGCTCCCGGTCCCGCCGCGTCTGGATGGCGCCGAGGGCGCAATCCAGGCAGGAGGATACTCTGCGGTAGATTATACCAGTGGGTAGAGTACTACGGAAGAGTAGATGCGCGGCAGAGGCCGCCACGGCAACGCGACCGGCGCGGCGGTGCCGGACCAGAGGGTACGGCGTCGCGGCGCACGGCATCCGGGCGGGAATCGCGCGCCTGCTCGATTACGGCGCGCGCCTGGGAGCGGAACACACCCTGGCGCCGGAACTTCGATTGCCCGGCCGAATGACCGCGGACTCGCCGTAAGCCTCGATCGAAAGCGTGCAGTCACTGGAGCGGGCAGCCGGACCGGCCTGCGGTCCTGGCCACAACGGCGGCCGCGTGCCGTACAATTCCCGGCCAGGCGTCTTCATGCCCGGTTTGTCGTCGGGCTGAGCCGAGCGAGACGGCGAGCGAGGCGGGTGGATCCATGGCGGGACTCTTCTTCGAGGAATTTCACGTCGGGCAGGTGTTCAAGCATGCCATCCGGCGCACGGTGACGGAGGCCGACAACGTCTTCTTCAGCGCCTTGACCCACAATCCGGCCGCTCTGCATCTCGACGAGGAGTATTGCCGCACGGAGACCGAGTTCGGCCAGCGCATCGTCAATAGCGCCTTCACGCTCGGGCTCATGGTCGGCATTTCGGTTGGCGACACGACGCTGGGAACGACCGTTGCCAATCTCGGCTGGGACGAAGTGCGCTTCCCGAGGCCCGTGTTCCACGGCGACACGATCAGCGTCGAGACGGAGGTGGCCGAGATGCGCGAAAGCCGTTCACGGCCGCAGAACGGGATCATCGTGTTCGCGCACCGCGCCTTCAATCAGAAGGGGGTGCTGGTCGCGACCTGCAAGCGCTCGGCGCTGATGCTCAGGAAACAGCGGCCGTGACGGCGCGCTCGCTGCTGTTCGTTCCGGGTGACAGCGACCGGAAGCTGGCCAGGGCCGAGAGTTCGCGCGCCGACCTGCTGGTCCTCGATCTCGAGGATTCGGTGGCCTCGGCTCACAAGGCGACCGCACGCGGCCGCGTGCGCGAGTTCCTCGCGTCGCACCCGGTGCGTGCGGCGACGCAGCTCTGGGTGCGGATCAGTCCGCTCGGCGCCGCGGCAGCGCTGGCGGATCTCGTGGCCGTGGTCGGTGCGCGGCCCGATGGCATCGTGCAGCCGAAGACGGCATCGCCCGATGACATCATCCGGCTCGGATACTACCTCGATGTCCTGGAAGCACAGCACGGCCTCGAGCCGGGCGGGATCAGGATCCTGCCGATTGCCACCGAAACCCCCGCCGCCCTGTTCGCGCTGGCAGGATTCGCGCGCTGCGGGCCGCGATTGTACGGACTCACCTGGGGCGCGGAAGATCTCGCCGCGGCGCTCGGCGCGGGCGCCAATAAGCTGCCGAACGGGGACTGGACCGCGCCTTACCAGCTGGCGCGGTCGCTGTGTCTGTTCGGCGCCAAGGCCGCCGCCGTGGCCGCCATCGATACGCTGTGCGCCGACTTTCGGGATCTGGAGCGGCTCAGAAGCTCCTGTGCGGATGCCCGGCGCGACGGATTTACCGGCAAGCTCGCCATTCATCCGGATCAGGTGAGTGTGATCAACGAGTGCTTCCGGCCGAGCGCGGAAGAATTGGCACATGCGGCGCGCGTGGTGGCGCTGTTTCGGGCCAATCCCGGGGCCGGGGTGCTCGCCCTGGACGGTCAGATGCTCGACCTGCCGCATCTGGCGCTGGCCGAACGGACACTGGCTCGGGCCGCCGCGCTCAGGCCTTGAGGCCGCTCGCGCGGGGTCGCCGGCCCGTGGTTGCCGATGCCCGGCGCCAGGCGCCGGGGGCTAGGCGGCGTCGCGCAGCGCGCGGGCCGCGGCAGCGGCGGGCGCGGCGTTGCCGGCGGGCGCGGCCGCGCCGATCCCAGGCGGGTGCTCGGCCGGGGCGCCGACGCTGAAGAACTCCACGGTGGTCCCGAGCTCATGGGCTTCGCCCTTCAGGTTCCCGGCGGTCGTCGTGTATTCCTCGACGATGGCCGCGGTGCGCTTGGCGGTCTGCTCGAGCTCGGCCAGGTGCCGGTTGATCTGCGCGAGACCGGAGTCCTGCGCCACGGTGGCCTCGTTGATCGTACCTATGATGCCGGTGACGCTCTGCACCGAGCTCACGATCTCGCCCATCGTCGTTCCGGCCTGCCGTACCAGCCGGCTGCCGGTTTCCACCCGCTCGACGCTGGCGCCGATCAGCTGCTTGATCTGCTTGGCGGAGTCGGCGCTGCGCTGTGCGAGACTACGCACCTCGGCGGCCACCACCGAGAATCCTCGGCCCTGCTCGCCTGCCCGGGCCGCTTCGACGGCCGCATTCAGCGCCAGCAGATTGGTCTGAAAGGCGATGTCGTCGATGATGCCGGTGATATCGGAAATTTTCGCCGACGACTTCTGAATCTCATCCATCGTCGTCACCACCTGCTGCACCACGGTGCCGCCGCGGCTGGCCGTATCGCTGGCGGCCGTGGACAGCTCCTGAGCCTGACGGGCCGCCGCGAGATTCTGTTTCACCGTCTCCACCAGGTCCGCCATGGCCTGCAGCGTGCGCTGCAGGAACGCCGACTGCTGGTCGGTGCAGGAGCCCAGCTCGGTGTTTCCAGCGGCCATCTCGTCGGCCGCGCGCTGCATCGACAGCGCCGAGCGCTTGATCTTGTCCGTGATTTGCAGCCAACGAGCCACCATCGAGCCCATGGCGAACAACATGCTCGACCGATCGGATCTTCGTAGCGCGATCCGTACTCCGAGGTCGCCGGAGCCGACGCGATTGGCGATGCTCACGGCATAGCCCGGATCGCCGCCGATCTGCCGCACCAGCCGATTCACCAGCCAGAGCAGCACCGGCGTCATGAGCAGCGCCATGATCAGCGCCGCACCGAGCACCAGCACCAGCACGTGTCTGCGGCCGGCATCGATCGCATCGCGTCGATACGCCAGGGTGAACTTGCCGAGCATCGCTCCGGACTTGTCCGTGATCGGATGCTCCACGTGCATGAGGTTCTGCGCATGCGCAGCCGGCTCGTCCGGCAACACGTCGGCCGTCAACGATTTGCCGTCGGCGTCGAAGAATTCCGCGTGCTCGAACTGCGGATCCTTGCTGAGCTGCTGGACGAAATTGCCGAGCGCCGTCAGATCGTAATTGCGGATGTAGCTGGCGGCGACCTCCGAGACGAATTGCGCGGTGCCGTTGACACGCTCTTCCAGGCTGACGGTCAGGGAGCGCACCATCTGCTGCGCGATCAGGACGCCAAAGATGGCGGTGGCCCCGAGCGTGATCAGCAGGACCGGGGCCAGCAACTGGGCTCTTATCGACTTGAACATGCCACTAGACTCCGCAGCAGGCCCGATTCGTGGGATGTCGGCTCAATGCACCGCGATCGCCTTGCCGCCCGCTATCTCGGTCAGGAAGACGCGGTCGGAACCCTGATGATTGTTCGGACTGAAGCTGACGCGAAATCCGCCGAGATCCGCAGTCAGGCCATCGAGCGTGTGCACCAGCGAGTCACCGCTCAGGCCGGCGCCCGTCTTTCTGAGCGCCGCGACCAGCACCGCGGCATCGGCGTAGCCCTCCAGCGCGGTATAGCCATGATTGCCGCTCTTCAGATCCTGGTTGAACTGCTTGACCAGCGGTACCGACATGTCGTCGGGCGCCGGAACGACCTGCGAGATGTAGACGCCGTCGCTGTCCGCGCCTGCCTCCTGAATGAATTCGGAGGTGCCGATGAACGACACGGTGGCGAACGTCGCGTGCAGGCCGGCGGCCTTGGCCTTCCTGACCGCGGCGGCGAGCGGCTTGTAGGTACCTACGAATATGACGACCTCGGGCGCGGCGCGCACGAGCTGGGCGATGCCGGCGTCGACCTCGACCGTATTGCGCGTGTAGCGCGCCTCCTGCGTGACCTTGAGGGCGCGCTTTGCCAATGCGCGCGTGACGCCGGCCTTGCCCGCCTCGCCGAACGCGTCATCCTGAATGAAGATGGCGATCTTGCTGAGCTTCATCTTCCGGGTGAAGTGCTCGACCAGCGCCTCGGTCTCGTCGAAGTAGGAGGCGCGCAGCGTGAACACCCATTTGTTCACCGGATCGCGCAGGAACTCCGCGCCGGTGAACGGGAACAGGTACGGAATGCCCGTCTTGTCGACCAGCGGCAGCACCGCAGTCGAAGTCGGCGTGCCGACGTAACCGACCAGCGCCAGCACGTCGCCCGAGTCCAGCAGCTGCTTCGTGGCCGCCACGGTCTTCGCGGGCTCGTAGCCGTCGTCGACGCTCACCAGAGTGATCTTTCTTCCGTTCACGCCGCCCTCGGCGTTCACGCGATCGAACAGCGCCTGGGCGCCGTCCTTGAGCGCGGTACCCAGCCCGGAGGCCGGGCCGGACAGGGCATTCACCATACCGAGCCGGATCTCCTTGTCGGTGACACCGCTGGCTGCCTGCGCGGCGGCGCACCATGCGAATGCAAACCATACCGGGACGTCCATGGCGCGCGATCGAGCGTTGTGCTTGTGCATAATGTGACCCAGGCTGCTTGAGCGGTAACGACCCCGAATCCTGAGCGGAGCTCTCGAGACTTTATCGTCCGCTGGGAGGGTTTCTTGAAGGCGGCGCCGAATATCGCGCCGGCAGGAGAACCGCGTCTCATTGCGGCGGGCCGCCGGGCGATACGGCACGCGCGACGGGCCCGGGCGGCGAAGCCCCCCGAAGTCCGGCAACGAAGGGGTTCGCGCATGCATGGCGCGAAGCATCATCCCGGCCCGAGGGGGTTGCGATCGCCGGCGCCGTGGACCTCGACCGACGGAGTGAAGCCTGATGCTCGATCGACGCCGCCTGCTGAAGTACGCCGGGCTGATCCCGCTGGCCGGCGCCGCCCCGCGGCTGCTGCACGCTGCCGAGCAGCGCGGCGACGGCAAGGCGGACTACACGCTGCGCATCGCGACCGGATTGGTCGAGCTGTCGAGCGGGCACATCGTGTCGACCACGCTCTACAACGGACAGTTTCCGGGCCCTCTGCTGCGGTTCAAGGAGGGACGGCGGGTCGTGATCGATGTTCACAACGATACCGACACGCCGGAGCTGGTCCACTGGCACGGCCAGATGATCCCGAGCGACGTGGACGGCGCTGCCGAAGAAGGTACGCCGTACATCCCGGCGCGCGGCATGCGCCGGATCGCCTTCGTGCCAAGGCCCGCAGGCTTTCGCTTCTACCACACGCACGTCATGGCGGGAGACGATCTGAATCGCGGTACCTACACCGGCCAGGCCGGACCGGTCTATATCGAGCCCAGGGACGATCGCGGCGCCTACGAGCGCGAAGTCTTCCTGGTCCTGAAGGAATTCGCGCCGACGTTCAGCCGTGGCGGCGACATGGCGATGGATGTGCTGGCGGGCCGCCCGATCGAGGCCCTGCAGCAGATCGGCGCGACGGCCGACAGGCAGGCGAAGACGCGCGTCAAGGGCTATGAGGTGGGCTACGATCTGTTCTCGATCAACGGCCGCATGCTCGGACACGGCGAGCCGCTGCGCGTGAAGCAGGGCGAGCGCCTGCTGCTGCACGTGCTGAATGCGAGCGCAACCGAGATTCGCAGTCTCGCTCTGCCGGGACATGTGTTTCGCGTCGTCGCGCTCGATGGCAATCCGGTGCCGACGCCGGCGGAGGTGCCCGTGCTCTGGCTCGGCACGGCGGAGCGCGTGTCAGCTGTGGTCGAGATGAATCGCCCGGGCGTGTGGGTGATGGGCGATCTGGCCGACGACGATCGACGTCATGGCATGGGCGTCGTGGTCGAATACGCCGGCCAGAAGGGCAAGCCGCAGTGGCGGCCACCGGCGCCGTTCCGATGGAATTACGCCGCATTCGGCAGCGTCGCCGCGCTGCCGGCCTCACCGGACGAGACGCTGGAGATCACGGTCGTCAAGCACAACGCGGCACTCCATGGCTTCAACCAATGGACCTTGAACGGCGAGGCATTCTCGATGGCCGCGATGAAGCCGCGCTACCGCGTGCGTCAGGGGCGCCGCTACCGCCTGAAGTTCCGCAACGCCAGCGACGACATACACCCGCTGCACCTGCACCGGCACAGTTTCGAACTCACGCGCATTGGCGGTCAGCCGACCGCCGGCGTGCTCAAGGACGTGGTGATGCTCGGCGGCTTTCAGGAGATCGAGTTCGACTTCGTGGCCGACAACCCGGGACCGACGCTGTTCCATTGTCACCAGCAACTGCACATGGATTTCGGATTCATGGCGCTGTTCGACTATGTGTAGCCCATGCGGCCGGCGGCGCAACATCGCCGCCGCGGTCGCACTCGTGCGCGCCACGGGCGGGGGCTGGTCGCGCGATGAGCTCAGCCGCCCGGCAGCGCCGTGACCCGCGGCTGCCAGGTGCCCTGGTCGATACATCGTCGAACGTGGGCCGCAATCTCGGCCAGCGGCGCGAACCACACCTTGCCCTTGGCGAGCATGCGGCCGATCATCCGATGTGTCTGCTGCCAGCGCGCAAGACGCCCTGACAGGAACGGGTGCCACACGGGGACCCACAGGCCACCGTATTCCCACATCGCCTCGAACTCTTCCCACCAGTTCTCCCAGGCGCGCCCCGCGGACTGGATCGGCATTTCGAAGTCGAGCTCGCCGCTGTGCATGAAGGCCGGCCAGTCATCCATGCCCCAGTGCGATGGCAGTTCGAGCAGCCGGCCGTGCGGCGTGTCCAGCAGATAGGGCACGTCGTCACCCATCAGCGAGGCGTCATAGACGATGCCGGCCTCGAGCAGCAGCTGCGCCGAACGGTGCGAGAACTTGTAGAGCGGCGCGCGCCAGCCGGCGGGCATCGCGCCGGTGACGACTCGCAGCGCCTGGATGCTGCGCCCCAGCCAGTAGCGCTCGTCCTCGTCCGACAGCTCGTTCGGATGCTCATGCAGGTATCCGTGCGCCGATACCTCATGGCCGTCGCGCAGCATCGCCTCGACGGCGTGGGGATAGCGCTGCGCGCACCATCCGGGCACGAAGAAAGTCTGGCGGATGCCGTAGTGCCGGTAGCTGTCGAGGATCCGCGGCACGGCGATGTCCGGGCCGTAGCGCAACATCGAGGCGGCCGAAACCATGGCATGGGCGCGCTGCGGATGCGCCAGGTGCAGAATGCTCTCGGCATCCATATCGAGCGTGAAGGCGGCGGCGCACCTGGCGCCGTCGGGCCACGGAACCGGATTGCGGATCATGCGCATGCGCCTGATTCGAGCGGCATCACCGCGCCGTCTTGCCGCCGTCGACCGACCAGCTGGCGCCGCTGACGAACGCCGCCGCATCGCTGGCCAGAAAGGCCACCACGGCGGCGATTTCCGCGGGCGTTCCCAGTCGCCGCAGGGGGACGCTGGCTATCTCCGCGCTGCGCGCCAGCGATGCGTCGCCTTGCGCCGCGAATTCCTCGCGCAGCATCGCGGTGTCGGTCGGCCCGGGACAGACCGAGTTGACGCGAATGCCGTCGGCGGCCAGCTCGACGGCGAGCGCGCGGCTCCAGGCGAGCAGCGCGCCCTTGCTGGCGCTGTAGGCCGTATAGCCGCACTGGCCGATCAGCGCCAGCTCCGAGGCGATGTTCACCACGGCGCCGCGGCCGCTCGCGCGCAGCGCGGGCAGCAACGTGCGGGTCAGGCGGAAGGGCGCCCCGACGTTGACCGCCAGCAGCAGCTCCAGCAGCGCGTCGTCGCTGTGCGGGAACGGGCGCACCCTGCAGATCGCGGCGTTGTTGACCAGCACATCGCAGCGGCCCGCGAGCTGCTCGAGCAGAGCTTGCAGCGCGCGCGCGCTGTTGGCGCGCTCCGCAAGATCGACCGCGTGCGCGAAGAATCGCCCGTCGGCGCCGATGTCCGCGGCCAGGCGCGCCAGGCCCGCGCGGTCCCGATCCAGGGCATGAACCTGTGCGCCCTGCGCCACGAGCAGCCGCACGATGGCGCTGCCGATGCCGCCGGCCGCGCCCGATACCACGGCGCGCACGGCCGCCAGCGGCCGGGCCGGGCCCTCGCCCGGTGCGGCGGCCGACGGCGGCATCAGCGGCGCAGCCATGCGCGTCGCTCAGACGACGGTGAGAAACGACACGCCGTGCGCACCGACGAAGTCGTCGGCGCGGCGCGGGCCGGCGCCCGGTAC
The DNA here is from genome assembly GCA_027315105.1 of Gammaproteobacteria bacterium. Classification (GTDB taxonomy): domain Bacteria; phylum Pseudomonadota; class Gammaproteobacteria; order Steroidobacterales; family Steroidobacteraceae; genus FEN-1191. Next base: position 26,467 of record DAHUYP010000087.1, read on the forward strand.
GCCGTAGTCGTCCGCTATCACGCGGCGAACGCGGTTGCGATACCAGGTGGACAGCAGCTCCGGCAGCGGCAGCACCGACAGGGCGTGCTCGCCATAGAGATCGCGGTGGACGGCCGGCAGGCGATACCAGGCCACCGAGGGGCGCTGATGATGGGCATTGTGGTAGCCAAAATTCAGCGTCAGCAGGTTGAGCCAGGGATGGCGCCGGGAGATCAGGTTGGAATAGGTGTTGCGCTGTTCGTAGGCGCGGTCGCGGCCGTGCAGTGGCACGGGCTGCTCCGGCTCGACGAAGTACTGTTCGAAACTGTGATGGAAGGCATCGAAGAAATTGAGGACATGCAGCTGCAGCAGCAGCGCGAGCAGGTAGAGCAGCAGCGCCTTCAGCGACCAGAGCCCGAGCAGCGCCAGCAGTGCGCCGCGCAGCAGCAGCATGCCGGCGGCGCGCGGCAGATGCCGGCGCCGCGAGCGATGCGCGAACGGCCGCCATATCACTTGCAGATGCATCAGCAACTCGGTTGCCGGGATGTAGGCCCATTCGAGAATCTGCAGAGTGCGGCGCAGGCCGGGATGGCGCTGCATCAGCCCCTTGAAGTCGAAGCAGGTCAGGTCGGCTCGATCGAGATGATGCCGAATATGCATGTGGCGGATGCGCTCGAAGGACGCATAGCAGGATCCGGCCACGAAGTTCATCGCTTCGCCGACCCGGCGATTGGCCTGCGGAAGCGCGAACAGCGTCTGATGGGCCGCCTCGTGGATCAGATAGGCCGCCAGTACCATGGTGTGCGCGCACAGCAGCACGCCCGCAGCATTGAGCAGCACGCCGTGCGCGCCCATGAGGACAAAGGATGCGAGCCAGCCGGCGGCGGTCCAGAGCAGCACGAGCGTGTTGGCGCGCGCGGCTAGCCGGTCGCGGTACAGCGCCTGCGGGGCGCTCTGTGCGGCGGTGATCATGCGACAATCCTCGTTGGCGGCGCCGTACGCGTGGCGGCGGCGGGGGAATTCGCTCCGACGTATAGCACAGGGCCGCGAAGAAAGCTATAATCTACATGTAAATATATATATAAAACGATCATGAATGCACCACGAAAGATCATCGGCGGCGGCCGCGCGGCGACCAGGGCGGTTGGTCGCGCCCAGCGCGAGACGCGGACGCGCTTCCTGCTCGCGCTGCGCGAGCTCGATGACGCCTGGGTCGCGGCATTTCATCGCGCCGGCTTCGGCGACGTCTATTTCTCCCGCTTGTTCACCGAGTTGTGGCTGCGCGACGCGGCCGCGGTCGCCAAGACCGACGCCTACGCGCTGGTGCAGGGGGTGGGCGCCCAGACGGCGATGAAGTACGTGCGGCGGGCGATCGCCGAGGGTTACCTGGAAGAGGTGGACAATCCGGCCGACGGCCGCTCGCGGTTGCTGCGCATGTCGCCGCGGCTGCGCGAGCAGTTTGCGCAGGTCATCGATCGTGCGGCGGCGGCCTTCGGCGCCGTATTGCCCGCCGGCGGCGCCAGGCGATCATGAGAGGGAACCGTGATCGCCCACGGGCCGCTCAGCGCGGTGCCATGCGAATCGCGCCGTCGAGCCTGATCGTCTCGCCATTGAGATAGCCGTTGCGAATGATCTCGAGCACCAGCGAGGCGTAGTCCTCGGGCCGGCCGAGGCGCGGTGGAAACGGCACCGATGCCGCCAGCGCGTCCTTCACCTTCGGGGGCGCCGCCTGCAGCAGGGGAGTATCGAAGATTCCCGGCATGATGGTGTTCACGCGAATGGCTTCTCTGGCCAGATCGCGCGCCACCGGCAACGTGAGGCCGAGCAGGCCGCCCTTGGAGGCGGAGTAGGCCGCCTGCCCGATCTGCCCGTCCTCTGCGGCCACGGAGGCGGTGTTGACGATCACGCCCCGATCGCCGTCGGGCAGGGGATCGAGCGTCAGCATGCCGGCCGCGGATTTGGCCATGCAGCGAAAAGTGCCGACCAGATTGACCTGCACCACGGCGTTGAAGGCATCGAGTGGAAAATGACGGATCGCGCCGCTCTGCTTGTCACGGCTGGCGGTCTTGATGGCATTGGAGATGCCGGCACAATTGACCAGAATCCGTTCCTGGCCGTGGCTGGCGCGCGCGCGCGCCAGCCCGGCGTCGACCTGCTGCTCCGAGGTGACGTCGACACGGCAGAAGACGCCTTCGATGCCCGCGGCCACCGCCTGGCCGATGTCCTCGTTCAGGTCGAAGAGCGCGACCCTGGCGCCCTGTGCGGCGAGCAGGCGCGCGGTCGCCGCGCCCAGACCGGAGGCGCCGCCGGTGACGACGGCGGCAATGTCGCTGTTCAGATGCATGGCAGGGTCCCCATGGCGCACGGGCGCGCGAAGACCCTGACTACCACCAGTTCGATCGGGCCGCAAGGCGCGCGCACGGCTCGGCCGATCGCGGACGGCGCCTGAGCAGCCGCGTCGCATCCGCGGCTGCGTGCAATGGCCGCTAAGCCAGAAGCGCTGGCAGTTCGGCCAGCGGCCGGGGCTTGGAGAAGCCGAAGCCCTGCGCAAAGTCGACCCGCAGTGCCGCCAGCCAGCGCTGAGTCTGCGTTGACTCGATTGCCTTGGCGCAGGTGTGCATGCCGAGTATGCAGGCCATCTGCGCGATGCCGCCCACGATGGCCTGCCGCCGCTTGTCCTCCCCGATCGAGCTGGTCAGCGTCGGATGCAGCTTCAGCATGCGCAGGCCCTTCAGCCCGAGCAGCTCGAGGTGGCCGTCGTGCAGCGTAAAGTCGTCCAGGATGATCGTGCAACCGAGGGCGGCAAGGAACTCCGCGACTTCCATGGTCCGACCGAGGTGCTGCGCGCACAGGTTGGCGTCGAGCTCGAAGGCGATCATGCCGCGCGGCAAATCGGCCTTCGACAGGCACAGTTCGACGAATTTCAGGAAGTGCCGATCGATCAGCGCCGTTGCCGACAGATTGACCGACAGGGCAACCGGGCTGGTACGCCAGACGTCGGGGTTGCGCGCCAGCCAGATGACGAGCTCGGTGACGACCCGGCGGTCGACCACCGAACCGAGCCCGCGTCTGGCGGCGGCCTCGAGCATGGCTGTCGGCGCATGGGTGCGGCCGTGCTCGGAATCAGTGCGCAGCAGGGTTTCGAAGCGTCGAATACGGCTGCCGGCGTTGATCGGCTCCAGGCGCTGCACGTAGAGAACGATCGGCTGCGTGCGCAGCGCCGCGAAATGCCGGTCCAGCGCCGGGTCGATCGATGCGCCCCGATTTGCCGGCACGTTCGCGGCGCTTGCGGCTTCGCCGCTCTCGGGCGTGTCATTGGGCGTGGCGCGGGTTGCGATGGGCTCCAGTTCGAGCTGCAGCTCGTGCACGGCCGGATCCTGCAGCGCGCGCAGCCGCGCCTGCGTCGCGGACACATCATCGGCGAGCCATTTCGCGTATTCGTCGATGGCACCCTGGAGGCCGGCGGAGCCTTCGGCCAAGAGGGGTGCGCGCGGGCTCGCCAGGGCCTTGCGCTCGACGATGATCATCGCGAGGCCAAGCACCGAGCCGCCCGGGTGACCGGCGCGCAGGGTGACGGCGATGCGGCCGTCGCCAAATTCGTACTGGTGGCGCTTGGGCGCGCCCTCGCCGGCAAACACCTCGAGGGAGGCACGGACGGCTTCGTGCTCGTCGGGGCCCAGCACCCCCTCATTGAGCCAGAGCACATCCGCGTGCTCATCGTGCAGCGACAGGCTCCAGACGCGGACGGCACTTAGCGCGCCCAGGATCCGCCCGGCAATGGCCTCCAGCGCACCCTGCGTGCGTACGCTGGTGCGGCTGGCCGGCATTCCTTGGCTCATCGCTCTGCGTCCTTGTTGCAATGCTGAAGTTATGGTGCATCGGCCGGACCGCGCTGGCCTTGATCGGCGTCTCAAAACGGCCCCGTGGGGCGCCTGCGGCACCCTCCTGGGGCGTTCGGCGCCCCGGATCCGGCCCCGGGTAGCGGTTTCGATGGATCCGGCGCGCCAGGGGCGCGGCGAGCACGACTGTACTCTGCGGCTGGAGCGCGAGGGTCTATACTCGCGGCACGATGGCGCGTGCAAGGCGCGCGACGGGGGCGAGTCCATGGCGTGGTGGAGCTGGGTCATCGGCGGCGCGATATTTCTCGGCGCAGAGCTCGCATTCGTGAATGCGCAGTTCTACTTCGTGTTCGTCGGCAGCGCGGCGATCGTGGTCGGGTTGATCGCGGCCGGGAGTCCCGGGCTCGCGGCGTGGCTGCAATGGGCAATCTTTGCGGCGCTGGCGTTGGTCTCGATGGTGCTGTTTCGCCGCCGGCTGTACGGGTGGCTGCGCGGCCACCCGCCCGCGGTGGCCGCCGGACCGGCCGGCGGTACGCTCACCTTGCCGGCTGCGCTCGAGCCCGGACAGACCTGCCAGGCCGAGCACGGCGGCTCCTTCTGGGCCGTGCGCAACGACGGCCAGACGGCGATGAGCGCCGGCACACGCGTGCGCATCGTGCGCGTCGACGGGCTCACGCTGCTCGTGCGGGCCGAGCATCCCCAGACAACCTAGCAGGGGTCCAGGCATGGAAATCTCCTACGTCTTCATCGTCGTGGCCATCGTGGCCGTCATCGTGGTGGCGCGCACGGCGACCGTGGTGCCGCAGCAGAGTGCCTTCGTCATCGAGAGCCTTGGCAAGTACAGCCGTACGCTGCAGGCGGGTTTCCACATCCTGATTCCGTTCGTCGAGCGCGTGGCCTACCGTCACAGCCTCAAGGAACAGGCGCTCGACGTCGCCGAGCAGGTCTGCATCACGCGCGACAACGTCCAGGTGGGTGTCGATGCGGTGCTCTACATGCAGGTGCTGGATCCGCATCTGGCTTCCTACGGCATCACCAACTACAACTTTGCGATCGCGCAGCTCGCCCAGACCACGCTGCGCAGCGAGATCGGCAAGATCGAGCTCGATCGCACCTTCGAGGCGCGCGGAATCATCAATGCCAATGTCGTTGCGGAGCTCGACAAGGCATCGGGCGCCTGGGGCGTGAAGGTCATGCGCTACGAGATCAAGAACATCGCGCCGCCCAAGGACGTGCTCTCGGCGATGGAGAAGCAGATGCGGGCCGAGCGCGAGAAGCGTGCCGTGGTGCTGGCCTCCGAAGGCGAGCGGGACGCCAAGATCAACCAGGCCGAGGGCGACAAGCAACGCGTCATCAAAGCTTCCGAGGCCAACCGGCAACAGCAGATCAACGAGGCCGAGGGCCAGGCTGCGGCCATCCTCGCGGTCGCCCACGCGACGGCCGAGGGGCTGCGACAGGTCGGTGGCGCCCTGAGCGATCGCGGCGGCATCGAGGCCATGCAGTTGCGGATCGGCGAGGAGTACGTGCGCCAGTTTGGCAAGCTGGCGAAGGAGAGCACGACGCTGGTCGTACCCGGCAACCTCAGCGACCTTGCGGGAGTCGTCACGATGGCGACCAGCATCATTCGTCGGCCGCAGGCCGAGAAGTCCTAGCCGCGGGCCGCCGCTGGGGCTCACCGAGGTTTCCGGCCGCGTCGCAGCGAGCGAATCGCCTTTGGGGTACAAGAGCAGCGGATGAGATGAGCAGGGCGGTACATCCATCGGGAGGCCAGATGCGCAGCACAGCGGCCGGCATCGCAATGATCCTCACACTCGCCGGCTGCGCGGGGCCGAAGCTCGTGCCGTTCGATAAGGCGGACGCTCAACTGCACGGGCGCACGATAACGCTCGTGCATCGCGAGATGCCGAGCTTCTCGGCGGCAACTCCCGGCAAGGCCAGCTTCGCATTGGTCGGCGCCTTTGCCATGCTGGAGGCCGGCGACAAGATCGTGAAAGAGGACGGCATCGAGGATCCGGCCGTCCGGATAGGCGAAGACTTGCTGCAGGCGATCGCTGCCAGCAACGGCATGCGCATCGTCAGCAACGACGAAATCGCCGTCACCGCCGAGGTCTCGAAGCTGGCGAAACAATACCCGATGGCCGACCTGGTGCTCGATGTGGAGACGGTCAGCTGGAGTTTCGTCTATTTTCCGACCAACTGGACCCACTACCGCGTCGTCTACAACGTGCAGCTGCATCTGATCGATACCAAGCGCGCGACGTTGCTCGCCGACGGGCACTGCGCCCATGTGCCGTCCGAGACGCGCGATGCGCCGACCTACGAGCAGCTGCTGGAAGACCACGGGGCGCGCCTGAAGCAGGAGCTGGCGGCCGCCGCCGATCAGTGCATCGGCGAGCTGCGCTCCAAGGTCCTGCTGTTGAGCTAGCCCGGGCCGCCCGGGCCGGCCTCACGGCCGCTTGGGCCGCGCGAGCCGCGAACTCGCGCCATGCCCCTGCTGGCGGGTGATCGCCAGCGCTCGGCCGCGCACCCGCACGCGCGCCAGCCGCTCGAGCATTTCCGGCGGCATTCCGGACGGCAGGCGCACGAGACTGTGATCCTCGCGCAGCTTCAGGCCATTGATCTCGGTGCCGTCGAGGCCGGCCTCATTGGCGATGGCGCCGACGATGTTGCCGGCCTGCACGCCGTGCATGCGCCCCACATCGAGCCGATAGGTGTCCTGCGGCGCGAATCGGCCCGGGTGCCGGCGGGACGACGGCGCTTCCCGGCGCGCACGCCGCTCGGGGCGCGCGCCGATGGCCGGATGCGCGCCCTCGGGCGGTGCGAAGTGCCCGCCGGTCGGCGGAGGCGGGGCGCCGTCGCCGCCGGTCTTCGGCGCCGATGCCCGGGACCGGTCCGGCTGTTCGTGCTCGCGCAGCAGCAAGGGCGCCTTGCCGTGCGCGAGCGTGGCCAGCGCCGCGGCGACGTCCGCCGGCCCGGCACCCGTCTCCCGCACCAGTTCCTCGACCACGCCGCGATACACGTCGGGCAAGCCGTGTTCGAGCACCGCCGCGACGCGGCGTTTGAATTTCGTGACGCGCGTGGCATTCACATCCGCGATCGTGGGCAGGTCCATCTGCCGGATCGGCTCGCGGGTGGCGCGTTCGATCAAGCGCAGCAGATTGCGCTCCCGCGGCGCGATGAACAGGATCGCCTCGCCGCTGCGGCCGGCGCGGCCGGTGCGACCGATGCGATGCACGTAGGATTCCGTGTCGTGAGGCACGTCGTAGTTCACCACGTGGCTGATGCGTTCCACGTCGAGCCCGCGGGCGGCGATGTCGGTGGCGACCAGGATGTCGATCTGCCCGGTCTTCAGCCGTGCCACGGTGCGCTCGCGCTCCGATTGCTGCATGTCGCCGTTGAGAGCCGCGGCGGCGAAGCCTCGCGCCTCGAGACGCTCGGCCAGCTCGATGGTGGCGAGCTTGGTGCGTGCGAACACCAGGATGCCGTCGAAGGGCATGACTTCGAGCATGCGCGTCAGCGCGTCGAGCTTGTGCATGCCGCTGACCAGCCAATAACGCTGGCGAATGTTGGCGGCCGTCGTCGCCTTGCCGCGGATGGTGATTTCGCGCGGTTCACGCAGATGGCGTTGGGCGATGTGGCGGATCGGTGCCGCCATGGTGGCCGAGAACAAGGCCACCTGGCGCTGCGGCGGGACCTTCGACAGGATGCTCTCCATCGCCTCGACGAAGCCCATTGCCAGCATTTCGTCGGCCTCGTCGAGCACCACGAAGCGCACGCCGCGCAGCGTCAGCGTGCCGCGGTCGAGATGGTCGATCACGCGGCCCGGCGTGCCGACGATGACGTGCGCGCCGCGCTTGAGCGCGACCAGCTGCGGCGTATAGCTCTGCCCGCCGTATATCGGCAGCACATGAAAGCCGGGCAGGTGCGAGGCGTATTTGCGGAATGCTTCCGCCACCTGAATCGCGAGCTCGCGCGTCGGCACCAGCACCAGCGCCTGCGGCTCGCGCTGCGCGAGCTCGAGCCGCGACAGCAGCGGCAGGGCGAACGCGGCGGTCTTGCCGGTGCCCGTCTGTGCCTGTCCCAGAACGTCGCTGCCGGCCAGCAGCGCCGGAATCGTTGCCGCCTGGATCGGCGTCGGTGATTCGTAGCCTACCGCAGCCAGGGACTGCAGGACCGGGCCGCTCAGACCGAGATCGGCGAATGGGGCGCTGGGCCCCGCCTCTGGAGCATTCATTTGGGTGCCTGCGGGAGTCGATCGGGTGGAGCGGCACGCCAGCGGCTCGCCGCGCCCCGGGGCCGACTGGAAATCGCGCCCTGGAGCAATTGTTCGCAGTATATACCAAATACCGCGCCGGTTCCGCGGCTGCGTGCTAGGCGTGATAATCCGCCGCGACGGTCTCGTCGAGCGCCACCCGCCGCGCCGACATCGCGTTGAACACCAGGGTCAGCACCACGGTCACGACCAGGTTTAGGATGACCGTGTAGAGCGCGGCGTAGCCGGGGAACTTGTAGGCCCCGATCGTGAGCGCATAGGTCGGCGTCAGGTGCGCCGCCACCGCCATGGCCGTGCCCGCGAACGTGCCGACCGCCCAGCCGATGAGCAGCGCCCAGTCGTTGAACCATCGGGTATAGGCGCCCAGCATCACGGCAGGCATCGTCTGGATGATCCAGATGCCGCCCAGCAATTGCAGCTGAATGGCGTACTGGGTGGGCACGAACAGAATGAAGATCAGCGCGCCGAGCTTGACGATCAGCGACACCCACTTTGCCATCTGGGCTTCCTGCCGGTCGGTCGGGTTCTTGTTGATGAACTCGCGGTGAATGTTGCGCGTATAGAGGTTGGCCGCCGCGATCGACATGATCGCCGCCGGCACCAGGGCGCCGATGCCGATGGCCGCAAAGGCAACGCCGACGAACCACGACGGGAAGCTGTGCAGCAGCAGCGCCGGCACCGCGAAGTTGTTGCCGAAATGCTTGAAGCCGTCGGCGTACTCGGGCAAGTGGGCGACCCCGGCGGCGATCGCGAAGAAGCCGAGCAGCGCGAGCAGGCCGAGCACGAAGGAATAACCCGGCAGCAGGGCGGCGTTGCGGCGGATGGCGTGGCCGCTGCTGGCGCTCAGGATGCCCGTCAGCGAGTGCGGATACAGAAATAACGCCAGCGCCGAGCCGAGCGCCAGGGTGGCGTAGGCGCCGTAGGCACCGGTGGTGTTGGCCCCGGGAACCGCCAGCAGCACCTTCTGCGCCGGCACCGCGGCGAAGATCTTGCCGAAGCCGCCTAATTCGCCCGGAATGACGATCACCGCGGCGAAGGCGGTGATATAGATCAGGATGTCCTTGACGATCGCGATCGATGCCGGGGCGCGCAGGCCGCTCGAGTAGGTAAAGGCAGCCAGCACGATGAAGGCGATGATCAGCGGCAGATCGGCGGCCAACCCGGTCCCGGAGATGCCGAGTGCGCCGACCACGACCTGGATGCCGACCAGCTGCAGGGCGATGTACGGCATGGTCGCGACGATGCCGGTGATGGTCACGGCCAGCGCCAGCCAGCGATTGCCGAAGCGGCCGCGCACGAAATCACCTGCGGTGATGTAGCCGTGTTTGTGGCAGACGTTCCACAGCCGCGGAAAGACCAGGAACAGGATGGGATAGATGACGATCGTATAGGGTACGGCGAAGAAAGCCACCGCGCCGGCGCCGAAAGCCAGTGCCGGAACGGCGATGAAGGTGTAGGCGGTGTAGAGATCGCCGCCGACCAGGAACCAGGTGATCAGCGTACCGAAGCGCCTGCCGCCCAGACCCCATTCGTGCAGCAGGTCGAGATCGCCCCGGCGCCATCTGGCGGCCGCGAAGCCGAGCCAGGTGATGAAAGCGAACAGCAGCACGAAGATGGTGAGCGCAACCCAGTTCACTTCCTGCACGACATCCCCCTAGTTTCGTCTCATCTCGATTCTTATCGATTCTCAGGGCCCCGGGTCCGGCGGGACGGCGTGCTAACGCTCGGTAGCCAGATAGACGGTCGCGGTGATTACCGCGCTGATGATTACCCACAGCAGCTGGTACCAGTAGAAGAACGGCAGGCCCAGCAGGCGCGGCTCGGCACTGTTGAAGAACGGCGGCCAGAGCACGCCGACGAATTGCACGACGAACAGCAGGTACCACCAGCTCCGTGCGCTGCGCTTGCCGGGTGCGTCATGCATTGCGAGACCCTCCGCTGTTCGATTGCCGGGCGAGGTGCCCAATCGCCGGACGTTTTAGGGCAATTTATACTCATGCCACTGGCGTTGCCAGTGGCAGCAGCGAAAGGGCGGCGGCCGCGCGTCGGCCGGCAGCCGGCTCGGCGGCTTCCCGGCATTGCGGCCGGCCGGCGCGCCGGAACGCGCCGGCGCCGCGTTCGAGGCCGGACCGGCGGGTCCGATGGGGGCGCGAGGCGCGCCGTTGGGGCCGATCGAGCGTTGGGTTCGAGCGGCGGTATGGCCGCGCCGCGCGGCGCACTGCGAGGAGCTTCGATGTTCACCTATGTCTGCCTGGGCACCAATGATCTGGCGCGGGCCGCGGCGTTCTACGATGCGACCATGGCCGTACTGGGGCACGCGCGCTGCGACGTTTCGGACGAGTCGGAGTTCGAGGGCTGGCTCGGCTGGGGCACGTATCAGCGCGGCGGCGCGGTCGAGGATGCCATCTGGCTCTGCAAGCCGTTCGATGGCCGGCCGGCGAGACCCGGCAACGGCGCCATGCTCGCATTTCCCGCCAGCTCGTGGCAGCAGGTGGATCGCTTCCATGCCGCAGCGTTGGCGCACGGCGGCACCTCGGAAGGGCAGCCGGGGCTGCGTGCCCGCTACGGCCCGGACTTCTACGCCGCCTACGTGCGCGATCCGGACGGCAACAAGCTGGCCGCCGTGTGCCGGGGATTCACGGCTCCCCAAGGCTCCCGAGCGCATGCGCCCGTACGCAGCGGCGCGCCGCGCGCGCCTGCCGCAGTGCCGCTTCAGGCGTGTCCGGGCGGCGGCGCCAGCGCCGCCAAACCCGCCAGCGCGAAGTCCACCAGGTGGCGCGTGATCTGCGGTGCGGCTTCGGCCTCGAGATTCAGGTCGGGCAGCAGGCGCTGCAGCTTGCGCCGGTTGACCAGCAGCAGCATTGCGCACGGCGCCATGATGCTGATGCAGGCGCGCGCCACCAGCGGGTCATCGGCCGGCCGCGCGATCAGTGCGCCGACGATCGATCGCAGGATCCGTGCCCTCGCCGCCAGCGCGCGATCGTGGGCGCGCCCATAGACCCTGGTGGGGCTGGTGAACTCGCGCCCGAACAGCCGGCCGGCCCAGGAGCGTGACACGCCGCCGGTCAGTGCGCGCACGATCAGGCCCAGGAAGGCTTCGAGCCGGCGGCGCGGATCGCGTTCGGCCGCGACCGCAGCAGCAAGCGCATCGGTCGTCACCAGCCGATGGGAGGCTTCCTCGAGCACCGCGCGGTACAGGCCGGCCATGCCGCCGAAGTAATACACGATCGCGGCCGGATTGACCGCGGCGCGGCGGCAGATGTCCTGGCCAGTGGCGCCGTCGAAGCCGCGCTCGGCAAACATCCGGCCTGCGATCTCGATCAGCTGCGCGCGGGTACGACGACCGCGCGCGGCGATACGGCGGCGTGCGCTCGCCGGCGCGCCGTCTGTGCGAATGATCTTGCGCCGCTTCATGGCCCCGACCCGGTGGCGCGCGCTGCAAGCCGCGCCCACAATGCTGCTCCAGACCGGCACTTAAGCACGTTGGCGGGCCGGTTTCAAATGCAATTCAAATTTAAATTTGAGTCCTGCTTGACTGCGGACTGCGACTGATCTTAACTGCGCGCAAGGCAGGTGACCGCATGTCGAAGATTGCGCGACTGGCCGTTCTGCTCGTGGCCGTAATGCTGGTCGCAGCAGGGTGGTGGTGGACGATGGATCGAGGCCGCAGCCCCACCGAGCTCACCCTGTACGGCAACGTCGATCTGCGCCAGGTGGATCTGCCGTTCAATGGCAGCGAGCGCATCGCCGAAGTGCTCGCGCAGGAGGGCGATCGCGTCAAACGCGGTCAGCTGCTGGCGCGGCTCGAGACCAGGCGTCTCGCGCCGCAGGCGGCCAAGGCCGAGGCCGATGCCGCCGCGCAGCAGCAGGTGGTTGCGCGACTGCATCACGGCAATCGGCCGGAGGAGATCGCGCAGGCGCGCGCCAACGTCGACGCCGCACTCGCCGATGCCGTCAATGCGGGCGCGCAATACGAGCGGCTGCGCGTCCTGGCGCAGAGCTCCGCCGGCCGCGCGCTCAGCCGCCAGGACCTGGACGCGGCCAAGGACGCCTTCGACGCCGCGCAGGCCAGGCTGCAGGTGAATCGCAAGGCACTGGAGCTCGAGCTGGCGGGTCCGCGCAAGGAGGATGTCGCGCAGGCCGAAGCGCAATTGCGCGCCGACCTGGCCCAGCTGGCGCTGCTGCGCCAGCAGCTCGACGACGCCGATCTGCGTGCGCCGCTCGACGCGGTGGTGCGCTCGCGCATCGTCGAGCCGGGCGACATCTCCTCGCCGCAGAAGGCCGCCTTCACGCTCGCCATCACCGATCCAAAATGGGTCCGCGCCTATGTCGCCGAGCCCGACCTCGGCGCGGTGCACGAGGGGATGCGCGCCAGCGTGACGGTGGACGCCTTCAAGGGCCGCGCCTTCCCCGGCTGGATCGGCTTCATCTCCCCCATGGCGGAGTTCACGCCCAAGTCGGTCGAGACCACCGAGCTGCGCTCGAGTCTGGTGTACGAGATTCGCGTGTTCGTGGCCGATCCGGGTGACGAGCTGCGCCTGGGCATGCCGGCGAGCGTGCATGTGCCGCTGGCAAGCGGCCGCGAGGCGGCGGCGGGCGCGCATGATGCGCGCGAAGCGCGGCCTGCCGCGCAAGCCGGCAGCCCATGAATGCGTCTGCCGGCGAGCCGCCCGCGCTGCTCGCGCAGTCGCTGCGCAAGAGCTTCCGGCGCGCCGAGCAGGCGGCGCCGGTGGCGGCGCTCGACGGCGTGTCGTTGCGGGCGCACCACGGCGAGCTCACCGCGCTGGTGGGCCCGGATGGCGCCGGCAAGACCACGCTGATGCGGCTGGCGGCGGGTCTGCTGCGCGCCGACGGCGGCACGCTGCAGGTGCTCGGCATCGACGTCGCCGGCGAGCCGCAACAGGTACAGGATCGCATCAGCTACATGCCGCAGCGCTTCGGTCTGTACGAGGACCTGAGCGTGGCCGAAAACCTGGATCTGTACGCCGACCTGCATGGTGTCGGCGCCGACGAGCGCGCCGAGCGCTATCCGGCGCTGATGGCGATGACCGCGCTCGCGCCGTTCAGGACGCGCCTGGCAGGCCAGTTGTCGGGCGGCATGAAGCAGAAGCTCGGCCTGGCCTGCACGCTGGTGCGCTCGCCGCAGCTGCTGTTGCTCGACGAGCCGACGGTCGGCGTCGATCCGCTGTCGCGGCGCGAGCTGTGGGACATCGTGCGCCGGCTGGTCGCCGAGCAAGGGCTGACGGTACTGCTGAGCACCGCCTATCTGGATGAGGCCGAGCGCTGCGGCCGGGTGATCCTGCTGCATCAGGGCCAGGTGCTGTTCGAGGGTGCTCCGCAGCAGGTGGCCGATCGTGCCATGGGGCGAAGCTTTACCGCGGTACCGGCGCCGGGCCAGCCGGCGCGCATGCTGCAGGCGCGGCTGCTGGATCAGCCCGACATCATCGACGCCGTGCCCGATGGTGCGCGGGTGCGCTTCGTGCGTGCCGCCGCCGCGCCGGCCGGCGATGATTCGCTGCGCAATCTCGACGCCGCTGCCGTGCCGCCGCGATTCGAGGATGGCTTCATGCTGCTGCTGCGCTCCCATGCCGAAGGCGGGCGCTCGGCGAGCATCTCGGTCAGCCGACCCATCGCCCACACCCGGGAAGCGGTGGTCAGCGTGCAGCAGCTGGTCAGGAGATTCGGTGCCTTCGTCGCGGTCGATCGCATCACCTTCGACGTGCGGCGCGGAGAGATTTTCGGGCTGCTCGGACCCAACGGCGCGGGCAAGACCACGACCTTCCGCATGCTGTGCGGGCTGCTCGCGCCGAGCGACGGGGCGCTGTTCGTGGCCGGTGCCGACGTGCGCTCCGCGCCCGCGTCGGCGCGCGCCCGACTGGGCTACGTGGCGCAGAAGTTCTCGCTCTACGGCCCATTGAGCGTGCAGGAGAACCTCGAATTCTTCGCCAGCGCCTACGGGCTGCGCGGTGACGGCAAGCGCGAGCGCATCGCCTGGGCGCTGCGGCAGTTCGAGCTCGGCGCGCAGGCGCGTACCACCAGCGCGCAGCTTCCGGCCGGCTTCCAGCAGCGCCTCGCGATGGCCGCGGCGCTGCTGCACGAGCCGGAGATCCTGTTTCTCGACGAGCCGACCAGCGGTGCCGATCCGCTCGCACGCCGCGCCTTCTGGCGCCGCATCACGGCCCTGGCCGAGCAGGGCGTCACGGTCATCGTGACCACGCACTTCATGCAGGAGGCGGAGTACTGCGACCGCGTCGCCATCATGGATGCGGGCCAGGTGCTGGCGCAGGGCTCGCCAGCCGAGGTCCGGGAACTCGCACGCACCGACGCGACGCCCGAGCCGAGCATGGAGGATGCGTTCATCGCCGTGGTGGAGCAGGCGCGCGCGCGGTCGCGCGCTGCCGGGAGCGTACCCGGAGAGCAGCACACGCAGGCGGCGCCGCGATGACGGCGCCAGCCTCCGGCTCGAGTTCCGGCGCCTGGCGCGCGAAGTGGCGGCGCGTGCGCGCCCTGGTGCTCAAGGAGGCTCATCAGGTCGTGCGCGATCCCTCCAGCATCGCAATCGGCGTCGTCTTGCCGGTGATCCTGATCCTGCTGTTCGGCTACGGACTGTCGCTCGACGTCAAGAATGTGCCGCTCGCGGTCGTGATCGAGCAGGCCACGCCCGAGGCGATCGATCTGGAGGCGGGCTTCGCGCTGTCGCCGTATTTTCGTCCCCGGATCACGCAGGCGATGCCGCCCGCGCAGCTGCTGCTGCTCGAGCATCGGGTGGACGGCATCGTGCGCATCCCGGCGGATTTCTCGCGCCACGTCAGCAGCGGCGACGCCGTGCTGCAGCTGATCGTGCACGGCGGGGACGCTAACCGGGCGCGCATCATCGAGGGCTACGTGCAGGGTGTGGTCGCCGACTGGTCCGCGCGGCAATCGGCCGCGGGACAGCCGGGCGCGAGCGCAACGGTCAACGTGCAGTCGCGGCTGTGGTTCAACGAAGCCGACAACAGCAGCTACTTCCTGGTGCCCGGGCTGGTGGTGCTGGTGATGACGCTGATCGGCGCGCTGCTGACGGCGATGGTCATGGCGCGCGAATGGGAGCGCGGCACGCTCGAGGCGCTGCTGGTCACGCCGGTGCGCAGCGAGGAGATCCTGCTCGGCAAGACGCTGCCGTACTTTCTGCTGGCGCTGATCGGCTTTGCACTGTGCGTACTGGCCTCGCAATTCCTGTTCCACGTGCCGTTGCGCGGCTCGCTGTGGGTGCTGCTGGGCGCCTCGATGCTGTACGTGCTGGTGGCGCTCGGCATCGGGTTGCTGATCTCCTCCTGGGTCAAGAACCAGCTGGTCGCCAGTCAGCTCACCATGCTCGCGACCTTCATGCCGGCATTCATGCTGTCAGGCTTCCTGTTCGATCTGCGCAGCATGCCGATCGTGGTGCGCCTGATCACCTACGCGCTGCCGGCGCGCTACTACGTGGCGCTGCTGCAGAGCGTGTTCCTCGCCGGCGACGTCTGGACGGTGATCGTGCCGAACACGCTGGCACTGGCGGCGATGGCCGCGGGGCTGGCGCTCGCCAGTCGCGCCGCCATGAGCAAGAGCCTGGAGTAAGCGCGATGCTCGCGGCATGGCTACGCATCCTGGCACTCTCGCGCAAGGAATTGCTGGCCGTACTGAAGGATCGGCGCAGTCGCCTGAGCCTGCTGGTTCCGCCGATCGTGCAGGCGCTGATCTTCGGCTATGCGGCCACCTACGATCTGAACCACGTGCCGTACGCGGTGCTCGACCAGGACCACAGCGCGGCGTCGCGACAATTGCTGTCGGGCCTCGACGGCTCGGGCGTGTTCGAGCGCGTCGCCGATCTGCAGCGGCTCGGGGATATCCGGGCCTTCATCGACGCACGCCGCGCGCTGCTGGTGCTGCAGATCGACCAGAACTTCGAGCGCGATCTGCTCTCCGGTCGCGGCGCCGCCCTGCAGCTCATCGCCGACGGGCGCAATTCCAATACGGCCGGGACCGCCATGGGCTACGTGACCAGCATCGTCGGGCGGTTCAGCGCCGACTGGGGCGCGGCTCACGGTTTTGCCCCGCCTGCGGTGCAGCTGATCAGCCGCGCCTGGTTCAATCCGAATCTGGAGACGCGCTGGTTCATGATCCCCGGCATGATCGGCATGCTGACGCTGATCCAGACCATGATGCTCACGGGAATGTCGGTGGCACGCGAGCGCGAGCAAGGCACGTTCGATCAACTGCTGGTGACCCCGTTCCGGGCCTACGAGATCATGGCCGGCAAAGCCCTGCCGTCGATGCTGGTCGGCGCCATCCAGGCCGCCGGCGTGCTGCTGGTGGCGCAGTTCTGGTTCCACATTCCGTTCGCCGGCTCGTACCTGACACTCTTCATCGGCCTGCTGCTGTTCCTGCTGGCGGCCGTCGGCATCGGCCTGCTGCTGTCGGCGGTCGCCGCGACGATGCAGCAGGCGATGCTCTACTCGATGCTGCTGATCACGCCGTTCTCGCTGCTCTCCGGCCTGAGCACGCCGCTGAGCAGCATGCCGAGCGCGGTGCAGTATCTGACCGCGATCAATCCCCTGCGCTACGCGATCGACATCACGCGCCGCGTGTATCTCGAGGGCGCAGGGCTGGGCCTGCTGCTGCCCGACCTGTGGCCGCTGGCACTGCTCGCGGCGTTGACGCTGGCCACGGCCTCCTGGATATTCCGCCACCGCATGCAGTGATCACCATGACCCGCAACCAGCACCGCATTCGCGTCCTCGTGCCGAGCCTCGCCGGCGGCATCGCGTTGCTCGGCGGCTGCACCCTGGGTCCGGATTTCGTGCGGCCGACTCCGCCGGCGCCGGACCACTGGTCGGAGCAGGCGACCGCGCCGCTGGCGGGCGCGGCGCGAGCCGGCAGCGTCAACGAGCAACCGGCGGCCTCGACCGACTGGTGGACGGCTTTCAAGGATCCGACGCTCAACTCGCTGATCGAGCGTGCACTGCGCTCGAATCTGGACCTGCGCGCCGCGGTGCTGCGCATCGAAGAGGCACGCGTGGAGCGCAACATCGGCAGCGCGGCCTACTGGCCGGGGCTCTCGGCCAACGCCAGCTACAGCCGCAATCGCATCAGCGAGAGCACGCCGACCGGCGCGCTGCTGAGTTCGGCCGGCAACATCCGCCTGCCCGGCGGCGCCGGCATCAGCATCCCCAATCCCTACAATCAGTATCAGCTCGGGGCCGATGCCTCGTGGGAAATCGATCTGTTCGGGCGCGTGCGCCGTTCGGTCGAAGCCGCCGAGGCGAGCCTGCAGGTCTCGGTGGAGGATCAGCGCGCGGTCCGGGTCGCGCTGCTGGCCGATGTGGCACAGAACTACCTGGCGCTGCGCGGTGCACAGGCGCGCCTGGGCGTGACCAAGGACAACCTCGCCACCATCGAGGAGCTGCTGGAGCTGGCGCAGCAACGCCGGGCTGCGGGCCTGACCACGCACATCGACGTGGCCAATGCGCTCGCGCAGGCGAGCCAGACGCGCGCCGAGCTGCCGGCCATCGAGCAGCAGATCACGCTGAGCATCAATCAGCTCAGCGAACTGCTGGCGCGCGAGCCCGAAGCGCTGCGCGCGGAGCTTGCGGCCGCGGCGCCGATACCGCCGGCGCCGCCGCAGGTGCCGATCGGCGTGCCCGCGGACCTGGCGCGCCGCCGGCCCGATATCCGCGAAGCCGAGGCCAGCCTGCATGCGGCCACGGCGCAGATCGGCGTCGCCGTCGCGGATCTGTTCCCGCGCCTGACGCTGACGGCCGGCGGCGGGTTTCAATCCGAGAGCACCGGCAATCTGGTCGACTGGGCGAGCCGCTTCGGCTCGCTCGGGCCCGGGCTGACCTTGCCGGTATTCGATCGCGGCCGCTGGCAGAGCGTGAGCCTGTCGAACGTGCGTTCGCAGCAGGCCGCGCTCGCGTATCAGCGCACCGTGCTCAACGCGCTGCACGAAGTCGAGGACGCGGTCGCGGCCTACGACGCCGATCAGCAGCGCCGCACCTGGCTCGAGGCCGCCGTCGCCGAGAACGCCGATGCGCTCGCGCTCTCGCGCCAGCGCTACGAGAGCGGCGTGGCGAGCTTCATCGATGTGTTGAACGTCGAGCGCTCGCTGCAGCAGAACCAGGCGGCGCTGATCGACACCCAAACGGCGATCGCGACCGATCTGGTGCGCCTGTATCGGGCGCTCGGTGGCGGCTGGCAGCAGGCCGGAGGGCCGGAAATCGAGGACGGCGCGCCGATCGCGCGCGCAGTGATGCGCGGCAACGCGCACTCCGTGACACTGCATGCACGCGACGAAGGGCGTGCCGGCGGCGCCCGCGGCGCGGACCTGCAGGACGGATTGCCGGACGGTTGCGCCGGGCTCACCGGCGTCGGGCTTGCGTGATGAGCACGGCGAATTCGGAGAGCCGCATACAACGGCGATCTCCTGCGGCATTTCCGCTGCTCGAGAAATCCCATCGCGAAGCGGCCTGCGGCGACGATGCCGGAGCGGCAAGCGCCGTTGCCGAAGCCGCTCGCCGATCGACGAATTGCCGGCGCTGAAGGTGCCGGAGCAGCGCGATCGGATCATCGCCGAGCGCCGCCGCGCGCCAGACGAGCAGCGCCTGGCCGGGCACGGAGGTTTCGTTCCGCATCAACGACCTATCGCCAGACGTGACCGCGGTCCGTTTCCTTGGGGGGGGTGTTCCTATAGAATGTTAAGTTGCGTCATTACCTTCTAGCTCGTTGACCTGACAGGCTTTTTCAGAACCCAAGCGGGTACCCCCATGCCTCAACCGTTGTCCGAGCAAATCGCCGCCAGTCCGCTCTCGGGCGCCAACGCATCGTTCGTGGAGGCGCTCTACGAGCAGTATCTGCAGAAGCCCGACAGCGTCGATGCGGCCTGGCGCCGCTATTTCGACTCCCTGCCGCCCGCCGGCAAGCCCGAGCGCGCGCACGGCCCGGTGATCGCCGGTGTAGCTGCGCGCACGCAGGCGAGCGTCGGCGCCGGTGGCGCCGCGCCGCCGGTGGCCGCGGCGAGCGAGAAGCAGGCCGCCGTGTCGAGGCTGTTGCAGATCTACAGCAATCGCGGACACCTCATCGCCGACATCGACCCGCTCGGCCTGCTGCAGCGTCCGCGCCCGCGCGTGCTCGATCTGGACTATGCCGGCTTGAGCGAAGCGGATCTGGACACCGAGTTCTACACCGCGACGCGCAACGACTGGATCCCCAGGCGCGCAACGCTGCGCGAGATCATCGCCCGCCTCGAACACGTGTACTGCGGGCATATCGGCGCCGAGTTCGCGCACGTATCGGACAGCGACGAGCGGCTGTGGCTGCAGGACGAGTTCCAGCTCGGACGCATGCAGTACCGGCTGGCGGCGCCCGAGCGCCGCAATCTGCTCAATCAGCTGACTGCGGCCGAGGGACTCGAGCGCTATCTGCATACCAAGTACGTCGGCCAGAAGCGCTTCTCGCTCGAGGGCGCGGAGGCGCTGATCGCATCGCTCAACGACCTGGTCCAGAACGGCGGCACGCAAGGCATCGAGGAGTTCGTGCTCGGCATGGCGCACCGCGGCCGCCTCAACGTGCTGGTCAATGTGCTCGGCAAGTCGCCGGCAGAGTTGTTCTCCGAGTTCGAGGGCAAGTACGACCAGAACCACATACAGGGTTCCGGCGACGTGAAGTACCACAAGGGCTTCTCGGCCGACGTGCGCACGCCGGGCGGCAACGTGCACGTCGCGCTGGCGTTCAATCCCTCGCACCTCGAGATCGTCAATCCGGTGGTCGAGGGCTCGGTGCGCGCGCGCCAGGAGCGCCGCAACGACGCCCAGGGCGACAAGGTGGTGCCGGTGCTCATGCACGGCGACGCGGCGTTCGCCGGCCAGGGCGTGGTCATGGAGACGCTGCAGCTCTCGCAGGCGCGCGGCTACCGCACCGGCGGCACGGTGCACATCATCGTCAACAATCAGGTCGGCTTCACGACCTCCGATCCGCGCGATGCGCGCTCGACCACCTACTGCAGCGATGTCGCCAAGATGGTCGAAGCGCCGATCTTCCACGTCAATGCCGACGATCCCGAGGCGGTGGTGTTCGTGACGCGCCTGGCGCTGCGCTATCGGCAGCATTTCCACAAGGACGTGGTCATCGATCTGGTGTGCTACCGGCGCCTCGGTCACAACGAAGCCGATGAGCCGGCGGCCACCCAACCGGTCATGTATCAGATCGTCCGCCGGCACCCTTCGGTGCGCCAGCTCTATGCCGAGCGGCTGGTCGCCGACGGCGTGCTGACTGCGGCCGAGGTCGAGCAGATGGTGGCGCAGTATCGCCAGGCGCTCGACTCGGGCCGGCTCGAGCTGCACCCGGCCCTGGGTCTGATCGGCAACCAGTACACCGTCGATTGGACGCGCTATTCGCAGGCGGATTGGTCGGAGCGCGTGCGCACCGGCGTGGAGAGCGAACGCCTGGCGGCGCTCGGCCGGCGCCTGCGGCAGCAGCCGCAGGACCTGGTGCTGCATCCGCGCGTGGCGCAGGTGATCGGCAATCGCGCCAGGATGATCGGCGGTGAGATGCCGCTCGATTGGGGCGCGGCCGAGACCCTGGCCTACGCGTCGCTGCTCGACCAGGGGGTCGCGGTGCGCATCTCCGGCCAGGACAGCGGCCGCGGTACCTTCTTCCATCGACACGCGGTGCTGCACGATCAGAACACCGGCCGGCGCTTCATCCCGTTGCAACACATCAAGGACGGCCAGCCGCGCTTCACGGTGATCGACTCGGTGCTGTCGGAGGAAGCCGTGGTCGGCTTCGAGTACGGCTACGCCACCACCAGCCCGGATTGCCTGGTGATCTGGGAAGGACAGTTCGGCGATTTCGTCAACGGGGCGCAGGTCGTGATCGACCAGTTCATCTCCTCGGGCGAAGCCAAGTGGGGCCGGCTGTGCGGATTGGTGCTGTTCCTGCCGCACGGCTACGAAGGGCAGGGTCCGGAGCATTCCTCGGCTCGTCTCGAGCGCTTCCTGCAGCTGTGCGCGGAAAACAACATGCAGGTCGTGGTGCCGTCCACGCCGGCGCAGATGTTTCATGTGCTGCGCCGTCAGGCGCTGCAGCCGCTCCGCAAGCCGCTGATCGCCTTCACCCCCAAGAGCCTGCTGCGCCACGAGCTGTCGGTGTCCTCGCTCGCCGATCTGAGCGGGCACAGTTTCGCCACCGTGATCGACGAGATCGACGAGATCGCGCCCGCGCAAGTGCAGCGCGTGGTGTTCTGCAGCGGCAAGGTGTACTTCGATCTGCTCAAGGCGCGCCGCAATGACGGCCTGCGCAACGTCGCGCTGGTGCGCATCGAACAGCTCTATCCATTCCCGGTCGAGGAGTATCAGGCCGTGCTGGCGCGTTACGCCGACGCCACCGATCTGGTCTGGTGCCAGGAAGAGCCGCAGAACCAGGGCGCTTGGTATCAGATTCGCCACCGGCTGCAGGATCTGGCCGGAGCACGCCCCGTGTATTACGCGGGCCGAGCGGCGGCGGCCGCACCGGCCACCGGACTGAGCAAGATTCACGAGGCCGAGCAGCGGCGTCTGGTCGACACCGCGCTCAACGCGGTGTCGATCGAGCAGACCATGCGCAACACACCGCGGCTGACGCTCCCGGCCGCCGGTACCATCGGCGTGCCGCCCGGCGTCGGTGCGGTGAGCGGCGAACGCACCCCCACCCTCATAAGGAAGAAGAGTTCATGAGCGTCGAGATCCGGGTCCCGCAATTGCCCGAGTCGGTTGCCGATGCCACGCTGGTGGCCTGGCGCAAGCAGCCCGGCCAGAGTGTCAGCCGTGACGAGAATCTCGCCGATCTGGAGACCGACAAGGTGGTGCTCGAAGTGCCGGCGCCCATCAGCGGCGTGCTGCGCGAGATCAAGGTGCAGACCGGCACGGCGGTCAGGAGCGGCGACCTGCTGGCGGTGATCGACGATGGCGCCGTGGCGACGGCCACGGCCACGGCCACGGCCTCGACCTCGACCTCGGCCTCAACCAAGGCCGCGGCGGCAACGGCGCCCAAAGCCAATCCGGCCGCACGGCGCGTGATCGAGGAGAGCCGGCTCGATGCCGGCGCGATCGCGGGCTCGGCGCCTGGCGGCCGCATCACCAAGAACGACGCGCTGCAGGCGGCACAGGCGGCGATACCGGCCGGCGGTGCCGCCGCGGCGGCCGCTGCCGCGGCGCCGAAGCCGGCGGCCGCCAAGGCGCCGCCGCCGCCATCGCCATCGCCCCCGGCACCGGTCCGCACCGGGCGCGTGGACCAGCGCGTGCCGATGACGCGGCTGCGCGCGCGTATCGCCGAACGGCTGGTGCAGGCGCAATCGACGCAGGCGCTGCTCACGACCTTCAACGAGGTCGACCTGACGGCGGTGCAGGACATGCGCGCACGCTACAAGGACGGGTTCGAGAAGAAGCACGGCGTCAAGCTCGGTTTCATGTCGTTCTTCGTCAAGGCGTCGGTCGAGGCGCTCAAGCGCTTCCCGGTCGTCAATGCCTCGGTCGAGAACAACGACATCATCTATCACGAGTACTTCGACATCGGTGTCGCGGTGTCGACCGAGCGCGGATTGCTGGTGCCGGTGCTGCGCGACTGCGATGCGATGAGCTTCGCCGACATCGAGAAGGGCATCGCGGGCTTCGCCGCGCGCGCGCGCGCGGGCTCGATCACGCTCGAGGACCTGACCGGCGGCACCTTCAGCATTACCAACGGCGGCATCTTCGGCTCGCTGCTGTCCACACCGATCGTCAACGTGCCGCAGAGCGCCATCCTCGGCATGCACAAGATTCAGGAGCGGCCGGTGGCGGTGAACGGCGCGGTCGCGGTGCGGCCGATGATGTATCTGGCGGTGACCTACGATCATCGCATCGTCGACGGCCGCGAAGCGGTGCAGTTTCTGGTCGCGGTCAAGGACTGCCTCGAGGATCCGGGCCGTCTGCTGCTCGGAGTCTGACACCATGGCCGACGCGTTCGATGTGGTGGTGATCGGCGGTGGTCCGGCCGGATATCCGGCGGCGATCCGTGCCGCGCAGAACGGACTCAAGGTCGCCTGCATCGACGCCTGGAAGAATCGCGACGGCGGCACGGCCTTCGGCGGCACCTGCCTGAATGCCGGCTGCATTCCATCCAAGGCGCTGCTCGAGTCCACCGAGTTGCTGCATCGTGCGCAGACCGAATTTGCCGCGCACGGCATTGCGGCGTCGGGCGTCGCGGTGGATCTTGCGGTCATGCAGAAGCGCCGCGCCGGCATCGTGCGCAGCATGACCGGCGGCATCGCCTCATTGTTCAAGGCGGCCGGCGTGACGGGCATCTTCGGGCGCGGCCGGCTGCTGGCCGGGCGGCGGGTCGAGGTGACCTCGCACGACGGCGCCAAGAGCGAGCTCGCGGCTCGCCACGTGGTGCTCGCCAGCGGCTCGGCGCCGACCGAGCTCAAGTCGCTGCCCTTCGATCATCAGTACATCATCGATTCCTGGGATGCACTGGAATTGGCCGCCGTGCCGAACAAGCTGTGCGTGATCGGCGGCGGCGTCATCGGTCTGGAGCTCGGCAGCGTCTGGCGGCGACTCGGCGCCGAAGTCGTGGTGCTGGAGGCGCTGGAGGATTTCCTCGCCATCGCCGACCAGCAGCTGGCGGGCGAGGCGGCGCGCCAGTTCAAGAGGCAGGGACTCGAGATCCGGCTCGGCGCCAAGGTAACCGGTGCAGCGGCGGCCAACGGTGCGGTCACGGTGAGCTATGCCGACCGGACCGGCGCACAGAGGCTGAGCGCCGACAAGGTGATCGTGGCGGTCGGACGCCGCCCGTATACGACCAACCTGCTGGCACCCGACAGCGGCGTGGCGCTCGACGAGCGCGGCTTCATTCGGGTCGACGAGCAATGCCGCACCGGTGTCGAGAACGTCTGGGCGGTGGGCGACTGCGTGCGCGGCCCGATGCTGGCGCACAAGGGCAAGGAGGAGGGCATGGCGGTCGCCGATCGCATCGCCGGCCGCTACGCGCACGTGAACTACGCCGTGATCCCCTCGGTGATCTACACCGCGCCCGAGATCGCCTGGGTCGGCCAGACCGAGCAGCAGCTCAAGGCTGCAGGCACCGACTACAAGAGCGGCGTGTTTCCGTTCGCGGCCGCCGGCCGCGCGCGCGCCATGGAGGCCGGTGCGGGGTTCGTGAAGCTGCTCGCCTCGCGCGCCACCGACGCCATCCTCGGGGTGCACATCATCGGAGCGATGGCGGGCGAGCTGATCGCCGAGGCGACGCTGGCGATGGAGTTCCAGGCCAGCGCCGAGGACCTGCAGCGCACGATTCACGCCCATCCGACCCTGGCGGAGGCGCTGCACGAGGCGGCGCTGGCGGCCGACAGGCGCGCGATCGACAGCATCAACCGCTAGTCGCGCGGCATCGCGCGGCGCGGGCCTTCAGCGCAGCAGCTCGATCTCGAGAAATGCGAATTCGAAGGTGTTCGCAGTGACGACGTTGTGCTCGACGCCCGCAGCGCGGGCGTACGGCTGGTGCGCCAGCAGCTCGGCAATGCGCGCGGTACCATCCGGTTGCTCGAGCCGCAGCTTGCCGTCGAGCAGCGGTACGACCACGTAGTCGTGGTCGTGGCGATGCCAGCCGGTCTCGGCGCCCGGCGCAAAGCGGTATTCGGTGACCCGGACATGCGGTGCATCGATCTTGACCGTTCCGACGGCTGCTGCCCGATCGCTCACGTCGTTCCTGCGCTCAGCGATGCTCGAAGCCGGCGATCATGCGGCGATGAAGATGGTCGCCGGATGCTCCAGGCAGTCCTTGAGCGCCTGAATCATGGCGGCGGCGTCGAAGCCGTCGACGAAGCGGTGATCGAACGAGGCCGACAGGTTCATCATCTGCCGGACCGTGATGGCACCCCGATGCACCACCGCCCGCTCGGTCATCCGATTGACGCCGACGATCGCGACTTCCGGCGCGTTGATGACCGGGGTCGAGGCAATGCCGCCCAGCTTTCCGAGGCTGGTGACGGTAATGGTCGAACCGGTCAGATCCTCGCGCGTGGCGCGATTGTTGCGCGCGGCCTCGGACACGCGCCGGATCTCGGCCGCCAGCAGCGGCAGCGGCAGCGACTCGGCGTGGCGCACCACCGGGACCTTCAGTCCGTCGCGCGTCTGGGTCGCGATGCCGACGTGCACGGTGCGGTAGCGGATCACCGTCTCGCGTGCCTCGTCGTAGTGGGCATTGCACTGCGGGAAGCGCTCGAGGACGTGGCCCATCGCGGCGACGATGAAGGGCAGCAGAGTCAGGCCGGGTTGCCCGGCGCTCTGCCGGGCGTTGAGGTGCTGGCGCAGCGCTTCGAGCTCGGTGACGTCCACCTCCTCGACGTAGGTGAAATGCGGGATGCTGCGCTTGGCCGTGCTCATGCGCTGCGCGATGTCCCGGCGCACCCCGATGACCTTGAGCTCCTCGGTGCCGGTGCGCGGCGCGCGCGCTGGGACCGGCGGCAGAGCCGGCGGCGCCGGCGAGCCCGGCGGCGCCGGTCCGGCATCGCTGCGTGCGGCCAGTTCGCGGTTCAGATCACCCGGCAGGATGCGGCCGCGCGGTCCCGAGCCGCTGAGCGCGTGCAGGTCGATGCCGGCCTCGCGCGCCCGCCGCCGGGTGGCCGGCGAGGCACGCACCGGGGCGCCGGCGGG
>DAHUYP010000089.1 GCA_027315105.1 Gammaproteobacteria bacterium
CGACAGGGGCGAGCGGGCCGCGGCGCTGCGCGATGCCGCGCGCGGCGCGCTGCTGGCCGCCCTGGGTGAACCCGATCTTGCCGCCGGCGGCGAGCCCTGACGCCGCGGCGGCCGCCGCCGCGGCGGCGCCGAGCCTGCGGCAGCGCTATGAGCGCGAGCTCATGGCGCGCGGCTACGCCGCCGACTCGGCGCAGCAGGCCGCGCTCGCCCGGCTGGAAGCCCTGCGCACGCGCCTGATCGAGCGCACTGCATCGGGGTTCTGGTCGCGGCTGCTGCTGCGCGCGTTCCCGCAGCGCAAGCGCGGCCGCCAGGCGCACGGGCTGTATCTCTGGGGCGGGGTCGGGCGCGGCAAGACCTGGCTGATGGACCTGTTCTACGACAGCCTGCCGCTGCGGCAGCGCCGGCGCAGCCATTTCCATCATTTCATGCGCGACGTGCATGCGGCGCTGGCGGCGCTGCCGGCGCACCGCTCGCCGCTCGAGCGGGTCGCGCAGCGCATCGCCCGCCAGGTGCAGGTGCTGTGCCTGGATGTGCTCGCCGTCGGCGACATCGCCGACGCGATGATCGTCGGCGGCCTGTTCGAGGCGCTGTTACGACGCGGCACGCTGCTGGTCGTCACCTCCAACCAGGCGCCGCACGAGCTCTATCGCGACGGCCTGCAGCGCAGCCGCTTCGTGCCCGCCATTGCGCTGCTCGAGCGCGAGCTCGAGGTGCTGGAGGTCGACGGTGGCACCGACTATCGGCTGCGCGCGCTGCGGCGCCGGCCGATCTACGTCGACAGCCGCGCCGCCGACAGCCCGGCGCACATGCAGTCCCTGTTCGATGCGCTCGCCGGCGGGCCCGGCGAGGAGCATCCCGAGCTGCGGATCGGCGGCCGGCCGCTGCGCGCGCTGCGCCGGCGCGGTGACGTGGTCTGGTTCGGTTTCGCGGCACTGTGCGAGGGCGCGCGCAGCCAGAACGACTACGTCGACCTCGCGCAGGAATTCCGCACCGTGCTGCTGTCCGACGTGCCGGTGTTCGGCGACCCGCAGCAGGACGATGCGGCGCGGCGTTTCATCGCGCTGGTGGACGAGTTCTATGACCAGGGCACCAAGCTGGTGCTGTCGGCCGCGGCCGCGCCGGCCGGGCTGTACCGCAGCGAGCGGCTGGCGTTGGAGTTCCGCCGCACCGCCAGCCGCCTGATCGAGATGCAGACCGAGCCTTATCTGGCGCGAGCGCACCGCGCCTGAGCCGCCTCCCGGCCTTGCCGCCGCTGCTGCCGCAGCTGCCGCGGCAGCTGCCGTTGCGGCCGTTGCTGCCGTTGCGGCCGTTGCGGCCGTTGCGGCTGCCACGGCTGATGCTTCATCTTGGTAAAC
Source organism: Gammaproteobacteria bacterium (assembly GCA_027315105.1). Taxonomy (GTDB): domain Bacteria; phylum Pseudomonadota; class Gammaproteobacteria; order Steroidobacterales; family Steroidobacteraceae; genus FEN-1191. Next base: position 1,356 of record DAHUYP010000089.1, read on the forward strand.
ATTTTCCGATGAAACTTTCGCTGCTAAAGTAATGCCGTGCCCGCGCTCCCTGCTCCCGTTCCCGGACCCCTCGAGCTTCGCGCCGCCGAGCTCGAGGCGACCGTGCGGCGCACGGCCGCGCGCTTCCGCGAAATACCGGTCGTCGAGAGCTCGATCCTGCGCCTGCTGGTGCTGCTCGGCCGCGAGATCACGGCCCTGCTCGAGCAATCGCTGCAACCGCACGGGCTCAGTGAGACGGATTTTCGGATCCTGATGAGCCTGTTCAGTCAGCCCGACGGCATCGCGCACCCGAGCGATCTGTGTGCCTACGTCGGTCAGAGCCCGGCCAACATGACGCGCGTCGCCGACGGCCTGCTCGAACGCGGCCTGATCACGCGCATCGCCAGCGATGAGGATCGGCGCCGCACGATCCTGCGCATCACGCCCGCCGGCGAGGCGCTGGCGCGCGCGCTGCTGCCCGCGACCACGGCGCGCACCCGGGCGATCTTCAGCGACCTGGCGCCGCCGGAGCGCCGCGCGCTGCTCGAGCAGCTGCGGGCGATCATCGTTCGCATCGATCGTGACACGCGGCGCGACGCCAGGTCCGCGGCCGCGTCCAGCGGCGCATCTCCCAGGGCCGAAGGCCGCGCTCGATGACCCGCGGCGTGTACCCCGGCCCGGCGCCTTGACGCTCGGGCGGCATTGCCGGGCCCGACTCGCGCCGTGCGCGCTGCCGCTACGGCACCGGGCCGCCGCCGGCTCATGTTTAAATGCTACGATTCGCCCATGAGTCAGCACCACGTCGTTGCGCGCTTCGAGATCGCCTATCGGGCCTGCCTCGATGATGACGGCAAGCCGATCGGTGCGCTGCCGGAGTTCGTCGAGGACGGCGAGCTGCTGCGCCGAATGTACCGGATGATGGTGCGCGCGCGCGCCTTCGACGCCAAGGCGGTCAATCTGCAGCGCACCGGCAAGCTCGGCACCTATCCCTCATGCCTCGGCCACGAGGCCGCGCATGTCGGCGTCGGCGCCGCCATGCGGCCCGAGGACGTGCTGTTCACGGTGTATCGCGAGATCGGCACCAAGTTCTGGCGCGGCGTCGGCCTGCTCGACATCCTGCTCTATTGGGGCGGCGACGAGCGCGGCACGCTCTACGAGCGCACGCCGCAGGATTTCCCGTTCTGCGTGCCGATCGGCTCGCAGATGGCGCACGCGGCCGGCGCTGCGCTCGCGATGCAGATCCGCGGCGAGCCGCGCTGCGCCCTGGCGTTCATCGGCGACGGCGGCACCTCGCAGGGCGCCTTCTACGAGGCCATCAATCTCGCGGGCGTCAAGGCGCTGCCGCTGGTGTGCGTGATCGTGAACAACCGCTGGGCCATCTCCGTGCCGGTGACGGCGCAGAGCGCAGCGCAAACGCTGGCGCAGAAAGCCGTCGCCGCCGGAATTCCGGCGCTGCAGGTCGACGGCAACGACGTGCTGGTCGTGTACGAGGCGGTCGCCGAGGCGCTGGCGCGCGCGCGCAGCGGCGGCGGTCCCACGGTCATCGAGGCGCTGACGTATCGACTGAGCGATCACACCACCTCGGACGATGCCACGCGCTACCGCAGCGCGCAGGAGGTCGAGGCGGCGCGGCGCGTGGAGCCGATCGCACGCATGCGCAATTTCCTGAGCGCACGCGGGCTGTGGGACGGCGCCGCCGAGGAGGCGCTGCGGCGCGAGTGCAGCGACGAGATCGAGACGGCGGTGCAGCAGTACCTGTCCACGCCGAAGCAGTCGACCGATGCGATGTTCGATTATCTGTACGCACAGCTGCCGCCGACCCTGCGCGCGCAGCGCGAGGAGGCGCGCCGGTATGCGGCGCCGGGCCACTAGGCCGAAGGACGAGGTCGATGGCGAAGATGACGATGGTCGAAGCCATCAACATGGCACATGCCTGGGAGATGGCTCGCGATCCGTCGGTGGTCGTGCTGGGGGAGGACGTCGGCATCAATGGCGGCGTGTTTCGCGCGACGGTCGGCCTGCAGCAGCGCTTCGGCAAGCAGCGCGTGCAGGATACGCCGCTGGCCGAAGGGCTGATCGCCGGCACCGCGGTCGGCCTGGCCGCGCAGGGCCTCAGGCCGGTGGCCGAGATCCAGTTCATGGGCTTCATCTACCCGGCGCTCGATCAGATCGCGAGCCACATGGCGCGGCTGCGCAACCGCACGCGCGGCCGGCTGACCTGCCCGCTGGTGATGCGCATGCCGCACGGCGGCGGCATCCATGCCCCCGAGCACCACTCGGAAAGCCTGGAAGCCCTGCTCTGTCATCACCCCGGGCTGCAGGTGGTCTGCCCCTCCTCGCCCGCGCGCGCCTACGGGCTGCTGCTCGCGGCGATCCGCTCGCCTGATCCGGTACTGTTCCTGGAGCCGGTGCGGCTCTATCGATTCGCCCGGCAGGAGGTCGCCGACGACGGTCAGGCGCTGCCGTTGGGCCGCTGCTTCGTGCTGCGCGAAGGCAGCGACCTGACGCTCGTGACCTGGGGCGCGATGACCGTCGACAGCCTCAAGGCGGCCGAACAGCTGGCGGCCGAAGGCGTGAGCTGCGAGGTGCTCGACGTCGGCACTCTATCGCCGATCGATTTCGACGCCATCCTCGATTCGGTGGTCAAGACCGGGCGCCTGGTCGTCGTGCACGAGGCCGCGCGCAACTGCGGAGTCGGGGCCGAGATCGCCGCCACCGTCGCCGAGCATGCGCTGTACGATCTGCTGGCGCCGATCCGGCGGGTCACGGGCTACGACACCATCATGCCGCTCTACCGCCTCGAGCACGATTACATCCCGGGCGTCGCGCGCATCGTGGATGCAGTTCGCGCCGCCATGGCGGAATAGGGGTGCGTTCAGACAACTGCTTGCAGCGACGAGGCGCTCAGCCATGACAGTATTCAAGCTTCCCGATCTCGGCGAGGGTCTGTCCGAGGCCGAGATCCTGCGCTGGCACGTGCAGGTCGGCCAGCACGTCGAGGTCGATGCGCCGATGCTGTCGGTGGAGACGGCCAAGGCCGTGGTCGAGGTGCCGGCGCCGCTCAGCGGCACGATCACGGCGCTGCATGGTCAGCCCGGAGATCGCATCGAAACCGGTGCGCCGCTGGTCGAATTCACGCCCGACGTTGCCGCCGCGCCCGGCGGTGGCGCGCCGCAGGATTCGGGCACCGTGGTCGGGCACATGCCGGGCATGGCCGATGACGGGACCGCAGCCGCGCTGCACGCGGCCGACGCGCTCGCCGTGCCGCGCGTGCGCGCCGTGCCGGCGGCGCGCGCGCTCGCCCGCAGTCTCGGCGTCGAGCTCTCCACGCTGAGCGGAACCGGCCGCAGCGGCCTGATCACGCTCGATGACGTCATGGCGGTGGGCCTGCCGACGCGCACCGCCAGCAGCAAGATGCATCCGGCGCCGCAACGGGCACCCGCCGGCACCGGCGGCGACGTCGAGGTGCTGCGCAGCCTGCGACGCGCGATGGCGCAAAGCATGGCGCTGTCGCGCGACAGCGTGATGGAATGCTCGGTGTTCGACGATGCCGATCTGCACCGCTGGGCCGCGGGCAGCGATTACACCACGCGCGTGCTGCGCGCGATCACGGCCGGCGCGCGCGCCGAACCCGGCCTGAACGCCTGGTATGATGCGCAGTCGCAGAGCCGCACGCTGTTCGAGCAGATCGACGTCGGCATCGCGGTCGACACCGCCGACGGCTTGCTGGTACCGGTGATTCGCCATGTGGATAAGCGCACTCCGGCGCAGGTTCGCGACGAGCTGGATCGGCTCAAGCGCACCGCACGCGAGCGCACCATCGGCAGCGAGGAGTTGCGCAATTTCACCTTCATGCTGTCGAACTTCGGCATGATGGCCGGCCGCTATGCCACCCCGGTGGTGGTGCCGCCGGCGGTCGCCATTCTGGGCACGGGCCGCGTGCGCCAGGACGTGGTGGCGGTCGACGCTCGCGTGGAGATTCACCGGCGCATGCCGCTGTCGCTCACCTTCGACCACCGGGTGGTCACGGGCGGTGAAGCGGTGCGCTTTCTGGGCGCCCTGATCGCAGATCTGGAACTGCCGCAGTGAGCCGCGGCCGAGCCCGGCCCGGCGGCACCCCCCGGCGGCCCGCGGCCGCGCTGCTGCACGCCTGGCGCGGGTCGGTGGGGCGGGAGGAGTGGCGCGAATTCGACGCGACGGCGCTGCAGCGCGCGTGCGCCGCGCAGCTGGCATTCGCCGCGCGCCGCCGCCCCCGGCAGACCCTGCTGCGGGTGATCGACCCCGCGACCGGCGGCACGGCCGCGGCCGGCGCCGCCGCCGCGGCCTATTCGGTGATCGAGGTGGTCACCGACGACATGCCGTTCCTGATCGACACCCTGAGCATGACGCTGGCGCCATTGGGCCTGTCGGTGCAGTTGATCGTGCACCCGATCGTGCGCGTCTGGCGCGACGCCGGCGGCGCGATCCAGCGGCTCGAATGGGAAGTCGAGGCCGCACGCAGTGCCGACGGCGGCGTGCGCGAATCCTGGCAGTACTGGCGCATCGATCGGGTCGGCGACCGGGCCGAATGCGATCAGCTGCAGCGCCGTCTGCTGTCGGCGTTGGCGGACGTGCGCCGCTGCTGCAGCGATTGGATGCGCATGCGCAACGCGGCGCTCGAGCTCTGCGCCCAGATGAGTCGCGAGCCGCCGCCGCTGTCGGCCGAAACGATCGCCGAGAGCCGCGAACTGCTGCAGTACATGGAGGCGCACCACTTCACGTTCCTCGGTTTTCGCGAGAGCCGCCTGCGTCGCGGGCGCAACGGGCCCGAGCTGGTGCCACTGCCGGGCACCGCGCTCGGCCTGCTGCGCCGCCGCCATCGAGGTCCGCGCGACGCCGGCATCGCCGCCGCCAACATCCGCCGTGCGCTGCGCTCCCCGGAGCTGCTGATCATCACCAAGGCCAATCACCGCTCGACCGTGCACCGCCCCGGCTATCTCGACGCAGTCGGGGTCAAGCGCTTCGATGCCCGCGGCCGGGTGATCGGCGAGGCGCGCTTCCTCGGCCTCTGGACATCGAACGCCTACAGCGCCGATCCGCGCCAGGTGCCGTTGCTGCGCCACAAGCTCAAGCGCGTCATCGAACATTTCCCGTTCGCAGCCGACAGCCACGACGGCAAGCGCCTGGCGCATATCCTGGAGACGCTGCCGCGCGACGAGCTGTTTCAGGCCGCTGTCGCGGACCTGATCCGGTGCGCGCGCTCGGTACTGGTGCTGCAGGAGCGCGTGCGGGTACGCCTGATCCTGCGCCGCGACGAGTTTCGCCGCTTCTGGTCCTGCCTGGTGTATCTGCCGCGCGAGCGCTGCGATGCCGCGGCCCAGGAGCGCATCGAAGCCCTGCTGCGCGCCGCGCTGCACGGCGGCGAGATCGACTCGCGGCTCGCGATCGGCGATTCGCCGCTGGCCCAATTGCACATCGTGGTGCGCGTGGATCCAATGAGCAATCCGCGCATCGACGGCGAGCGGCTCGAACGCGAGATCGCCGCCGCACTGGTCTCCTGGCGTGACCGGCTGCGCGCCGCGCTGCTCGCGAGATTCGATGAGGCGCGCGCACACGCGCTCGAGCGCCGCTTTGCGGGCGCGGTGCCGGCATCGTACCGGCAGGACGTGGACGCCATGCTGGCGGTCGACGACATCGCCGACCTCGAGCAGCTCGACGGCGCACCCGAGGCGATGCAACTGCGATTGTACCGGCCGGCGCAGCAACGCCAGCAGCGCGTGCACCTGCGCATCATCCGGCGCGGCGAAGCGGTGTCGGTCTCCGAGGTGCTGCCGACGTTCGAGCACTTCGGGTTGCGGCTGATCACCGAGCGGCCCTATCGCCTGGCCTGGGCGGACGGCAGCGCCGCCTGGGTGCAGGACTTCGAGCTCGAGCACCATGCGCTGCGGCCGGTGGCCGTGCCGCGCGTGGCCGAGGAGCTGATCGCCGCATTCCGCGCGGTGCGCGCCGGCACGCTGGATGACGATGGCTTCAACCGGCTGCTGATATCCGCCGAGCTGGGCCTGCGCCAGGTGACCGTGTTGCGGGCGACCTGCCGCTATCTGCTGCAGACCGGCATCCCGTTCAGCCAGAGCTACATGGAGCGCGTGCTCGGCGCGCACCCGGCCACGGCGCGCGAGCTGTGCGAGCTGTTCGAGCAGCGCCTGGCCCCGCAGGCCGGCCGTGGCGCGCGCGCGCGCGCGCAGTCGCTGGAGCGGCGGGTGCGCCGTGCGATCGAAGCGGTCGTCAGCCCCGACGAAGACCGCATCCTGCGCGCCTTCCTGGCCGTGATCATGGCGACGCTGCGCACCAATTACTTCCGGCGCGACGCCGCCGGCCAGCCGCGCGCATGGTTGTCCCTGAAGCTCGACCCGGGCAGGATCCCGGGCCTGCCGCAGCCGCGGCCGGCGTTCGAGATCTTCGTGCACAGCTCGCGCGTGGAAGGTGTGCATCTGCGCCGGGGCCCGATCGCCCGCGGCGGCATTCGCTGGTCGGAGCGGCCGGAGGATTTTCGCACCGAGATCCTGGGACTCATGAAGGCGCAGCATGTCAAGAACACGCTGATCGTACCGGTCGGAGCCAAGGGCGGCTTCGTCGCGCGCCGCCTGTCGACGCGCGCGACGCGCGAGCTGCAGCAGCGCGAGGTGGTCGAATGCTACGGCAGCTTCATCCGCGGGCTGCTCGACCTGACCGACAACATCGTCGACGGGCGCGTGCAGCCGCCGCCCGAGGTGCGGCGAATCGACGGCGATGATCCGTACCTGGTGGTGGCGGCCGACAAGGGCACGGCCACCTTCTCGGACATCGCCAATTCGATTGCGCTCGAGTACGGCTTCTGGCTCGGCGATGCATTCGCCTCCGGCGGCTCGGCCGGCTACGACCACAAGAAGATGGCGATCACCGCGCGCGGCGCGTGGGAATGCATCAAGCGCCATTTCCGCGAGCTCGGGCGCGACATTCAGCGCCAGCCCTTCACGGTGGCGGGCATCGGCGATATGTCGGGCGACGTCTTCGGCAACGGCATGCTGCAGTCGCGCCACATCCGGCTGGTCGCCGCCTTCAACCACCAGCATATCTTCCTCGATCCGGACCCGGACGCCGCCGCCGGCCGGCGCGAGCGCGAGCGCCTGTTCCGGCTGCCGCGCTCGGGCTGGAACGACTATCAGACGCGGCTGCTGTCGCGTGGCGGCGCGGTCTACGAGCGCGCCGCCAAGAGCGTCACGCTCTCGCCCGAGGCCCAGGCGCTGCTCGATCTGCCGCAGCGGCGCGCCAGCCCGGCGGAGATCATTCGCGCGCTGCTGTGCATGCGGGTCGATCTGCTCTGGAACGGCGGCATCGGCACCTACGTCAAGGCGTCCAACGAGCGGCACGAGGAGATCGGCGATCGCGCCAACGATGCGGTACGCGTCGACGGCCGCCAGGTCCGGGCGCTGGTGGCCGGCGAAGGCGGCAATCTCGGCTTCTCGCAGCGCGGCCGGATCGAATACGCCGCCGGCGGCGGGCGCATCAATGCCGACTTCATCGACAATTCCGCCGGCGTGAACACTTCCGACGTCGAAGTCAACCTGAAGATCCTGCTCGACATGCCCGGTCGCGGGGCGATCACGCGCCGGCGCCGCGACCGGCTGCTCGCCGCCGCGACCAGCGAGGTCGCGGCGCTGGTTCTGCGCAACAACTATCTGCAGAGCGAGGCCCTGAGCCTGCTCGAGCGGCGTGCCGCCGACGACCTGGCCGAACATCAGCAGCTGCTGCGCTGGCTCGAGCGCCATGCGGACCTCGATCGCGCCGTGGAGCACCTGCCGACCGACGAGCAGCTCGAGGAACGGCGCCGGCAGGCGCGCGGCCTGACGCGGCCCGAGCTGGCGCTGTTGTTCTCCTACGGCAAGATTGCGCTCAATCATGCGCTGTCCGAGACCGGCAGCGCGGCCGATCCTTATCTGGCGCGCGAGCTCGGCCGCTATTTTCCGCAGGCGCTGCAGCGACGCTTTTCCGGGCGCATCGAGCGGCACCGGCTGCGCAAGCAGATCATCACCACCGCCACCACCAACAGCATCGTCAATCGCGTGGGTCCGGCCCTGCTCATGCAGTGCACGGAGGCCAGCGGCGCCGACGCCGCTGCCGTCGCACGCGCCTACACCATTGCGCGCGACAGCGCCGATCTGCGCACGCTCTGGACGCAGATCGAATCCCTGGATCGACGCATCCGGACCGCGGACCAGTACGACGCGTTGCTCGAGACCAGCCGCTACCTGCGTCATCTCACGCTCTGGCTGCTCTCGCATCGGCGCGAATACGCCGAGATCGGCGCCTCGGTGACGCGGCTGCAGCCCCGCTTGCGTGAGATCGCGCTCGCGATTCCCGGCGCCCTCGGCGGCCTGGATCGCGAGCGCCATCTCGAGCGCAGCCGCGGCTACGCCGCACAGGGCCTGCCGCCGCGCCTGGCCGAGAGCCTCGCGGCGCTCGAGCCGCTGCGCGTCGCGCCCGATCTGGCGGAGCTCATGACGAGCCAGCGGTGCTCCGCCCGGACGGTGGCGCGCACGCATTTCGGCCTCGGCGCCGAGCTCGGCCTCGACTGGCTGCACGAGGCGGTGGCACGCCTGCCGGCCGGCGACGGTTGGCAGCGCGCGGCGCGCTCCAGGCTGCGCTCCGCCGCGCTCGGGGCGCACCTGCGCATCAGCGCCGCAGCGCTGGCGCCCGCGCCGCGCGCACCTGCCCATGCGGCGGCCGCCCGGGCTTCGACCGAGAGTGCGATCGAGCGCTGGCGGCACGTGCTGCGGGACGTGCGCGCGCTCGCGGCCCCCGACCTGGCGGCGTTGAGCGTCGCCGTGCAGGCACTGGAAACGCTGGCGGCCGGCCGCATCCAGGCCATCGTGCGTGTGCTGTGAAGCGCCTGCAGCGCACCGATCGTGCAGCAATTCGTCAGTTCACAGGAGCGAACCGTGCCGCAGAAGGTTGTGCCGGGAAGACTCGTGCTGGTGCGCCACGGCCAGAGCATCTGGAATCTGGATAACCTGTTCACCGGCTGGACGGATGTGGACCTGTCGGCGCAGGGCATCGACGAGGCCCGGCGGGCCGGCCGCGAGCTCGCGCGCGAGAGCATCGCGCCGGACGTGGTGTTCACCTCGGTGCTCAAGCGCGCGATCCGCACCCAGTGGCTCATGCTCGAGGAGCTCGATCTGTTGTGGCTGCCCGTGGAGCGCAGCTGGCGGCTCAATGAACGGCATTACGGCGCGCTGCAGGGTCTGAACAAGACGCAGACCGCCGAGCGCCACGGCGCGGCGCAGGTCAAGCTCTGGCGCCGCAGCTATGACGTGCCGCCGCCGCCGCTCGGGCTCGACGACCCGCGCCACCCACGCTTCGACCGCCGGTATGCCGACGTCAGCCCCGGCGATCTGCCCGCCACCGAGTCGCTCAAGGACACCCTCGCGCGGGTGCTGCCGTACTGGCAGCAGCGCATCGGCCCCGAGCTCCGGCGCGGCCGCCACGTGCTGGTGGTGGCCCACGGCAACAGCCTGCGCGCCCTGGTCAAGATGCTCGACAGGCTGTCCGAGCAGGCGATCGTGGAGCTGAACATCCCGACCGGGGTGCCGCTGCTGTACGAGCTCGACGCCGCGCTCGAGCCGCGCGCCAGCCGCTACCTGGGCGATCCGGCGGCCGTGCGCGCCGCCGCGCAGGCGGTCGCGCAACAGGCGCAGAAGCAGCCCGGAGCGCGGCCGCGGCCGGAGCGCTCGTGCTGCGCGCGCGCCGCGCTGCCCGTCGAGCGCTACTTGCGCGACGGGTCGGTCATCCAGCCGTCGTAGTGGCCGTGGTGCTGGACCGCCAGGGCGCGAAAGCGCTGCGAGTAGCCCTGCATCTCCGTCACCGAGACCCGCAGGTGCTTGCGCGCGTGCAGCGAATAGCCGCTGGCGGCCTCGCCGCTGGCTATGCGCGAGTCGATCGCGAAGCCCTCCCCCTCCAGCGTGTGCTTCACCGCGGCGCAGGCCGCCTCGTCCGGCAGGTTGAAGAAGAAGTCCACCTCGTAGGGCGTGAAGGCATTGCCGCCGGCAGCGCGCAGATTCTTCACCAGCCGCGCATCCCAATCGTCCTGTGACTGCAGGCGGGTCCGGCGCAGCGCCATGAGGATGCGCGCCGCGGCCAGCAGCCCGGCGAGGATCAAGACCAGATAGATCCAGGACATCGTTGCAGATCACCCGTGCGGCGAGCGCCGCTCGCGGCCACAGACTACGTCCATCGGCTGCGGGCGGCGGGCCCGCAGTGCTCGGCTCACTCCTCCGGAGCGATCGTCACCTTCAGTCCCGACAGCGAATCGTTGAGCATGATCTGGCACGACAGGCGCGAGTTTGCGCGGCGCGTGAGCAGATCCCCGAGCATGTCGCTCTCATCCGACATCGGCGGCGGCAGCTTTGCCAGCCACTCCGGATCGACGTACACGTGGCAGGTCGCGCACGAGCACATGCCGCCGCAGATCGCGGCCACACCGTCGTCGATGTCGCGCAATGGCTCCATCAGCGCGACCCCGCTGGGCGCGTCCACGTCGCGTTCGACGCCATCGCGGTCGGTCACTCGCACAATCGGCATGGCCACTCCTGGGGCTTGACGGCGCGCTAGTTTGCCGGCCGCGCCGCCGGGATGCCAGCCCCCGCGCCGCGGCCGTCATGGCGCCTCGGCATGCTCGCCGCGGGCAAGATGCCACAGCCAGGCGAGCACCCGGTACGCGTACACCCGCGCCGACAGCGCCTCCCGCACTGCGCCGGCGTCGAAACCCGCCGCGGCTGCGAGCTCGGTGCGATGCCGCTCGGCGCGCGGGTAATAGGCCAGCACGCAGGCCACATCCATCAGCGGATCGCTGCGCTGCGCGTACTCCCAGTCGAGGATCCAGAGCCGCGATCCGTCGAGCACGTTGCCTTGCCAGAGGTCGCCATGCACGACCGCGACCGCGGTGCGCTCGCCGGCGAGCTCGCCGCTCAAGGCCTGCAGCCGTCGCAGCGGCGCCTCGAGGCTCGGCACCCGTGCCGGCTCGATCTGCCGGACGTACCCCTGCGCCACCTGCCACGGATCGAAGGCGGGGATCGCCGGTGGGCTCAGGCGGTGCAGGACGTGCAACCGCTCACCCAGGCGCCGCAACGCGCCCGCATCCTCGTAGTCCGTGCTGTCCCAGACGCGGCCTTCCAGGTACTCCATGACCAGTACGTCGCTCGCATCGGCGGCGGCGTGCACGATCGGCGGCGCGATGCCGGCGGCTGCGGCGGCGCGGTGCAAGACCAGCTCGCGGGCGCGATCGACACCGGGCCGCCGCCAGGCGGCGCCGTCGAGGCGCAGCACGAAGCGCCCCGCGGCGCTGTCGACCCGGAACACTTCGTTCACGCTGCCGCCGCTCAGGCGCTCGACGCGCCGGGGGCGCTCACCGCGCTCGAGACCCGGCACGCGCGCCAGCGCCCAGTCGGGCGGCGCCGTCATGAGGCGACTTGACGGTACTGGTGCAGCCACGCCCGGAATCCGAATGTCGCGATGACCATATAGGACAGGAACAGTCCGGCCGTCGCCGCATAGCCCTGGGCGGCGAACAGGTACGCCAGGATGCCGTCCGCCACGATCCAGTACAGCCAGTTCTCCAGCATCATGCGCGCCACCAGCCAGGTCGCCAGCAGACTGATCCAGGTCGTGAACGAATCCATGTACGGCCACGCCGCATGCGTCTCGCGCGCCAGCAGACGCGAGCTCAGCAGGCTCAGCAGTCCGATCAGCAGCAGCGCCGTCAGATGCCGCGACAGCGGCCACCGGCCGATCCCGCGCCCCTGCTGCTGCACGCGGCCCCAGTTGTACCAGCCGTAGGCCGCCATGCCCACGTAATAGGCCTGCAGCGCGGATTGCATCGGCAGGCGCGCGCGTGCCGCCAGCAGCACGTAGATCGCCGCGCTCAGCCCGCCGGCAATCCAGCCGAGCCGATTGCGCTTCATGATCAGCAGCGCGTAGACGATCCCGAGCGTCACTGCCAGCGCTTCGGCCGGACCGGTGGCCGCCAGGCCGCGCAGCAGCGCATCGATCATGGGCTGAACGGACCGAGCACTTTCATGACGAACACGGCCTTGTCGTTGCCCTCGAAGGTGGTGCGCAGCTCGCGCACCAGCCGCTGCATCACCAGCTCATAATCGCCGAATACCTGCGTGCTCATGCTGTTGGTGATCACCCGCAGCGCGCCGTCGGCATTGAGCCGGTCGAGGAAATCCTGGATCGGCGGTATGAACTGTTGATGCAGCGGATACAGGCTGATCTCTACTCCAATGTCCATCGCAGTCTACTCCCCGTTGTGTCCAATCTCGTAGCGAAGCGTCAGGCCGACGGTGCGCGGATCGCCGTTCTGGACGAATCGCTGATTCGGGAAATTCGGCGGCACCAGCCCGAAATAGAAGCCTTGCAGCGGGTAAACGGTGTTCAGCAGGTTGCGGCTCCAGACGCTCGCTTCCCAGCCCGCGCGCCCGTAACCGAGGCGGAGATTCACCAGCTGGTAGGCCTGCGCGACCTGGTTCTGGCCGGCGGCGAAATAGAACCCGTCGGTGGCGAAGCTGTCCAGCCGTGCGAACACGCCGCTCGGATGGGTATAGGACAGCGCCGCGGAGAATTGATACTCCGGCGCGAAGGATTGCGCGCGGCCGTCCAGCGCCAGGTACGAGGAACCGGCGCACGCCAGCGCCTGCGAGTCGTAGCCCAGGTAACGCGTGTGCAGCAGGCCGGCGCTGCCCTCGAGCTGCCAGCGCTGCGTGATCTGCCATTGACCCTGGCTCTCGAGGCCGTAGTTCTCGCCATGCGACGCGTTCTGGGTGAAGAACACGAACGTCGCCGGATTGTTCTGGTCGAGCTGGCATGAGCTGTAGACCTGCATGTTCTCGCGCCGCATGTAGAACACGTCGGACTGCCATTGCAGCGTCTTGTCGGCCGACGAGCGCTTGATCCCGGTCTCCAGGCTCCAGAGATACTCGGGAGCGAAGCGGCGCTCATCGGACGGGATCTGGCTGCCGATGTTGAAGCCGCCGCCCTTGTAGCCGCGTGCCAGTGTGGCGTACAGGCTCTGCTGCTCGCTGGTACGCAGCGTCCAGGACAGGTTGCCGCCGTACATGGTATCGCGTTCGACCGGAAACGGTTGATTGACGTCGGCGCTGTCCTGGTAGTTGGCCTGGCGCTGCTCGGCCCGCAGCCCGAGCGTCAGGCTCGAACGCTCGCTCAGCTTGGTGTCGAGCGAGGTGTAGAGCGCCGAGTTGGTGGCCGTGTAATCGCTGAGCAGCAGATTGCTGCCCTGGCCGATCGACTGGTCGTTCCAGGTGTCGAGCAGCGCGTCGGTCTCCGTCAGGCGCAGGAAGTACGTGCCCACCAGCCACTGCACGCGCCCGAACAGCATGTGGTCCGCATCGCCGATCAGCCGCAGATCCTCGGCGACGGTGTTGCGCTGGCGCCGGTCCTGCTCGAAGTAATCGTACGGCGAGTAGCCGCAGCAGGCCGCCCAGAACGGATCGTTGCCCCAATCCGCATCGAACGAATACACGATGTGGGATTGCGCCGCGCTGCTCACGCTGCGCAGCTCGCCGAAGCTGAAGCTGGTCAGGGACAGCTTCAGCGATGCCCCGAGGGATTGCTGCGCGTCGCGGCCGGGCTGATTCGATTGCGTGGTGAAGGAATTGTTGATCGACCAGGCGTCGTAGCCGTTGTTCAGGTCCACGTCCATCAGCGCCAGGTCGGCGCGCAGCGTCGGCGTGATCTGCCAGAACAGCTTGCCGCGCAGCGTGCCTTCGTTGTAGCCGTTGGTGTCGTCGCGCCCCAGATAGACGTTGTTGCGGTAGCCGTCGCTGCGATATTGCTGGGCGGCCAGCCGCCAGCCGGCCTCGCCCGAGGCCAGGCTGTCGCTCACGGCGAAGCCGCCGGCGCGGGTGTCGTAGTCGCCGACCGTCGCCTCGCCGCGCAACAGGAAATCCTTGCTCGGATCCTCGGTGCGGACGTTGATCAGCCCCGCCAGCGCATTGGCACCGTACACGGTGCCCTGCGGACCGCGCAGCACTTCGACCTGCTTGGTATCGAACAGCGTTGCCGGCATGCCGATGCCCGAGAAATCGATGTCGTCGATCAGGAAGCCGACCGACGGATTCGGCGCGCCCTGGTACTGCTCGACTTCACCGATGCCGCGCATCAGGAAGAAGCGCGGGCGGGAAGTGCCGCTGGCCCAGCTCAGGTTCGGAATCAGACTGAGTACGTCTTCGAGGTGCTGTACGCCGGCCGCACGCAGCGTGTCGGCGTCCAGCACGGTGACGCTCTCGGGCAGATCCTGCACCGGGGTGTCGCGCAGGCTCGCCGTGACGACGATCTCCTGCAGCGACTCCTGACCGAGCGCCGGCGCGGATGCCATGCAGACAATGACGACGGCGGCCGCGAACGGCCGCACCAATATGCGCTGAGGCTTCATACCTGCTCCCTACGCCGGTACTAACCGGATCAGGTTCAACGGGTTCGCCGACCACCGGCATCTCAGGTCCGTTCAGGACCACCCCAAGGTTTTCCGGGCAAACTATCGGGGAAAGCCGGCTCGAATGCAAGCGGCCGGCGCCAGGACACGGCTACAATCGGCGCGATGTCCGGGCCGGTGCGTGGGAGCGCGTGCATGAGCAACAGCGTGCGGGTCTTTCAGGTGGACGCCTTCACTTCCAGGCGCTTCACCGGCAATCCTGCCGGCGTCGTACTCGACGCCGATGCGCTCTCCAGCGAGGACATGCAGGCGCTGGCGCGCGAGCTCAACAATGGCGATACGGCCTTCCTGCTGCGGCCGGATGCGGACGATCACGACCTGCGCGTGCGCTTCTTCACCCCGCGCCGTGAAGCGGCGTTCGTTGGCCATGCAACCCTGGCCGCGCATGCCGTGCTGCAGTCCCAGCAGCTCGGGCCCAGGCGCCGGCAGAAGCAGCAGAGCGGCATGGTCGAGGTCGATGCGCTCGGCGGGGTCTGGCCGCCGCGCATCGCCATCCATCAGGCGCCGCCGCCGCCGGTGCGTGACGCCGGGCCGCGCCCACTGGGCGCGGTGCTCGAGGCCCTGTCATTGACGCACGCGCAGCTCGATCCGCACTGCCCGCCGGCGCTCGCGGGCGCGATCAGCCCGCGGCTGTTGATCGGCGTGGCGCACGGCAGCGTATTGGCGGGGCTGCGGCCGGACTGGGCACGGCTGGCGGCGCTGTCCGAGGAAGTCGGCGCACCCGGCTTCTTCCTGTTTTCGCGCCAACCGGCCGTGGCCGACGTCTACACCGAGGCGCGCATGTTCTGCCCCGCCCTGGGCATCCCGGAGGATCCGGTCAGCGGCAACGCGCATGCGCTGCTCGGCGCCTACCTGTTGCATCACGGACTGCTCGGCGCGGCCGCGGCACGCTCCGGCGGCGGCGATACGATCGAATTCACCGGCGCCCAGGGCCACCACCTCGGCCGCCCCGGCCGCGTGACCATTGCGCTGAACGTGCGACGGCAAGCGCTCGAGTCGGTGAGTATCATCGGCGAGGCGGTGATCGTCTTCGGCACCAGCGTCGAGTTCTAGGCCCCGCGTCCTGCGGGCGGCAGCCGACGGCCATGCATGCCTGGATCGCGGGCGGCAATCTCTTTAGCATTGCCCCATGGCCAGCAGCGAAGACTGGGAACTGCCCGAGACACTCCAGCCGCGGCAGAGCGGATTGGATTTCGACCTGCGCTCGGTGTATCGCTCGGTCGTGCTGCTGCACACCGAGGCCAGCGAAGACGGCTACACCGCCTCGATTCTCGGCACCGAGCGTCTCGGATCCGGCGTCGTGATCCGCAGCGCCGAGCGCCGCCTGGTGCTGACCATCGGCTATCTGATCACCGAGGCCGAGTCCATCTGGCTGACCAGCCACGACGGCAAGGTCGTCGAAGCCCATTCGCTCGCCTACGATGCGGTCAGCGGTTTCGGCCTGGTGCAGCCGCTCGGCCCGCTCGACGCACCGCCGATCGAGCGCGGCTCGACCGCGACGCTCGCCCTGGGCGATCGCGTGATCGTCGTCGGCCACGGCGGCGCGCGCCATTCGCTGGACGCGCGCCTGATTGCGCGGCGTGAATTCGCAGGGTCCTGGGAATACCTGCTCGAGGAAGCGCTGTTCACGGCGCCGCCGCACCCGCAATGGGGCGGTACCGCGCTGGTCGGCACCGACGGGCTGCTGCTCGGCATCGGCTCGCTGTTCGTGCAGGAGTCGTTGGCGCAGGAGAGCTTCGACGCCAATATGTTCGTGCCGATCGATCTGCTCGAACCGGTGCTCGAGGACATGATCGATCTCGGCCGACCGCGGCAGACGCCGCGTCCCTGGCTGGGCGTGTACACCGCGGAACAGTCCGACCACGTCGTGGTCGCGGGACTCACGCGCGACGGGCCGGCGTACCGCGCCGGCGTGCGGCCCGGGGACGTCATCGTCGAAGTCGCCGGACGCAGCGTCTCCTCGCTGCCGCAATTCTTCCGCGGCGTGTGGGGCACGGGCGCCGCCGGCAGCCAGGTGCCGCTGAAACTGACCCGCGGCGGGCAGGCCCTGCACGTGAGCGTGCACTCGGCATGCCGCGACGACTTTCTGAAGAAACCGCTGGTGCACTGAGCCGCCGGCCGCTCGGCCCCCGCAGCCGCTGCGCGCGGCCATCGCCCCGGCGCCGCCGCGCACGACCGTCGTCGGTCCGCCTCAGGGCGGCGCGAGCGCCCGCAGGTGCTGGCGATAGTGCTGCATGCGTTCGCGGTAATGCGCCGCCGCCTTCACGATCATGGCCCGATCCTCGGGTCCGGTCTCGCGCCGGATCCTGGCCGGCATGCCCATGACCACCGCGCCGTCCGGTATCTGGCTGTCCGGCGGCACCAGGGCACCGGCGCCGATGATGCAATTGCGGCCGATACGCGCACCATCGAGCACGATCGCGCCGTTGCCGATCAGCGACTGGTCGCCGATCACGCAGCTGTGCAGCATCACCATGTGACCCACCGTGACCTGACGCCCGATGAGGGTCGGCGCACCCGGATCGGCGTGAATCACGCTGCAGTCCTGCACGTTGCTGCCCTCACCGACCTCGATGCGCTCGTCGTCGCCCCGCAGTACGCAGTTGAACCACAGGCTCGCACCGGCACCGAGCGATACCGAGCCGATCACCTGCGCACCCGGCGCGACGTAGAAGTCGTCTCCGGCCGTCACCAGGCGGCGTTCGCCGAGCGTATAGATGGCTGCGTTCATCGATTGCTCCGTTACGGGCCCGCTGCGCCGCCCGGCGCGTGTCGAGCGGCGTGCGCGCGGCGCACGCCGAGCATGCACCACAGCGCCTGCAAGGTCACTACGCCGGCCAGCAGAAACGGTGCGCTCGGCCCGACGTGTGAATAGACCGGACCGGATAGAAATGGCGCGATCACGCGCGCCAGCGAGGTGCCGGACTGGTAGGTGCCCATGACGGCACCGCGATTGTGCGCGTGCGCCTCGCGTGAGGCGAGCGCAGCGCCATTCGGGCCGAACAGGCCGGCTCCCAGACCGCACAGTATCAAGCCGACGACCATCACGGGCAGCGCTGCGCCCAGGCCCAGGGTCGCGAGCCCGAGCACGTAGCAGGTGATGGCCACCAGCACCAGCCGCACCTCGCCGTAGCGCGGCGCCAGCTTTCGCATCAGCCCGCCCTGGGTACCGACCGCGACGATCGCCAGCACCAGCAGCACGAGGCCGATGCTGCGCGGTCCGGCGTGATAGCGGTTCATGGCCCAGATGGCAAAAGTGGAATCCAGCGTCGACTGGGAATAGGTGACCAACAGCGTCGCGAGCACCAGCCAGCGCAGCGCCGGCAGCTGCTGCAGCAGCCGCCAGGCACTGGCGCGCGGTCCGGCGGCGGCTTGTGCCCGCCGGTGCTCGGCGGTGTGGCTCTCCGGCAGCATGAACACCACCAGCAGTATCGCCAGCACGCTCAAGCAGGCCGAGACCAGCGCCGGGCGCACGAAGCTCGCGCTCTGCAGATGCTCACCCGCCAGCGCGCCGCCGATCGCCGGACCGAGCATGAAGCCGATGCCGATGGCCGCACCGACCGTTCCCATCGTCTTGGCACGATCGGCCGGCCGACTGATGTCGGACGCGTACGCCATCGCGGCCGACAGGTTGCCCGCCATGCAGCCGGCCAGCGCTCGCGCCGCGAACAGCATTGCGACGCTGTGCGCGGCCGCCAGTAGCACGTAGGAGGCTGCCGCGCCGCACATGCTGCTGATCAGTATCGGGCGCCGGCCCAGCCGGTCGCTCAATCGTCCCCACAACGGCGCCGCGAGCAGCTGGCCGGCCGAGTAGGTTCCGAGGATCCAGGTGATGAAGGTCGGCGAGGCGCCAAAGCTCGCCGCCATGAACGGCACCAGCGGAATCAGGATGCCGAACCCGAGCACGTCGATCACGCAGACGATGAACAGCGACCACAACGGTTTCAAGCGACTCTCCGCCAGCACCCCTCGGGTACGGCTCACCGGATATTCAGGCCAGGGTGCTCAATGACCCGGCACCAGCTGCTGCAGCTGCGAGGCCGTACTGTGCTGCGTCGGCGCTGCGGACAGCGCCCGAATCACGAGGTTGGGCAAGCGCGTCTCATCCCCGGGCGGCGCCGCCTGGCCGGCATCGGCGCGCGACGGCTCCTGTGCCTTGGCGCCGAACAGCACGGCCAGCCTCAACGACGGCACCATCCATAGCCGCCAGTGGCCGATGCCGCGCAGGAAGAATACCCCATCGGCCGCGAACGGCTCCGCGCCCTGCGCTGCCGCAGCCAGCTCGACTCCAAAGCCGCGCGCGCCATCCGCGCCCTCCGGACGCAACATGCGCGCCACCCAGCCCGGCGGCACCAACTGCTTGCCCTGGAAGTGACCGTCATCGAGCAGCAGTTCCGCGATGCGCATCCAGTCGAGCACGCGCGCGTGAAAGCAGCATCCGGCCGGCGCCTGGGCGCCGACCGCCGGCAGCGCAATCCAGGCCGGCGCGGCGTTGAGACGGCGCCACAGCCGGCGCGACAGGTAGTCGGGATAGCTCTGATGCGAGGCGGCCTCGATCGCCGAGCGCAGGCGCTGCGCATCGAAGCCGTACAGGCTGCGCGGCGGCAGGCCGTCCTCCTTCGCGGCGATGCCGGCGACCGATGCCACCAGCGCCTGCGCGAACGGCCCTGAATCGATTGCTGTCTGCGCGCTGATCCCATGGCCAAAGCGGTCGAAGACGATGTGGTCGTCACGCATGACGATGAACGCCTGCAGGCCGTCGGCCGCGGCATCGTCGCTCGCACGCTCGAGCGCCGCGGCATCGAAATGCTCCGTCTGCGGCTGCGCACGCGGCAGCCCCCCGGCTTCGCCGCCCTCGACCACCGCGCGCGGCCCCTCCAGCAGCGGTCCCTGGAACGTCCACCACAGCGCCGCACAGACGGCCGCCAACGCGACCCCGGCGACGCCGATGAGCCAGGCCGTGGATCTCATTTTCCCTGCCGCGCACGGCCCGGCGCCCGCCTGCGCACCCGACCGCAGTACACCGCGCGGCCGCGCATCAGCTCGAGCTCGTGCGTCGTGCCTTGCGGCCATTCCTCGCGATGGTGGGTCGCTATCACTACGGTCACGCCGGACTCCAGGGCTCGCTCCACCCGCATGCGCAGGCCGAGCCGGGTACGCGCATCCAGTCCGGCATAGGGCTCATCGAGCAGCAGCATATCAGGCTCATGTATCAGAGCACGCGCAAACAGGACCCGGCGCTGCTGGCCGTACGACAGCGCACGCAACGGCCGCTGTGCGATCGCGGCGGCCCCGGCCTGGCGCAGCGCGCGCCGCGCACGCACGCGCTCGCTGCGGCCCGCCGGCTCATTGAGGCCGATGCTGGCATGCAGTCCGGAGGCGACCGCTTCCTCGGCGCGCAGATAGCGCGGGTGCATCGCCTGCAGCTCGGGCGCGACGAGGCCGACATGACGCTTGAAGAGCTCGATCGGCACGCCGCTTTCGATGCCCGCGCGCCGGATCGAGCCCCCCTGCGCGATGCTCAGGTCGCCATACAGCAGCTGCACGAAGCTCGACTTGTCGCTGCCGTTGGCGCCGTGCACGTCCCAGCAATCGCCGCGGCCGATCTGCAGCGTCAGATCCCGCAGCACGCGCACACCCTCGCGCCAGACATCGGCGGCGCGCAGGGCGATCATCGCGCCGGCCGGCGCGGCGGCGCGCGCGGCCACGGCGGGCCTGGCCGCCCGGATCGGTGCCCCGGCCTCGGCAGCGGCGGCAGCGCGCCGCCGGCGCGCATCGAGGCGCTGGCGCGCAGTGATGCGCCCGGCCTCGAGCCTGCACAGGTGCGTCGCCGCGGCGGGAATGTCCGCTGCACGATGCGTCGACAGCACCCATGGCAGCGCCGATCGACTCAGCAGCCGCAGGCAGTGCTGCACGCGCTCGCGGTTGCGTTGGTCGAGTCCGTTGAACAGCTCGTCCAGCAGCAGCAGCTTCGGCCGGCTGGCCAGCACGCGCGCCAGCAGCACCAGCCGACGCTCGCCGTACGACAGGGTCAGAAAGCGGCGCCGCGCCAGCGCCTCGATGCGCAAGCGGCGCAGCAGCGCCCGAATGCGCGCGCGCTCCCGGACCGTCAGGGGATCGAGCGGGATCTCGGTGCGATGCAGTCCGGTGCCGACGACCGACTCGACGCGATGATTCCACTCGTAGTGCTCGTAGCGGTCCTGTCGTTCGGCGCCGACATAGGCGATTTCGCCCTTGATGCCGTAGGGATCGTCGAAGCTCTCGCCGCGATAGCGGTAGCGACGCGCACTGCGGGGCGCGCCGCTCGGCCAGACGTCCGCGGCCAGCAGCTTCAGCAACTGCGTCTTGCCGGCGCCGTTCGGGCCCATGAGCACCCAGCGCTGGCCCGGCCGAATGCGCCAGTCGATGCCGCGCAGCACGCGGCGGCCGTCGAGCACCAGTCGCACCTGGCGCAGCTCGACGCTGATGTAGCGCGCATGCGGGCGCCGGCGCTTGGCGGTCAACTTGGCAGGGATTCCATCACCGACACCGGTGCATATGGTAGCAATGCCCAGGCCCCGGCGCTCGCGTTGCCGGGTCCTACACCGCCGGCAGCGCGCTCTCGGCGATCAGCCGCCGCAGCTCCGGCACGCACGAGCCGCAGTTGGTTCCGGCCTTGAGCCTGGCGCCGATTGAGCGCGCGTCGCGGCAGCCCTGCGCGATCGCCGCCTCGATCGCGTTGCGGCCGACTCCGAAGCAGGCGCAGACCGCGGCGCCGCCGTCGGCGTCGGGGTCGCGCGGCCGGCCGGACAGCAGGTTCGAGCGCTCGTGCGCGCCGATGCGAGGCTGTTCGAACAACGCGCCCAGCCAGGAGCGCGATGGCAGGTCGGGACGATGCGAGACGAACAGGCACGACTCGATGCGCTCGTGCTGCAGCAGCGCTGCGCGATACACGCCGGCGGCGGCATCCTGGTAATCGATCCAGTCCGCGTCCGGCTGCGCGCCGAGCCAGCGCCGGGCCCACTGCGCCCAATCACCCGGCACGTGCCGCCCCGCCAGCTCGTAGCGCAGACAGTGCTCGCCTCGGGCACGGGCCCACCAGCTCACGCCGTGCGTGCGCAGCGCACGCCGCGAGAGCGCAAAGCCGTACCAGCTGACGACGAAGGGCTCCACGCGCGCCGGCGTGAACTTGAACTCCGGCTCCCCGCTCAGCGGATCGACCGCCGGGTTGACGAGCGCGCCGACGCGCGCGTCGGAGGCGTTGCCGTCGTGCCAGTGGATCGGCACGAAGATCGCGCCGCGGCGCATCTCGCCGCTGCAGCGCAGGCGAGCGACCAGCCGTCCCCAGCGCGTGGCGACGCGAACCAGCGTGCCGCTGCGCAATCCGAAGCACAGCGCGTCGGCCGGGTGCATGTCGACGAACGGCTCCGGCAGGTGCGACGCGAGCTGCGGCGCACGGCCGCTGCGTGCCATCGAATGCCACTGATCACGGATGCGGCCGGTGTTGAGCACCAGCGGGTACTCCTCGTCCAGCGCGTATCGGGGCGCGCGCGGGCGCACGGCGATCAGGCGCGCACGCCCGTCGTCGTGAAAGAAGCGGCCGCCGGCGAACGGCCGCTCCGGCCCCGCGGCCTGCGCCGGCTGCAGCGGCCATTGAACCGGCGGCAGTGCGGCATAGCCCGCGGCGCCCAGTCCGACCAATGGCTGCAGATTGAATGCGCGCTCGCCGTCGTTGCCCGACGCGCTCAGCCGCGCGTGCTCATCGAAGATCGCCGCGGCGCTCTCGAATGCAAAGCCGCGTTCGAAGCCCATGCGTTGCGCGACCTGGCAGATGATCCACCAGTCCGGTTGTGCCGCCGGCGGCAACGGCAGGAAAGCGCGCTGGCGCGAGATGTGTCGATCGGAGTTGGTCACGCTGCCGTCCTTCTCGCCCCAGGCGGCGGCCGGCAGCGACACATGGGCGAGCGCCGCGGTATCCGTCTGCGCGATGCAATCGGAGTGCACCACCAGCTCGCAGCGCCGCAGCGCCTCGCGCGCCCGATCGGCATTGGGCAGGCTCACGATCGGGTTCGTGGCCATGATCCACACCGCCTTGACGCGGCCGCGATGGATGGCCTCGAACAGCTCGACCGCCTTGAGCCCAGGCCGGTCCGCGAGCCGCGGCGACTGCCAGAACTGCTGCACCAGCCGGCGGTGCTGCGGATTGTCCAGCTCCATGTGAGCGGCCAGCATGTTGGCCAGGGCGCCGACCTCGCGGCCGCCCATGGCGTTGGGCTGGCCGGTGAGGGAGAACGGCCCCATGCCCGGACGGCCGATGCGCCCGAGCAGCAGGTGCGCGTTGATGATGGCGTTGGCCTTGTCGGTGCCGGCGGAAGACTGATTCACTCCCTGGGAAAATGCGCTGACCACGCGCTCGGTGCCGCCGAACCACTGGTAGAACTGCCGTAGCGGCTGCACCTCGAGCCCGCACGCGCGCGCCACGACGCCCAGGTCGCCGGCCGTATTCTCCGCCACGAGCAATGCCTGGGCCGCGCCCCGCGTGTGTTCGCGGACGAATCCGTGGTCGGCAAGCCCGGCGCGCTCCAGCCACGCCAGCAGCCCGTTGAACAGCATCACATCGCTGCCCGCTCGCAACGGCAGGTGCAGATCCGCCAGCTCGCAGGTCGGCGTACGGCGCGGATCGATCACCACGACGCGCATGCCGGCTCGCCGCTGCTTGGCCTGGGCGATGCGCTGGTACAGCACCGGGTGGCACCACGCGGCGTTGGAGCCGACCAGTACCACCAGATCGGCGAGTTCGAGGTCCTGATACGACACCGGCACCAGATCGGCGCCGAAGGCGCGCTTGTGCGCCGCCACCGCGGACGACATGCAGAGGCGTGAATTGGTATCGATGTTGGCCGAGCCGATGAAGCCCTTCATCAGCTTGTTGGCGACGTAATAGTCTTCGGTCAGCAGCTGACCGGAGACGTAGAACGCCACCGCATCCGGCCCGTGTCGCTCGATCACGCGCCTGAAGCCGTCGGCGACCGCCGTCAGGGCGGCATCCCAACCGACCTCGCGGCCATGCAGCCGCGGCCTGAGCAGGCGGCCTTCGAGATCGAGCGTCTGGCCGAGCGCCGCGCCCTTGGAGCACAGCGCCCCCTGGTTGGCCGGATGGGCCGGATCGGCGCTGATCTGCGGCCGCCCGTCCGGCTCGAGGCGCGCCAGCACGCCGCAACCCACCCCGCAGTACGGGCAGGTCGTGCGTACCGCGGCCGTCATCGCGACGCGGCGCCGGGCTCGGCGGCGGCAGCGCCGCCGGCAGCAGCGGCCGGTTGTCCGAACAGCAGCTGCCCGCGCAGCGCCGACACGTCGCTACCCTGCCTGATGAGGTCCAGATACCAGTTGCCGTCGCGGGTATCACCGTACAGCACCGCGCCGCGCACGCGGTTGTCCTCGATCAGGAGGCGCTTGTAGACGCCGCGCCCGGGATCGCGCAGCACCAGCGATTCGCCGCGCTCGCGCGGCGCGTGCTCGCCGGCGCTGAACACCGCGATGCCGCTGATCTTGAGCTGCGTGGACGGCCGCGAGCCGACGTAGCGGCGCACGCCGCGCTCGGCAAGGTAGGCGGCGCAGACCCGCGCCTGATCGCAAAGCGGCTGCAACAGCGCATAGGTGCTGTCGCGATGCTGCACGCATTCACCGACCGCGTAGATCGCAGGATCGTAGGTGAGCAGCGTGTCGTCCACCAGGATGCCGCGATCGCAGCGCAGCCCGGCGCTCTGCGCGAGCTCGATGTTCGGCCGCACACCGATCGCCAGCACCACCAGCTCGGCGGCCAGCTCGCTGCCGTCGGCCAACCGCACGCCGGTCACGCGCTCGCTGCCGAGTATGGCCGCGGTCTCGGCCTGCAGGCGAAATGCGAGGCCGCGCTGCTGCAGCTCGCGCAGCAGCAGTGCGGCCGCCGCCGCATCGAGCTGGCGGTTCATGAGCTCGGCGGTGAGGTGCACCACCGTGACCTCCATGCCCTGGTGCAGCAGCCCGCTGGCCGCCTCCAGCCCCAGCAGTCCGCCGCCGATGACGACCGCCTTGCGATGTCGTCTCGCGGCCGAGAGCATCAGCTCGACGTCGTGCAGGTCGCGAAAGGTCACGACGCCGGGCAGCTCGCGCCCCGGCACCGGCAGATTCACCGGCACCGAGCCGGTCGCGATCAGCAGGCGGTCGTAGCCGGCCTCGCGCCCCTGGTGCGAGCGCACACGGCGGCGCAGGCGATCGATGTGCACGACCGGGTCGCTGCCGTGCAGCACGATGCCGTGCTGCGCGTACCACTCCGGCGGGTGGGTGACGATCTCGGCCGCGCTCTTCTCACCGGCCAGCAGCGGCGAGAGCAGCACGCGGTTATAGGCGCCGGACGGCTCGGCGCCGAACACCGTGATGTCGTACTCGTGCGGCGCGAGCTCGATCAGCTCCTCGATCGTGCGCATGGCCGCCATGCCGTTGCCGATCACGACCAGGCGGCGTTTTCCGGCCCGCGGCCGCAGCGCCACGGGCTCGTCGCGGATCCAGATGTCGCCGTCGCTGATGCGCGCCAGATAGGTCGGCACGCACAGCTCGGGCTCCTCCAGGCAGCGGCCCGTGATCAGGCTGTAGTGCTGCTTGTAGATGGGCGAGGCAACGACCAGCTCGCCGGCAAGATCGCCGACGATGCCACGCGACAGCACGTTCGCGCCGCTGGCCGGATCGAAGTTGCCGATCGCGTGTACCGCATCGCGTATGCGAAACAGCGCCACCTGCCGGCCGCCGACCAGCGCGCAGGCGCCGCAGTCCGGAATGATGTCGTCGATCGCGCACACGCGGGTCCAGCGCGCTGCGCTCATACCGCCTCCTCGAGGCGTGCGCGCCCGGCCGCCGCCGGCCGCGGCTGGCCGCGCTCGTCCACGAACACGATGTTCTCGTCCGGTTGGTCGCTGTTGATGAAGTGGCGGAAGCGGCGCAGAGTCTGCGGATCCTCGATGGCCCGTTGCCACTCGCAGCGGTAGCTGTCGGCCATCCGCTGCATATCGGCCTCGAGCTCGGCGGCGATGCCGAGCCGGTCCTCGCACACCACCTGCTTCAGGTAGTCCAGTCCACCCTCGAGGTTGTCGCGCCAGACGCTGGTACGCTGCAGGCGGTCCGCCGTGCGGATATAGAACATCAGGAATCGATCGACGTAGCGCACCAGCGTCGCGCGGTCCAGATCGGCCGCCAGCAGCTCGGCATGGCGCGGTTTCATGCCGCCGTTGCCGCACACGTACAGGTTCCAGCCCTTCTCGGTCGCGATCACGCCGACGTCCTTTGCCTGTGCCTCGGCGCATTCGCGCACGCACCCCGAGACGCCGAACTTGAGCTTGTGCGGTGCGCGCAGCCCCTTGTAGCGGTTCTCCAGCTCGATGGCGAAACCGACGCTGTCCTGCACGCCGTATCGGCACCAGCTCGAGCCCACGCAGCTCTTCACCGTGCGCACGGCCTTGCCGTACGCGTGCCCCGACTCGAAGCCGGCCGCCACCAGCTCGCGCCAGATCTGCGGCAGCTGGTGCACGCGGGCGCCGAACAGGTCGATGCGCTGGCCGCCGGTGATCTTGCTATACAGCCGGTACTTCTGCGCCACCTGGCCGATGGCGATCAGCTGCTGCGCACTGATCTCCCCGCCCGCCACCCGCGGCACGATCGAATAGCTGCCGTCCTTCTGGATGTTGGCGAGAAAATAGTCGTTCGAATCCTGCAGCGGCGCCTGGTCGCGCTCCAGCACGAACTCGTTCCAGCAGGAGGCGAAGATCGAGGCCGCCGCCGGCTTGCAGATGTCGCAGCCAAGGCCGCAGCCATGCCGGGCCAGCAGCTGCCCGAACGTGCGCAGCCCGCCGACCCGCACCAGGTGATGCAGCTGCTGGCGCGAGTACGGGAAGTGCTCGCACAGATGGTTGTTGACTGCGACGCCGCGCCGCGCGAGCTCGGCCTTGAGTATCTGCGTCACCAGCGGCGCACAGCCGCCGCAGGCAGTGCCGGCCCGCGTGCGTTGCTTGAGGGCGCCGAGCGAAGTCGCGCCGCCGGCCACGGCCGCGCACAGCTCGCCCTTGCTGACGTTGTTGCAGCAACAGATCTGCGCGGCATCGGGCAGCGCGACTGCGCCGGGCAGAGCCTGCCGGCCCGCAGCCTCGGACGCGGGCAGCAGCAGTTGCTCCGGCGGCACGGGCAGTGGCAGGGCGTTCTGCACCATCTGCAGCAGGCTGCCGTAGTCCTGCGCGTCTCCGACCAGCATGGCACCGAGCAGGCGCTGCGCGTCGTCGCTGACGACGAGCCTGCGGTAGATCTGGCGCCGCTCGTCGATCAGGCTGCAGCTGCGGGCGCCGGCCGTGACGCCGTGCGCATCGCCGATCGAGGCGACGTCCACGCCCATGAGCTTGAGCCTGGTGCTCAGGTCGGCGCCGGTGAACGCGGCCCCGTGTCCTCCCAGCAATTGCGCGGCGACCACGCCGGCCATCTGGTATCCCGGGGCGACCAGCCCGTAGATCCTGCCGTTCCAGAGCGCGCACTCGCCGATCGCGTAAATGTCCGGATCCGAGGTGCGGCAGGCATCGTCGACCACGATCCCGCCGCGCTCCCCGGAGGCCAGGCCCGCGGCGCGCGCAAGCTCATCGCGCGGCCGGATGCCGGCGGAGAACACGATCAGATCGGTTTCGAGCTCGCTGCCGCCGGCAAAGCGCATGCGGTGGCGGCATGACGTGCCGGCCGCGATCTCGACGGTGTGCTTGCCGGTGTGCACGCCCACGCCGAGCTGCGCGATGCGCGCGTGCAGCACCCGCCCGCCGCTATCGTCGATCTGCAGCGCCATCAACCGCGGCGCAGATTCGACCACGTGCGTCTCGAGGCCCAGATCCCTGATCGCCTTGGCCGCCTCCAGGCCCAGCAGGCCGCCGCCGAGCACGGCGCCGACCCTGGCGCCGGCGCCGGCGGCGCGAATCGCCTCCAGATCCTCGATGGTGCGGTAGGCGAAGCAGCCGGGCCGCTCGCGCCCCGGCACGTCCGGCACGAACGCATACGAGCCGGTCGCGAACACCAGGCGATCATAGGGCAGCACCCGCCCGCTCGCGCTGTGCACGCAGCGCCGCTGGCGATCAACCTGCACGGCCTTGTCCGACAGATGCAGCCGGATGCCGCGCTGCTGGTAGAACCCGGGCTCCGCCAGCGACAGATCCTGCGCGCCGGTGCCGGAAAAGAACGACGTCAGGTGCACACGGTCGTAGGCCGCGCGCGGCTCCTCGCACAGCACGGTGATCTCGAGCGGCGGCGCCGCGCTCGCCGTGAGCAGCTCCAGCAGCCGCTGTCCCACCATCCCGTTGCCAATGACGACCAGCTTCATCGACCCACCTCGCGTGGCGCGGCGGCACCTCGAGCCGAACGCGCGAAAAAAAAGCTGCCGGTCTTCGCGGTGTCGGCCCGAAACGACCGCTCACCCGCAATCCCGGCAGCATTGCCCGCGTCAGCCCGACGCTGGGCTGACGTGCGAAGACCAGCAACTGCCGTGCCAGTCCCTCAGCGAGCAGTAACCGCATGAGCCAAATGAGGTTCCGCGCGCGCGCGGCCGGCCGCCGCCGGCGCCGTAGCGCCGTGTTGGCGCAGCCGGCGTCGCTCCGGCACCGCTTTCGTGCAACGATGCCGGGGCCGCGCGCCGCGCGCGTCACTTGAACAGCTGCGCCGCCGTGATCACGCTGCGTGCGACTTCCGACAAGCGCAGATTCGAGTCCATGGCAGTGCGGCGCAGCAGCGCATAGGCCTCGTCCTCGCGCAGCCCGCGCTGCTGCATCAGGATGCCCTTGGCGCGCTCGACCAGCTTGCGCTCCTCGAGCGCCTGGCGCGTGCGATCGAGCTCGTCGCGCAAGCGGGCGAACGCATTGAAGCGGCTGATGCACAGATCCAGGATCGGCTTGACGCGCTCCTTGCGCAGGCCGTCGACGACGTAGGCACCGATGCCGGCCTCGATTGCCGCCTCGATCATCGAGGCGTCGGAGCGATCGACGAACATCGCCACCGGACGATGAACGCTGCGCGAGACCTGGAACATCTGCTCGAGCACATCCCGGTTCGGATTCTCCAGATCGATGAAGATCACGTCGGGATCGGCATCGACGATGCGGCGCAGGAGATTCTGCATGTCGCGCACCACCACGACGTGCGCGTGCCCCGCCTCGCGCAACCCCTCCTCGATGACCGAGGCACGCATCAGGTTCTGATCGACGACGAGGATGCGCAGCGTCTTGTCGGGCATTGCCGATTCTAGGGAGCCGCCACCAGGCGCGCGTCGGCGGGCGGCACGCCGGCGCGGCGGTCGGGCAAGGGAAAAAGACGCTGCCGGCATTCGGCGCTCATCGCGGGGGGTGTGAGATGAGCGCTAGTGCCGGCAGCGTTGCCGTTGGCCCTTCGCAGGCCTCACTTGCAGACGAAATCGCCTGTTGCCTCGGTTGATGCAACCGATATGCCAGCGCGCCCCGGAGGCCGCGGCGATCTCATCGCGCCATCGCCGCGGCGATCGTTTTTCCATGCATTAGAATGATTTGCGCCGCCCACGCGGCCGCTGGCGCGGCGCTCTGGCGGCGCGCGCGCGACGACCGCGGCCCGCCGCGCGTGCATCCTGGGGCCCATCATTGACCCTCGACGGCGCAAGCGCTCGCGGCATCGCACCGTTGCAGGGAGCCGCACGGTGCGGCGGCCGCGGGCGCAGCCAGCCGCGCGCGCCACACCGCCCCGCCCGGCGTGAGGCCGGCAGCGAGCATGTCATGGTGCATTGGGCTATATTGTCCGTTCCGCGCGGCAAGCGCTGTAGGATGCGACTCACTGCTCACAGCGGGAAATCCATGATTCGGTCCGGTCGTGTGTGGCGCGCGGTCGCTCTGGCGATGGCTTTCCTGCTGCTCGTGGCGCTGGTCGTGATCGCCGAGATCGGCCAGAGCGGGCAAAAGGAAATCGACCAGATCATCAGCTTCTCGCAGCAGCGGCAGGTGATGATCGCCGAGCTGCTGACCGACCTGTCCGATGCGGAAGCGGCGCAACGCGGCTTTCTGCTCACCGACGACGAGAAGTATCTGCAGCCCTATCGGGTCGCGCGCGATCGCATCGAACCGGCGCTCAACCGGCTCACCAACCTGTTCCCCGACGACGACAGCATGCGCATGAGCCTCGAGGAGCGCGACATCGTGCGCCACATGCGTGTCCTGGTCGGCGCCAAGCTCGGCGAGCTCGCGGCCTTGCTGGCGCTCTACCGCGCGCAGGGGCCCGAGCAGGCGCTGGCGCTGGTGCGCACCGATCTCGGCAGCCGCACGAGCAGCGATATCCGCGACGGCGCCATGCGCCTGCGGTACATGGAGCACGACGCGGTCAACATGGCCATCGCGCGCGCCGAGCGCCTGCGCATGATCTGGCGCATGCTCATGGGCGCGGTGGTACTGCTCAACATCATGCTGTTGATCACCGCGGCATCGCTGCTGGCGCGGCAGGCGCGCCGCCGGGCGGCGCTCACCGAGCAGCTCGCGATGGAGAACGAGGAGCTCGAGCGGCGGGTACGGCGCCGCACCGCCGAGCTGTCGGCGCTCTCGAGCCACCTGCAGCAGCTGTCGGAGAGGGAGAAGGCGGCGCTGGCGCGCGAACTGCACGACGAGCTCGGCGGCCTGCTGATCGCGGCCAAGATGGACGTGTCGTGGCTGCAGAAACGCTGGCCGAACGGCGATGCCGAGATCCAGTCGCGCTGGCTGCGGGTGCTCAAGGCGCTCGACGACGGCGTCGACTTCAAGCGCCGCGTCGTCGAGAACCTGCGGCCGACGCTGCTCGACAACATGGGCCTGGTGCCGGCGCTGCGCTGGATCACCCAGGAGACCTGCAATCGCGCCGGGCTGCGCTACAGCGAGATCTATCCCGAGCACGAACCGCAATTGGTCGACGATGCCGCCATCATGGTATTTCGGCTGGTACAGGAATCGCTGACCAACATCGTCAAGCACGCGTGTGCAACCCAGGTGCGCGTCGAGGTCGACGTGCAGGACGATGAGCTGCTGGTCTGGATCGAGGATGACGGCGTCGGCATCGACAGCGACCGCCGCGACGCCGTCGGCTCACACGGTCTCGCCACCATGCGCCATCGGGTGCGCAGCTTCGGCGGCTCGATCGAGATCGACGCGCCGGCACACGGCGGCACCAGGATTCGGGCGCGGGTGCCGCTCGCGAACGTGCTGCAGGCTGCGCAGCCCCGGGCCGTTGCCGCACCGGCGGCGCGGCCTTTGGCCAGCAGCCCCGCCGCCTAGTTCAGGCCGTCTGCGGGATCCCCGTCGGCGCCGATCTGCTGCAGCAGCGCCGGCAAGCGATCGAAATCGCGCATCTTGTCGAGAAAATGGCGCACTCCGAGCGCCGCGGCCGCGCGCCGATACTCGGCCAGGTCGTAGTTGGTGAGCACGATGACGACCACCCTGCCGGCCTGGCTGGCGGGCATCGCGCGCAACACGCCGAAGCCCGTGCCCTGGCGCAGGTGCAGGTCGAGCAGCACCACATCCACCGCGCCGCTCTGCAGCGCGGCCACCGCATCGGCCTCGCTGTCCACGGTACCGGCAAGCCGCACCCCCGGCACGCTCAACAGCGTCTCGCGCAGGCGCTCTGCCAGCACCCGCGAGTCCTCCACCAGCAGGACCGAGAGATTGCGCGAGCGCATGTGAGGCCATTCAGAACCGACTGCGTGCACGTCCATGTCCCGACATCGTGACCTGTAATTCATCCCACCGTGGTGAAGTAGATTCGCCTTCGGACAGGTAGCGCAATCGGAGCCGGCCTACAGCGGCGGCGTTATTGGATGATTCCGTTGCGCAGAGCGTAGGTCGTGATGTCGGCGTTGGTGGACAAGCTCATCTTCTCCAGAATTCGTGTCCGGTAGGTGCTGACAGTCTTGACCGACAGGCACAGCTCGTCGGCGATCGAGGACACGGCGCGGCCCGCGGCCAGCTTGCAGAAGATCTGGAACTCGCGCTCCGACAGCCGGCGGTGCAGCGGCTGATCGCTGTCTCCGTCCAGATCCGAGAGCAGCAGCTCCGCCAGGTTGGCGCTGACATAGCGCCGCCCCTGCAGCACCGCGCGTGTCGCCTTGAGCAGCTCCTCGGGCGAGCATTCCTTGGGCAGATAGCCGCCGGCGCCGGCCTTCAGTACGTTGATCGCGTATTGGCGTTCGGGGAAACCGCTCAGCACCAGCACCTTGGTGTCCGGGTAGCTGGCCCGCACGTACCGCAGGATGTCCAGGCCGCTGCGATCGGGCATGTTGATGTCGAGGATCACCAGGTCCCAGTTGCCGGCACGCAATTTGTCGAGCGTCTCATTGCCGGAGGCGGCCTCGCCGATCTCGGTGATGCTGCGATCGTCCTCCAGGAACTGACGCAGGCCGGCGCGCACCATCGCATGGTCGTCTGCAATCAGTATCCTCGTCATGGATTCACCTGCCCCGGCTTGGAGATTCGGAGCATTCAAGCGCGTCTCTCGATGCTCTGACGTTCATAAATGGCGAGCTTGTTATACAACGTTTTGAGACTGCATCCCAGCGTTTTGGCCGCCCGGTTCTTGTTTCCCGCCGCGTGCGCCAGCGTGGCCTCGATCAGCCAGCGCTCGACCTGCGCCAGCGACGCACCGATCGGCACGCGGATCCCGCCTTCGCCGTCGTGCACCACACCGCGCTCGTTCGCCGCCGCGGCATGCAGGTTCATCGGCTGCAGCTCGAGCTCGTGCTCGCAGACGATATAGGCGCGCTCGATCGTGTTCTTGAGTTCGCGCACGTTGCCTGGCCAGGGGTATTGGACCAGCGTGCCGTGCGCCGCGGCACCATAGCGCTTGCAGGTTCCGTTGCGCGTATTGAGCTCGTCCAGGAAATGCGCCGCGAGCTGCAGCACGTCATCGCCGCGCTCGCGCAGCGGTGGCAGGCTGATCGGGAACACCGCCAGACGGTACAGCAGGTCTTCGTGCAGCCTGCCGTCGCGGACCGCCTGCGCCGGGCAGCGGTGGGTCGCGGCGACCACGCGCACGTTGCTCTGGATCTCCTGCAGGCCGCCGACGCGGAAGAAGCGCCCTGTCTCCAGGAATCGCAGCAGCCGCGTCTGCACGTCGGCGCTCATCTCGGTGACCTCGTCCAGGAACAGCGTGCCGCCCTCGGCCCGCTCCACCATGCCCCCATGGCTGCGCGCCGCGCCGCTGAAGCTGCCGCGCTCGAAACCAAACAGCTCCGACTCGATCAGGGTCCGCGGCAGCGCGCCGCAGTTGATCCCGAGGAACGGGCCTGAGCTGCGGGCGCTGTGCCTGTGGATCGCCTGCGCCACCAACTCCTTGCCCGAGCCGCTCTCGCCGGAAATGAGCACCGTGGCGTCGGTCGGCGCGACCTTCTCCACCAGATCGCGAATCGCCTGTATGGCACTCGAGCGACCGACCATCCAATTTGACATATCGGTCATTCCTGTCTCCTGTGGTTCGTGGTCCATCGGCGGGTCCATCGGCGGACCCATCGGTCCTGTGCCTTTGTAGCGAGCGTGGCCGCCGGGCTGCAGCGGTCGCGACCGAAGCGGTCGTCGGACCATGCAAAATTTTCCGTCGGTGTTCATCCTACGCGGGCCGCCGCGGCGTCAGTGCGATGGTGCATGCGCCCTCGGTCAATCCTGGCGCGCCCGGAGAGATTCGAACTCCCGACCCTCAGGTTCGAAGCCTGATGCTCTATCCAACTGAGCTACGGGCGCGGTGAGCGCGCATGGTGTCATGAACCTTTCCGTTGCACCACCGCCGGCGCACGGGCGATGCGTCCGCGGGCGCATCGCGCCGCCTGGGGACCGCTCCGGCACTGCGGTAACATACGAGCATGTTGGATCCTCAGGCAGCGGAAAGACTCATCGGCGAGCATCTTGCCTGCCTGCCGATCGAATCCCTGCCCGTGGGCCAATGCGCCGGTGCGGTGCTGCGCGAGAACATCTACGCCGAGCGCGACCAGCCGCCGTTCGACCGCGTCGCGATGGACGGCGTCGCGCTCGCGTCGAGCGCGCTCGGCCTCGGCCGGCGGCGTTTCAAGGTCCAGGGGACGCAGGCGGCCGGCGACCCGCCGAGCTCCCTGACCGCGCATGACCACTGTATCGAGGTGATGACCGGCGCAGTGCTGCCCGGCGGCTGCGACATGGTGGTGCCGGTGGAGCGCTTGCGCAGCGCCGATGGCTACGTCGAGCTCGATCAAGGGGTGGCGGCCGACGCCTGGAGAAATGTTCATCGGCGCGCCAGTGACCGCACGCAGGGTGCGCTGCTGCTGTCGGCCGGCAGCGTGCTGCACGCGCCGGAGATCGCGGTGGCGGCATCGGCCGGCATGGCGCGCGTGCGCGTCAGCAGCCAGCCGGCCGTGGTCGTGGTGTCCACGGGCAATGAGCTGGTGGAGCCCGGCGAGCCGATCGCGCCGCATCAGATCCGCCGCTCGAATGCCTACGCGGTGGCCGCGGCGCTGCGCCAGCGCGGCTTTCAGCGCGTGGCCGACGATCACCTGCCCGATGATGCGCAGCGCCTGCGCGAGCGGCTGCGCGTGCACCTCAACACGCACGAGGTGCTGATCGTCTCGGGCGGCGTGTCGATGGGCCGCTTCGATCTGGTGCCCAAGGTGCTCGAGGAGATCGGCGTGCGGTGCGTGTTGCATGGCATCGCGCAGCGCCCGGGCAAGCCCATGTGGTTCGGCACCTCGAGCCAGGGCCGCTCGGTGTTCGCGCTGCCCGGCAACCCGGTGTCGACGCTGGTGTGCCTGGTGCGCTACGTCGTTCCGGCGCTGTACGCGGCCATGGGCGTGCCGAGCGCCGCCCGCGAGCTGGTCGCACTGTCGGCACCGATCCGCTGGGACGCGCGCCTGACCGGTTTCATGCCGGTACGCGTGTCGCACGACGACTGGGCCCGGCCCTGGGCGGCTCCGTGTCCGACCAACGGTTCCGGCGATTTCGCATCCCTGGCGCTGACCGACGGTTTCGTCGAACTGGCGCCCGGCCCGGCGGATTTCGCCAAGGGCTACGTCACCCGGCTGTATCGCTGGTAACTGTCGCCGGCGGTGGTAGCCTTGACGCATGGCCAACGACGCCAAGGTCCAAGCGCTATTGCCCCGCCGGCGCCTGCTGCAGGACGTGCTCGGCCGCCCGCTGCGCGACCTGCGCCTGTCCGTGACCGATCGCTGCAATTTCCGCTGCCCGTACTGCATGCCGCGCGAGCGCTTCCACGATCAGTATCGTTTTCTCAAGTCCAGCGAACGGCTCGAATTCCATGAGCTGATCCGGCTCACGCGCCTGTTTCTGCAGCTCGGGGTCGTGAAGCTGCGCATCACCGGCGGCGAGCCGCTGCTGCGCCCGCAACTTGCCGACCTGGTCGGCGACCTGACCAGCCTGCCGGGCATCGAGGACGTCGCCCTGACCACCAACGGCGTGCTGCTGGCGCAGCATGCCGCCGAGCTGCGGGCCGCGGGCCTGCAACGCGTCACCGTGAGCCTCGACAGCCTGGATCCGGCGGTCTTCGCGCACCTGGCCGGCGGCTTCGGCAACCTCGAGGAGGTGCTCGAGGGCATCGGCGCCGCGCGGCGCGCCGGCCTGGCGCCGATCAAGATCAACACCGTGATACAGCGCGGCGTCAACGAGCACACCGCGCTCGATCTGGTCGAGCGCTTTCGCGGCACGGGCATCGTCGTGCGCTTCATCGAGTACATGGACGTGGGCAATCGCAACGACTGGGTACGCGACCGCGTCGTGCCGTCGCAGGAGCTGCTCGGGCACATCCGCAGCCGCTGGCCGCTGACGGAACTGGAACCCGGCTACGCCGGCGAAGTCGCACGCCGCTACGCCTTCGACGACGGTGCCGGCGAGGTGGGCTTCATCTCCTCGGTCACGCAGCCCTTCTGCGGCGACTGCTCGCGCGCGCGGCTGTCCTCGGACGGCAAGTTATATACCTGCCTGTTCGCGGCGCAAGGCACCGATCTGCGCGCGCCGTTGCGTGGCGGCGCCACCGATGAGGAGCTGCTGGCGCTGATCCGTGCGGTCTGGGAGCATCGCACCGACCGCTACAGCGAGCTGCGCGACAATCTGCGCGCGCGCGGCGTGCAGCACGTCGAGATGAACTACGTCGGAGGCTGATGCACATGGCACGCAGCACCCGCGGGCGCCTGACGCATCTGGATGCACGTTCGCGTCCCACCATGGTTGACGTCGGCGCCAAGGCCGTTACTCACCGCATCGCGGTCGCCGAGGCGCGGGTGCGCCTGCCCGCGGCGGTCGCGCGCGCGCTCAAGCGCAGCGGCCATCGGACCACGAAGGGCCCGGTATTCGACACCGCGATCCTGGCCGGCGTGATGGCCGCCAA
This sequence comes from Gammaproteobacteria bacterium, assembly GCA_027315105.1. Taxonomy (GTDB): domain Bacteria; phylum Pseudomonadota; class Gammaproteobacteria; order Steroidobacterales; family Steroidobacteraceae; genus FEN-1191. The sequence goes on from DAHUYP010000089.1 coordinate 37,231, forward strand.
GCGCACCTCGGAACTCATTCCGTTTTGCCATCCACTCGGCCTCGAGCAGTGCCACATCGACATCGGCTTCGGCTCGGGCGCCGGCGGCGGCGCCGTGGTCGTGGTGCGCTGCCGGGTCGAGGTGCATCACAAGACCGGTGTGGAGATGGAGGCGCTGACCGGCGCCAGCATCGCGGCCCTGACCATCTACGACAAGTGCAAGGCCTTGTCGCACGACATCCGCATCGCCAGCGTGCGGCTGCTGTCCAAGAGCGGCGCCAAGCGCCTGGTGCGCGCGCGCAGCACGCCGGGCGGCCGTGCCCGGGTGAGGATCGCGGCATGAGCGCGGCGCAGCTCTATGGACTGGTATTGGCCGGCGGGCGCAGCCGGCGCATGCAGCGCGACAAGGCCGGGCTGGAATATGCCGGTCGGCCGCAGCTCGCGCGGGCGATGGATCTGCTCGCGCCGCTGACCGCGCGCCGCTTCGTCTCGGTCCGCGCCGACCAGCCGCTCGATCCGCAGCGCGCCGCCTACGACACCATCGCCGACCGCGCGCCCGAGCTCGGACCGATCGGCGGCATCGGCGCGGCGCTGCAGGCTCATCCGGACCGTGCCTGGCTGGTGCTGGCCTGCGATTTGCCGTTCCTCGACGCCGCAACGCTGCAGCACCTGCTCGCGCACCGCGCGCCCGAGCGGCTGGCGACCGCCTATCGCAGCCGCTTCGACGGCCTGCCCGAACCGCTGTGCGCCATCTTCGAGCCCCGCAGCGGCGGGCAGATCGAGGCCTGGATCGCGCAGGGCAGGAAGTGTCCGCGCGCACTGCTGTCCCAGGCCGACGTCGAGTTGCTCGATCTGCCCAACCCACGGGCACTCGACAACGTGAACACGGCCGAGGAGTACGCCACGGCGAGCGCCGCGCTCGACTCGCCGGCGCACGCCGGAACCCGGCGGCGATTGCACATACGCTACTTCGCGCTGCTGCGCGAACAGGCCGGGCGCAGCGCCGAGGAGCTCGAGACGCAGGCCGGCACGCCGCAGGAGCTGTATGAAGAGCTGCGCCAGCGGCACGGCCTGACGCTGGCCGCGCAATTCCTGCGCGTGGCGGTCAACGACGAGTTCGGCGACTGGCGCGCGCCGCTCAACGACGGCGACACGGTGGCGTTCCTGCCGCCCGTGGCGGGCGGCTGAATCCATGGGCGATCGAGCGACGGGATGACGCTATGAATGGCATCAACGGCTTTGTCCTGCACGATGCGCCGCTGGCGCCGCAGCAGTTGCGGCAGGCGCTGAAGCACCCGGGCTGCGGGGGCTACGTGGCGTTCGAGGGCTGGGTGCGCGACCACAACGAGGGACGCACGGTCCTGCGCCTGGAGTACGAGGCGTTCGCACCGCTGGCGCAGCGCGAGGGCGAGCGCATCCTGTCCGAAGCGCGGGCGCGCTTCGGCGTCGAGCGCGCCTGCTGCGCGCATCGCGTCGGAGCGCTCGCGATCGGTGAGCTCGCGGTCTGGGTCGGCGTCAGCGCCGCTCATCGCGGCGAAGCCTTCGACGCCTGCCGCTACATCATCGATGAGGTCAAGCACCGGGTACCGATCTGGAAGAAGGAGTACTACCAGGACGGCGACTCTGGATGGGTCAACTGCGAGCGCTGCGCGGCGGCGGCGCCCGAGCGCCGCTCGGGGCCGACCGAGGGCGGGCACGGCCACGACGACCACCATCACGGACACGCACAGCGCACGCGCTAGCGTCGGCGGCTCGGAGTCAGCCGGCTCAGGGGCGCACCTGCCCGCTGCCGTGCACCACGTACTTGTAGCTCGTGAGCTGTTCCACGCCGACCGGTCCGCGTGCGTGGAAGCGGTCGGTCGAGATGCCGATCTCGGCGCCCATGCCGAACTCGCCGCCGTCGGCGAACTGCGTCGAGGCATTGTGCAGCACGATCGCGCTGTCGACGCGCGCCAGGAACCGCTCGGCCGCCGCGGCATTGGCCGTGACGATGGCGTCGGTGTGTGACGAGCCGTAGTGCGCGATGTGGGCGATGGCCTCGTCCACGCCGTCCACCACGCGTACCGCAATGATCGCATCGAGGTATTCCGTCGACCAATCGAGTTCCGTGGCACCGAGCACGCGCGGATCGGCCGCGCGCGCCGCGTCATCGCCACGCACCTCGCACCCGGCGGCCAGCAGCGCCTCGACCAGCGTGCGCAGATAGGCCGGCGGGCAGCCGCGATCGACCAGCAGGGTCTCGGCGGCGCCGCAGACGCCGGTGCGGCGCATCTTGGCGTTGAGCGTGATCCGGCGGGCCATCTCCAGGTCGGCATCCCGATCGACATAGACGTGGCAATTGCCTTCGAGATGACCGATCACCGGCACCCGCGCCTCGGCCTGCACGCGCGCCACCAGGCTCTTGCCGCCGCGCGGCACCAGCACATCGATGAATGCGCGCATGCCCGACAGCATTTCACCCACCGCGGCCCGATCGGCGGTCGGTACCAGCTGGATGGCGGCCGCCGGCAGGCCCGCGGCCTTCAGGCCCTCGAGCAGGCAGGCGTGGATGGCCGCGCTCGAGCGGCGGCTCTCCGAGCCGCCGCGCAGGATCGACGCATTGCCGGATTTGAGGCACAGCGCCCCGGCGTCGGCCGTCACGTTCGGCCGGCTCTCGTAGATGATGCCGATGACCCCCAGCGGCACGCGCACGCGGCTGATGCGCAGCCCGTTGGGCCGCGTCCATTGCGCGATCACGCTGCCGATCGGATCCGCGAGCGCGACGATGTCCTCCAGCGCGCGCGCCATCGCCTCGACACGCCTGGCGTCGAGCTGCAGCCGATCGAGCATGGCGCTGCCCGCGCCGGCCAGCTCGGCGTCGCGCAGGTCCTCGGCATTGGCCGCCAGTATCGCGGCGCACTGCGCCCGGATGGCGGCCGCGGCCGCCGCCAGCGCCTGGTTCTTGGCCGCGCTCGGGGCCAGCGCGAGCTGTTCGGCCGCCACCACCGCGGCCTGCCCCAATCCCTGCATCATCTGATGGATGTCGAGTCCGTCCGGGCGATGCGCATCGCCGCGGCCGTTCATCGACGTGACGGGGCTGCTCATGACTTCACCTCGGCTGCTGCTCCCGGCGCGTGCGGGGGCGGCGGCTCTCTATCCGCGGCGCGACGCTCCGGCGGCCGCTCGGCAGGCTGCAGAATGACCAGATCGTCACGATGAATCAACTCTTCCCGCCCTCGAAACCCCAGCACGGCCTCGATCTCACCGCTCTTGCGGCCCATGATGCGCGCCGCATCGCTGTCCGAGTAGGCGGCGATGCCGCGCGCGACCTCGGTGCCATCGGGCGCGATCACGCTGACCGTGTCGCCGCTCTCGAAGCGTCCGAGCGTGCCGGTGACTCCCGCCGGCAACAGGCTCTTGCCGTCGTGCAGTGCGCGCAGCGCACCGGCATCGATGTGGATCGCCCCCGCCGGCCTGAGGGTGCCGGCGATCCACTGCTTGCGGGCCGCGAGCGGCGTCGACACCGGCAGGAACCAGGTGCAGCGCGCGCCGGACTCGATGCGCCGGATGGGATGGCGCTGATGCCCCGAGGCAATGCACATGTGGCAGCCGGCATTGACCGCAATGCGTGCGGCCGCGATCTTGGTGGTCATGCCGCCCGAGCCGACGACGGAGTTGGTCCTTCCGGCCATGGCCTCGATATCGGGACCGATGTGCGGCACGCGCGCGATGAAGCGTGCGGCCGGATCGCGATGCGGATCGGCCGTATACAGCCCATCCACGTCCGACAACAGCACCAGGCAATCGGCGCTCGCCATCTGCGCCACGCGCGCGGCCAGCCGGTCGTTGTCGCCGTAGCGGATCTCGGCGGTGGCCACGGTGTCGTTCTCGTTGATCACCGGAATGGCGTCGAGCGCCAGCAACGCTTCGAGCGTCGCGCGGGCGTTCAGGTAGCGCGTGCGCTGCTCGCTGTCCTCCAGCGTCAGCAGCACCTGCGCGACGGTCACACCACCCTCCTCGAGCAACTCCTTGTACGCATGGGCAAGGCGGATCTGGCCGACCGCGGCCGCCGCCTGGCTCTCTTCCAGGCGCAACGCTCCTGCGGGCAGCCCGAGATGCCGGCGCCCGAGCGCAATGGCTCCCGACGACACCAGCACCACCTGCTGCCCGCGGCGATGCAGCCGCAGCAGATCCTCGATCAGCGTGCCGAGCCACGCGCGATTGAGGCGCCCGGTCTTCGCGTCCACCAGCAACGCCGAGCCCACCTTGACGACGACGCGGCGCGCGGCCGACAGCGGCGTGGGAGATCGGTTTGTTCTGCGATCGATCATGGGAGGCCGGGCTATTGTAGGGCAACTGGCGCGCCGGTCTGTGTCTTCCGCGGGACCGGTGCGCGAGCGCCGCGATGGCGCGATTGCCTGACCGCGGCCTTCGGCCCTAATATCCGTGCGCTGCGCTGCGTGCGCCTCACAGATGTCGAGGGATCAGTCCGGTGGCCAGAGAATACGAGCCCGTCGTGGGCCAGTGGTACGAGAACGTTGACGAGAACGAGAATTTTCGTGTCCTGTCGGTCGATGAAGACGCCGAATTGATCGAGATCGAATACCTCGACGGCGATATCGAGGAGATCGATCTCGATACCTGGGCGGAGTTCGATCTGGAGAAGATCGAGCAACCCGAGGGCTGGTCGGGCAGCGATGAGGACGAGGAAGACGACGATGAAGAAGAAGATGACGATCTGGACGAGACCTGGGACGAGGATGACGACGAGGACGATGACGACAGGGACGAGGACGAGGAAGAGGGCGAGAGCTACTGAGCCGCACCGGTCTCCCGCAGCAAGGCTCGCACCGATGGCATCTGCATGATTTGTAAGGATAATATCCCTCAGGATTGAATTCCGCGCGCTCGCCGTCATTTAACGGACAGGCGACGTGGGCCGCGCGCGGCAACGGCTGCCGGCTGGAGGTGGACTGTCCCATGAAGCGGATATTCTTGTTCGTCCTGACGAACCTCGCGATCGTCCTGGTGCTGTCGGTCGTGGCGCAGCTCACCGGCCTGGATGCCTGGCTGGCGCGCCAGGGCAGCAGCCTGACGGCGCTGCTGGTATTTTCCGCCTTCTTCGGCTTCTCCGGCTCGCTGATTTCGCTCGCCGCTTCGAAATGGATCGCGGTGCGCGCGATGGGGGTGCGGATCATCGAGCAGCCTTCGTCGGCAGGCGAGCAGTGGCTGCTCGACACCGTGCATGCGCTCGCTGCCAGGGCCGGCATCGGCATGCCGCAGGTCGGCATCTTCGAGTCGCCGCAGCCCAACGCCTTTGCCACCGGTCCGAGGCGCGACAACGCGCTGGTGGCGGTCAGCAGCGGCCTGTTCGCGAGCATGCAGCGCAGCGAGATCGAGGCGGTGCTCGGTCACGAGATCACGCACGTCGCCAACGGCGACATGGTCACGATGGCGCTCATCCAGGGCGTGGTGAACACGTTCGTGATCTTTCTGGCGCGCATCGTCGGCAACATCGTCGATCGTTCGATGTCGCGCGACAGCGAGGGCCGCGGCGCGGCCTACATGATCACGGTGCTGGTGACGCAGCTGGTGCTCGGCATCCTCGCCAGCATGATCGTCATGTGGTTCTCGCGGCGGCGTGAATTTCGCGCCGACGCCGGCGGTGCCCGGCTGGCCGGGCGCGATCGCATGATCGGCGCGCTGCAGCGGCTGCTGGCGGCGCACGATGATCCACTGCCGGCGCAGATGGCCGCATTCGGCATCGCCGGCGGCGAGGGCACCGGGCTGCGGCGCCTGTTCATGAGTCACCCGCCGATCGAGGAGCGCATCGAGGCCTTGCGCGCCCTGCCGCCCGGCGCGTGACGGCGCGGCCAGCCGCCGGATGATCGACCCCGAAGCACTGCGCGCGCAGCTCGGCCGCCTGATCGGAGCGGACCGCCTGCTGCTGCAGCCCTCCGACGTCGCACCGTATCTGGTGGATCATCGCGCGCTCTATCGCGGCCGGACCTGGGCCGTGGCGCTGCCGCGCAGCGTCGAGGAAGTCGCGCGCATCGTCGCCTGGTGCAACGAGCAGCGCGTGGGCCTGGTGCCTCAAGGTGGCAATACCGGCTACTGCGGCGGCGCCACGCCCGATGAATCGGGCCGGCAGCTGCTGCTGTCGCTGCGGCACCTGAACCGCATCCGCGCGCTCGATGCCGCCAATTTCTCCATGACCGCCGAGGCCGGTTGCGTGCTCGCCAGCGTGCAGCAGGCGGCGGACGGCATCGAGCGCTTCTTTCCGTTGAGCCTGGGCTCCGAGGGCAGCTGCCAGATCGGCGGCAATCTGGCGACCAACGCCGGCGGGCTCAACGTCGTGCGCTACGGCATGACGCGCGAGTTGGTGCTCGGCATCGAGGCGGTGCTGCCCGACGGCCGCGTATTCGACGGCCTGAAGTCGCTGCGCAAGGACAACACCGGCTACGACCTGAAGTCCCTGCTGATCGGCTCCGAGGGCACGCTCGGGGTGATCACGGCGGCGACGCTCAAGTTGTGGCCGCAGCTGCGCAGCAGCGCCACGGCCCTGATTGGCATCGCCGCACCCGCCGATGCCATCGCACTGCTCGGCCTGCTGCGCGCCGCGGCCGGCGAGCGCCTGAGTTCCTTCGAGCTGCTGCCGCGGATCGCGCTCGAGCTGACGATGCGCCACGTCGACGGCGTCACCGATCCGCTCGGCACGCCGTACCCGTGGTACCTGCTGTGCGAGTTGACCGCCACGGCGCCGGAGCCGCTGTCGGAGCTGCTGCAGCAGACGCTGGCCGGGGCCGCCGAGCGCTCACTGCTGCTCGATGCGGCGTTCGCCGGCAGCGAGCGCGAGCGCGCGGCGCTCTGGCGCCTGCGCGAGAGCGTGCCGGAGGCGCAGCGTCGCTCCGGCGCCAGCCTCAAGCACGACATCAGCATACCGGTGGCGCAGCTGCCGCGGTTCATCGACGAGGCATCGGCCTGGGTGGGCCGGCACGTGGCGGACGGTGTACTGGTGTGCTACGGGCATGCCGGTGACGGCAATCTGCATTTCAACGTCAACCACCTCGACAGCGCCGACGCCGCCGCCAGGCGCGCCTTCCTGGCGCGCGAACCCGTGATCCGGCGTGCGATCCACGACCTGGTGGCGAGCTATCACGGCAGCATCAGCGCCGAGCACGGCATCGGTCGTCTCAAACGCGAGGAGCTGCAGCGCTATGCGTCGCCGGTGGGGCTCGATGCCATGCGGGCGATCAAGCGCGCGCTCGACCCGAACGGCATCATGAACCCCGGCAAGCTGCTTTGACCTGCTCGACGATGATCTGTGCGAGTCGGCGCGCGCCCGGGCCGGCGTAGTCGGGGTCGGCGTACACCAGGTAGAGCTCGGCCGAGCGCTCGGCGCCCTCGCGCAGCGGCAGCGGCTTGAGCAGGCCCTGCTCGAGCTCGCTGCGGATCGTGTCCTGCGCGAACCAGGCGAACCCCAGGCCCATGCCGGCGGCGTGGATCTGCGTCGCTTTGTGGCTCACGGTCCAGCGCTGTTCGGCGCCGAGCCAGGGGGCGCTGCGGCGGCGCTGGCTGCCGGAGTCGCGAATCACCAGCTGGCGAAATTTGCGCAGATCCTGCAGCGTGAGCTTGCGCTTGAGGCGATGCAGCGGATGATCGGGATGCGCGGCGGCGATGAATCGCATCTGCATCAGCGCGTCGCCCGCGAACCCCGGCGGCACCAGGGAACAGATCGCCAGCTCGACGCGCCGCTGGATCAGCGCCTCTTCGGTGCCGCTGAGCACCGTTTCGTACAGCTCGATGCGCGTGTCGGGCTGCTGATCGGCAAATAGCGCCAGGCAGCGCAGCAGCAGCCAGGTCGGAAAGACCACCTCGACCGCGAGCCGCAGCTCGCTCTCCCAGCCCTGCGCCAGGTGCAGGGCCGCGCCCTCGAGCAGCGCGGCCTCTTCGAGCAGGCCCTTGGCACGGCGATAGAGAATCTCTCCGGCACTCGTGAGCCGCGCCTTGCGGCCCTGCAGCTCGAACAGCTTGACCTCGAGCTGCGTCTGAATCTTCTGCACCGCATAGGTGATCGCCGACTGGCTCTTGTGGAGCTGGGCCGCGGCCTGGGCGTAGCCGCCGGCATCGACCACCGCCTGCAGGGCACGCCATTGCTCGAGTGAAATGCGCGGCGAGCCGGACATAGATGATCCAATAAACTGATTGATGATGGCGAATTATTCTACTTTTATATCTTGTCAATCAATACTTAAATGCAGCCGTGTCCTCGACTCCCAAGGAATCCCGCGCCATGAACACGCTGCTGCAGATCAACGCCAGTATCCATGCCGAGCAGGGCCAGTCGAGCCAGCTCGCCCAGCGCTTCGTCGATGCCTGGAGCGCGCGGCGGCCGCATGCCCGGATCATTCACCGCGACGTCGGCCGGGATCCGGTGCCGCATTTGAGCGCCGAACGATTCGCGGCGTTCCTGGCCCCGCCGCAGGCACGCAGCGCGGCGCAGCGCGCGATCACGGACTATTCGGACGCGCTGATTGCGGAGCTCAGACAGGCGGACCTGGTCGTGCTCGGATTGCCGATGTACAACTTCGGCCTGCCCTCGCAGCTCAAGGCCTATTTCGACCATGTCGCCCGCGCCGGTGAGACATTCCGCTACACCGCGCAGGGACCGGTGGGCTTGCTGAGCGGCAAGAGCGCCTATGTCTTCGCGGCGCGCGGTGGGTACTATGCCGGCACGCCGCTGGATACCCAGAGCCGCTACGTGCGGGATTTCCTGCACTTCGTGGGCATCGATGAGGTCAAATTCGTCTATGCCGAGGGGCTGGCGGTCAGCCCGGAGAGCAAGGCTTCCGGGCTGGCCGATGCGGTGGCGCAGATCGAGCAGCTCGCGGCCTGAACACTGGAGCACCCCATGCGCAGCCTGACCCGAGTCATCCCAACCATCGCCGCCTCGGACGGCGCCGGCGTGAAGCTGCGCCGCAGCCTCGGCAGTCAGCGCGGTCTATACGTCGATCCGTTCCTGATGCTCGACGAGTTCTACTCGGACGATCCGAGCGACTACCTCGCGGGCTTTCCGTCGCATCCGCACCGCGGCTTCGAGACCGTGACCTACATTCTCGATGGCCACATGCGCCACGAGGACCATCTCGGCAATCGCGGCGACCTCGCGCCCGGCGACGTGCAGTGGATGACCGCCGCGCGCGGCATCATCCACTCGGAGATGCCGCAGCAGACTCGAGGCCGGATGCGCGGTTTTCAGCTCTGGATCAATCTGCCGGCGAACGAGAAGATGAAGCCGGCGCACTACCGCGATATCCCGGCGCGCGACATCCCGGTGCTCGAGCTGCCGGCCGGCGGGCGCGCGAAAGTGATTGCCGGCACGGTGCTCCTGGGCGGCCGGAGTGCGAGCGGACCGGTCAATACGTCCGACGCGCCGCTGAGCACCGACCCGCTCTACCTGGACCTGCAGTTGAGCGCGCTCGCCGAGCTGACCGTGCCCGTGCAGCGCGCTCACAATGCGTTTCTCTATGTCTACGAGGGTGAGGCGCGGGTGGGGCCCGCGCAGCACGCCAGCACGCTGCCGCATCGGGCCGCGGGGGTGCTGACCGACGGCGAGAGCATCCGCATCGAGGCCGGCGCACGCGGCGCGCAGCTGCTGCTGCTCGCGGCGCGGCCGCTCAACGAGCCCGTGGTGCAGTACGGCCCGTTCGTCATGAACACGCGGCAGCAGATCGAGCAGGCGGTGGAAGACTATCGCAGCGGGCGCCTGACGGCCTAGCGCCGCGCCGCGAGCCGCTCAGCTCGCCGGCGTCTCGAGCACGCGCAGCAGGCCTTCCTGCGCCGTGCTCGCGACCAGACGGCCGTCGCGCGTGAACACCGCGCCGCGCGAAAAGCCGCGCGATCCCGAGGCGCTGGGACTGTCGATCGCGTACAGGAACCATTCATCCACGCGCAGCGGCCAGTGAAACCACATCGCGTGGTCGATGCTCGCCAGTATCAGCTTGCCGCTCAGGAACAGCAGCGCGTGCGGCAGGGTCGCGGTATTGAGCAGATGGAAGTCGGAGACGTAGGCGAGCAGGCTACGGTGCAGCGCGTCGTCGTCCGGCACGCGGTCGACCGCTCGGATCCAGATGTGCTGCCGTGGCGGCGCCTTGTGCGGATGCGCCAGATCCAGCGGCTCGATCATGCGAAATTCGAACGGCCGCGCGCGCGCCCAGAACTGGCGCATCTTCTCGGGCAGCGCCTCGAGCGTCGCGCGCGGCGGCACCGCCGAATCCGGCAGGCTCTCCGGCGGCGGCACGTCCGGCATCACGATCTGGTGTTCGACGCCCGGCTGCGGCACCTGGAATGAGGCCGACATGTGAAAGATCTGCGCGCCGTGCTGGATCGCGGTGACGCGCCGCGTGCTGAAACTGTGGCCGTCGCGGCTGCGATCGACGAAGTAGACGATCGGCGCATTGAAATCGCCGCGCTGCAGGAAGTAGGCATGCAGCGAATGCGACGTGCGGCTCGGCTCCACGGTCGCGCAGGCGGCCCGCAGCGCCTGCCCCAGCACCTGGCCGCCGAACACCTGCGGGCTGCCGATGTCGTGGCTCGCGCCGCGGAATATGTTGACTTCGAGTCGCTCGAGCTCGAGCAGTGCCAGCAGCTCGGCGAGCCGCGCGTCCATCAGGCGGTCGCGACGCCCAGGCGCTTTTGCATCGCGGGACTGGTGGTGGTGTATTGCAGGAACTGCTTCTTGGCCGGATACAGATGGTGCTGGATCGCGAACGCGGCCAGCGCCGCCTCGTGAAAGCCCGACAGGATCAGCTTCTTCTTGCCTGGATAGGTGTTGATGTCACCGACGGCGAACACGCCGGGAATATTCGATTCGAACCTCTCGGTGTCGACCTTGATCGCGCGCTTGTCGAGCTCCAGGCCCCAATCGGCGATCGGTCCGAGCTTCGGCGCCAGGCCGAAGAACACCAGCAGGTGCTCGGCGTCGAGCAGCTGCAACGTGCCGTCGGCGCCCTTCACCTGCACGCCCTTGAGCTCGCCGGCATCGCTATGCACGCCGTGCGCGAGTCCCTCGAACAGGCGCAAGCGGCCGGCAGCGACCAGCTCGCGCATGCGCTGCACCGAGGCCGGGGCGCCGCGAAACTCGCTGCGACGGTGCACCAGCGCGATGCTCGCCGCCTTGGGCGCAAACTCCAGGGTCCAGTCCAGAGCCGAGTCGCCGCCGCCGAAGATGACCAGCTTGCGGCCGTGGAAATCGGCCGCATTCTTGACGCGATAGTGGATCCGAGAGCCCTCGAGGCGCTCGGCGCCCTCGACCCCCAGACGCCGCGGCTGGAACGAACCGACGCCGGCCGCGATCACGACCGCGCCGGCGTCGAATACCGTGCCGGCGGCGGTCGCGACCCGGAAACGGCCGTCGGCGCGCCGCTCGAGCGCCAGCGCCTCCTCGCCGAGATGCATTCCGGCCCCGAAGGGCTTGATCTGCTGCAGCAGGCGGTCCACCAGTTCCTGCGCGCCGCACACCGGCAGCGCCGGGATATCGTAGATCGGCTTGTCCGGATACAGCTCCGTGCACTGTCCGCCGGCCTGCTTGAGCGAATCGACCACGTGCGCCTTGATGCCCAGCAGTCCGAGCTCGAACACCTGGAATAGGCCGGCCGGACCGGCGCCGATGATGACCACTTCGGTGGTGATGCTGTTGTCGCTCAAGGGGATTCGCTCCACGGCCTGTCGAGGCCGCGGGATTCTAGCGATGCGGCGCTCCCCGGGGCAAACGAAACCTGCTTCTTGCACCATGCCATTGCGCATATAGTTGCGCAAAGTGGAGGACTCCGCCATGGGCAGCAATTCCGATCTGCAGCGCCGCCGGGCGGCCGCCGTGCCGCGCGGGTTGAGCCATTCGCTCGGCGTCTACGCGCAGCGCGCGCAGAATGCCGAGCTCTGGGACGTCGAGGGCCGGCGGTACATCGATTTCGCCAGCGGCATCGCCGTGCTCAACACCGGTCACCTGCACCCGCGCGTGGTCGCAGCGGTGCAGCAGCAGCTGCAGCAGTTCTCGCACGCCTGCTTCCAGGTCACGCCCTACGAGAGCTATGTCGCGCTGGCCGAGCGGCTCAATGCGGTGGCGCCGGGACCGACGCCGAAGAAGACGATTCTGTTCTCCACCGGCGCCGAGGCGGTGGAGAATGCGCTCAAGATCGCCCGCCATCACACGCGCCGCTCGGCCGTGATTGCGTTCGCCGGCGGCTTTCACGGCCGCACGCTCGCCGCCATGACGCTCACGGGCAAGGTGCAGCCCTACAAGGCCGGCTTCGGCCCGCTGCTGCCGGACGTGTTTCATGCCCCGTTTCCGATGGCCTACCACGGCATCACGCCCCAGCACAGCCTCGCGGCGATCGAGCAGCTGTTCAAGGCCGAGGTCGATCCGGCGCGCGTGGCCGCCGTCATCATCGAGCCGGTGCTCGGTGAGGGCGGATTCTACGCCGCGCCGCCGGAATTCCTGCGCAGCCTGCGCGCGCTGTGCGACGGCCACGGCATTCTATTGATCGCCGACGAGGTCCAGTCCGGCTTCGCGCGCACCGGGCGCATGTTCGCGTTCGAGCACGCGGCAGTCGAGCCGGACCTGATGACCGTGGCCAAGAGCATCGCCGGCGGGCTGCCGCTCGCGGCCGTGATCGGCAAGGCCGAGATCATGGACTCCCCGCCTCCGGGCGGCTTGGGCGGCACCTATGCCGGCTCGCCGCTGGCCTGCGCCGCCGGACTCGCGGTGCTGGATGTGATCAGGGAAGAGCGCCTGATCGAGCGCGCGCAGCAGTTGGGGGCGGCGCTGCTGTCGCGCCTGAAGACCCTGCAGGTCGAATACGGCGCGATCGGCGAGGTGCGCGGGCTCGGCTCGATGGTCGCCATCGAGCTGGTGAAGAATCGGCGCGCCGATCAGCCCGATGCCGAGCTCACGCGCGCGCTGGTGCAGGCGGCTGCGCGGCACGGCCTGATCATCCTGGCGTGCGGCGTGTACGGCAACGTGATTCGCTTCCTGGCACCGCTGACGATCACCGACGCGCTGCTCGCGGAAGGTCTCGATTGCCTGGAGGCTGCGCTCGCAGAGGTTGCGCACGCGGCGGTGGCTGCCGCCGGCTGAGCGAACGCGCCGGCCCGGTGCGCCGATCAGCCGCGCCGTTCAGGCGCGGCCGGCGTTGGCGTCGGTCGGCGCGTGGAAGTATTCGCTCTCGGCGGCCAGCTGATCGATCAGCCGCTTGAGTTCCGTCATGCGCGCCTCGGCGGTGCTGATCGGCACGCAATCCTCGCAGCGCGGATCGCCGCAGGGCTGACGCGAGTAGAGCCAGTATTGAATCGCGCCGGCCAGCAGGCCGTCGGCAATGTCCCAGAGATCGGCTTCCTTGTCCTTCCCGGCCAGTCGATTGCCGAGATCGACGGCTTTGGAGAAGGCGGAGTCGAAAGTGTCGGCGGCTTCGTCCATAAGTCGGCTATTGTAGCGCGTCCGCCTGCCGGCTCGCATGTCAACGATAGCCGCGCGCCTGCAGGGCAAACAGCTGTGCATAGTGTCCCGCCAGCTCCATGAGCTGTTCGTGGCTGCCCTTTTCGACGATCCGGCCGCGCTCGAGCACCACGATCTGGTCGGCCATGCGTACCGTGGAGAAGCGGTGCGAGATGAGGATCGTGATGCGATCGCGCCCTAGGGCGCGGAAGTGCTCGAACACCTCCGCCTCGGCGCGCGCATCCATGGCGGCGGTGGGCTCATCGAGCACCAGGATGTCCGCGTCGCGGCGCATGAACGCCCGCGCCAGCGCGATCTTCTGCCACTGGCCGCCCGAGAGCTCCTGGCCGTACTGGAACCACTTGCCGAGCTGGGTCTGGTAGCCCTGCGGCAGCTGTTCGATGAAATCGGCCGCCCGGCCCTTGTGCGCTGCGTCCCGCCAGCGCCGCTCATCCTCGAAGTGGCGTTCGTCGCCCGCGCCGACGTTCTCCCCGACCAGCATCTGGTAACGCGTGAAATCCTGGAAGATCACACCGATGCGCGCGCGCAGCACGTCCTCGCTCCATTCCGCGAGCGGCAGGCCGTCGAGCAGGATGCGGCCGCGATCGGGGCTGTAGAGCCGCGTCAGCAGCTTGATCAGCGTGGTCTTGCCGGAACCGTTCTCACCCACCAGCGCGAGGCTGCCGCCGGGCGGCAGCTGCAGATCGATGTCGACCAGCGCCGGCTCGCTCGCGCCAGGATAAGTAAAACACACGTGCTCGAAGCGCACGCCATCGGCCGGCGCCGGGCCGCGCAGCGCGCTGCCCGAGCGCGGCGCGACCGGCGTCTCGAGATACTCGTACAGCGTCGATAGGTAGAGATTGTCCTCGTACATGCCGCCGACCGACGACAGCATGGCGCTCACGGCCGCCTGCCCCTGCCGGAACAGCAGCAGATACATGGTCATCTGCCCGAGCGTGATCGCGCCGCGTATCGTCGTCAGCGCGATCCAGGCGTAGGCCGAATACAACGTTGCGGTCGCCACCAGGCTCAGGCCGAAGCCCCAGCTGTCGCGTCGGATCGACAACGCCCGGTCCTCGCGGTACAGGCGCGTGAATATGTCGCGGTAACGCTGCAGCAGCCGCCTGCCGAGCCCGAACAGCTTGACCTCCTTGGCGTGATCCTCGCGTGCCAGCACGGTCTCGAGGTAGATCTGCATGCGCGTCTCGGGCGAGCGCCAGCGGAACAGCCGAAAGGCGTCGCCCGAGAACTTGGTCTCCGCGATGAACGCCGGCAGGCCTGCGAGCAGCAGCAGCAGCACGGTCCACGGCGAGAAGCGCACCAGCAGCGCGGCATAGCTCAGCAGCGAGATCGCGTTCTGCGACAGGCCGAAGGTACGCATCACCAGGCTGAGCGGCCGGCTCGAGGCCTCGCGGCGCGCGCGCGTGAGCTTGTCGTAGAACTCGGAGTCCTCGAACTGCTGCAGCTCGAGCGTGAGCGCCTTCTCCAGGATCATCACGTTCACGCGCTGGCCGAGCTGCGCGCGCAGCAATGCCTGGCAGAACGACAGGCCGCGCTGCGCGCCGGCCAGCGCGGCCACGAGCACGCCTTCCAGCAGCACCAGCCGCAGCACGCGCGCGGCATCGTGGCCGGCCGCATTGTGCGCCGCGACCACGGCATCGACGATCTGCGCCCCGACCCAGGCGATCGCGGCCGGCATCAGGCCGGCGCACAGCGTCAGCACGGTCAGGGCGCCGAGCAGCGGCCGATTCGTGTCCCACACCAGCTCGAGCGCGCGCCGGCTGTAGCGAAATACGCCGAAGAAGCCGCGCAGCGTCGCGCCGTCCGGGCTGGTCGCGCGCGCGGCACTGCCCGGCCGCGCTGCATGCGGGTTCATGCGGTCAGCGGCACCGCCGCTTGCGTCTCGTAGCCGAGATTGGGGGCCAGCCAGCGCTCCACGTCCTGGACACTCATGCCTTTGCGCCGTGCGTAGTCCTCGACCTGGTCGCGATCGATGCGGCCGACGGCGAGATAGCGTGCTTCGGGATGCGAAAAGTAGTAGCCGCTGACGGCCGCGGTCGGATGCATCGCGAACGACTCGGTCAGCGTGATGCCGGTGCGTCGTTCCACGTCCAGCAGACGCCACAGGGTCGCCTTCTCGGTGTGGTCGGGACAGGCCGGGTAGCCCGGTGCGGGCCGTATGCCCCGGTATTCCTCGCGGATCAGCTGCTCGTTGCCGAGCTTCTCATCGGGCGCATAGCCCCAGAGCTCGCGCCGCACCCGCTCGTGCAGCCGCTCGGCGAACGCCTCCGCCAGTCGGTCGGCCAGCACCTTGAGCATGATGGCCGAATAATCGTCATGCGCCGACTCGAATCGCTGCAGCGCAGTCTCGATGCCGATGCCGGTCGTCAGCGCGAAGGCGCCCAGGTAATCGCGCACCCCGGATGCCTTGGGCGCGATGAAGTCCGCCAGCGCCGTGTGCGGCTTGCCCTCCGGCAGATCCTTCTGCTGGCGCAGGAAATGCACCCGCGCCAGCGGCTCGGTGCGCGCATCGTCGGCGTACAGCTCGACGTCCTCATCGACGGCATTGGCCGGGAAGAAGCCGATGACCGCGCGCGCCTGCAGCCACTGCTCGCGAATCAGCGTGCGCAGCATCTTGCGCGCATCGGCGTACAGATTGCCGGCCTGCTCGCCGAACTGCGCATCGGTCAGGATGTCGGGAAAGCGGCCGCGCAGTTCCCAGGCCTGGAAGAACGGCGTCCAGTCGATGTAGCGCGAGAGCTCTTCGAGCGAATAATGCTCGAAGCTGCGCACTCCGAGCATGCGCGGCACCGGCGGGGTATAGGCCTGCCAGTCGAGCCGCGGGCGGTTGGCGCGCGCCTGCGCGAGCGTGAACTGCGGTGCCTTGGTGCGCCGCGCTCCGTGCTGGGCGCGCCGTTGCGCGTTCTCGGCCTTGATACGCTCCACGTACGCCGCGTGCGTGGTGGGCGAGATCAGTTGCTGGCAGACCCCGACCGCGCGCGAGGCGTCCTTCACGTACACCACCGCGCCCTGGTACTGCGGATCGATGCGCACGGCGGTATGCGCCGGCGAGGTGGTCGCGCCGCCGATCAGCAGCGGCTGCGTCAGCCCCTGCCGCTGCATCTCGCGCGCCACGTGCACCATCTCGTCGAGCGAGGGCGTGATCAGCCCGGACAGCCCGATCATGTCGGCGCCGCAGCGCTGCGCGGTGTCGAGGATCTTGTCGCACGCAACCATGACCCCGAGATCGATCACCTCGAAATTATTGCACTGAAGCACCACGCCGACGATGTTCTTGCCGATGTCGTGCACGTCGCCCTTGACGGTCGCCATGACGATGCGCCCGTTGGTGCGCTGCCCGCCGCCGCCGGCCGCTTTCTCCTTTTCGATGTACGGGATCAGATGCGCGACCGCACGCTTCATGACGCGCGCGGATTTGACCACCTGCGGCAGGAACATCTTGCCGGCACCGAACAGGTCGCCGACCACGTTCATGCCGTCCATCAGCGGCCCTTCGATGACCTGCAGCGGCCGCTCGGCCTGGCTGCGCGCCTCCTCGGTGTCCTCGATCACGTACTCGTCGATGCCGCGCACCAGCGCGTGCTCCAGGCGTTTGCCGACCGGCCAGTTGCGCCAGGCGAGATCCTCGGCTCTCTTCGCGCCGGACTCGCCCTTGTAGCGGGCCGCGATTTCGAGCAATCGTTCGGTCGCGTCGGCGCGGCGATTCAGGATCACGTCCTCGACCCGCTCACGCAGCGCGGGCTCGATCTCCTCGTAGATGGCGAGTTGGCCCGCGTTGACGATACCCATGCTCATGCCGGCGCGAATCGCGTGGTAGAGGAACACCGAGTGCATCGCCTCGCGCACCGGCTCGTTGCCGCGGAACGAGAACGACACGTTGCTGACCCCGCCGCTGATCAGCGCATGGGGGCAGCGCTCGCGAATCCGTGCCGCGGCTTCGATGAAGTCGAGCGCATAGCGGCCATGCTCTTCGATGCCGGTGGCGACCGCGAAGATGTTCGGGTCGAAGATGATGTCCTCGGCCGGGAATCCGACCTGCTCGGTGAGCAGGCGATAGCAGCGCTCGCAGATCGATACCTTGCGCTCGACCGTGTCGGCCTGGCCCTGCTCGTCGAAGGCCATGACGACCACGGCCGCGCCGTAGGCGCGCACCTTGCGGGCATGCTCGAGAAATGCCGCCTCGCCCTCCTTGAGGCTGATGGAATTGACGATGCCCTTGCCCTGCAGACACTTGAGCCCGGCCTCGATCACCGACCATTTCGACGAATCGATCATCACCGGCACGCGGGCGATGTCCGGTTCGGACGCGATCAGCAGCAGGAAGCGTGTCATCGCCGCTTCCGAATCGAGCATGCCCTCGTCCATGTTGACGTCGATGATCTGCGCGCCGCTGGCGACCTGTGCGCGCGCGATGTCGAGCGCGCCGGCATAGTCGTCGGCCTCGATCAGGCGCCGGAATTTGGCCGAGCCGGTGACGTTGGTGCGCTCCCCGACGTTGACGAACAGGCTCTCCGGCCCGATATCCAGCGGCTCGAGGCCCGAGAGGCGGCAGCGCGGGCTCAGCCGCGGCGGTACGCGCGGCGGCCGGTTCGCGACCGCCTCGCGGATATGGGCGATGTGATCGGCGGTCGTGCCGCAGCAGCCGCCGACGATGTTGACCAGGCCCTGCTCGGCAAATTCGCGTATCAGCCGCGCGGTGTCGCAGGCCTGCTCCTCGTATTCGCCGAAGGCGTTGGGGAGGCCGGCGTTCGGATAGGCGCACAGCGCGACATCGGCGATGCGCGAGAATTCCTCGACATATGGGCGCAGCTGCTTCGCGCCGAGGGCGCAGTTGAGCCCGACCACGGTCGGCTGCGCATGCCGGATCGAGTTCCAGAACGCCTCGACGGTCTGGCCCGAGAGGGTGCGGCCGGAGGCGTCGGTGATCGTGCCGGACACCATGATCGGCAGCTCCACCGCCTGTTCGCGCATCGTGCGGCGCACGGCGAACAGTGCCGCCTTGGCATTGAGCGTGTCGAATACGGTCTCGATCAGGATCAGATCGGCGCCGCCCTCGATGAGCGCCGCGGCCGCCTCGCTGTAGGTCGCCACGAGCTGGTCGAAACTGACGTTGCGATAGCCCGGATCGTTGACGTTCGGCGACAGCGAGGCGGTGCGATTGGTGGGCCCGATGGCGCCGGCGACGAAGCGCGTCTGGCCGGTGCTCTCGGCATATTCGTCGGCCACCGCGCGCGCCAGGCGTGCGGCGCTCAGATTCAGCTCCGCCACCAGCCCTTCCATGCGGTAGTCGCCCTGCGAGGGCGCATTGGAATTGAACGTATTGGTCTCGATGATGTCGGATCCGGCCGCCAGGTATTTGCCATGGATCTCGCGGATCAGTGCCGGCTGCGTGAGCGTCAGCAGGTCGTTGTTGCCTTTCAGGTCGCACGACCAGTCATGGAAGCGCTGGCCGCGATAGGCTGCTTCATCGGGCCGGTAGCCCTGAATCATCGTGCCCATCGCTCCGTCGAGCAGCAGAATGCGCGAGGCCAGCAGGCGCGTGAATTCCTTCAGGCGTTGCTCGCGGTTCATGGCGTTGACCCCGCCCATGCCGGCTGTTCGGATTGCGGCGCACGCACGCCGAGCGCGTGGCAGATCGCGTAGGTCAACTCGGCGCGATTGAGCGTATAGAAATGGAATTCACCGACGCCTTCGCGCGCCAGCGCCTCGACCTGGCCGATCGCGAACGCGGCCGCGATCAGGCGCCGCGTTTCCGCGTCCTGATCGAGTCCGTCGAAACGGTCGCGCAGCCAGTCCGGCACCTTCGTGCCGCAGCGCTCCGCAAAGCGCAGCATCTGCGGAAAGCGCGTGATCGGCAGGATACCGGGCACCAGGTGGGCGCTGATGCCGGCCGCGGCGCAGCGGTCGCGAAAGCGCAGGAATACGTCGGTATCGAAGAAGAACTGCGTGATCGCACGCTCCGCGCCGGCATCGAGCTTGGCGCGCAGATTCGCCAGGTCGAAGGCCGCACTCGGGGCTTCCGGGTGAACCTCCGGATAGGCGGCCACCGACACCTCGAAATCCGCGACGCTCTTGAGCCCGCGCACCAGGTCCACGGCGTAGGCAAATCCGCCCGGATAGGGCTGGTAGCGGCCGCTGCCGAGCGGCGGATCGCCGCGCAATGCGACGATGTGGCGGATCCCGGCGTCCCAGTAGCCGCGCGCAATTTCCAGGATCTGCTCGCGATCCGTACCGACGCAGGTCAGGTGCGGTGCCGGCGTGAGCGTGGTCTCCTGCAGCACCCGCATCACGACCTTGTGCGTGCGCTCGCGCGTCGAGCCGTCCGCCCCGTAGGTTACCGACACGAAGCGCGGTCGCAGCGGCGCGAGTCGCTGCAGCGACTGCCACAGCGTCTGCTCCATCTTCTCGTCGGCGGGCGGGAAGAACTCGAACGACACCCGCACGGGTTGCGCAAGCCGGCCCAGACCGTTACCGATGCGATCGGCCAGAAGAGCAGAGGAACTCATGCGGGACCTGCGAGCTCGGGCGCATGGCCGGCCGGTGCGGGTGGCGCCGGCCGGGTGCCGGATCGCTGCACATCGGCGCCCGGGTCGCGCTGATCATCGGCCCGATAGCCATGCGCGGCCAGGGCGATGATGAAATGGCCGCCGGTCACGTCGCAGGGCCGCAGCCGCACGACGCTCATGCCGGCGAGCGCCAGCCAGCGTCGCAGCTGCGCGAGCGGATTGCCGGGCGCGCGCGCCTCGATCTGGTCGAAATCCTCCACCACGACGAGTCGGCCCGCCGCTCGCAGCGTACGCGCGGCCTCCGCGATCGCGGCTGCCGGGCGCTCGGCCGAAGCCAGGACCCGGTCGATGGTCACCGTGTCGAAGCAGGCGCCGTCATAGGGAAGGCCGTACATGTCACCGCGGCGAAACTCGCAGTGCGCCAGGCCGGCACCGTGGATGCGGGTGCGCGCCAGGCGCAGCGCCGGCGCGGAAATGTCCACGCCCACGGCATGCGATGCGCGCGGACCGAGCAGCGCGAGCATGTGGCCCGAGCCGGTGCCGATATCCAGCAGCTCGCCGATGCTCGCGGGCCCCAGCTCCTCGGCCAGCACGCCGGCCAACTCATCGGGTAGCGCGGACGGCGAGGCCGGCGTGCCGGCGGTCGCGGCCGAGACCGCCGTGGCGGCGGCGCGCGCGCGCTCCCGGATGACCTGAGCCGCTCGGTCACGGTCGTGCTTGACGGCCGGGGCATCGGGATCGGCCATCGACAGCAACTGGCGCAGCCACTGCAGGTAGCGCCCCGCGGTCGGGGCGCGGTAATAGACGCATTGCTGCTCCCGAAACCGATCCAGGAACCCGGCTTCGGTCAGCAGGCGCAGATGGCGTGAAATCCTGGGCTGGCTCTGGCCGAGCACCGAGCAGAGCTCGCCGACCGTGAACTCGCCGTGGCTCAGCAGCAGCAGCAGGCGCAGCCGCGTGGGCTCGGCGGCACTCTTGAGCGCCCGCACCACCTCCCCCATATCCTCGCAAGCGACTGAACCCTTAAACATATAAAGAAATCTTTATAATCCTAGAAAGAGTCTAACAGGGAAACCGCCCTTCTGCTACCCTCGGCGCCCCTTTTCGGCCCGTGCCCCGAACCAACCCGACCACCATGCAGCGCCCCATCCGGAACATCGCCATCATCGCCCACGTCGATCATGGCAAGACCACGCTGGTCGATTGCCTGCTCAAGCAATCCGGCACCTTTGCCGCGCACGAGAAGATGGGCGAGCGGATCATGGATTCGAACGACATCGAACGCGAACGCGGCATCACCATCCTGGCGAAGAACTGCGCCATCGAGTACGGCGGCACCCGCATCAACATCGTCGACACCCCGGGTCACGCCGATTTCGGCGGCGAAGTCGAGCGCGTCCTGTCGATGGTCGATGGCGTGTTGCTGCTGGTGGACGCGGTCGAAGGTCCGATGCCGCAGACCCGCTTCGTGACGCGCAAGGCGTTGGCGCTCGGCCTCAAGGCCATCGTCGTGGTCAACAAGATCGACCGCCCCGGCGCGCGCCCCGGCTGGGTCATCGACCAGACCTTCGAGCTGTTCGACAAGCTCGGCGCCACCGATGCGCAGCTCGATTTCCCGGTGATCTACGCCTCGGCGCTGCAGGGTTGGTCCAGCACCGACATGACGCGCCGCGAACCGGACATGTCGGCGTTGTTCGAGGCGATCCTGCAGCACGTGCCGCCGCCGCCGACCGAGGTCGACGCGCCGCTGCAGCTGCAGATCTCGACGCTGGACTACAATTCCTACGTCGGCCGCATCGGCATCGGCCGCATCCGCCGCGGCACGCTGCGGGCCGGCCGCAACGTCGCGTTGCGCTACGGCGAGCAGGACCGCGGCAGCGCCAGGATCGCCCAGGTGCTGACATTCACCGGTCTGCAGCGTACCGCGGTCGAGGAAGCCGCCGCCGGCGACATCGTTGCCGTCACGGGCATCGAGGACGTCAACATCGGCCTCACGATCTGCGACCCGGAGCACGCCGAGGGGTTGCCGCCGATCAAGGTCGACGAGCCGACGCTGGCCATGAACTTCCAGGTCAACACCTCGCCGCTGGCCGGCCGCGAGGGCAAGTTCGTCACCAGCCGCCAGATTCGGGAGCGTCTGTATCGCGAGCTGCAGAGCAACGTCGCGCTGCGCGTCGAGGATACCGCCGACGCCGACGTCTTCCGCGTCCTCGGTCGCGGTGAGCTGCACCTGACGATCCTGATCGAGAACATGCGCCGCGAAGGCTACGAGCTCGCGGTCGGCAAGCCGCAAGTGCTCAAGAAGATCGTCGACGGACAGGTGCTCGAGCCGTTCGAGGCGCTGACCGTCGATATCGACGAGGCCCACCAGGGCGGCGTCATGGAAGCGCTCGGCCAGCGGCGCGCCGAATTGACCGACATGGCGATCGACGGCAACGGCCGCGCGCGCCTCGAGTATCGCGTGCCGGCCCGCGGCCTGATCGGCTTTCAGGGCGAGTTCATGACCCTGACGCGCGGCACCGGACTGATCAGTCACATCTTCGATGGCTTCGCCGCCGTGAAGGGCGAGATCCCGGATCGCCACAACGGCGTGCTGATCAGCAACGAGGACGGCGAGGCCGTCGCCTACGCGCTGTTCGCGCTACAGGAGCGCGGCCGGCTGTTCGTGAGCCCCGGCGAGAAGCTCTACGAGGGCATGATCATCGGCGTCCACAGCCGCGAGAACGACTTGGTCGTCAACCCGATCAAGACCAAGAAGCTGACCAATATCCGCGCCGCCGGCAAGGACGAGGCGATCCTGCTGACACCGCCGATCCCGCTGACGCTCGAGTACGCGGTCGAGTTCATAGCCGAGGACGAGCTGGTCGAGGTCACGCCGCAGAGCATCCGCTTGCGCAAGCGCCATCTGAAGGAGCACGAGCGCAAGCGCGCGGCCCGCGAGGAGACCGTGCCGGTCTGAACCGCTGCGCGGCGCGCGGCGGGCGGCGGCGACAATGCGCAGTCTGGCCTGAGCCAGATCGAGCGCCTTCCGGAATGACTTCGGCCGGATCGCGGCGGAAGAAGACGTCGGCGTCGCGGGCGACGCGCACGACGACGATGAATTGGGGACGACGGGGCAGTTTCTGACGAGCAGGACCGATCCGTCGAACGCCACCATCCAGTACGGGTACAACTTCGGGCTGGGTGTGCCATCGAGCATGACCGACCCGAATGGTCTCGTCACCTCCTCGCAATACGACAACTTTGCGCGCAAGACGCAGGAGACCAGACCCGACGGGACGTACACGAACTGGAGCTACCAGGGGACGTTTGACGAAACGGAGAATAAAGTACGTTAAGCCTTGGGCATTCTGAGAGGTCTGAATCGTCCTTTCTCCACGCTATCAGGACGTCGATGCGGCGGGCACCACGGCGGTGACCACGAGCTATGGGTACGACAGCGACGGCAATCGCACGGCGTCGATGCACCGCTGGCCCGCAATACCGCCAACGCCTACGATGCGCTCAACCGCGTGACCTCGATCGTGTACAAGAACAGCAGCGGCGTGGTCGATCAGATGCTGGTCTTCGGCTACGACGCCGGCACCAACGGCAAGGGTCGGCTCACCAGTGCCGGAGATGCCAATGTGACGCTGTCCTGGGCCTACGACAGCCATGGGCGCGTGGTTGGCAAGGAACAGACCGTCGGGACGCTCGTGCGGTCGGTGGGCTATACCTACACGAATGCGGACCTGACGGCCCTGACGACACCCTCGGGTCAGGCGGTCACCTACACCTACAACGGCAATCACCAGTTCACGGGCATCTCGGTCAACGGCACGCCGGTGCTCAGCAGCGTGACCTATGAGCCCTTCGGCGGCGCGAACGGCTGGACCTGGGGCAGCGGCGATACGGTGTCACGCAGCTACAACGCCGATGGCCTGATCAGCCAGATCGTGAGCGCCTCGGTCACGAACGGCTACAGCTTCACTTGCTTGGCTCACGATGCAAGGAGTGGCCGACCTTGCTGGATCAAGTGGGGACAGATCTCACTGTCCCCGGAATCGAGACAATGGCATCCTGGGCCGGCGACGTGCAGGTAGCATTGCAGGAGGCCCTGGATGCAAGCAACGCAGAATTTGAGGCCGCTTCAAAGTACTACGATAGCATCGCGCATTAGCCGGAGTTGGCAAGGACTTGTCAACTTTACCGCTTTCTGATCGCTTTGATTCGATTCACCACGGTTGGCGGAGCAAGCTCCCGAGTGGAGTCTTCATCCCAAAGGTGGCGGAGAACTATATTGCGGAGTCGACCTGACACCCATTTTAGTCCCGTGCGGGATTAGAGTCCGCGGTTAACAAAGATACCTCTTCTCCCTCTCTCGCCAAACCTCTTCCGGCATATTCCTCGGGCGTCAGATCGCCCAGTGAGCTGTGCGGTCGCTCGGTGTTGTATTCGATCCTCCAGGCCTCGATGGCTCCTCGTGCATGTGCCATGGTGATGAACCAGTGCTCGTTCAGGCATTCGTCGCGAAACTTGCCGTTAAAGGATTCGATGTACGCGTTCTCGTTGGGTTTGCCGGGGCGGATGAAGGACAGATGGACGTTGCGCTGATACGCCCAGGCATCGAGTACCTGGCCTTCGAACTCTGGCCCATGGTCAACGGTGATCGATCGGGGCAGGCCCCGCGTGTCGGCCAGCCGCTCGAGCACGGCTTTGACTCGGGTGCCGGTGATCGAAGTGTCGACTTCGAGTGCCACACACTCACGCGTGCAGTCATCGACGATCGCCAGGCAGCGCAGTCGTCGACCATCGGCCAACCCGTCGGATACGAAGTCCATCGACCAGCTGCGATTGGCAGCCGTAGGCTTTGGCAACGCCTTGCGCTCAAAGGGTCCAATGCGTTTACGCTTGCGACGCCGCACCGCAAGGCCGGCTTCTCGGTACAGCCGGTAGGTTCGCTTGCGGTTGATCTGCCAGCCTTCGCGATGCAGTAACACGTGGATACGTCGGTAACCGTATCGACGCTTCACCGCGGCGATCTCCTCGATCCGAGTACGCACCGCACCGCACTCCGGTCGCCGGCTACGATAGCGGTACAACGAGCGCGAGATATGCGCCAGCCCGCACGCGCGCGTCACACCGAAGTCCCGTTCCGTCATCAGCACGGTCACCGCTTCGCGCCTCGCCTGCGGGCTCACCATCTTCGGCCTAGAAGATCCTTCAGAGCCGCCTTGTCCAGCTCCGCCTCTGCCAGCAGCCTCTTGAGCTTGCTGTTCTCCGCCTCGAGCTCCCTCAGGCGCCTCGCCTCCGACACTGTCATCCCGGCGTACTTCGCCTTCCAGTTGTAGAAGGTCGCCTCGGATACCCCGTGGCGCCGGCACAGCTCCTTCGTCTTGGCACCGGCTTCGGATTCCTTCAGCACCGCAATGATCTGTTCTTCGGTGAACCTCTTGGATTTCATCGTCTGCTCCTGGTGAAGCAGACTCTGCTCCCGTTCCGCACTAAGCTCGGGTTTCAGGTCCGAAGGAGCAGTACCAATGCGAAGACCGAGACGCAACCATTCGCCGGCATTCAGGGTGCGAGTTGCGCTGGAAGCTATGAAGGGCGAGAAGACCGTCACCGAGATCGCCAAGCAGTTTGACGTGCACTCGAACGAGGTGACCGCTTGGAAGAACGAGCCCCTGCAGCACGCTACCGAAGCGTTCGGTGGCACTGTGGCCGAGGGGCCCGCGGAGCGGGAGAAGATTCGCGACCTGCAGGCCAAGATAGCGCCTTTTACGGAAACGAGCCAGAGGGCCCTTGGCTGGCCATCCGCACAGGGCGCGAGCGCCATGGCTGGTTGGATGAATAGCTCAGGCATACCCCCTCAATCTCAACTGAGTGGGATGTTATCGAGTTGGGGCGGTGGTTTTCAGCTGGGGTATATGGGAGCCGGATTTGGCTTTTACGGAAATAGCTCGGGGACCTCAGAAAGTGGAGGCGTCTCGACAAGGGGCGCATCGGTGTATGGCGGATACACCTGGGAGATACCCTCTTTAAGTCCGGTGCATTGGTGACATGAACGAGGTCACCATGAAGAGGACCATCATGATCGTTGCACTGTTAGCTTTATCAGCTATTTTCGCTTATCACGCGATCAGGGCTCGAGAGATAAGAGATCGTCAGTTGATGAATTTGGAGCGCTTCCATGGAAAGGATAGCCGCATTTTTCGATTCGGTAGTAAATTCCTGGGTGCTTCGTACGTCTTTAGCTTTCGGCTGGTAGGCTCTGTGGGAGCTCTCGTGTTGATGGCGTTGGCAATTTATGTTGTGAATAATAATTGATGCGATGTGCCCCGCCTTGAGTAGTGGTTGGGTTCAGAGTTCTCCGTGCATTGGCCTTGCCCCATTTCGTGAACGGTTCGGCGCTGGAGACTCGCCACGGGTCTTACTCGACCTTCGGCTTGCCGGGATCGTTGGCGGGCTCGCTGCAGCGTAAGGGATGACCATGCGGCAGCTGCGTCGGCCTGACATCGGCACGATTCAGAGAACAACCAGGACGCTGGGCTTGCCTCGCGGCTCATATAATGAAAACCTATTTTTTCATTATATAATAGGGCGCATGCAAAGCACCCTGCCGGCCGTGCACGCTGCGCGCCGGAAGGTGCATCGGATCGTGCGTCGGCCCGGTGGGCCAGAGCACCAGGCCGCCAGACGCGGTCACAATGCTGCGCCACGCCAGCAACGCCGCGTCAGCTGGCCGCCTCAGCTGCCCGCGTGATCTCCCGAGCCGGGTCGCATGTCGCGACCGATCGCCTACGCAGCCCGCGAGCCACTGGAATGTCCGCAACGGCGCAGCGCCGCCAGCTTCGGCAGCGCCTTCACGTCGCTGCCGATCTCGCTTTCGGCCACGCGTAGTTCGTAGAGCTTCTGCAGGTTCAACCAGAACTCGGGGCTGGTGCCGAAAAAATGCCCGAGCCGCAGCGCCGTGTCGCCGGTCACGGAGCGCCGTGCGTTCAGGATTTGAGTGATCCGGTTGGTCGGCACCCGGATCTGGCGCGACAGTTCGGCCGCGCTCATGCCCAGCTCCTCGAGCTGCTCGGCCAGATGCTCCCCGGGATGAATTGCTGTGCGTGCCATAAGCCCTCAGTGATAATCCACGATCTCGACGTTAACCAGTCCCTTCGATCCCTTGGGCCATTGGAAACAGATGCGCCAATGGTCATTGATGCGAATGCTGTACTGACCCTTGCGATCACCGTGCAGTGCCTCGAGGCGGTTCCCCGGCAGCGCGGCCATGCCGTGCAGCGAGCTGGCTGCATCGAGCTGATCCAATCTCAATCTCGGCCCTGTGAGTGAAGCCCACGAAGGCTCTGACCTCCCGGCCAGCGGCGAAATCGCGCGTCCGCTTGTCGCGGTAGCTCGGAATCATCAGACCCGCAAGGCTGCCCGCCTGTACGCATGACGTCAAGCGTAATACGGAGCAACCGGGCGTGCAGTGGCGCCATTCGAGGTCTGCTCGGCCGCCGCGACGTCTTCTTCCACCGCGATCCGGCCGAAGTCGTTCCGGAGGGGCTCGATCTGGCTCGGGCCAGACTGTACCGGCAAATCGGCCGGGTTCAATTCCCCACCGTGCTGTTCGAGCTCGATGCCTGCGTGTACTTCAGTTGGCAACTGCTCGGTCGCGAGCCCATAGACGCGCAGGAACTGCTGGCCGTGTACGCGGCGCTGCTCGCCGCCGGGCCCGATCTGGCCTCCCGCGGTATTGCGACCATGATGCGCGGCGTGCGCGAGAGCACCGTGCGTCGTTACATGCGGCTCTTCGAAGCCGAGCCCGCCCTGCGAGCGGCCAACGAGGCGCTGGTGAGGTTCGCCAGGACTCGCCCCATGGTCGAGTACTGGGACAGCGGTTATGCCGCCTCTTCGGATCTGATGAGTCTGGATGCCAGCACCTGGAAGCTGCAGGAGGTGATTGACCGACGCCAAAGGCCAGGACGCGCGGTTCCCTCCGACACTATCCTCGCACACGTCGCTCCAGTCGCCTTCTCGCAGATCAACTTCCGCGCCATCTACCGCTTCCCCATCGACCAATACCTCGACCAAATCCCGCCATCAGGTGGCCGGCGGGACGCCGTCAACGCGTGACGCACTTATCCACAGGAAACCGCTCCCCTTTGGCTCGCTTCCGTAAATGGCCCGAAATGGCACCCAATAGCGGGAGCGACGTAAGTTCACGGTCCAAGCGGGCTCGCGTAGACTTTCTCTTGTTTGACTTCAGCCGATGGGTCGCGAGTCTTCACAATTCCTACCAGCTCATCAGCCAATGCTGCTGATACAGCGTTGGGCGGTCGGGCGCCCAACGGGCCATGGTGACGAACAAGCAAAGCCAATGTCTGTCCGTAAAGAGTGAGATCAACTTCGTCGTTATTTCCGGCTACGTCACGCAATGTCGCGTAGCAACTCGAGCCCGGCTGCCGCGTTCCTGGTGCGCTTGTAATCTTTAGAGCCGCCTTGGCGGCGAACTCGCGCGCGAACTCCTCGCACGTCGTGGCTTGCGCCGGCATATTGAGGTGAATCTCGTACAACAGTTGCGGAAGTTCCTGCCGAAAGGCCGTACAGGCATAGACTCCGCATGTTACGAGTGGCAAACATAGTGACCGCATGTGCCTGGATTTCATTCAATGCCCTTGTCCGAAGAATGGATTAGACAGACCAGGCGAAAGCGGGCCCAATACGACGTAGCCGATGCCAATGGGCCCAGACGAAGGCATGCCCTCGGGAACAGGTCCCCAATTGCCCTGCACCCGGTTCCGGCGTCGTTATTGACACCGAATTGAGATTCGTCTTTAGGAACTGCGCGGTTCTTTACGGCTTCCCAGCCAATGCCACCCAGGGCATTGAACACCTGAACGATGGTACCACCGCTCTCGATTGGGCTGCGCGGCGCCCGGTTTCGCCACCGGCGATCGAACCGATGGCGGACTGATGCGACCCCGTGACTGGGTCATGGAGGACTGTGGCATGATCGTAGGCTGCTGGCAGCGGCCAGTGCGGTATTGAGTCGCAGCGATCCAGCATGGCCAAGCCCGATCTGATCGTCGTCATCGCGTACATGGTCGGGATCCTGGCGGCCGGGTTCTGGGGCCGCCGCAAGGCGACTACGCAGGAACAGTTCCTGGTCGCCGGCCGCTCGGTGGGCCCGTGGCTCTACTCCGGCACGCTCGCAGCGATCGTGCTGGGCGGCGCCTCCACCGTCGGCGGCGTCAAGCTCGGCTACCAGTACGGCATATCGGGCATGTGGTTCGTGTTCATGCTCGGTCTCGGCATCATCGTGCTGAGCGTCGTGTTCGTCGACCGGATCCTCGGACTCAAGCTGTACACGGTCCCCGAACTGCTCGAGCGCCGCTACAGCCCGGCGGCGCGCATCGCCGGCGGCGTCGTCATGGCCGCCTACGACCTGATGGTCAGCGTCACGGCGACGATTGCGGTCGGATCGGTGATGGAAGTGATCGTCGGCATTCCGCGCACTCCGGCGATCCTCATGAGCAGCGCCGTGATGGTGGCCTATTCCGTGCTCGGCGGCATGTGGTCCCTGACGCTGACCGACATCATTCAGTTCATCATCAAGACCGTCGGTATCCTGTTCGTGCTGCTGCCGGCAGCGATCCTGCACGCCGGCGGCCTCGCGGCCATGCATGCACGGCTTCCCGGCGAATTCTTCTCGCTCACGCACATTGGCACGGGCAAGATCGTCTCGTTCTTCGTCCTGTACTTCTTCGGCATTATCATCGGCCAGGATGTCTGGCAGCGGGTATTCACCGCGCGCAGCGTCAAGGTCGCGCGCAACGGCGGCATCGGCGTCGGCTTCTACTGCCTGTGCTACGCACTGGCCGGCGCGCTGATCGGCACGGCCGGACGGGTATTCCTGCCGCCGCTGGCACACAGCGATGCGGCCTTCGCGCAGATCGTCAACGCCGTGCTGCCGGCGGGCCTGCGCGGGCTGGTGCTTGCGGCCGCGCTCGCCGCCATCATGTCGACCGCCAGCGCGTGCCTGCTGGCCGCCTCCACGGTACTGCTGCAGGACGTGTACCTGCCGCTGCGCGCCTCCGCCAATGCGGGCTCGATTGCACAGAGCCGTGCCGTCACCTTGACGCTGGGCGTCATCATGACGGTGGTTGCATGCGTGATGCACGACGTGATCGCGGCCCTGACGGTGGCGTACGATCTGCTGGTCGGCGGACTGCTGGTGGCGGTCGTCGGGGCGATGCTGTGGCGGCACGGCACCACCGCCGGCGCGCTGGCATCGATCGCGATCGGCAGCGCGCTGGTGATCGTGCTGCTGGCCGTGAACGGCCTGGATTCGGACCTGCCGATCTACGCCGGTCTCGGCGCCAGCCTCGTCGTCTACGTCGCCGTGAGCCTGAGCGGCCGCTCCCCCAAACCTGAACCGGCGCCGCTGCGGCCGGCCGGCAACGCCTGAGGGCACGCCTCGCATGAACGATAAGCCCTACCGCAGGCCGGACATCGCCGGTGCCGGTGACTACGAGCCGATGAAGGAACCGCGCTACGCGGAAATCGCCACTTTCATGCGCGCGCCGCTCGCCGGCAGCCTCGAGAACGTCGATATCGGCCTGATCGGCGTGCCGACCGATCTCGGCGTGACCAACCGACCCGGAGCCCGGCACGGGCCGCGCGAGATACGCAACGCCTCGAGCCTGATGCGCTCGTTCAATCTCGCCCTGGGCATCAACCCGTACGAACTGTGCCGCATCGCCGACCTGGGCGACGTGCGCCTGCCGCATCGGTACGACCTGGAGAAGCAGGTCGAGGACATCGAGGCGTTCTATCGCAAGATCGTCGCGGCCGGCGTTCGGCCGGTCAGCGCCGGCGGCGACCATTCGATCACCTATCCCATCTTCAGGGCGCTGGCGGCCGACGCCCCCATCGGCATGGTGCACATCGATGCTCACACCGATACCTGGGGCGAATTCTACGGCTCGAAGTTCACGCACGGAGCGCCGTTCCGACTGGCCGTCGAGGCGGGATTGCTGGACCCGAAGCGCACCATCCAGATCGGAATTCGGGGTGGCCAGAATTTCATGGACGGTATCGAGTTCTCGCAGTCCCATGGCATGCGCGTGGTATTCATGGATGAATTCGCCGCCCTCGGCGTCGAGCGGGTCATCGAGGCGGCGCGCCGCGTCGTCGGCGACGGGCCGACCTATATCTCGTTCGACGTGGACGGCCTCGATCCGGTCTATGCCCCTGGTACCGGCACGCCTGAAGTCGGCGGCATCACCACGCTGGAGGCACTGCGCCTGCTGCGCGGCCTGCGCGGCCTGAACCTCATCGGCGGCGACGTCGTCGAGGTGGCGCCGCCGTACGACCAGACCGGCAACACCGCGCTGGTCGGCGCCACCATGATGTTCGAGATTCTGTGCCTGATCGCCGACCGGCATTTCGGCGCCGCGCGCCGCCCGCCGGCACCGCCCTAGGTCGCGGCTAGCTCGTGCCGCCGGTTGCGCCCTGCGTCGCGGCCAGCGCACCGAGTTCCCCTTCGCGCGCCGTGATGCGCCAGCGGCGCCGGATGGCCCGGCCGTCGCTTGCACGATCCGCCGTGCTGACCGAATCACCGTCGATGCGCGGATCGACGACATCGCCGATGCGATACGGCAGGGTGGACGCGAGGATGCGCAACCCGTCCGCCGACACCGTGCCGGCCGAGATTTCGCAGTCCACCAACTGCTGCGAATGCAACAGCGTCGGTGCCTGCGAGACGCATTCGCCCAGGGTCCGGTGCGCGCTCGGGACCACGGCGCGATCGCGCGCAAACATGAAGTCCCGGCCTACCCGCAGCAGCACGGCCGTGGTCGCGGCATCGATCGCGCGCAGCGCCAACGCACCGACCGGACGCGTGGCTCTGGACGCCTCGCGCCGCCAATGCTCGACGTAATCGCTGTCGCGCCCTCGTTCGACCAACACGTCGCCCTCCCACGCCAACGAGCCGGCGTCCGGATGACGCGCCTTGGGCTGGAAATCTATCGACCGCAGCCACTCGAAATGGGCGCCGTCGAAGCCGATGTGTCCCGCGAAGCCCTCCTGTCGCGCGAGCCAGAGGCAGTCGTCGATCGAGAGCCCGTCACGACAGCGCGCGTGCGCGACCCGGTCACCGTCCGCCGGCTGCCGAAGATCGATGAAGGCGCGTATCCCCTGGAGCCAGCGCACGCTGCTGCTGGTATCGCGCCGGCCCTCGGGCCATTCGATCAGCGAGCGCCGCCACAGTCCGCACAACTCTGCGGGATCCCGGAGCGCGGGCATCGAGGCTATGCGCCCAGCTGCCCTGCCGCCTCGATCCGACCGTCGCGGTACGAGTGCGAGCGCTTCGCGAGCCAGTAGTAGGCCGGCGAGGTGGCCGCGAGACCGACGATCCAGGACAGGTCCACTCCCCCCAGCGTCTGCGCGATCGGGCCGGTATAGAGCGGCGAGGCAATGAACGGCAATTGCACCAGTATTCCGAACACGTAGCACTCCACCGCGGCCACGTTGACGCGGCCGTAGATGCCGCCGTCCCGCCGGAAGAATGAGCCGATGTCGTAGCGCCCGTGACGCAGCAGATAGTAGTCGACCAGATTGATGGCGGTCCACGGCACCAGCACGTACAGCAGCAGCAGGATGAAATCGGTGTAATTGTCGAGGAACGAGTCCTTGCCGAGCAGCGCTCCCGCCAGCGACAGGCCGAACAGCAGCAGCGAGATGACGGTCCGCGCCGAGGCTCCGGGCGACCAGCGCGGAACCAGTGTCTGACCGAACGTCAGCGTTGACAACGCGCCGCAATAGAGATTCATCGCATTGGCCGTGGCGACGCCGATCGAAAAGACGATCAGCACCAGCGGCGCCAGGCCCTGCGTGAGCGCCGCAAGGCCGGCGACCAGGCTGCTCTTGTCCGAGGCGAGGCCCACCGTCGCGCCCAGGATCATCGGCAGCAGCGAGCCGAGCGTGCAGCCCCAGTAGCTGGCCCAGAAGGCCGAGCGCACTCCGGTTTCGCGCGGCATGTAGCGCGAGTAGTCGGAGACGTACGGCGCGTAGGCGATCTGCCACAGCGCCGCCGCCGAGATCGTGCCCAGCAGCCCGGGTACGTTGAAGGAATTGCGGCCCAGGAAGTTGGCCGGCAGTCCATGTATCCAGACGATCCAGGCGAACGTCAGCAGCAACACGATGCCCGACACGTAGGTCATCACCCGCGCATAGGTGTGAATGAGGTCATGGCCGAAGATGGCTGCGATGAGACTGATCACACCCACGAGTGCGATGCCGGGCGCATCGGACAGGCCCGGCGCCATGCTCGCCAGGGCCTCGCCGCCGAGCACCAGATTCGAGGCCAGGAACCCGACATACATGACGATCACGATCCCGACCACGAGCAGCGATCCGAACGAGCCGAATTGGCCGCGCGTCTGGATCATCTGCGGCACGCCGAGCGTCGGGCCCTGCGCGGCATGCAGCGCCATGAAGATCGCGCCGACCATGTTGCCGAGGATCAGGCCCACGACCGCCCATCCGAACGGCAGCGCGAACACCGTCACCGCGAGCCCGCCCGTGACGATGGTCAGCAACATGAGGTTCGAGCCGAACCAGACGGTGAACAGATCCGTCGCCTTGCCGTGGCGCTGGTCGAGCGCGATCGGTTGGATCGTGCTGATTTCGAGGCGCGTCGCGTGTTCCCGGTTGCTCACGTCGGCTGGTCTCCAGAGTTGATCCGATAGCTCGGATGCTGACACGATGCCATCATGCCTGGCGGATCCGCTAGAGTATTCTTATGCGCGATTGTGCTTCCAAACAATGGGAGCGCGCGAGCCCGGCGCTGTCGTGCACGGCATTGGGGCATGCGCGAGTCGCGCGAATTCGATTTGCGCCATTGCAGTGCCGGCCGACAGTGCCCGCCGGCGAGGTCGTCATCTTCAATATGAAACTCGCTCTGTGGCAGACGGTTGGATTTCCGGGCGACGTTGCGGCCAACCTGGCCGCTCTGGAAGCCACGGCGCAGGCGGCATCGGCCGCCGGCGCAGCGTTGCTGCTGTGTCCGGAATGCTGGCTCTGCGGCTATCACATCGGCGCCGCGGTCACTGCTCTGGCGGAGCCGCACGATGGCGCCTCGGCACGGCGCATCGCCGAAATCGCGCGCCGCAGTCGGATCGCCATCGCCTACGGCTACGCCGAGCGCGACGGCGACACCGGCCGCATCCATAACGCTGCGCAGGTCATCGGCGCCGATGGCACGGTCCTGTCGCGCTATCGCAAGACCCACCTGTTCGGACCGGATGAGCGCGCCACCTACCAGCCGGGCAGCTGCTTCGAGCCGCCGTTCGAGTTCGGCGGTTTCAAGATCGGACTGCTGATCTGCTACGACGTCGAATTTCCCGAGGCGGTACGCAGCCTCGCGCTCATGCAGGCGGACCTGATCCTGATTCCAACCGCGCTCACCGCCGAGTATGGCGCCGTGCCGCAGTTCATCGTGCCGGCGCGCTCGGTCGAGAACCAGGTCTATATCGCCTACTGCAATCATGCCGGAGTGGAGAACGGCATGCGCTTCCTGGGCGGCTCTTGCCTGACCGGCTTGGACGGCAGGGCGCTGGCCGCCGCCGGCGCAGCCGACGCCCTGCTGGTGGCCGAGATCAGTCAACGCGAGCGGCGCGCGGCCGCCGGGACCTATCCCTATCGTTCGGATCGCAGGCCGCAGCTCTACGGCCTGCTGGCGACCGAAGTCGAGTGGCTTGCGCACGGCAGCGACTGACGAGCGCGCTGCGGCGCGGCCGCGCACGGGCGCGCCGCCGCCGAAATCCTGACGTTCGGCATTAGGGCAGGCGCCGCAGCCTCTGCGCCTTGCCGGTGCACGGCCATACCGCCTGTTTGATGCCTGTGCCACGCGCGCTCCGGCCGCGCGCTCCATAAGCTCAGGTTTTATATGGAGGATGCTTGAATGCGCGCGCGCGCGCGCGCGCCGGCATGCGCCTTGCACTGGACCCAGTCTGAAATGTGCGTCTAGGGTTCCGGCCTGCTGCGCAGGCGTCTGGTCCGAGAGAGGCAGTCCAGGTTCGATGGGGGCCTGGATACACGGCGGGACAAAAGCCCGGGAGATACGGTTGCGGGGAGCTATCGCGTCCCCGGGACGATCTCCCGTGCAGGAGAACACCCCGGACGCAGCGTTGATATCTCCTCGCAGATGACATGGCTGCGTCGTGCTGTTCGGGAGATCACGCGCTGTGGAGACAACAGGCTTCCTGTCTCGGTCAATCCGTCCGCTCTTTTCGCCCCTGCCGGGCGCCGCCGCATGCTGCCGCGGTGCCGGTCAGGTCGCGATCGATCCATAACTACAGATCCATAACTACCAACGGGTGTGCCCAACGTCGTACAGCTTCGCGATCGTGCGAATTCATCAGAGGGATCATCAATGACGTCACGTGTTCGCGCAAAAACGCCCCCGGCCATTGCAAGGAAGCGCCGAGTGCGTCCGGTTGAGAAATTCACGACCGTCACGGCCGCGGTGCTCACTGCGCTGTACGGGACGCACGCCTACGCGGACAACACCGCGGGCACCGATGAGACCGGCACCGGCGCGAGCCTGGCCGAGGTCGTGGTCACGGCGAGCCGCCGCGAAGTCTCCGCCCAGGACCTGCCGATCAGCATCACCGCGGTGTCCGGCACCGATCTGGAGAAATCCGGAATCCAGGACATCGCGGGTCTCGCGCATTCGATGGCCGGCGTCAACTTCACCGACAAGGGCCCGTTCGACGGCGTCAACGGCTCTACGCTGATCATCCGGGGTCTGAACAGCGAGGGCACCGCCGGCCAGCTCGCGCTCGCCTCGCCGGTCGTGCCGCCCGTGGCCACCTACGTCGACGATACGCCGCTGTTCTTCAACCTGCGGCTGCAGGACCTGGATCACGTCGAGGTCCTGCGCGGCCCGCAGGGCACGCTGTACGGCTCCGGTTCGCTCGGCGGCACCGTCCGCTTCGTCCAGAACGCTCCCGATCCGTCCGCCTTCGATGCCAAGGCCGAGATCGGCATGAGCGACACCGCGCACACGCATGCGCCGAACGAGGACGTCAGCGGCATCCTCAACCTGCCGATCACCGATACCCTGGCGGTGCGCATGAACGCCGGCTGGAGCTACGACGCCGGCTTCATCAATCAGCCGAACCTGTACGTACTCGATTCCTCGGGCGCACCGGCATCCGCCCAGCCCGGCAACCTCTTCAGTCCGCCAGAGAAGTACGCCAAGGACGGCACCAACGCCTACGACTATCGCGATTTCCGTATCTCGGCGCTGTGGAAGCCCAACGAGGGCTTCCACGCGCAGCTGTCCTATTACTATCAGGGCGAAACGGCCAACGGCTTCCCGTACGCAGCGATCAATGGCGCCGCCTACAATCAGCCCATCAGCGCGTTTACGCAGGCGCCGGCGGCTGCAGGAGGCCCGTACTCCAATCCGGCGTTGCTGTCGCAACTCTACAACTCAGCGGTGCCCGCCGGCGTGGACTCGCTGTCGAACGCCGACAACAGCCTGGAAGGTGCCCACGACGAGGTCAACCTGGTGGCGTTGATGATGCAATACGACATGGGTTTCGCGACCCTGACCTCGGATACCTCGTGGGCGCACCACGTCAACCAGTCATACAGCGACCTCACCGCGCTGTACACCAACTTCTACTTCTTCCAGAGCCTCTACGGCCAGAATCCGCGCAGCTTCGTGCAGGGTCGCGATGCCTGGATCGACACGCCCTGGACGCAGGAGATTCGCCTGGTATCGAAGCCGGGTGGCGTCGTGGACTGGGTGGGCGGACTGTTCTACAAGAGCGAGACTTCCGCCATCCAGGAGCACGAGTTCTACCCCGGCTATCTCAACTTCTACAACGGCTGCGCGCCGGTCTACGGCCAGAGCGGCGGCAACGGCACCACCCCCTCGTACTGCGGCGTCGGCGAGACCGCCTACACGCCGGGTGTCAACACCTCTATCGACGGCATCCCGATCGTCAAGGACCAGGCCTATATCGGCGACTTCGAGACCAAGTACACCGACCTGGCGGCATTCGGCGAGGTCACCGGGCATCTGACCGACGCGTGGAGCGTCACGGGCGGCACACGCATCTTCAGGCAGACGATATCGCAGTCGCAGCAGACCGGGCTGCTGTTCGATGCCGGACCGTACTTCGGCTCCGCGCCCCCGGTCGCCAACGCCTCGCTGAGCGATTCGTGGCGCAAGGTGCTGTGGAAGCTCAATACCGCCTATCAGCTCAACCCGACCAACCTGGTCTATGCCACCTGGTCGCAGGGATTTCGCCGCGGCGGCGTCAATGCTTTGCCGCCGAGCGAGCTCGGCGGAACCTATCAGACGCCGGCGGCGCTGACGACGCTGCAGCCGGACACCGCCGACAACTACGAAGTCGGCGCCAAGGGAACGTTGCTGAATCGCTTTCGCTATTCCGTGGCCGCCTACGACATCCAGTGGCACAACATCCAGGAAGGCGTACAGTTGACGCCGCTGGTCCTGCCGGCATCGCTCAACATCGGCGAGGCCTTCAGCCGCGGCGTGGAAGCCGAACTGTACGCCGTGATCACGCGCCATCTCGGAGCGCAGCTCGACTACACCTACGATCAGACCAAGCTGACGGCGCTCAATCCGCTGTTCGTGACGCCCAACGTGGCCGTGCCGCCGCCGCCGGTCGGCACGGCGCTGCCCGGAACGCCGAAGACCAGCGTCGCGCTCGGCCTGGAGTACGGCCACGTGGAGTTCGCCGGCGGCGAGCTGCGCTATGCGATCAACGGTCACTACCAGAGCGCGGTGCTGCCGGCGCTGTCGACCACGGTGCCGACCACGGCCGGCTACGCGATGTTCGATACGCGGCTCAGTTTCTCGCGCGCGCACTGGACCGAATCGCTGTACGTGGACAACCTGACCAACAACCTGGGCATCATGTCCTACTCGGATCCGGGCGTTTACGGCAATCGCTACCAGGCGATCGTCTCGCAGCCGCGCACGATCGGGTTCACCGTGGGGTATTCGTTCAAGTAGCCTTGAAGTCGGCGCAGCCGCGACGGATATGAACAGCGTACAGATCCTCGAACGCCTGATCGGCTTTCCGACGGTCAGCCGCGACTCGAACCTGGCGCTGATCGAATACGTACGCGACTTTCTGTCGGCGCGCGGCGTGGATTCGAGGCTCTATCCGGACGCGAGCGGGCGCAAGGCCAATCTGTATGCCTGCGTCGGCCCGTCGGAGCGCGGCGGGATACTGCTGTCCGGGCACACCGACGTGGTACCGGTCGACGGCCAGCGATGGTCCTCCGATCCGTTTCGGCTGCAGGAGCGGGGCGCACGCCTGTTCGCGCGCGGCGCGGCGGACATGAAGGGCTTCCTGGCCTGTGCCCTCAGGGCCGCGGGCCTCGCGGCCGCGCGGCCGCTGCGCCTGCCGCTGCAGCTCGCCTTCTCGTACGACGAGGAGGTCGGCTGTCTCGGCGTGCGCTCCCTCATCGACGACATGTCGCGCTGGAGCCATCGGCCGGCGTTCTGCATCGTCGGCGAGCCGACCATGCTGCGCACCGCCGTGGGACACAAGGGCAAGACCGCGCTCAGAGCGACCTGTCATGGCCGCGCGGCGCATTCCGCCGCTCCGGATCGCGGCGTGAACGCGATTCACATGGCGGGGGATCTGATCGGGCACATCCGGCGCCGGCAGGCGGGCATTGCGCACGGCGGCGCGCGCGATCCGGCCTACGAGGTCCCGTACACGACGCTGCACGTCGGCGTGATTCACGGTGGCACGGTGCTGAACATCGTCCCGGCCCGCTGCGAGCTCGAATTCGAGATCCGCAACCTGCCGGCCGATGATCCGGCAGCGCTCGTGAGCGCCATCCGGGCGGACGCCGCCGCCGTCGCCCGCTCGATGCACGGCGACTGCGACGCCGGCGGCGACGACGTGCGCATCGACTTCGAGCTCGTCCACGAATATCCGGGTCTCGACACGCCGTCGGACTCGCCGGTGGTGGAGCTGGCGGCCGCCCTGACCGGCAACCGGGAGCGCATCAAGGTGGGCTTCGGCACCGAGGGCGGGCTGTTCAGCGGCCGGCTCGGCATTGCGACCGTGGTCTGCGGCCCCGGCTCGATCGATCAGGCCCACAGGAGCGACGAGTTCGTGGCGCTCGATCAGCTGCAGCGCTGCGACGCGATGATGGATTCGCTGCTCGATCGGCTGGCTTGACGTTGCGGCACGGCGCACCGCCGCCGGCATCGATGCGGCCGGCACCGCCGCCATACCCAATGCACCTGGAGCAATCCCCATGATCCGAACCGGCCGGCAGTACCTCGATTCGATCCGCGATACGCGCGAGGTCTACATCAACGGCGAGCGCGTCAGGGACCTGGCGAAGCATCCGATGTTCAAGCCGCTGATCGACATCCGTGCCCGCATCTACGACCTGCAGCACGAGGCCGCGACGCGCGACATGCTCGCCTACCAGGACGGCGGCGAATGGCACGCCGTGGCGAACAAGCTGCCGCGGACGCAGGAAGACTGGTGGAACAAGCGTCGCGCGACCGACACGGTCCTGGAGGCCATCGGCGGCGTCGTGACGCGGGTCGGCGACGAGACCGTCGGCGAGATGTGGTCCCTGTTCGACGGACAGGACGTTCTGAACGAGGTTGATCCCCAGTTCTCCGCCAACATCCGCCGCCACATCGGCGCGGTGCTGCACGCCGATCCGTTCCACGTCTCGGCCAACACCGATCCGAAGGGCGATCGCTCCAAGGCCCCGCAGGACCAGGATCCGGACACGCTGCTGCACGTGATCAAGGAAACCGATGCCGGCATCGTGGTGCGCGGAGCGAAGTACGAGACCGCCGCCGCCTACGCCAACCAGGCCTTCACCAAGCCCACCAACGCCAACTGGGGCAACCAGGCGCTCTCGGACTACGCGGTTGGATTCATCTGCGACTTATCCTCGCCGAACCTGAAATTCATCTGCCGCACCGGCTTCGCCGGGCGCGCCTGCGCGGCCGACTATCCGCTGGCCAACAGATTCGACGAAGTCGACGCGCTGGTCATCTTTGACGATGTGCTGATCCCCTGGGAGAACGTCCTGTTCTATCGGCACACCAGAGCGGCGTCCTTCATACGGGCCACGCTGCATCGATATTCCGCCTTCGCGTTCGTGCAGCGCAATCTGAAGCTGGCGGACATGATGATCGGTGCGGCGCTGTTCAACGTCAGGCAGACGGGGCTCGACCGACAGCAGGCGGTGCAGGAGAAGCTCGCGCAGCTGGCGGTGTACCGCGAGGGCATCAATGCCCATCTGACCGCGGCCGTCGCGCTGGCGGAGAGAAGTCCTGCCGGACTGCTGATGCCGAACCAATCGCTGTTGTATTCCGGGCGGGTCCTGGCCTGCTCGCAGCTGCACGAGATGATGCACGTCGCGCGCGAGCTGTGCGGCGGCCAGATCTGCATCACGCCGGACAAGGCCTCGTTCGAGGCTCCGGAGACCAAGCCGTGGCTGGACAAGTATTACTGCGTCAACGACAGCTGGGCGGCGGAGGACCGCCGCAAGCTGCTGGCGTTCGCGCGCGACCTGCTCAACTCCGACTATGCCGGCCATCGGCTGACGTTCCAGTTGTTCGCGCAGTCGCCGCCGTTCTTCCATCTCAATGCGGTCTACCGCAACTTCGACTGGGACGGGCCGCTCGATTTCGTACGCAAGGCCGCGGACCTGTCCGAGCGGGTGATGCCGGGCGGCGGCCGCGCAGCGGGCGATCGGGCCATCAGGCAGTGGTTCGAGTCGCAGCCCGGTGCCGCCGCGGCGCCGTCGACCACGGCCGGAGCCGCGGCGTGAGCCGCGCTTGAGCGCATCGAGTTCCAACCCGGCGGCGGCGCCCGACCCGGCGCTGCGACAGCAATTCCTGCTCGGCATGAGCCACGCGGCCTGCACCGTGAATGTCGTGACGACCGACGGCGCCGCGGGCCGGCATGGCGTCACGGTGTCGGCCATGGTCTCGGTCTCTGCCGATACGCCGCAGCCGACGCTGCTGGTCTGCATCCATCATCAGAGCCCGGTGGTGGCGGCGCTGCTCGAGAACGGCGTGTTCTGCGTCAACGTGCTGCGCGAGGACCAGGCGCACATCTCCGACCGCTTCGCCGGCCGCGACGGCGTTCGCGGTGCCGCGAAGTTCGATTGTGCGCGCTGGACGACACAGGTCACCGGCGCGCCGCGCGTGGTCGACTCACTGGTGGCGTTCGATTGCCGCGTCACGGCCAGCGAGCGGGTGGGCTCGCACTTCGTCGTCTTCGGTTCGGTGCACGATATCTTCGTCGCCGGCGCGGGCGCGCCGCTGATCTATGCCAATCGCGCCTACGGTGTGCCGCAGCAGTTTCATGCGCGCGCCGCCTGGGCCGACCGTCCCGCGCCGGCCGGCGGCTCGCTGGCACTCGGCTGCTTCCAGACCTTCGCACCCTACGTGGTGCCGGCACTGCTCGCGCGCCTCGCCCGGATGCATCCCGGCATGGCGCTCACGCTGCTCGAGGCCGACCAGGGCCGTCTGCTGGCCGGTCTTCGCAGCGGCGACCTGGACGTCGCGCTGCTCTATGATTTCGGGCTCGGCGCGGACATCGACCGGGAGCCGCTGGCCGAGCTCTCGCCCTATGTGCTGCTGCCGCAGGGACATGCGCTCGCGACGAGCGGCGCCATCGCGCTCGAAGCGCTGCTGCCCGAGCCGCTGATCCTGCTCGACCTCGAGCCGAGCCGGGATTACTTCCTGTCGCTGTTCCGCAATCGCGGCTTCGAGCCGCGTATCGGCCATCGCACCGGCTCGTTCGAGATGGTGCGCGGCCTGGTCGGGCATGGGCTCGGTTACAGCCTGCTGGCCACCAAGCCCGCCAACAGCATGTCCTATGACGGCCGCGCCCTCGTGACGCGGCCGCTGACGGCCGCGGCGCGCAACAGCCGCCTGGTGCTCGCGAATCTCGCGCGCCGGCCGATGAGCGCGAATGCGCAGCTGTTCGCGGGCCATTGCCGCGCATTCTTCGCCGCCTGACGAACCTCTGAGCATGGGAGTGACCGGTGCATACCCGCATACGCAAGTTCAATACGCGCGATACCTATCCGGAGCAGCAGCTCGACAACGATCTATGCCAGGCGGTCGTGGCCCGCGGCCGCACGGTGTTCGTTCGCGGCCAGGTCGGCCAGGATCTCGACACCGCGCTCAATGTCGGTGTGGGAGACCCCGCGGCGCAGGCCGAGCAGGCGATGAGGAACGTCCGGCAGCTGCTGCGCGAAGCCGGCGCTACGCTCGAGCACGTCTGCAAGATCACGATTTACCTGACGGATGCGCGATTTCGCGAACCCGTCTATCGGACCATCGGCCGCTGGTTGCAGGGCGTGCATCCGGTGTCGACCGGCATCGTCGTCGCCGGCCTGGCGCGCCCCGAGTGGCTCGTGGAAGTGGACGTCATCGCCATGATTCCGGATGAGGCCTGAGCGGTGACGTTCTCCATCGTCGCCCGCAGCGCGGATGCGCAATTGTTCGGCGTTGCGCTCGCCTCCTCGTCGCCGGCGGTCGCGGCCCGCTGCGCGCATGCCCGCGCCGGCGTCGGCGCGGTGGCGACCCAGAACGTCACCGATCCGTCCCTGGGGCCGCACATGCTGCAGGCGCTGCACCGCGGCGCCACGGCCCGTTCGGCGGTCGACGACAGCGTGCGCGCCACGCCCTTCGGCGCCTACCGGCAATTGCTGGCGGTCGGCCGGGAGCACCCGCCGGCCGTTCATTCAGGCGCCCACTGCCTCGGCATCGTCGGTGCGGCCACCGGCACGCACGCCGCGGCCGCCGGCAACCTGCTGGCCGGGCCCGATGTCCCGCGGGCGATGCTCGGCGCTTTCGATGCCGCCGGCGGGCATCTG
The DNA here is from genome assembly GCA_027315105.1 of Gammaproteobacteria bacterium. Lineage (GTDB taxonomy): Bacteria > Pseudomonadota > Gammaproteobacteria > Steroidobacterales > Steroidobacteraceae > FEN-1191. Next base: position 80,110 of record DAHUYP010000089.1, read on the forward strand.
GGCGAGCGCCTGCTGCAGGCGCTGCGCGCCGCCGTGGCGCACGGCGGCGAGGCCGGACCGATTCGTTCCGCGGGCCTGCTGATCGTGCGCGAGGTCTCCTGGCCGATCGTCGATCTGCGCGTCGATTGGACCGATGCGGATCCGGTGGCTGTGCTGGCGGCGATTTGGGATCGCTACGCACCCCAGATCGACGACTACGTGCGCCGCGCAGTCGATCCGGTGCGCGCGCCGGGCTTCGGCGTGCCCGGCAATCCGTGAGCGCTGCGCGCGCGGGCAGCATCGAACGGCGCGCAGATCGGCCGCGGGCTGCGGGCCGCCCAGACGCAACGCAGCACGCGGCGCTGGGCGCACCGCATCGAATTCGGGGCTAACCTGCGTCCGCCGCTGTCCACCGATCGGCCGCTCATCCGTTCTAGCGGTATCTGTAATCCTCGAGCGAGGCGGACGACATGAAGAATCGGCATCGAATCCAATGGCTCATGGCGGCGGTGGCCGCGACCGGGGTCGCGGGCGCCGTCATGGCGCAGACGGGCAGTGGCCCGGATACTGCGGCTTCCAATCCCGAGAACGTCGCTCCAGGCCCGGACGGCGCGACTCCCGGCGGCAACGCACCGATGCGGCATCACTGGCACCACCGGCACATGATGCTCTCCGCCGGCCTGCTGCGTGCATTCCACCAGATGGACCTGAGTCCGCAGCAGCGCCAGAACGTCAAGAGCATCCTGGCCGCCGTCCGTCAGCAGGCGATGGCACAACGCCAGGCCGCCGGCGCGCCGGACTTCACGGTGTTGTCCAATCCCGGCGATCCGAACTACCCGGCGGCGCTGCAGGTCCTGCAGGCGCGGGTCGCGCAGCGCATCCAGCGGGCCAGTGAGACCGAGCTGCAGCTCTACAACGTGCTGACGCCGGAGCAGAAGGCGCAGCTGCCGCAGGTGTTGGCCGACATCAAGGCCAGGAAAGCGCAGCGCGCCGGCGGCCCGGCCTGACGCGCCCTGCTCGCCGTGCGGGCCGCCCCTGCAGGCCCGCGCGGCCCGGCAGATCCACGAACTGCCGCAGGCTGGCGGCCGGCGTCTGTGCATGGCTGGTTCCTCCATGACCTTGGTCCCATGCCACATTGGGCTCACGCTGGAGGGGACTTCGAATACGCGGCGTAGAGCGCATCGAACGTCGTTGTCATCACGCTCAACAGTGCACCGTCATCATTGGGCTGCAACGCCCTGGCGCCTGCCATGATCGATGCGACTCCTGGGGCTTCTGCCACGGGGATGCCACCCACGTCGAGGTAATGCACGAGCGCACCGAGACGCGCAAGTCCCGGATCGAGTTCGAGCCCGAAGCTCGCGAGCAGCACCTCGAACGTGACCCGGGTCCCCACGTGCGTGAATTCCGCGCCGTCGAAGTCGAACCCGATCGCAGAATTCGGACAGCCCTCGATGCGCTCGAGCCAGAGGAACTTCGCCTTCCGGTCAATGAAGCGGCGAATGAGCCACGCCGACGCGACACGATCGATCCACAGCCGCTCGCGAGTCGCCCAGGTGCGGCCCCGATATTCTCGCGCGCGGCGGCGCGTGATTTCCCGATCCGAGGCGCCCGGTTCATCGGGCGCGAAACGTGCGTCGAGCAAGGTCTGCGCATCCTGCAAGGCTTCTTCCATCTGCTCGCGCGGTTTGCCTGGAAAGAAGTCCCTCCCGATGAGCGCCGAGACCTCGCGCCGCAGCGCCGCCAGCCGCTGCCGCGCCTCCGGCTCGGAGAGCTTTCCGAACTCCCGCTTGAAGGCGGTGAGCCGAGCGGCCGCCTTGGCGTAGTCGCCCGTTCGATCGAACAGCGCACGGAAACTCTCCCCCTGTGCCGGCGAATCGGCACGGACGTGCAAGAGGTGCGCCATGCCCCCGCCCGAATGGATCTCCCTGACCTGCTCCGAGAATGCGCGCCGCGCGGTGACCGAGTTCGGCAGGAGGTACACGCCGTCGCGCAGCAACTCGGCACCGGCCGCCTTGAGAGCACGCCACAGCCGCATGCGCAGTTTCGGCTTGTGGCCGGGCAGATTGGTGATCAGGAGAAGCCAGGTTGCGGACTCAGGTGGCATGTCGCATATAATACGATAGCGTTATACCTATGACTCACCTTCTGCAGGCTGCCGCGAAGAGCGGTCTGGCGGCGGAAATCGGCTGTACTCGGGCCTGGTGACCCTCCCATGCAACGCAAGATCTGGAACTGCACCGCTTTGGCCCTGCTGATGATCGGTGCGTTGACCGCCATCGGAGCTGCGATCTTGCTCGAGCGCGGATTCCGCGCCACCACCGAGCCTTCCCGGGTCGAACTCTTCGTCGCGCGGAGCTTGCGCAATCTAGCCATTCCAGCCCGCGAGCGAGCCGCGCAAAATCCGCTGGCCGCGAACGCCGAGAACCTGCAGGCTGGCCGTGAGGAGTTTCTCGCACGGTGTGCGGGTTGCCACGGGCCCGATGGCTCTGGCCTGACGCCCGTCGGCCGCAACCTCTATCCCCGCGTGCCGGATCTGCGCGCAAGCGTGACGCAGGGCCTGACGGACGGAGAGATCCGTTACTTCATCGAGAATGGCGTGCAGCTCACAGGCATGCCTGCGTGGGGAAACATCTACCGGCACTCGATCGACAGGAGCTGGAATCTCGTCCTGTTCATCCGCAGTTTGAGACATCCGGTCGGCCTGGAGGCCGCTGCCCTGACCGCGAGCCTCGACAGCGCACACTATGTCGGCTCGCACGCCTGCGAGAGATGCCATACCGGGATCTATCAGCGCTGGCAGGCGACGCCGATGGCCAACATCGTGCGCGATCCGCGTACGCACCCCGAGGCCATCATCGCGAAGCTCGATACGAATACGGTCAGCCCGTTCACACTGGACCAAGTGGCCTTCGTTTATGGAAGCCTGTGGAAGCAGCGCTTCTTCACGAAGATCGGTGAGGACTACTACCCGCTGCCCGTCCAGTGGGAGATCGCGAATCATCACTGGAGCAAGTATGCGGTGCCCGCCAGCGGCGCGGACTGGTGGGCGAAATTCTATCCGCCCGATAACCTGCATCGAGCGACAGGCCCGACCTGTGATGGCTGCCACTCCGTCGGCTACGATATCCACACCAAGCAGGTCGCAGAGTGGAATGTGGGCTGCGAGCGCTGTCACGGCCCGGGCAGTACCCACGTGTCGGACCCACGGATCGGCAACATCTTCAACCCCGCACGCGCGGGTTACGTCGCCGCGAGCGACACGTGCATCCAGTGTCATTCGCAGGGGCGACCGTTGGCCGACCAGATCGAGGGCAAGTACTACGATTGGCCGGTGGGCTTTCGAGTGGGCATGAGGCTCCAGGACTTCTGGCAGCTCGAAGCGCACACCCTCGGGCAGACCGACTTCTACTACTTCGCCGACGGTACGGCGCACAAGAACCGCATGCAGGGCAACGACTTCGTGCAAAGCGTCATGTACCGACGCGGCATCACCTGCTTCGACTGTCATGACGTGCACGGCACCGGCAATTATGCGCAGCTGCGCAAGCCCCCCGAGACGCTGTGCCTGGACTGCCACGGTCCGCTGTCAGCAAATGGTCCACGGACCGCGACGCTCGAGGAGCACACGCACCACAAGGCCGGCAGCCCCGGCAGCCAGTGCGTGGTCTGCCACATGCCGGCGATCGAGTCGGAAGGCGTTCCGAATAGCTTCGTGCACGCCCACACGTTCAGGTTCATTACCCCGGCCATGACCGTGCGCGACGGAATTCCAAATCCGTGTACCTCGTGTCACACCGAGAAGTCACCGACATGGGCCACCGATCGGCTGCGCCAATGGGCGGAGCGCTCGCCGTGGCGAGTCGAATAGTTCGATTCGCTCGACGAGGTGTGCGAACTCCTCGAGCGCCGTCTCTTATAGGGGTAAGTTTTGAAACATCATGCCGCTCCGTATAAATCAAAGATTTGTGTGTTTCATAAGTCGGTTTCGTAATTAATCATCATTTCCACAGGGCAAGACTCCGGTTTTGACTCAAGAAGAAGCGCGCACGCTGCTGCATTCGATCGACGCGGCGTCCGTGATCGGACTTCAGGACCGGGCGCTCATGGCGATGGTGATCCACGCCTTCGGTCGGGTTGGAGCCGTCATCAATATGCGGGTCGAGGACTGCTACAGCCAGGGTCGGCGCGGTTGGGTGCGGCTACACGAGAAGGGAGGTAAGCAGCACGAGATGCCCTGCAATCACAATCTCGAGGCGTATTTCGACGCGAACATAGCGGCGACCGGTATTGGCGAGGACCGCAAAGACTACCTGTTTCGCACCGTGCGTGGGCGCAGCGGCGCCCTGACTCCGGCTCCGCCGCGATCATCGGCCCTGCATGCTGGCCATCAATGCGGCGATCCTGATCGTCGCGAAGCTGGAAAAAGTGTCGGCGACCGCATAGGGCAGGATGATCTGGTCCTCGTGCCGCATCGCTCCGCACGTGTAGACGACGTTCGGCACATAGCCTTCCCGCTCGGAGGGTTCGGGCTTGATCAGCGGCTCGCGCGCGCTGGCGATAACCCGGGAAGGATTGCTCTTGTCGAGCAGCACCGCGCCGATCGAATATTTTCGCACCGGACCGACGCCGTGGGTCAGCAGCAGCCAGCCCTCGTCGATCTCGATCGGCGAGCCGCAGTTACCGATCTGCACGAACTCCCATGGGAATCGGGGCTTCAGGATGGCGACGCCCCCGTTCCATGAGTACAAGTCATCCGAATACAGCAGATACAGGTTCTCATTGTCCTGGCGGGCGATCATGGCGTACCGGCCGTCGATGCGGCGGGGAAACAGGGCCATGCCCTTGTTGCTCGCGGCATCTCCCCGCAGCGGCGACATCCGGAACGACAGGAAGTCGCGGGTCTGGAGCAACTCCGACCTGATCGCCCGTCCACTGTACGCGGTGTACGTCGCGTAGTAGATCCTGTCGCCGTCGTCGTCGAATTCCACGAAGCGGGCGTCCTCGACGCCGTTGGATTGCAGATCGGTGACCGGGAAGATCACCCGCTCGCTGATGTCCTCGTCGGGCCCGAAGATCAGCTCGACCTCGTCCCCGTCCGGGCCGGATATCCGGCTTGTCACTTTCGGAATGGATGCCAGACGGGCGGTCGGATCGATGCTCACGCTGCCATCTGCCGCGATGCACCCGGAGCGAAACGTCAGCGAGGAGACATGTCCTTCCCCGACCGCCCGCAGGCTCAGGATGAAGCGTCGCCCACCCGCCGGCGCGCCGGATTGATCCAGATGCGCGACGATGCTCGGATTGAACAACGCCGCCGCTTCGAAGGAATACTCGTGCAGGAAGTAGGCGCCGACCAGCCGGCGCTGTTCCCGCGTGAAGCTCGCATGGGCCGTCAGCGCGTCTTCCATTTCATCGGCGCGCGCTTCGAATATCTGCAACAGATTGCGGTGGCGCCCCTGAAAATTCTCGAGCACCTCGGCCAGTTGGCTGGCGACGGTGGCGGCATCGAGGGCCAGGACCCGGTTGACGATATGGTTCGCCCGCGACTTGTCGGTGGCGTGGAGATCCCGCGGTTCGGTCGCCGGCTTGAATTGGCGCACGACCACTCGGGCCGGATCCGGGCGCAGGTACAAGCCCTGCCGGTTCAGAAACGGAGCTGGTGACAAGACGTCCTCGGCTTGACTGGGCGGAGTCTAATGGGATTCAGGCGCGCAAAGCGCGAAAGGGCGCGGGTTTCGTGCGCTGCTCGCTCACGCGGGCAAGCTCGCGCATCTCGGCGAGACCGAGGAGGTAGCAGACCACGGACTCGCCGCCCTTGTTCTCATTCGCGCGGTCGGGATGCAGTCCGTCGCGACAGCTGCCCGATTCCGGGTCGATCAGCGGCGAGGACAGATCGTTGCGGCCGAGAAACCAGGCAAATGCCCGCTCGGCGTGCGTCTTCCACTCGAGATCACCGTCCACACGCCAGGCTGCCAGGCAGGCCGAGATCGCGGCGGCGGCTTCCAGGGGCTGCTGATCGAACGCCCGTGGCGGCTTGCGCTGCTCGCCGAAACTGTCGGAACCGACCGGCCGGAAGACGCCTGACTGCGCTGTCTGCAGTGCCATAAGCCAATGCAATGATCTCAAGCCGGCGGCGACGTATCCGGGCGCGCCGATGGCGATGCCCGTGGCGATCAGGGCCTGCGGCAGGCGCGCGTTGTCGTAGGCCAGCCCTTCCTCGAACCACACCCAATCCGGCGTCTCGATCGATGTCAGGATGGACATCAGCCGCTCGGCCAGCAGATGTCGCAGCTTCCGGGCCGTGGAATCCTCCGGGGCCGCAAGGCAATAGGCGTCCAGTCCGAGCAGCGTGAAGGCCCACGCTCGCGGCGAGCTGAAATGCTCCACGCTCGGCGCGGCCGCGGCGAACAGGGAGGCGGCCCATCGCCGGCGCGAGCGACTGGCATCGATGCGTGCGCATTGGCCCAACGCCCAGAGCACCCGTCCGTGACTGTCCTCGGAGCCCATGTCCTCGAGCCAGCGGCGATCGAAGCTCATGAAGTTGCGAAACCGCCGGTTGTCGGGATTCCACGCATTCTGAACGAAGGCCGCCAGGCGCGCCGTGAGGGCGTCGGGCAGGCGCTGCTCACCCGGGGCATTGAGGGCGCACGCCACCAGCAGCGCGCGCGCGTTGTCGTCGACGCAATAGCCGTGCGCGCGATCGGGCACCGATTGGACCGCGTGCTGGAACAGCCCGGTGTCGTCGCACATCGACAGAAAGTGGCCCAGTGGCATCGGCGGTGCGGTCGGGCCGTCGGGCAGGAGGATGCTTTCGCCCGGGCGCGCCAGCACCGTGAGCGGATGCCTGCGCCGGGCCTTCTCACAGGCGGCAAGGTAGCGCGCCCCGGTTCGCTCCCAGGTCATCGAGCGGCTGCTCGAGTAAGCGTGCTTTCGCATGGCCTGTCGCCGGGCATCGTCGGTGAGCAATCCCGAGACTTCGGTGCCGATGGACTTGGTGTCGCCAAACGGCACCAGGATGCCGCGCCCGTCCGCCAGCAGCTCGCGCGCGTGCCAATAGGGCGTTGACACGACCGCCTTGCCCAGCCCAAAACTGTAGGCCAAGGTGCCGGAGGTCATCTGCGCTTCATTCAGATAGGGCGTGACGTAGACGTCGCACATCGAGATGAAGTCGAGCAATGTCGCCTGGTCGACGAAGCGGTTGAGAAAAACGACGTGTTCCTCGACGCCGACGGCTCGCACGCGCGCCGTCAGACGGTCCCGGTAGGCCTCGCCTTCACGCCTGACGAGGTTGGGATGGGTCGCGCCGAGCACGACGTAGACCGCGTCGGGGCGACGCTGCAGGATCAACGGCATGGCATCGATCATGACTTCGATGCCCTTGTTGGGAGAGAGCAGACCGAACGTCAGAATGACGGCTTTGCGCTCGAAGCCGAGCCTGGCCTTCGCCGCATCGGGTTCGGCGAAAGCGGAGTCAGGAATCCCATGCGGGATGACCTCGATCTTTTCCGCCGGCACGGCGTACACGGTGCGCAACAATTCCCGCCCCTTCTCGGCCATGACGATGACCTTCGACGAGACGTCGACGATGCCGTTCAGGACGGCGCGCTGCGCCGGCCTGGGCTCGGCAAGCACCGTGTGCAGCGTCGTCACGAGCGGCATGGTCAGCCGCGAGAGCAGCGCCATGATGTGGCTGCCGGCCTCGCCGCCGAAGATGCCGAACTCATGCTGCAGACAGACGGCGTCGAACCGCCCCGCATTCAGGAACTCGGCGGCGGGCGCGTATTCTTCCAGCTTCTCGTCGTTGATTTGCAGGCGAACTGCGCTCGGATAGTCGTAGACATGACCATGGTCTGTCATCGCCACGATGGCGGCCTGCACGTCCGCGCGTGACCCGGCAATGGCGTGTTGCAGATCGGTCGTGAAGGTGGCGATTCCGCAGCGGCGCGGAAGCGAATTGCCGATGAATGCCAGACGGCTGAGTGGGGTCAATGGCTTCTCCCTTGGGCGGGCCGACGAATGGGCCGTCGCACGGCGGGAACGGGATAGCCGCGAAACAGGGCGGATCGAAGAAAGGGCACTTGGCCCATGTACAGTCTACCGCAGACGCGCACTCGCCTCGGTACGCAAACGCACGCAGGGGACTCGAACCCGGGTAAGTGCCGGAAAAGGATGGGAATTGGTGGCGGGAGAGAGGGATGGGTTTCCCCTCTTCTCGCCAACCCGTGAAAAGCTAGTTTTTCCGCGACTTGAACGATTTGAGTATGCGCCATGTGGAACATTCGTGTGTCCCACTCGCGCTTGTCACCTTCGATCAGAATCGGCGGTCACGTTCAAACGGAATCAGCGGTCAACTTAGTCCGGAATACGCACCTGCCGCTTTGATGCAAACGGCAGCCGCTCGTCTATCCTTTACTCAAGCGCCTTCAGCGGCAGAGTGCAGCAACCCGTGGGCCACATTGGGTCACAACGCTAAGCCGACGGCTATCCTGCCTTGCTTGGATTTTGGCACCTGACCACCAACGGAGCGCCGGCCGCGCCCTCGCGCTAGGCGATTGGTTTCAGCTCTCCGTAGAAGTCTCGAACGCAGCGATCGCAGATGCCGGCATCACCGGCGGTGAACAGTTGCTGCACCGCATCGGGAGATCTGCCACAAAAGGAACATCGAAGTGCATCCTCCTGCTCCTTCATGTATCGCGCAGCATCTTGCTCGGTTATCTTTGCGTCGATCCACTTGCCCAATAGTCCTTTGTACTCACGGTCCGCACGCGCCTTGGCGTCCGCACGTCTGCGGCCGTGGCGAGCGCGACATCTCACCAACGGACTCGATATCGATCGCTACGCGCGAATCTCATCCTGCTGCCGACTCCGGCTACCAGATTCCGCGGGCTTCGGACCGTCCCCGATCAGAGGGCATAGTGGACCACCATGCGTGCGGTGCGTGGGCGTGCCGACCACTGCACGAATGCTTCGCACACCCGTTTTCCGGCGGCGCCGTCCGCGAGCTCAGCCGGCTGCTCTGCGAAGCGCGCCTGCTCGGTCTCCTGTCCCGGTATCGCGCGGCTGGCGCTCCAGGGTCCGGCCGCGTCGTCTGCGCGGACGTACAGCTCGACGTCCGTGAGCTTGGCATCTGTCGGAATCGTCGCGCACAGCGTGACCGGAGAGGCATCCCGCTCCGAGCACGGGCCGGGCGAGGGCTGCGGCGACGGGTTGGCGGATGCAGGGGCGGACGCCGCTGCAGGGCTGGGCGACGCCGGCGTGCCGATGCCCGCCTGCAGCCTGCAGGGCGCCACGGTCGCAAGGACCGCGACTCCCTCGGCACCGATGCGCCGCAGAATCCCGGCTTCGATCTCCGCATGGACCGCCGCGCGCGACTGGCCGAGCTCGGCGTTGGTGCGACTCGCCTCGGCAAGCCGCTCACGCAGGTCCCGCTGCAACGCCTGCTGCGCGACCCGCTCGTACTCGTGCAGCCATTGGGCGACGGCGAATCCGCCGACGGCGGCGCCGCCGAGCATCGCGATCATCAGCATCGGCAGCAGGCGACTCTTGCGGCGGGATAGTGCGGAAGACTGGGTTCTCGCTGCGAATTCCTTCGCAAGCGAGGTGCGCAGCTGCACCAGCGACGTCAATACCGTCGCGCCGGCAGCAATGATGGCGGCGAGCAAACCGTCCGACATGGATGTCTCCGCCCCCAACGCTACCACGACGATGCGGCCGCGGACCGCGCAGCCGCGGCTGCGCTCGTGGTTTTGCGAAACCCGTCACACGGCAGGCAGGCCCGCTGTCTGCGTCCGGCGACGGCAGGCTGGGCATAAGCCGGCGGTTGCGCCACGGGGTGATCGCAACGATCCGTGGCGCCGGGCGCCCTGACCCCTCATTCCCTATCTGGCCGGATCCGCGACCGACACGCTGGCGGGCGCGCTCGATCCCACCAGCCCGTGGCTGACCTCGATCTTCGCGACCGCGGCAAGCTTCGGCGGCGCCAGTTCGCTGCTATGGATCGGCGGTGTGGCGGCGCGCCGACGGCTACCGCCGCCCGGACCCGGAAATATTCCGGTGCGGGATGCTCGCTGGCTGCTGCGAACGGGAATGCGCGGGGCTAATATCATGCGCAGCAGGCGCTCAACGTCCTTCCGGAGGGGGCTTCATGGCCGCGTACGCATTGGTCAACGTTGACATCACGGATTCTGCCGGATTCGCGGAATATCGGAAATCGACTCCCGCGACGATTGCGGCGTTCGGCGGCCGCTTTCTCGCGCGGGGCGGCGCCACAGAAGTGCTGGAAGGCGACTGGACGCCCGATCGCCTGGTCATCATCGAATTCCCCGATGTCGCCGCGATCAAGGCCTGGTATCACTCCCCCGAGTATCAGCGGCTCGTGGAGATACGCAAGCGAACGGCCATTTCGGATTTTGTCATCATTGATGGTGTCTAGAGGGCGTTGCGCCCGATATGGGAGCTGCGGGTCGAAGAACGTCGGCCGCCAGCATCAGGCGCGAGAGAAAGTCCTCGGGCTCGAACACCACGTGCGTCGTGCCATCCCGGTACGGCGTCTTCAGCGCATCGCGAACCTCGCCCTGCGCAGTCAGCGACAGCCGCGCCGTCGCCACCGCCACCGCCGGCCGGCTTACACACCGGCACAAGCGCTCAATCTCGCCGCGCTCCTCGGCCTCGGCCGCAACCCCTGCGCGCAGCGAAAAGCCGTTCGCCTGCGCTACGGCTCGGGCCGCGGCGTCGAGCTGACGCTCGGGGGCAGAATCGGATAGGTGATGTTCGGCTGCTCGCCTGTGAGGCTCTCGAGGAAAGCGGTTATCGCGCCGATCTCATCCGGGGTCAATTGTGCGCCGAGCTGGCTCGTACCCATCACGGCCACGGCCTGCCGTAGATCCCAGGCCTTCCCGCTATGGAAGTAGGGAGCCGTCAGGGCGATGTTGCGCAGGGTCGGCACCTTGAAGACGTATTCATCGCCCGCGCTCCGGGTGATCATGAAGCGTCCCTTGTCATTCGGCGGCAGAATGGACGCATCCGGTCTCTCGACCACGCCGAAGGGCGCATACATGCCGCCGCCGACATTGATGCCGCTGTGGCAGGCCACGCATCCTCGGTCCATGAACAGCTTGAGTCCGGTCTTTTGAATTGCAGTCAGTGCATTGGCATCGCCCCGAAGAAACTTGTCGAACGGGGCGTTGGGTGTGATCAGGGTCGCCTCGAACACGGCGATCGCCTTCTGCGCATTCGCCAGCGTGACCGGATCCGTCTCCGACGGAAAAGCATTGTGGAAGGCCGTCACGTAGCCGGGAATTGCCGCCAGCTGCTCCGCAACGTGCTCGGTCGGCGAGGCCATCTCTACCGGGTTGACCATCGGTCCCCCGGCCTGCGCCTCGAGGTCCTTTGCCCGGCCGTCCCAGAACTGCGCCGTGTTGAAGACCGCATTCAGCACCGTCGGTGCGTTGCGCCCACCGCGCTGCCAGCGATGACCGATGGATGTCTCCTGCGCGTCGACACCGCCGAGCCCGACGTTGTGGCAGGAGTTGCAGCTGATGGAATGGCTCGCCGACAGCCGGGGATCGAAGTACAGCATCTTGCCGAGTGTCAGTTTTGCCGGCGTCGCGACGTTCCCGGGCAAGGCCGGTGCAGCGGATGGAATCGGCTTGAAACGGGCCTGTGCCGCGGTCATGAGCTCGTCCGCCGCGAAGGCGGAGCTGACAGCCGCCATCGCCGACAGCAGTACGACCATGTGTCTCGATTTCATCGCAACCTCCTGGTCTGCACCGGCACTCTACGCGCGCAGCGCTCGCTGGCAATACGAGCTTTCCGCACGGCCCGGCCATCCGCGCCGCCCTCGCCACCGACCCTTGCCCGTACCCGACCCAAACCCGTATAAGATCCGGGCTCTCGCCCCGGAAGGAACTCGGATGTCTGCGACGCTCGATCTCACGCAACAGCTCATCACGCGCGCCTCTGTAACGCCGTCGCGCGAGGGTTGCCAGGAACTGATGGCCGAGCGGCTGGCCCGCGCCGGCTTCGAGATCGAGCGGCTGCGCTACGGCAGCGTCGACAACTTCTGGGCGCGCCACGGACGCGGCGGCCCGGTGCTGTGCTTTGCCGGGCATACCGACGTGGTGCCCACCGGGCGGCGATGATCACCGCCGCCGAGGAATTCATCGCCGCGCATCCGGAGTGACACATGTTCACCGAGATACGCTTGAGTCACGGCATCATGAGCTCAAGAAGGACGAACTCAGTAGATTTGCGGATGAAACTCTGCAACTCTTGCAACGGGCAATTGGCTTCAATCCCGCGCCACCTCGGCGTGGTCCGGTTTCCGCTCGCTTCCCCAGGTAGCTCCGCGGAGCCGGGGCCATAGTTGCAGTCGTCCTACGGGCTATCAAGTGGAAGCAATTACTCGGTAACAGATGCAGTCTTTGCAGCCCGATCTGGTCAGTAGGGAGCAAGTAATGCCAAATCTGGAAAATAGATCGCAGTTGCTGGATTACCTGGGCGCCAAACAAAGAAATGTTGTTTGGAGTTGGTGCGCCGTGAACAATGAAGAAAAGAAAGTCTACTTCAGCGTATGGGTGGACAAAAAACGCAAACTGGACGACAACAAATCCTACTACGTATTCCAAGAGCCTGGTTGGGGCATTGATGAGACCGGAACGGCGTCGCCAGCACGCAGGGACCACGACGAAAAACTCGCACTAGTCTTTGACCAGGGCTATGAAGCTTACGGATATTTTATCGTTGCAGAAGATCCTACCGCGGAACCGAGAAAGATCGCAGAGACTCGAACGGGATTCGTGTTCTCGTTCGACCTCAGACGCCTGGCCACCGGAACGGTTCTAGGGCTCCCAAAGACGCGTATCAATATCCGGTGAGAGAGAGCGACGTTCATTGTTGCGGCGGAATACCGGCAGCGGGGCATAGCGGTACTTGGCCAAGCGGCGGAAGATAAGGTGCACCCGGACGCCAGAGGAAGTACCAGAAGCCGACCAGCAGGAATACATAGACGAGGATCCGACCCGGAATCGCCCTATCACGACCGGAACTTCGCCCGCTCGAAGACCGTAATCCTGTACTGCGCCTCGGGCGGCCGCGCCGCACTCGCAGGCGAGCCGCTCGAGGACTTCGCCTACGCCGCGCTATCCAACCTCGGGGACATCGCGGAGTGGGTGGACGCCGGCGGCACCGTCGGCCGGCCGATCGAGCGCGCCGTGGACCGCCCGCCGGTACACCGGCGATCGCTCACAGCTTGCCGCGCGCCTCGTGCAGCAGTTGCTTGAGCCGGGCGAACACCCCGGAATCGGTCGCGCCGCCACCGAGCCGCTGCTGAACCACGCTCATCTCCTGCTTGATGTCCTTGTACTCGCCATAGCCCAGGAGCTTGCCGACCTCGAGCTGGCGGCGCGCCTGATGCAGCAGTTCGAGCGCCTGCGCCCGATTCTTCGCCGCATCCGCCTTGACGAGCGCTTCGGCCTGCTGCACGTCGGCCTCGGCCTTGAGCGGCGGCAGTGGCACGATCCTCTCGGTCGTCACGATCGTCGTGAGCGTGTTGGCGAGCAGCTGCGCCGCCTGATCGGCCTGGCCGTTCTGAATCTGCGCGGTGGCCTGCTTGATGGCCGCCGGGTAGGTGTCCATCGGCAGCGATTCGGTGGTGATGCGGATCTCGCTGGTCAGGGGCTTGAGCAGCCGCTTGGCCTCCTGCACGTTGCCCTTGGACAGCTGCGACTTGGCGTCCGCGAGCACCTTGTCCACGCTCTTCGGCCCCGCTTCCAGATCGATCGTCTTCGATTCGACCGAGATGGGCACCTGCTTGAGATGCGGATCGCGCGCGAGCACCACGTCGAGCTTGCCTGAGGCATCGGCGAGTGCACGGTAGGCGAGGTCCTTGTCGGTCTGCTCGAGTGCGACGATCGCGACCAGCATGTCCTCGTTGGCGCTCATCGCCTCGCGTACCAGGGCGCGGCGCTCGCGCACCAGCGACTCGGCGGCTTGTTGATTCACGCTGTTGCGCTCGGTGGCAGAGGTCGAGTCGGCGGGTGCCGCATCCGCCGTGTTCGAGCTCGGCGCGGCGGCCGGCACATCGGCCGCCCACGCAGCTCCCGTCGCGGCCACGAGCACGAGGCATGCAGACCAGATCATCGAGAAAGCCTTTCGATCGAGCGCCATGATGAGATTCCTGGGTAGTTGACGAGATGACGGTTCGCACCGTCGATGCCGCGAATTTTCCCGCTCCTGCATTAAGAGAGCATTAAAATCGGGCACAGGAAGGATAAATCACCTTTCCACGATGTGAATCCAACCCAACGAAAATAGGCTTGGCATCGTGATCAGGCCGCCCGATGTACCCATACGAAATCACGGAGACCCATCGCCTTACCTGCGCAACTATGCGGTTGCGCGCATCAGCCCCGTGCGCTTCCACGAAGCCAAGAAGGGCGACACCAAGCCGCCGGTGCCGCCGCGCAGGAATAGAGCGCCGGCGGAAAATGAAGTTGCCCCGCTTTCGGGGACGCCTCAGAGTTCACTCTGGAAGGTCCGACAATGCCGAAGTCAAAATGGGTGGACCGATATGCACCGGAGTTCGAACGGCAGATGCTCGAGCTGGTGCGAGCCGGCCGGCAACCGAAGCAACTGAGCACGAAGTTCGGCTGCTCGTACTGGTCGATCAAGAGCTGGGTGCGGCAGGCCGAGCGTGACGCTGGCCGCGGCCTGGTTCGCACAGGAGAGCGCGCCGAGAACGAAGCGCTCTACCGATTCGCGAAAGTGAACCAGGCCACCCACCGGGTACGGGTCATGTGCCGGCTGCTTGGCGGCTCTGCGAGTGGCTATTATGCGTGGCGCGATCGGCCGATCTGCCGACGTTCAACTCTTAAGCGCTCAATCGCCGGTGTCGGGCGCTGATGCTTGCCGCGGCCTCAACGTCCTCAATGGGGCGGTCTGTGGTCAGCCTCACCTGATTTCGTCCGGCACATTTGGCCTCATACAGCGCCCGGTCGGCGTCCTCGACCATCCGTGCCGCCGCGGCGCCGTCCGTGAGCGCCGCACTGGCAACGCCAATGGTGATCGTCACGACCCGCTCGGGACTACCCGCATTCTCTATACGCAGGCTTTGCACCGTGGCACGAAGTCGTTCGGCCACAACCTGTGCGACGGCAGGAGGGCTGTCGCGCAGAAGGACGATGAACTCCTCGCCACCGTAGCGCGCCAGCACGTCATCCGGACGCCCCAGAGCGCGCTGCAGGGCTCGAGCGACCTCGCGCAGACAGCCGTCGCCCACCGGGTGACCATAGCGATCGTTCAAAAGCTTGAAATGGTCTATGTCAATCATCAGGATCGCCTGCGGACCGGTCCGGCGCTCATCGCGCCAGGCACGCGTGAGTGCCTCGGTGAAGAAGTGACGATTGGACACGCCGGTCAATGCATCGGTCCAGGCGATGGCTTGCAGCGCCGATGCCTTTCGGCTCAGGGCTTCCCTATGCTCGATCTGATGCACCTGGATCAAGGTGGTGCGCACACCGATTCCAAGCACGGCGATCAAGATACCTGCGCAACCCAGGGAATACTCCACTCGGATCAGGAACAATGAGGCCGCGAGTAATGCAACCGCCAGCAAGACCGGGCTGCCGCTGCGTACTATGCGCAAGAGCGTCGGATTGACCGCACGCACCGGGGCAGTCGAGGGCTCGCGCAAGGCGAAGCTGCACAGCACGGCAAAGGCCAATGTAACGACACTCCCGTATTCTGGACCGAAGGCCGGATTGCCTGCGAAGCAATGGTCATTGATGAAGACAATGACGAAGTAGACCGACAGGTACACGGCGAGCGCGCGGAACAGATCGCGTTCGTCGCGATCCGCTGCGACATGCCAGCGCACCAGCGCCCCTGCCGCCAGGTAGAGATTCTGGAAATCCAGGAGCCACACCAGGTAGGCCACGCCTGCTTCGCCGGGAGCCGAATGATCGTTGATCATGCTCCAGGTGTACTCGAAGTACGTGCAGCCCAGGGCGAGCGCTACCAGCGCATCGACCACGCGCAGCAGCTGCCGGTCATGCAAGCGCCAGTCGCTGGCCAGCAAGAACGTGGTGGGTACGACCGCCAGGTTGAAGGCGAGCATGCTGGAGCGGTACATCTCATATTGACGGTGTAGAACCATTTCCTGCCACAAATTGCCGAAGGCGCCGACCGCCCAGATCGTCAGGGACAATGAGAGGGCGTACCAACCGGAGCGAACAGAGGTTTCGTGCAGGCGTCCGCGCCACAGCGCAGCCACGGCCGCAAGCAGCGGCGCGCTCACCGTCAGGATGTAGGATGCCGGACCGGTGACCGCGGGCCCGAACAGGGTCAAAACAAGGACTTGCAGTAACAGAAAGCCTATAGGCAGGTACCGCGACATGAGGCTTCTGCTTGGCATCAGACGCGAATTTTACGGCTTACCTTAATCGGGAATTGGCGACGCAGGCCTCAGAAAGGAGCTTCTCCTGGCTGCTCGTGGCGCGGCAAAGGCGAACTGGTCGGCAGATTCGACGAGCGCAGCGCGGCGGGCGATCCGGGCACGCGGGCCGGAAGGGCCTTTGCGGATGCCTTGCATTTTGTGATCCATGCAGGCAGAGAGGCCGACGCTCAGCGAGCGGATCGACAGCACCCCGGAGTTCTGTGTACTGCGACACGAACATCGCGTGCAGCGTGTCGAACATTGGCCCGTGACGTTCCAGTGGAAATGGTGGGTCGTGAGCTGCAGTGTGTGCGTATCGGCCAGCAGCTTCGCAAGACCGCCGGCGATTGCCGTACGGTGCGCGTCGCCGATTCCAATGTTGCTGGACGGTGCCCGTGCGCTGATGCGATCCATGCGACACCTCGCTCTGACCTGGCTACCGTAAGAATCTATCGATCCCTTGCGGCTGGGTCGATACGGGTTTGCGGAAGGATCCACGAGCATCCGGCCCATCGATCACGCATGGGGGTGGCCGCTGCTCGCTATCCAATATGCCAGAGCTGAGCCTGGCGATGCGCCAGCGGATTGTCCGTATGGACTCATGATGGTCCGCGATTCGATGATGCTGACAATACCTTATCGACTAGCGCGGAGCGTCGGATCATGAGACACCTTGGCATTGCCTGCGTCGCGGTGGTTCTGGCTGGGGCCGCGTTGCCGGTCGCGGCTGCGCCGCCGTGCTCGATCCACCCGCCCAAAGGGGCGTCCGACGCCGAACTGCAGAACCTGGCGAAGATCTCGAAGTCGCAGGCGGAGCAGGCAGCTCAGTCGAGGCTAAAGCACCTCGGGAAGATCTCCACCGAGAGTGCAGAGCTCGAAGCCGAACACGGTTGCCTTATCTGGTCCTTCGACATGAAGGTGGAAGGGCAGTCCGGCGTGCGGGAGATCAATGTCGATGCGGGGAACGGCAGAATACTCAACGTGCATCGTGAGAGCGCGGCGGCGGAGGCAGCGGAAGCGAAGAGTGAATCCGCGACCGTTGCGCCAGTGAATCCTCCAAAGCAGTAAATGGATGGCGGCCTTCGTGGCCGCCAGTCCTCCTCGCAGTCCGGCTCGAGGCCGAGGTAGCCGCTTTCGGCGTCCCGCACCAGGATGCCACGCCGCTCCAGGTACCTCCCTGAGCGCGTACCGATCCTCTCGACCAGCCCCTGCAGCTCGAGCGATGTCGGCGCCGCGGTGGGCACAAACTCCAGCCTCGCGCCTGCGCGCAGATACACCCCGTCGGGCATCAGGGGATCATGGCCAGGTGGTCTCGGTGAATCGCAAAGCAACTCGATACGCCACAGACCACCGATCGATCGGGGCTGATTGCGCGATCGAGTCCCGCAAGACACCGAGTGCTCGGTCCAAGCCACCCGTAACTCATTGATTTGTCTGGCCAGGACAGTTTCGAACCGCCGACCATCTGGTTCGAAGCTTCGCTGCTCGCTGTGCGGGCCGCCCTACAGGCCCGCGCGGCCCAGCAGATCCACGAACTGCCGCAGGCTGGCGGCCAGCGCCGGGTGCTCGGCTTCGAAGTCCACGGCCAGGGCTTCCAGGCGTGACAGCGACGCCGCCGCCGGCGGCGTGGGCGCGGCGGCCGCACCTTGCCGCAGCACGCGCTCGATATCGTTCAGGACGTCGCGCAGCAGTTGCCGCGAGGCATCATCCACGCGCGGCGTCTGGGCCAGCTCGGCATGCAGCTGCCGCAGCGATTGCTGCAGGTGATCTGGGGCCGGATCCGGATGCTTCATGGCTGCGCCCGCGGCGGCTTCGGAGTATGGAATCTTACGCGAACGGGCGAACGAGGGTAGTCTGCACCATCGAGCCGCGGCCCCCGCCGCGCCGCCGCGCCCGCCGCGCCGCCATGAAAGCCAGACGTCCCCCGCCCCGGCACGGGCCGCATACGCTACTCGATCCGGGCGCCATCGATGCGCTGTATGGTCTGGAGCCGGTGTTCGAGCCGTCGGCGTCGGCATCCGCACGCCCGGCCGGCGATGAGGCCACGCTGTTCACCAGCGTGCAGTGTCCGTATTGCGGCGAAGCGTTCGAAACGCTGGTGGATCTGTCGGCCGGGTCGAGCGTCTACATCGAGGACTGCCAGATCTGCTGCCAGCCGATCGAGCTCGCGGTCGACATCGACCTGAGCGGTGCATTGTCCGCGATGACCGCGCGCCGCACGGACTAGGCGCGGCGCATTCACCGCGCGCCCCGGCCGTGCGGCGCCGCTCAATCGTCCGCCAGCCCCTGCCCCGGAAACAGTTCCTCGGTGAAGCCGAATTGCCGCAGGTCCATGATGCGCATCGGATACAGAATGCCGTCCAGATGGTCCACCTCGTGCTGCGCCACGCGGGCGTGAAAGCCGCTCACGCTGCGCTCGATCGACCGCCCCCGCTCATCGACGCCGCGGTAGCGCAACTGCGTGTAGCGCGGCACGAGGCCGCGCATGCCGGGCACCGACAGGCAGCCCTCCCAGTCCTGCTCGAGCTCCGTCCCAAGCGGCTCGAGCTCGGGATTGATCAGCACCGTGTACGGCACGATCTCCGCATCCGGATAGCGTGGATTGTGTGCACCGGTGCCGAAGATGACGACGCGCAGCGGCTCGCCGATCTGCGGCGCCGCCAGGCCCGCGCCGGACAGCGAGGTCATCGTGTCCAGCATGTCCGCCAGCAGCGCGCGCAGCTCGCCGCTGTCGAGCTCGCGCACCGGCTCGCTGACCTGCAGCAGCCGCGGATCACCCATGCGCAGTACCGGCCGGATGGCCATCGCCGTCAGGCCTGGATGCGGTGGTGCCCGGTCACCATGCCATTCTAGCAGCTCTCGCGCCCGCCCCCGCTAGCGCGCCGCCTTGACGAAGGGGTGCACCTGCGGGATCAGCGCCGCCACCAGATGCATCTTCCCCGAGATCACGCCGCGTCGCGAGATCAATTGGTCGGCGACCTCCTGCAGGATCCTGGCCGGGCCCTGCAGCAGGATGACTTCCATGGTCTGCTCATGCATCAGGTGCACGTGCAGCGAGCTGATGACCTCATCGATGTAGCGGCTCTGCAGATCGGCCAGCTGCCGCTGCAGTCCCGCTACGCCATTGTCGTATACCAGCGTCACCGTGCCGACCATGATGTCGTCGCCGCGCTCGCGCTTATGCTCGATCAGGAACTGGTGCAGCATGTCGCTGATCGCCTGCGAACGGCTGATGCAGCCGCGCTCCGTGACCATGCGATCGAGTTCGCGCAGCAGCACGAACGGCAGCGACATGCTGATGCGGCTGACGGGACGATGCGGTTGACGCGGGCCGCCGTACATGCCTACTCCACGTTGCATGCCTACTCCACGTTGTCGGTGACGTTGGTCATGCGCGCCAGGATCGGGTAGTCCTCCTGCTCCTGTTCCTCTTCCGGTACCTGCTGCCCGAAATGAATGAGCTCCTCCAGCCGCGCCTTGGTGGTCAGGAACTCCGGGCTCACGAACTGCGCCACGCTGCGCGGCCGCGGCACCGGCACCTCGATCAGCTCCTGCACCTCGCCCGGGTGGGCCGAGAGCACCAGGATGCGATCGGCCAGGAAGATCGCCTCGTCCAGATCGTGGGTGATGAAGATGATGGTGATGTCGATCTTGCGCCAGATCTCGAGCAGATGGGCCTGCATGCGGCAGCGCGTCTGGGCGTCGAGCGCGCCGAAGGGCTCATCCATCAGCAGAATGCGCGGTTGATTCGCCAGTGCGCGCACGATGGCCACGCGCTGCTTCATGCCGCCGGACAGCTGGTGCGGATAGGCGTCGGCGAACTTCTCCAGGCCGATCAGCTGCAGCCACTGCATCGATTCGCGCTCGGATTCGAGCTTGCCGTGACCGTTGACCTCGAGCCCGAACATCACGTTGTTCTTCACCGTCAGCCACGGAAACAGCGTGTATCCCTGAAACACCATGCCGCGATCGCTGCCCGGTCCGGTCACCGGCCGGCCTTGCAGCAGCACGTCGCCCGCGCTGTGTTCCTCGAGTCCCGCAAGAATGCGCGCCAGCGTCGACTTGCCGCAGCCCGAGGGTCCGACCACGCACAGGAACTCGCGCCGGTGGGTGCTGAAGTTGATGTCCTTCAGCGCCACCGTGGTCTTGCCCGGGGTCTCGAAATTCTTGTGCAGGTGGGAGACCGTGAGCATGACCTCGCGCGCCTTCAGGCTGTCGAAGCGCGTGCGCACCGCCGGGGACTGCTCGCGATACGACGGCAGCAGCGCTGCGGGGACGGCGATATCGTTCATGGGCGGCCTCGTGCCGGCGCCGGATCGAGCCGGTGATCCGGCGGTTGTGCGCGCCGCGGATGATTCATGCGGTCTTGGCCAGCGAGCGGTCCCACGGGAACAGCCGCCGCCCGAGCAGTGCCAGCAGCATGTCGATACCCAGTCCGATGATGCCGATCATGGCGATCGCGGCGTAGACGTTGGCGAAATGCTGGTAGCGCGCCTGCTGCGTGATGAACCAGGTGATCCCCGAGGTGGTGCCGATCAATTCGGCGACGATCAGGTAGGTCCAGGCCCAGCCGAGCAGGATGCGCTGATCGCGGTACAGGTCCGGCAGGATGCCCGGGATCACCACGCGCGTGAGCAGCTGCCGGCTGCGGGTGCCGAGCGTCAATGCCGCCTCGAGCAGCGCCGGGTCGAGCTTGCGCGTGGTGTTGGCAATGATCAGCACCTGCTGGAAGAACGTGCCGATGACGATGATCGCGATCTTCGGACCGTCGTAGATGCCGAGAATGGCCACCGCCAGCGCGCCGAATGCCGGCGCCGGCAGGTAGCGGAAGAATTCGACGAACGGCTCGCTCAGCCGTGCGATCGCCGCATAGGCGCCGCACAAGATGCCGAGCGGCACTCCGAACACCGATGAGATGACGAACCCCCAGAAGATGATCTGGATGCTGTGCCAGAGACTCTGGTGCAGCCATTGGCCGTCCTTGGTCGGCGGCGGCGTCTTGAAGGAGGTGTAGAAGGCCTTGAGCACCTCGCCCGGCGAAGGCAGATAGATCGGATTGGCCGCCACGCCCTTGGGCGGCGCCCGGCCCTCGTGCCGGGCGTCGGCCACTTCGCTTTCGAAGGCGGCGCGCTCCATGTGTGCGCCCACGTCGAGGTAGCTCACGGAGCCGGGGTCGGTGATCAGGACCTGTGGATGCCAGACCACCGGCACGTAGCTGACGATGCCCCACAGCGCCAGCGGCAGCACGAACGATGCTATGCCGATCACGAACCGGGCGTGCGGCGACAGCGGACGCAGTATGCGCAGCCATCTCGGTTTGCTCACCGCCGGACCCGTGTTCAGGGCTGTGCCGCAGTCAGCGACGGGTCGATGTAGCTGTCGATCTTCTGCGGCTGCTTGTACACCGCGTTGCGGACGTTGAACGCATCCGCGTTCTGCGTCGAACCATAGATGGATCCCAGGTCGGGCGCCTTGCGGAACAATTTCTTCGCGTCCTCGACGCCGATCAGATGCGTGCCGGCCAGCAGCCGCTGGTACTGCGCCGGCGTGAGGCCCACGCGCGCGGACATGATCTGCACCGCATCGGCCTGCGTCTTCGGATCGTTGATGTAGCGCACGATGCGGTCCCAGACGCCGATGAGCTTGAGGTAATCGGCGCGATGCGAGGCCAGGCTCGCGGGGTTCACGGACAGCACGTCGTAGATGAGGCCCGGTGCCTCGGCCGAGGTGAAGATCGGATGCGCTCCCGGCAGCGCCTTCATCGCCAGGCCCGCGTTCGGCTGCCAGGCGGCGATCGCATCGACCTGACCGGAGGCGAGCACCTGGGGCGTCTCGTTGGTCTTGACGTTCACCAGCGTCACATCGCTCGCCTTCAGGCCCGCCTGCCCGAGGGCGTCGAGCAGCAGCAGGTGGTCCACCAGGCCGACCTCGACGCCGATTTTCCTGCCCAGCAGATCCCTCATGCTCTTGATGCCGGGCCGGGCGACGATCATGTCATTGCCGCTGGAATAGTCGGTGATCAGGACGATGACGTTGCGCGCGCCGCCCGCTCCCATCACCAGCGCATCGGTGTTGGTCACCAGGTCGGCGTCGATCTGGCCGGCGGCGTAGGCGTCCATCGAGGCCGAGTAGTCGAACCAATCGAACTTCATGTCGAGCCCAGCCTGCGTGAGCCAGCCCTTGTCGATCGCAATCTGCCACGCCACCCAGCCCGGCCAATCGCTGTAGCCGATCCGCAGTGGCGGCGAGGCCGCCCGCGCCGCCACGGCGGCCTGGCCGGCCATCAGCACCAGCAATACGATCAGGGTTGCTCGTCGCATCATTCTGATTCCTCGGTCGTCGGTCTGGCGTTGTGTTATTACGATTTCCGCATCCGGTAATACCAAGCCTCTGCAAACGCTATGCCTCGCATTGGGCCCGTTCCCGCCGCTCCAATGACCGGCAGTCGCACTGCTTTGGTGCCAGGGCAGCCGCGGCACGATCCGCGATGGTGCGAGAGCCGGGCTTTACGGACTCGGCGGCTTGCACTAGCTTGCACACCTGACCGAAGCGATGCTTCGAGCGTTCAATTCCGACCCGGTCCACCCACATGACTAGCACTGCGCCGCGCCCTTCACCCCCGGATATCTGGTCCGAAACCCTCAAACCGGGCGAACATTGGTCGGGAATCCTGCGGCGCGGCACCACCTTGCGCATGACCGCGCTGGAGGAGCGCGCCAATGTCGCGGCGCTGATGTACAACTATGAATCACTGCTCGAACGCTACAACATGGCCGACACGCTCAAGGCGCAGCACACCGCCTATCTGACCTCCGGCTGCGTCTGCTATTCGGACATGGGGCGCATCCTGTGTTCGATCACCGACGACGGCTGCGGCTGGCACGATACGATCGGCGGGCTGTCGGACGCGGCGCTGGTGGCGGCGAAGTACGGCCCGTCCCGCTTTCAGGAACAGCGCAACGACTTCCACAAGAATGGCCGCGACAGCATGCTCAACGAGTTGGGCAAGTACGGCCTGGGCAAGCGCGATCTGATCGCGAACATCAACTTCTTCAGCCGTGTGACGGTCGATGAGGGCGGCGCGCTGCATTTCGATCCGGATAATTGCGATGCCGGCGACTACGTGGAATTGCGCTTCGAGATGCACACGCTGCTGGTACTCTCGAGCTGCCCGCATCCCCTCGATCCGGCGAACAGCTATCGGCCGCGCGCGGTTGCGCTGCGCGCCCGGGTCTCCGGGCCGGCCCCGGCGCACGACCCCTGCCGCCGGCGCTGCGATGAGAATGCGCGCGGCTTTCGCAATACGGAGATGATGTTCCTCGCATGAGCGCCCCATCGCCGAACAGCCCTGCCGGCGCCGGCCCGCTCGATCCGCGGCGGGCGATCTACGACCAGATCGTGCCGGCGGGCGAGCCGTGGATGGGCAGCGTGCTGCGAGGGCAGAGCCTGCGGATCGTCGACCTCGAGGGCAACCAGGCGGTCGACACGTTGTTCTACAACGCGCACGACACCGAAGAGCGTTACAGCGCGGTCGATACCATCCGCGCCCAGGGCAACATCTACCTCGGCTGCGGCACCGAGCTGCGCTCGAACCTGGGCACGCCGATGCTGACGATCACCGAGGACACCTGCGGCCGTCACGATACCCTCGGCGGCGCCTGCTCGGCCGAGAGCAACACCGTGCGATACGCGCTCGAGAAGCGTCACATGCACAGCTGCCGTGACAACTTTCTGCTGGCCCTGGCGCGCCACGACCGGGGGCTCACGAAGCGCGATCTGCCGAGCAACATCAACTTCTTCATGAACGTACCGGTGACGCCCGAGGGTGGCCTGCGTTTTGCAGACGGTATTTCGGCCGCAGGACGCCACGTGCAGTTGCGCGCGCAGATGGATGTGCTGGTGCTGATCTCCAACTGCCCGCAGCTCAACAACCCCTGCAACGCCTACAATCCGACACCGATACGGATCTTGACCTGGGCGGCGGGCTGAACATCCCGTCGGACCGCGGGACGACCCGCGGCTCCTGATACCTTGCCGGGACGGCCCGGCGCGCGCCCGAGGATACGGGATGTTCGACAGAGTCCTGATTGCCAATCGCGGCGCCATCGCCTGCCGCATCCAGCGCACGCTGCGACGCCTGCAGGTCGGCTCGGTGGCCGTGTATTCCGAGGCCGATCGCGGCAGCCTGCACGTGCGCGATGCCGACCAGGCGGTGCTGATCGGCGGCGCGCCGGCGGCCGACAGCTATCTACGCGGCGATCGCATCATCGAGGCCGCGCTCGCCACCGGGGCACGAGCCGTGCACCCCGGCTATGGCTTCCTGAGCGAGAACGCGGCCTTCGCCGAGGACTGCGAGCGCGCCGGCATCGCCTTCGTCGGCCCGACCCCGGCACAGATGCGCGACTTCGGCTTGAAGCACACCGCCCGCGCGCTCGCCGCCGCGAACGCCCTGCCGCTGCTGCCCGGCTCGGCACTGCTGCAGGATCTGCCGCACGCGCAGCGTGAAGCCCGGCGCATCGGCTATCCGGTGATGCTCAAGAGTACTGCCGGCGGCGGCGGCATCGGCATGCAGCATTGCGCCGGCGACGGCGAGCTCAGCGCCGCCTTCGACAGCGTGCGCCGCCTGGCCGGCAGCAATTTCAGCGACAGCGGCGTGTTCCTGGAGAAATACGTCGCACACGCACGCCACATCGAGGTGCAGATCTTCGGCGACGGCCGCGGGCGCGTGATCGCGCTCGGGGAGCGCGATTGCTCGGTGCAGCGCCGCAACCAGAAGGTCATCGAGGAGACGCCGGCGCCCGGGCTGAGCGCCGCGCTGCGCACCCAGCTGTGCGAGGCGGCGGTGAGGCTCGGCAAGGCCGTCGGCTACCGCTCGGCCGGCACGGTCGAGTTCATCGTCGATGCCGATCGGCTGGACACGCAGGGTCACGGCGCGTTCTATTTCCTCGAGGTCAACACACGGCTGCAGGTCGAGCACGGTGTGACCGAAGCGGTGACCGGTGTGGACCTGGTCGCGTGGATGCTGCAAGTGGCCGCCGGCGAGCCGCCGGACCTGGATGCCTACCATCACGCGCCGCGCGGAGTCGCCATGCAGGCGCGCCTCTATGCCGAGGATCCGGCGCGCTCGTTCCGCCCGTCGAGCGGCCTGCTGACCGAGGTGAGGCTGCCGGACACGCTGCGGGTCGATACCTGGATCGAGACCGGCAGCGAGGTGCCGGCGTTCTACGATCCGATGCTCGCCAAGCTGATCGCGCACGCGCCGAACCGGGAGGCGGCGATCGCCCGGCTCGATGATGCGCTCGGCGCGAGCGCGGTTCACGGCATCGAGACCAACCTGGACTATCTGCGCAGCATCCTGCGGCAGCCGCAATTCCGCGCCGGCGCCCACGACACGCGTTTCCTGGGGTCGCTCGCCTACACCTCGGACAGCGCCGAGGTGCTGCAGCCCGGCACGCACACCACCGTGCAGGACTGGCCGGGACGCCTGCAGTTCTGGGACGTCGGCGTACCGCCGTCGGGACCGATGGATCCCCTGGCCTTCCGTCTCGCGAACCGGCTGCTCGGCAACAGCGAGGACTGCGCGGCGCTGGAGCTGACGGTGACCGGACCGACGCTCAAATTCGCGCGCCACGCCCTCATCGCTCTGACCGGTGCGCCGATGCGCGCGCGGCTCGACGGCCGCCGGATCGAATTCTGGCAAGCCGTCGCCGTGCGCCCCGGCAGCGTGCTCGAGCTCGGCGCCATCGAAGGCGGCGTCGGGCAGCGCAGCTATCTGGCCGTGCGCGGCGGCTTCGACGTACCGCGATACATGGGCAGCAGAGCCACCTTCACGCTCGGTCAGTTCGGCGGTCACGCCGGACGCGCGCTGCGCAATGGCGATGTGCTGCGCATCGCCGGACACCGCACCGACGACACCGCAGCGCTGCTCGATTCGCCGCCGCCGGGAGCCGCGCCCCTGCCGCAGGCGCTGCGTCCCTGCTACGGACATGATTGGAGCATTGCGGTGCTCTACGGTCCGCACGGCGCGCCCGATTTCTTCACCGAGCGCGACATCGATGCGCTGTTCGAAACGCCCTGGCAGGTGCATTACAACTCGAGCCGCACCGGCGTGCGCCTGATCGGCCCGAGGCCCGAATGGGCACGGCATGACGGCGGCGAGGCCGGGCTGCATCCGTCCAACATCCACGACAACGCCTATGCGATCGGCGCGATCGATTTCACCGGCGACATGCCGGTGATCCTCGGCCCCGACGGCCCGAGCCTCGGCGGCTTCGTCTGCCCGGCGACGATCGCGCTCGCCGATCTATGGAAGATCGGACAGTTGCGGCCGGGCGATCGCATCCGTTTTCATGCCATCGGCGCGGAGCAGGCGCGCGCACTGCTGCTGGCGCAGGATGCGCAGGTCCTGTCGCTGCGCGAATCCGCGGCGACCGAACACGCCTCGGCCGCGGCGCCGTCGGCCGCCAGCGCGCGGGCGCGGCAGGCCATCCTGGATCGGCGTCCTGCGACCAGCGCGCGGCCGGCGGTTTGTTACCGGCAATCGGGCGAAGACAACGTGCTGATCGAGTATGGCGAGCCGACCCTGGATCTCGCCTTGCGCTTCCGGGTCCAGGCATTGCTCGACGCGCTGCAGGCCGATCCGCTGCCCGGCGTCATCGATCTGACGCCGGGCGTGCGCTCGCTGCAGGTTCATTTCGACTGCCGGCGCACGAGCCGCAGCCGGATCATGCAGGCGCTGCAGCGGCTCGAGGACTCGCTGCCGCCCATCGACGACATCGAGGTCGCGAGCCGCATCGTGCACCTGCCGCTGTCCTGGGACGATCCGGCCACGCGGCTGGCGATCGAGCGCTACATGCAGTCGGTACGCGCCGATGCGCCCTGGTGCCCGAGCAATATCGAGTTCATCCGCCGCATCAATGGCCTCGACTCGATCGACGCCGTGCGTCGCATCGTGTTCGAGGCCAGCTATCTGGTGATGGGCCTGGGCGATGTCTATCTGGGCGCGCCGGTGGCCACGCCCCTCGACCCTCGCCATCGCCTGGTGACCACGAAATACAACCCCGCCCGCACCTGGACGCCGGAGAACGCGGTCGGCATCGGCGGCGCCTACCTGTGCGTCTACGGCATGGAGGGCCCGGGGGGCTATCAATTCGTCGGCCGTACCGTGCAGATGTGGAACCGTTACCGCCAGACGGCCGAGTTTCGCGACGGCAAGCGCTGGCTATTGCGCTTCTTCGACCAGCTGCGCTTTTATCCGGTGACGGCCGATGAGCTGCTGCGGCTGCGCGCGGATTTTCCCTATGGCAAGACCAGCCTGCGCATCGAGCCGTGCGTGCTGCGGCTGCGCGAGTACCGGCAGTTTCTGGCCGTCAACGCCGCGTCGATCGCGGCCTTCAAGGCGCGCCAGCAGGCCGCGTTCGATGCCGAGCGCGAGCGCTGGCGCCGCATGGGCCGCGACGACGAGCGCGGGGACGATGCGGCTGCCGATGACGGCGCGCTCGCCGGCGTGACGGCCGATGCGGTTCCCGCGGACTGCATCGCGATCAGTTCACCGGTGACCGGCAGCGTCTGGCAGCTCAATACGCGCGTCGGTGCGCAGATCGAGGCCGACGCCCCGCTGATCGTGATAGAGGCCATGAAGATGGAAATAGCCGTACAGGCCGAGCAATCGGGCACAGTGGTGGAACTGCGATGCCGGCGCGGCCAGGCCGTGGCCGCCGGCGAGACGCTGTTGGTCTTGCGTCCCGGGAGCGTGTCGGCATGACGGACGCGGTGCGCAACGAGGATCCCGGTCTGGCCATCAGCGGGCTCGGCGATGCCTACCGCCGGCGGCGGACCACCCCGGTGGAGGTCGTCAGCGCGCTGTTGGAGCGCATTGCCGCCAGCACCGGGCGCGGCATCTGGGTCTCGCTGCTGCCACAGCAACGCGTGCTCGAGCAGGCCCGGGCGCTGGGCGCGCGCGATCCGGCCTCGCTGCCGCTGTACGGGATCCCGTTCGCGATCAAGGACAACATCGACCTTGCCGATGTGCCCACCACCGCCGGCTGTCCTGAATTTGCGTATACGCCCGCACAATCGGCCCATGTGGTCGCCCGGCTGATCGAGGCCGGCGCGATACCCATCGGCAAGACCAACCTGGATCAATTCGCCACCGGACTGGTCGGCACGCGCTCGCCCTACGGCGTCTGCCGCAACAGCTTCGATCCCGAGTACATCAGCGGCGGCTCGAGCTCCGGCTCCGCGGTCGCGGTGGCCATGGGACTGGTGAGTTTCGCGCTCGGCACCGATACCGCCGGCAGCGGCCGCGTTCCGGCCGCGTTCAACAATCTGATCGGCTTGAAACCGACCTGCGGCCGGCTGAGCTCGCGCGGCGTGGTGCCGGCCTGCCGCACGCTCGACACCCTGTCGCTGTTCACGCTCGATGCCGAGGATGCGGCGCTCGTCTGCAGCGTCGCTGCCGGTTTCGATGTGGTCGAACCCTATTCACGGCGCCCCGGGGAGCCGCGCCGCCTGCCCGGTTTCGCGCACGGCCCGTTCCGCTTCGGCGTGCCGCGGCCCGAGCAGCTCGAATTCTTCGGCAACGGGGAGTATCGCCGCCTGTTCGGGCTTTGCGCGCAGCGCCTCGAGCGGCTCGGAGGCCGGCGCGTGCCGGTCGATTTCGAGCCGTTCCTCGAGACGGCGCGGCTGCTGTACGAAGGACCGTGGCTCGCCGAGCGCTACCTCGTGGTCGAGCCGCTGCTGCGCCGCGCTCCCGAGGCCCTGCACCCGGTCACGCGCCAGGTCATCGAGCGCGGCGCCGCGCCGACCGCGGCCCAGGCGTTTGCGGCGCAGTACCGCCTGCAGTCCCTGCGCCGCACGACCGAGCTGGTCTGGGACGATATCGACCTGCTGCTCACGCCCACCGCGGGCACGATATTTCGCATCGCCGAAGTCGAGGCCGATCCGGTGCGCCTCAACACGCAACTCGGCTTCTATACCAACTTCATGAACCTGCTCGACCTGGCCGGCGTCGCGGTGCCGGCCGGGTTCACCAGCGCCGGTCTGCCGTTCGGCGTGACGCTGGCCGGCCCGGCGTGGAGCGACTACGAGTTGCTGCGGCTGGCGGCCCGGCTGCAGCGCTCGGAACCCGCGCGCCTGGGCGCGCTGCCGCGCCCGCTCGGCGCAGCGCCGGCCTTCGACTGGGCCGCATACTCGGGCGGCATCCGGCTCGCAGTCTGCGGCGCCCACCTGACGGGCCTGCCGCTCAATCATCAGCTCACCGACCGCGGAGCGGTGCTCGAGGAGCGCACCACGACCGCACCGAGCTATCGCTTCTATGCCCTGCCGGGTGCCCCTGTGCGGCGCCCGGGCCTGGTGCGCGTGGCGCAGGACGGCGCGGCGATCGAAGTCGAAATCTGGTCCGTGCCCAGTGCGTCGTTCGGCAGCTTCGTGGCCGGCATCCCCGCGCCGCTCGCGATCGGCAAGCTGGCCCTGGCCGACGGCCGCGAGGTGAGCGGCTTTCTGTGCGAGGCGCACGCCGTGGCCGGCGCCGAGGACATCACCGCGTTCGGCAGCTGGCGCGCCTACCTGGCGCATCGTCGATAGCCGCGGCGCCGCGCGGCCGGGCGTACGCACGACCTGCCAGGCCAAGGTGGCACGCCATCGGCGCGCGCAGCTCGCAGCTCGCGCGCTACTCAGTGTGCGTGCGGCGCGGCACCAACCTTGCTCTGCTGCGCCACCAGCCACTTCACCAGTTCGATGAGCTGGTTGTCACCGCCTGCAGAGGCCTCGGTCAGGCGGTATTTCCCATCCACGACGATGGTCGGGGTTTGATCCACCTGCAGCGCCTTGATCAGCTGATCGGCTTCCCGCATCTTCACGTCGACGCCGAATGAATTGGCGGCCGCCAGGAAGGCCTCCGGCTTCACGCCGGCGACGCGTGCATAGAATCTCGCCGCGTCCTCGATGTTCGGCGGCGGCTGCTTGAGCCGCCGTCCGCCCGCATCGACCACCGCCAGCTCGCCGCTCTTCCACACCGCGTCGAACATCGCATCATGCGTGCGCTGATCGATCCCCAGCTGCTTCGCGGCATAGTAGGCGCGCTGGAACATCGGCCAGTCTTCATCCGGCCGGAACGAGGCGGCCACGAAGTCGAGTTGCGCGTTGGCCGGCAGCACCTCCCGCAGCCGGTCGACCACCGGATAGAAGCGATTGCAGGCCGGGCAGGCGTACGAGAAGACCTCCGTGACCTCGACTTTGCCGGGCGCGAGCGCCGTCGGCTGCGCCGGTGTGATCAGGAAGTAGTTGGTACCCTGAATCCAGGCGGGAGCGGCACGCCCGGCCGGGGCCATGCCGAGCCGCAGCAGTAGCAGGGGCAGGAATCGCGT
>DAHUYP010000091.1 GCA_027315105.1 Gammaproteobacteria bacterium
TGCGCGCTGCGCCACCGCCATGCCGGTACCGCGCAGGCGCTCGAGCAGACCTTCGCCCTCCAGCAGGCTGTAGGCGCGCGACACCGTCATCGGGTTGATGGCGTGAAAGCCCGCCACCTCGCGCACCGAGGGCAGCAGTTCACCCGGCGGCAGCTGCCCGCCGGCGATCATGCGGCGCAGCTGCTCGACGATCTGGCGGTAGATCGGCTCGGCGGCGCCGGGGGTGATGGTCAGCAGGGATGCGTCCATGTGTATCAATACAACAATACACTTGGATCGTTGTCAAGCCGCGCACCGGGTGATCGGGCCCGGCAACTCGATTTGCAGCGGGCGCGGACGGCGGGTCTTCCACGAGTGGCGCGTCGGGGGATGCGTCGGTTCGGGTCGATGCGGAGGTCGCGGTCGCATGAAGGCGGAGCCCTGCGCTGCTACCCGCACGCAGGGCGTGGTCTGCAGTGTCGATCGTGCACCACCGTGCAGTGCAGGTAGCGAAGCAAGACGGGTGTCGGGCGATACCCGAACCGCCGCGGGCCGCCCCGGCGCCGTCGTCAGGGACGACGCCACGACTGGCCAGCCGGGCTGTCGCGCGGATCGCGAGCTCCTGACAGTTTGTTTTCAGATTCTTTTCAGGAACCGGGCCTAGGGTCCCGCTACCGCGCAGCGTTTCGGCATGGCCCGTGCAGACCAGGGAAGGTTCTGCGCAGGAAGCCGCGCCACGCTGCCACCGACCTGGAGGGGGTCCCATGTCCATGACCCGAACGACGTTGACCCGAACCGCGCTGACGCTCGCGATCAGCACGGCCCTGGGGCTGCTTCCGCTGTGCGCGCAGGCGCGCGCACCGGATCAGCCGCTGTCGTCGGCTGGCGCACAGGAGGCGCCCGCCGCCGCGACCTCGGCCGCGCCACCACCTGCGACGGCGCCGAAGAAAGCCAAGGTGCTCGGTGCGGTCGCGGTGCATGGGCGCTTCATCTCCAACGCCGGCGAGAGCGCCATGAAGCTCAACGTGCCGGTACGCGACACGCCGTACTCGATCTCGAGCTACTCGCAGAGCTTCATGAACGCGATCGAGGTGCACAAGGTCAGCGATCTTTACTCGTACATGACCGGCATCCAGAGCGCCGGCGTCACCGGCTACGACATCACCTTTCGCGGCTTCACCGCCGGCGCCAACGATCAGAACACGATCCTGATCGACGGCCTGCCGGGGCTGGCCACGCGCTTCGGCTCGCCGGTGACGATCGGCATCTCGCGCATCGAGGTCGTGCGCGGTCCGGCCTCGGTCGCCAACGGCCAGGAACAGCCCGGCGGCTTCATCGACCTGATCACCAAGAAGCCCGAGGACCAGCCGTTCTACGAGTTCAGCGCCTCGGGCGCAGGCTATGCCGGGCATGGCATCGGCGCCGGCAGCAAGCTGGGCGGCGACTTCGCGGCCGATCTCACCGGACCGCTCGACAAGAGCGGGCGCTTCCTCTACCGGGTGATCGTCGACGACTCCAACCGCGACGGGTTTCGCACCGACACCTACAACCGCAGCATCTACTTCGCGCCCAGCGTCACTTGGCGCATCAACAGCCGCACCACGGCCACGCTGCAGTACGTCTATCAGCACCTGCACTACAGCTACGACACCTATCTCGTCGCACCCGCCAGCAACATCGATCTGGTCGCACCCATCACCACCCGCTACCAGGAACCGGGAGATCACTACCTGGAATACGGCAACGTCGTCACCTTTTTCCTGACCCACCACCTCGTCAACGGCATGACCTGGCATTTCCACCTGCGCTCGGTCTGGCACACCGACACCGCGGTCGGTCACGATGTCGTCGCGATCCTGCCCAACCTGCTGCAGGTCTCGCGGCGCGCGCGCGGGCAGATCAACAAGCGCCAGTACGACTACGCCGACACCAGCCTCGACATGCCCTTCAGCACCGGCTCGATCACGCACAAGTCGGTGATCGGGGTGACCGCCGGGCGCGACAGCTACGACTTCAACCGCACCCAGTTCTACAACGCGCCGACCAGCGGCCCCAACTCGCTCGACATCAGCATCTACAACCCGATCTACGGCCTCGGCCCGGCGCTCAGTCAGTTGCCGGCGGCCACCAGCATCAAGTCGCTGTCCAACCGCTACTCCAACACCATCAGCTACGGCGGTTATTTCATCGACATGATGAAGTTGTCGCAGCACTGGAAGGCCAGCTTCGGCGTGCGCTACCAGCACGACTACCAGGACATCCAGGAACGGCGCATTCCCGATGTGCCCAGCAGCAACAAGAGCACCAGCGACGTGTTGCCGACGGCGGGCGTGGTGTATCAACCCAACCGCGACTGGTCGTGGTATGCCAGCTACAGCACGTCTTACGTGCCGCCGCCGGCCAACGCGGTCGACACCAGCGGGGTCAACAGCTTCGCGCCGATCTACGCCAACCAGGTCGAGGTCGGCAGCAAGGTCAGCTTCCTCGACCATCGCGCCTTCGCCACCCTCGCGCTGTATCGCATCAACGAGCGCAACACGCTCGGACATTTTGCCTGTGCCACCTACGGCACCTGTTACCAGCAGTTCGGCAAGGCGCGCTCGCAGGGCTTGGAGTTCGAGATCAACGCGCGTCCGCTGCCGCACTGGCAGGTGATCGCCGGTTACGCCTACACCGACGCCACCGTGACGGCCTCCACCAACGCGTTCCAGGTCGGCACGCCACTGCCCGACGTGCCCAAAAACAGCGCGCACGTGTGGACGCGCTATGACTTCAGTGAAAGCGCCCTGCGCGGCCTCGGCCTCGGCCTCGGCGTGATCTACGACGGCAGCAGTCAGGGCTTCACGCCGACCAAGGCCGGCCAGCCGGTGCTGCAGATGCCGAGCTACACCCGGGTTGATACCGCTTTGTATTACAACTGGAGCCGCTACGCTCTGACGTTCGGCGTGCAGAACATCTTCGACAAGACCTACTACGTCAGCTCGGGATTCACCGGCGATCTCGCCCTGGTGCCGGGCGCGCCGCGGATGTACACGCTGACCCTGCGCGCCTACTTCGAGTGAGATCCGCATGCGTCCGAGCCGATCGATCCTCGCAGCAGCGTTGCTGACGCTGTCCTTGTCGCTGCTCGCGCCGGCGCTTGCGCAGGCGTCGGCCGGCGTCGAGTGGCTGCTGCCGCCGGCGCCCACCCAGGTGCCGCAGACCCGGGCCCAGGACGAGCAGGGCAAGGAGCACGGGCGGCCACTGCCGACGCCCGAGCTGCTGCAACCCACGCTCGATCCGCAACTGCCGCTGTTCCAGCCGCGCTACGGCGCCGATCTGGGTGGGCACTTCGCACTGGCCGCATCCGACACGCTGCCGGGACTGGTGCACGCCTGGGTGCGTGCCTTCGCCCATTTCTATCCGCACGTGATGCTCGATCTGGGGCCGCCCTACGAGGGCACCTCGGGAGCCGATCGCATGACCGCGGGCAGCATCGCGGTCGCCTTCGTCTCGCGCGAGCTGACGCCGGCCAACGTGACCGCGTTCGAGGCGAAGTATCACCATCCGCCGCTGAGCATCCCGGTCTGCGGCGGCTCCTGGCGCCAGTTCGGGTTTCTCGACGCAGTCGGATTCTTCGTCAATCGCAGCAACCCGCTCAGCCGGCTGAGCCTGACCCGGCTGGATGCGATCCTGTCGCGCACGCGTTGGCGCGGCGCGGCGCCGATCACCACCTGGGGCCAGCTGGGGCTGACCGGCGTCTGGGCGACGCGGCCGATCCACGTCTACGCGATCAAGCCCTGGAACGGCTTCGAGGAATTCGTGCGTCAGCGCGTGCTCGACGCGCACGGCCGGCGTGGTCACTGGCGCGCCGGCCTGCATTACGACGCCACCGTGTTCCCGATCGCGCGCCGCGTTGCCGCCGATCCCGATGGCATCGGCTACGCGGGCCTGGCCTTTGTCGATGCGCCGGTGAAGATGCTGGCCCTCGGCGAGGACGGCCGCGATTACGCGCCGACCTACACCAACGTGGCGCTGGCACGCTATCCGCTCAGCCGGCTGGTCTACGCCAATCTCAACGTCGTGCCCGGCACGCGCATGAGTCCGGCACTGCAGGAGTTCCTGCGCTTCATCCTCAGCCGCCAGGGCCAGCAGATCGTGCGCGACCAGGGCATTTTCCTGCCGCTGCGCGCCTTCCAGGCACAGGCCGCCGCCGCGCTGGCGCTGAGCCCGCCGGAGCCTGCCCACGGATGAAGCGATTCATCGACTATCGCGACGCGAGGACGCCATGCTGAGATCGCATCTGCGCCCGGCACTGGCCACTCTGCTGCTGGCGTTGCCGGGACGGGGTGTCGGCGCGCCGGCACCTGCCGCCGCGTTTCCGTTGCAAGTGCTGCGCCGGGTGCCGGTGACCGCGCCCGGCACGCCGCGCGCGCTGGCCTTTGCTGCGGATGGCAGGCGGGCCTATCTTGCCGTCGGCCGCGCGATCGTGGCCTATGACGCCGCGAGCGCCGTACCGACCGATCGGCTCGTGTTGTCCGGCCGTGCGGTCGATCTCGCTGTCGCTGCGGGCGGCGATCGCGCTTATGCCGCGTTGCGCGATCCCGATGCGATCGCGGTGCTGTCGCTGCAGCCGCTGCGCGTGCTGCGCACGTGGCGGCTGCCGGTCGCGCCATCGGCCCTGCTGGCCGGTGCCGACGGCCGCGCGCTCTATGTCGAGAGCACTGCGGCGGGCCGCGTGCTCGAACTCGATGCCGCGTCGGGCCGCGCGCTGGGCAGCTTGCATCTCGACGGCCGACTGCAGCAGATGGCGGCCAACGGCTACGGGCATCTGTTCGTCGCCGTCGCCGATCGCGATGTCGTGGACGTGCTCGATACACACACGCTGCGTCTCGCGGGCACGTTTCCGGTGCCCTGCACTGCGCCCACCGGCCTGGCCCTGGACCCGGTCGGAAGGCGGCTGTTCGTGTCCTGTACCAAGGGCGCGGTGGCGGTGATCGATACCGATATCGGCTACACCTTTCAGCAGTTGCCGGCCGCCTCCGGCAGCACGCGCGGCCTGTTCGTGTTTCACCCGGAAGGCAAGGCCGGCTGGAAAGGCGCGGCCTTTTTCGCCGGAGCACGCGGCACCCTGAGCGCGGTGCGCATGCTGGCCTTCATCCGCTACGCCGACGGCGGGACACTGTCGTTGCCAGCCGGCTCCGAGGTACTGGCCTTCGATCCCGCACGCGGCCAGCTGTGGGTCGCGCAGTCGAAGCCCGCCGGCGCGAGCGCGGCAGCTGGCACGCTGCTGATCTTCGGAGCCGCACCGGTAACGGGAGCCCGACCGTGAACCATCAGTCGCGAATGATGTGTTGTCTCGGATCGCTCGCCGTGGCGCTGCTGCTGAAGGCGGGCTGCGCGCACGCGAGCCTGCTGCCATGGTCGGCGTTGCAGGGCCGCTCGGTCGTGCTGGTCACCGGCCGGCACGATGCCAGCGTGCCCAACGACGACGCCCTGGTGCGCGCTCATCTGCAGGCGCTGGGCTTGCGCGTCACGACCGTCACCGACGCCGCGCCCGCGATGGAGGCCGCCGGCGCAAGCCTGATCGTGATCTCTTCCACCGCCGACGCCAACGTGCTGGGCGACAAATACGCGCGCACGCCGGTGCCGGTGTTCACCTGGGACACACACGACTACCCCAACCTCGGCCTGACCGGGCCGCGTCTGCACCACGACTACGACGTGGTCGATCCCGTCCAGCATTTCGCCGAGAGTTTTTCGGTGCTGTACGGCTATGGCGCCAACAGCACCTCGCAGCTCAGTCGCGCGGCGGGGTTGAAGCCGCAGCTGTTCGGCACGCTCTATCTGGAGCCGGCCACCGTGGGCTGGGGCCACCCCGGTCCTGGCGGTCGCGTGATCGTCGACTTCAACGGCACGCCGCGCCAGGCCGGCGTGTTCACCTACGAGCGCGACGCGACGCTCGCCGACGGCAGGACCGCGCCCGCCCGGCGCGTCGGCTTCTACCTGTCCGATGCCAACTTCCATCTGCTGACGGCGGTTCACGGCCCGGCGGCACGCGATCCGCAGCTGCGCGACTGGTATCGGGGACTGGCACTGTTCGACGCCGCGATCCGCTGGGCGCTGAGTCCGCCGCCGCCGTTGCCGATCTACGACCCCGCCGCCCTGCAGGCGCGCATCGCGCGCATCGCGCACGGCCGCAAGATCCTGTTCGTCGAGCGCATCAACGCCGGCGAGGGCCGTCACGCCGACGCGGCGATCGTCGCGCATCTGCAGCAACTCGGTTTCGATGTCGTGATCGCCGACCAGATGGCTCCGCAGAGTCGCGCCGACGGCATGAACCTGGTGATCATTTCCTCGACCTGCTCGAAGTACAAGCTGGCCAACAAGTACGTCGACGTGAAGGCGCCGCTGATCTCGCTGGAGGGCCTGCTTTCCGACACCCTGCACTTCGCCGGGCGCGATCGTTACGCCGATTACGGCGAGCACGGCGAGGAAAAGGAGAGCGAGGATCCGCCGACCCGCTATCTCGACATCGTCGGCGCCTGGAGCCCGATGGCAGCCGGCCTGCCGCCGGGACCGGTGCAGGTGACCGGGCATGCCGGGGTGCTGAAGTGGGCGCGGCCGACTGCGGATGCGATCGTGATCGCGACCCTGCCCGGCGAGGCTTATCAGCGTGCGATCTTCGGCTATCCGGCGGGCGCGACGATGGCCGACGGCTTCGTCGCGCCGGCGCGCCGCGCACTGCTGCCGCTGGACAACCCGACCTACGACGACCTGACCGTGCAAGGCAAGGCGCTGTTCGACGCCGTGGTGCTGTGGGCGCTGGGCGGATCCGCCGCCGCGCATTGAACGCGCGCCGAGCCGGGCTGTTGCTCGCGGTGTTGCTGCCGTGTGCGGCGCGCGCCGCGGAAACGTCCGGGCCCGCCGTCGCGCTGCGCTGTCTGGGCGCCGCGACGATGCAGCCGCTGGTGGCGGAGTGGGCGCGAATGTTCAGCGCACGGCATCCGGCGTTGCGGGTCGCGGTGCCGGATGCCACGCGCTACAGCGCCGCCGGATTCGCTGCCCTGCTGCAGGGTAGCGTCGACTGCGTGACCTTCGCGCGCGAACCGTTTCCCGCCGAAACCGCTGCGTATCGCGCGCGCTTCGGTGGCAGTCCGCTGATCATTGCGGTCGCCGGCGGCAGCTTCGACACGCCGCACGGCACTTTCGCGCTGGCGGTCTATGTCCACGCCGGCAATCCACTGCCGGGTCTGACCCTGGCGCAGCTCGCTGCAATCCTCGGCGGGCGCGAATCCGACGGCATGCCGCTGACGCGCTGGGGCCAGCTCGGGCTGCGCGGGCGCTGGGCGCAGCGACCGCTGCATGTCGATGGCATGGCGCCGGCCCGCGCCAGCGGCAACCCGCCGGGGATCGTCAATTTTCTTGATCGCCGTGTGCTGCACGGCCGCCCGTGGCGCGCTGATCTGCGCATCGAGTCCGATCGCCCCGGCGTGAGCGCGCTGCAGGCGATCGTGGCCGCGGTCGCGGTAGATCCTGATGGCTTCGGCATCAGTGGCTTCGGCGACGCCCGGCCGGGCACGCGCGCGCTGCCGCTGGCCATGGCCACGGGGCTGCCTTACGTGGCCGGCACGCCGGCCAGCGTGGCGGCGGCGCGCTACCCATTGGCACGCTCGGTCTATCTCGGATTTCGCGTGCCCGCGACCGGGCCGCCGCCTGTGCTCTGTGCCTGGCTCGACTTCGTGCTCGGGCCGCGTGCGCAGGCGCGGATCGGCACCCACGCGATGCATTTCCTGCCGCTGACCGCGGACGCCTTGGCGCAGTCGCGGCGGCGCATGCGCGACGCGGGCTGCGCGGGGCCGCCCGGCGACCTCACGGCGAATGGCGCACTGCGGGTGGTCGGCTACAACGATATGCGATGGCTGCTGGAGGCGCTGGACCGGCGTTACGCGCGCGCCCATCCCGACGTGCATTTCGACCTGGTGCTGCGTGGCACGCGCAGTGCACCATCGGCGCTGATTGCGGGAACTTCCGCCTTCGCGCCAATGGGCGCGGACTTCAGTGATGCCGATCTCGCCGCCTACCGGCGCACGGTCGGTGCCGATCCGCTGCGCTTTCGCGTCGCGCACGACGCGCTGGATCCGCGCGCGCGTTCCGCGCCGCTGGGCGTCTTCGTCAATGCACGCAATCCGCTGGCGGCGATTCCGGTGGCAGTGCTGGCGCGCGTGTTCGCGTCGGCTTCGCCGCGCGACATGCCGGTCACCCGCTGGGGCCAACTGGGCCTGACCGGTGTCTGGGCCGGGCGCGCGATTCATCCCTGCGGGCTGGCGCCATCCACCGCGCTCGGCACGTTGCTGCGGCGGCGGCTGTTCGCCGATCGACCCTACGCCGCCGACTACGCGGGCTACGCCGAATCGGCCGCGGTGATCCGCCATGTCGCGGACGACCCCGACGCGTTGTGCTTCGCCGATCTCAACATGGCCCGTGCGGGGATCAAGGCACTGGGCCTGATCGACGCTTCGGGGCGCGTGTCGCGCGGCACGCGTGCCGGCATCATTGGCGGCCGCTATCCGCTGGACCGGCATCTGCTGATCTATGCCCGGCAGGTGCCGGGCCGTGCGCTCGATCCGCAGGTGTGCTCGTACCTGCGGCTGGTACTGTCGCGCGCGGGTCAGGCGCTGATCGCCGCCGCGCCACCGCACTATCTGCCGCTCAATGCCGGCGAGCGCCGGGCCGGACAGGCCCGGCTGGCGGACGCCTGCCGGCATCCCGCGCTCAGCGACTGATGTCCTCGAGCGCAGCGCCGCGAGTGGCCGGGCCGAACACGCCGATGGTGACGATGCCGACCACCATCGCGATGCCGATGAACGCGGCCACCGCTGCCACGCCGCCGGCACCGAGAAAATAACCGATCGCCAGTCCGGCGAAGGCGGCAGCGATGCGGCTCCACGAATAGACGAAGCCGACCGCGCGCGCGCGGATGCGTGTCGGGTACAGCTCGGCCTGGTAGTTGTGATAGGAGTAAGACATCACGTTGGCGGCGAGGGTGAACAGTACGCCCAGCGCGATCAGCGCCGCCGGCGCGGTGGCCTGCGAGAAC
This sequence comes from Gammaproteobacteria bacterium, assembly GCA_027315105.1. GTDB lineage: Bacteria > Pseudomonadota > Gammaproteobacteria > Steroidobacterales > Steroidobacteraceae > FEN-1191. Next base: position 9,059 of record DAHUYP010000091.1, read on the forward strand.
GCCAGCATCGCCAGGCCCATCACCACCAGGCCGAGCACGATCTGCAGCTTGCGCTCGACGCGGTCGGCGAACAGCGTGCCCAGCAGCGGTCCGACCGGGTTGGCGATGGCGATGATGAAGGAGTATTCGAGGCTGTGCGTCAGCGTGATGCCGCGGTGGATCAGCAACGTCGGCACCCACGAGGCGAAGCCATAGAAGCCGATCACCTGGGCCATGTTGAACACCGACAGCATCAGCGTGCGGCCGCGATAGCGTGGCGAGAAGATTTCGGCGAAGCGGCCCTCGCCGCCCTCCTCCACGACCGGCGGCCGCGGCTCCGGCAATGCGCGCCCGGTTTCCGCGGCGACCTTGCGTTCGAGCATCGCCATCACCGCCTCGGCCTGCTCGCTGCGTCCCTTCAGCGCCAGCCAGCGCGGGCTCTCGGGGATGTGACGGATCAGCACCCAGACCACCAGTGCGCCGACCGAGCCGATCAGCACCACCCAGCGCCAGCCGTCCAGGCCCAGCGGGCTCAGCGGCACCAGCAGCCACGCCAGCAGCGCCACCACCGGCACCACGCAGAAGGTCACGAACTGGTTGATCGAGAATGCGCGGCCGCGCTCTGCACGCGGGATCAGCTCGGAGATGTAGGCATCGATGGTCACCAGCTGCACCCCGAAGCCGACGCCGGCGATGAAGCGCCAGATGTTGAGCCACTCGCCGCTGGTCTGGAACGCCATGATCGCGGTGCAGACCACGTACCAGACCAGCGACCCCGTGAATACCGGCCGCCGGCCGAAGCGGTCCGCGGCCTGGCTGAAGATCACCACGCCGACCCACAGGCCGGCGAAGGTACTGAAGACGAAGGTGCCGAAGCCGGCGATCTGCAGGCCGGCGAGACTGGCGAAGAAACCCAGCGACTGCGCATCGAACAGGCCCGACCTGATCATGCCGGGGGCGACGTAGCCGGTGAAGAACAGGTCGTAGAACTCGAACAGGCCGCCGAGCGAGATCAGCACCACGATGGTCCAGACGGTGCGTGACGGGGGCAGGCGGTCGAGGCGGGCGGCGATGCGGGCGGCGTCGATGGCGGACATGGACGGGTGGGCTCCTGGGTGCGTGAAAGTCGCCGCTGCATCGGTGGTGTTCCGGTTTGCGGGCAGACCGTTACCCGACCGGACCGGCTGCGCGGGCAGGTATCTGCTCAGCATGCTCCGGCAGCCCGGGCGAATCTGCGGCCGCGGACAAAAAAGAGGGACGGCGGAGAGGGGTGTTCCGCCATCCCGTCGCGTTCCTTCGCAGAGACCGCCGCCTCAGAACCGGATCGAGGCACTGGCGTACACCAGGCGTCCGATCGGCGAATACGTTCCCGTGTCGGCGTTGTTGTCGTTGGCGTAGGCCAGTGGCGAAATCGGCGGCAGCCGGTTGAACACGTCATTGACGCCCAGCGCCACCGACCAGCCCTTGATCTCGCTGCCCTGCAACTCGCGACCGTAGCCCAGGCGCAGGTCCCATGCCATGTAGCGCGGCACCGCCACCGTCTTCCGCGCGGTGTTGGCCCAATAGACGATGCCACCGGCGCCCTGATCGGTCACCGAGGAGACGTAGGTGTTGCCGACGGTCAGATCCCAGTGCTTGTAGCGCCAGTCGGCGGTCGAGTAGACGCTGTAACGCGGGATCGTGCCCTGCACGCCAGTGCCGCCGTTGGTGACGTGGCCGGCGTACTGGAAGTACGGCTGGATCGGCAGCGCCTGGAACAGATACGAGGTGAAGATCACTGCATTGGTGGTGAAGGTGAAGGTGCCGTAGTCGCTGGTGGGCAGGTAGTACTGGCCGGTCAGGTTGAACGCGCGCACGCGGATGCCGCCAAGATTGGTGAAGCGGTCGACGGCGTAGACGTTCTCGTTGTTGCCGGCCTGCAGGTAGCTCAGCAACTGGCCGGGCGTGGTGAACTGCTGTGCGCCGGGCAGGCCGGGGAAATTGCCGTAGGTGACGTTGCCCACGAACGGCGAAGCCGAGCCCAGCTGGTTGACGCTCTGCAGGATGTTGGTGAAGCCGATGCCGCCGGGGAAACCGCGCTGGTCCACCTGCGAGAAGTCCAGCGACACGTCCAGACCCGGGATCGCGCGCGGTGTCAGCGTCACGCCGAGGAAGCGCGTGATCGCCGTGCTCGGCTTCAGTCCGGGATTGTTGCCGTCCTCGCCGTTGAACTGCAGTCCGGGGATGCCGAACACGGTCTGGATCACGCCGGCGCCGACCTGGCGTGTGTCGGTCGGGCCGAACATCGCGTACAGCGTCGGCGCAGTGAACGACTTCGAGATCGATCCGCGGAAGGTCACCTGGGCGTCGATCGGCTGCCAGCGGAAGCCGACCTTGGGGACCACCTTGCCGCCCGAATAGCTGTAGTGCTCGGCGCGAACGGCGGCGATCAGGTCCAGCGCGTGCGCGCCCGGCACGGTGAAGTGGCGCCCGGTGATCGGCGCGCGCACCTCGCCGAACACGTCGCGGATCACGCGACTCTTGGCGAATGGATCGGCGTAGGTGCCGCCGATCCAGCGCTGCGCCGTCGGCCCGGTATTGGTGCCGTTGGGATCGGTGTAGGCGGCCAGGTATTCGCGCCGCACCCCCAGACCGAACGCGACGCCCAGCGGGCCGCCCGGCAGATCGAATGCGTTGCCGGCGATGCGTGCGTCGAGCGAATCCAGCTTGCTGAAGGTATGGATGAACTCGGTGCCGTAGAGGTTGTTGAGCATCGCCGGATTGAGCCCGGACGCGGTCGCGAACGGATCCAGCGCCGGCTGCAGCACCAAGCCGCCGTTCTCGCTGAAGCCGCCGTAGACCTTGCTGTAGCCGCCGCCTGCGAGCGGATTGCCGTTGGCGTCGTAGCCGCCGGCGATCGCCAGCGCCAGATTGGGCCCGTAGATCACGTTGCGCTGCTGCTGGTCGAGCGAATTCTGGCTGTGATCCGCACTGGCCTGCCAGCGCCAGCCGTCGCCGAGATTGCCCTTCAGGCCACCGCTGATGCGAAAGGCGCTGGCGTAGTTGTAGTACTGCTTGGGCCGCGCGAGGTCGCCGAAGGTCACCTGCGAGACCGCGCCGTTGACCGGGTTGTAGGGCGCGCCCTGCGGTACCGTCACGCTGGTGTTGAGCGGCAGGAACTGGGCGAAGCTCTTGGTCCGCGCCAGGATCACGTCGCCGAATGCGGTCAGGCGGTCGTCAGGCAGCAGCGCGGCATCCAGTGTCGCGGCGAGGCTGTTCTGCTGCTGGCGCAGCAGCAGAGTCTGGTAGTCGGAGAGGTTGTAGCCCGAGGCGATCTGCGCCGGCGTTTCGGCGAGGTAGGTACCGTTGGCGATCAGCTGGCTGATACTGGTGGCGGTCGCATTGGTGCCGGTCGGATTGGTCTGGCTGGGCGAATCGAGGCCCGGCGCCAGCTGCGCGCCGGGATACTTGCCGCCGTAGCCGATCGTGCCGGGGATGTTCGACAGGCGACCGTTGAGGTTGGCACTGAACGGGCGCTGGTACTGATACAGCGGCGAAGTCTTGGCGCTGCTGCCGACGATGGTGATGTTGACGCCGTGCATGCGTGTGCCGGCGATGAAGTAGCCCGACTTCTGCTCATAGTTGCCGCTGGCGGTGCCGTAGCGCATGCCGGCTTCAACGCCGCGGTAATCCTTCCTGAGGATGATGTTGACCACGCCGCCGATCGCGTCGGAGCCGTAGATCGCCGAGGCGCCGTCGCTGAGCACCTCGATGCGCCCGATTGCGGCGACCGGAATCGCGTTGAGATCGACGAAGCTCTTGCCGCCGATGCCGGCGATGCCGCTGACCGACATGCGCCGACCGTCCACCAGGACCAGAGTGTCGAGATTGCGCAGTGCGATCTGCGAGCCGCCCGCCGTGTTCTGGTTGGTGTTGTTGGCGTTGGTGTTGCCGATGTTGCTGCGGCCGGCGAAGAACGGCACCACCTTGCGCAGCAGATCCAGCGCGTTGGTGGTCACGCCGCTGTCCTTGATCTGCTGCTGGCCGATCACGGTCACCGGAACCACGATCTCGTCGGGCTTGGTCGGGATGTACGTGCCGGTGACGGTCACTTCGCGCAGGCGCCTGGAGTGCGCGGGCGCCGCTGGCGCGTCGGCGGCGCGGGCGGAGCCGAACGCCAGCACGCTGGTGCCGCCGATGCCGAGCGCCAGCCAGATCGCGCGCAGCAGCGGATGATGCCGGTAGCTGTTCATGATGTTCGTGCCTCCCCTTGACGCGGTGATCGATCAGGAAAATCAGCCTGCCTGGGCGGAACTCCGGGTCCTGTGCAGACATCGCGGGCAGTGCGCCGTGACATCGCGTGCGCCGCCCGGCAAATTCATCGTTCAGCGCCGCGCATAGATCAGTACGCGGTAGGTGTTGTCGAAATAGACGTTGGGATAGAACGGCGCGACCTCGCGCAGGATCTTCTTGTGCGGATCAACCGCGCCGTCGGCGGTGACCAGGAAGATGCGGTCGTGCACTGTGTCCAGCGCCAACGTGCGTGCGGTCGGTTGCGTGGTGACCGCCTGCTCGAGGCGGTAGCGGTCGGCGTCGAGCTGGCGCACGATCACCAGGTTGGCGTCGACGCCGTTGGAGGTGACGATCGCGTGTCGCGCGGCATCCCAGGCGACACCGTCGTTGCCGCGGCCGATCGCGACGCTGGCGACCAGCGCGCCGCCGTCGGCATCGAGCACGGCCAGCATCGGATGGCCGCTGCGGCAGCCGACGAAAATGCGCCGATCGACGGCGTCATAGGCCAATCCGGTCGGCTGGTGGCAGGGCAAGGTGCTCCAGGTCGCCGTCACCGCGTGGCGGCGCGCGTCGATGCGCACCACCGCGTTGCGATCCTGCTCGGCCATGAACAGGTCGCCATGACCGTCGGGCGCAGAGGCTTCCAGTTTGCGCGACGGCATCGGCAGCGTGGCGGTGACGCGGCCGCTGCGCGCATCCATGAAGGCGATCGCGCTGCTGTCGCCCATGGTGAACACCAGCTGGCCGGTCACCGGCTCGTAGGATCCGGCGTCGGCGTTGCGACCGAAGCGGATGCGGCGCAGGGTCTTGAGCGTCGACAGCCGGAAGCGGGTGGTCGTGCCGTCGCCGTTGACGGTGTAGCCGAGATTGTCGGCCGGCACCAAGATCGTGGCATTGGCGCCCTGCGAGTCGGCGATCGTGGCCACCACGCGCCGGGTGGCGACGTCGAACACGCTGACGCCGTCCTTGCGGCGATCGAGGAACAGGCGATCGCGCGCGGCGTCGAAGGTCAGGTAATCCCACGCTGGCGCCGCGCCCGGCAGCACCGTCACCGACTGCAGGCGATAGAACGTCAGCGACTGCGCCGCCGGCGCGCCAGCCAGGCCGAGCAGCAAGGCGCACGCCACGCCGCGCGCGACGCTGCGACCGATCCTCGTCCGCACGGGCCGTTGCGCGTGCAAGGCGTCACCGCACCGGCGGCAGTGCATAGCGCAGCATCGCGCCGTCATGACCCTGCGCACCCGGCGAGACGGCCAGGAACAGGCGATTGATTTCCGGCACCAGCACGCCGGACTTGGCGCCCCTGGCACTGGGCACATCGGCCAGCAGGCGGTAGTGGTCGGGATCCAACTGCTGGTACACACCCACGACGCCGATGCCGCCAGGCACGTAGATGCGCTTGCGCGTGCTGTCGTAAAACACGCCGTCGACGATTGCCGGTGCGTCCATCACCGCGACGGTCTTGCCGGTTCGGGTGTCGAGCACGAACAGCTTGCTGGGATTGCGGGTGACGATGAACAGCCGGTGGTCCCTGGCGTCGAGTGTCATCGACAGGTTGAGCCTGGCACCGGACAGGGGCCAGCGCGCCAGCTCCTTCAGCGTGACCTTGTCGAGCACGGCGACGTAGTCGTGATCGGCGATGTTGACGAACAGGCGCCGACCGTGCGGCTCGACGGCCACCGCCTCGGTGTGGTCGGAATCGAAGCGGTGCTGTGCGTAGACGTGGCCGGTCAGCGGATCGACCTCGTTGAGAAAGCAGTCCTTCATGCCGACGTCGCTGCCGCCGGTGACGATGTACAGCCGGTGATCCGGTGCGTCGTAGGTCATCGAGTCGGCACCAGCTGCCAGCTTGATGTGGCCGATGACCTTGTAGGTGGTCGCGTCGAGGATCACGGTGCCGGCCTTGCCGCTGTCGGAGACGATCAGCCGGTTGGCATCGGGCAGGAACAGGATCCCGTGCGGCGTGCCGAAGGTGGTCAGCGTGCGCTCGTGCGTGCCGCTGGTCAGGTTGAACACCTCCAGCGTGCCGTGGTCCTCCGCGGCCATGAACAACCGGTTGCCGCGAATGTCTGCAGCCATGTGATCGAAGTCGCCGCTGTAGCCGGGCAGTTCGGTACGGCCGATCAGCTGCAGCGGCGCCGTTGCGGCCGTGATCGCGGTGGCATGGGCGGCGGTGCTGCTCAGCGCCAGCAGCGCGGCGAGAATGGCGAAGTGCAAACGTTTCGGCATGAGCAACATCCAGGCAGTCGGGAGCGGGGAATGCGCAGGGACGGCAGCGGAGCCGGTCTCAGTCGCGTGCCAGCAGTGCGGCGACCGAAGCGATGCGCGGACGCAGTCCGTCGCGCAGGGCCTCGGCGCGCTTGAGCAAGGCCTGCTGGTTCTCGCCCGGCGTGTAGGGAAACACGAACGAGATCGCACCGACGCTGGCGCCAGCGCGGTCCAGCAGCCACAGCTCGACCTCGAAACGCTTGCCGTCGGCGTTGATCTCGAGTTTGGGCTTGCCGCTGGTGACGACGCTCATGTCGTCGCTGTCGCCGGGCTTGCCGATGCGGCCGAAGTTGGACGCCACGATCACGTTCTTCTTGTCGCCCGGCGGCGTGACGTGCATGCCGATCACCAGCAGGTGCGGGTGCGCCGCGAGGGTTTCGTCCACCAGCTTCTGCGCCAGCGTATCCGCGGGCGGCGCATTGGCGACGAACGGGAATGGATCGAACAGGTTCTTCAGGGTAAGGATGTGCCGGCGCAGCTGGTCGCGGATCGCGAATGCCCGGTGTTCCAGCGCCACCTTGTCGGCACCGGCGTGATACGGGAACACCACGCTGACCGCGCCGATGGTGTCCTTGACCATGTCCTGCAGCGGCATCTCGACCTCGAAGTGATTGCCGGCCTTGTTGACCTCGAGGCTGGGCTTGCCGCTGCGGATCACCGCCAGATCGTCGGCATCGGCGGGCTTGCCGATGCGGCCGATGTTGGAGGCGATGATTACGTTGCCGCTCTTGCCGGGCGGCGTGGCGTGTATCGCCATGATCAGCACCCCGGGCTGCGCTTTCAGCGTCTTGTCGATCAGATGCTGCGCGTAGATGGACGGCGCTTCGACGGTGGCCGCGGTCGCGGACGGGGTCGTCAGCAAAGCCAGCACGAACGCGGCGGATGCGGGCAGGGAGAGTCGGATCATGGCGAGCTTCCTGGCGGGAGAGACGGGATGGGGCGAGCGCAAGGCGGGTTTTGTCGCGCGGATGTGGATCGGCGCCGTGGCGCCGCGCCGCGCGGGTTCGGGGGTACGACTGCGTGCGACGCAGGTTTGGACGTCCATCCGTCTGATCCTGATGGCGCGCGGACTGCACGCAAGTGCGGCGACCATAGGCGCTGTTCCTGAAACGATCCTGAAACGCCGATTAATGAAAAGTCAGTTGCGGGTTGCATTGCAGCAACGGCAGCAGGTTGTGCAGTGCGTCACCGGACCAGGGTTGCGCTGGCCTAGACTCGCGGCCACTCGAACGCAGGCCGGATGCGCGCGTGAAAGTCCTGATCGTCGAAGACCAGCCGCGCCTGGGCCAGTTTCTCAAGCAGGGCCTGAGCGAGCGCGCCTATACCGTGACCTGGGCGCAGACCTGCGGCGAGGCGCGCGACGCATTGTCCGAAACCGGCTACGACGCGATCCTGCTCGATCTGAGCCTGCCCGACGGCGACGGCCTGCAACTGCTTTGCGAGTGGCGGCGCAACGGTTTCAACGAACCGGTGCTGATCCTCAGCGCGCGCGACACCGTCGAGGACCGCATCAAGGGCCTCGACCTTGGCGCCGACGACTACCTGCCGAAACCTTTCAGCTTCGAGGAACTGCTGGCGCACGTGCGCTCGCTGCTGCGCCGGCAATCGGCAGTCAAGCAGGCGGTTCTCGAGCACCGCAGCATCCGCCTCGACCTGATGGGCCACACCGTGCACCTGCACGAGCAGCCGGTGGATCTGACCAGCCGCGAGTTCGCGCTGCTCGAGATCTTCATGCAGAACGCCGGACGCATCCTCACCCGCTCCTACATTTCCGAGAGCATCTGGCCAGGCCTGGTCGACACCAACCTGCTTGACGTCTACATGAGCCGGTTGCGCACCAAGCTCGAAGCCAGCAACGACGCCCCGGTGTTCAAGACCCTGCGCGGCATCGGTTATCAGCTGGTATGAGGTCGATCCGCGCGCGCATTACCGTCTGGTATGCGCTGAGTGCGACGACCACGCTGGCACTGCTGTTCGCGATCGGCTATCTGTTGCTGCAGAACTACATCTTCCATGACCTCGACCTGCTCAATCGCGCCGAGTTCGAGCAGATCCGCGCGCGCCTCGGTCACGACTACGGTGCGCTGACTCCGGCGATCATCGACCAGCGCATCCGCGAGACCACCGACTATGCCTCGGTGCTGTTCTACATCAACATCGATTTTCCCAAGCACGGCATGCTGTTCTATTCCAACAACCTCGACGGTCGGCCGATCCCCGACGTGCCGCGCAAGCACATCTACAACACCGCCGTGCCCGGCATCGGCGAGCTGCGCGTCGCCGAGTTCATCATGCCGCCGTTCGATGTCACCATCGGCACGCCGACGCGCCAGATGCGCCAGGTGATGGACGCCTACGTCGAGGTCTGCGCGGCGCTGCTGGCCGCCATGCTGCTGATCAGCGCCGCGATCGGCATCGGCCTGAGCCGCCTGGTGCTGCGACCGGTGCGGCTGATCGGCGAAACCGCCAACCGCATCCGTTCCGACAACCTCGCCGAGCGCATCCCGGTGCCCGCCGTGCGCGACGAGATCTCCGACCTCGCGCGCCTGCTCAACCAGATGTTCGATCGTCTGGAATCGTCGTTTCACCAAGTGCAGCGCTTCACCGCCGAGGTTTCGCACGAGCTGAAGACGCCGTTGTCGCTGGTGCGCCTGCACGCCGAAAAGCTGCTGGTCGACGGCAATCTCGAGCGCCATCACGAGGAGGCGGTGCTGGTGCAGCTGGAGGAGCTGGCGCGCATCAATCAGATGATCGACGAGCTGCTGTTTATCTCGCGCGCCGAGGCGCACGGTGTCACCCTGCAGCTGACGCCGCAGGACCCGGGCCGCTTCCTGCTGGGCATCGAGCCGGACTTGCGCGCGCTGACCGAACACCGCGGGCGCAGGCTGGTCTGCCGACATCGTGGCGTCGGGCAGGTGGCGATCGAGGACAAGTGGCTGCGCCAGGTGGTGTTCAACCTGCTGACCAATGCCCTCGGCGTCTCGCCGGCCGACGGCCGGATCACCCTGCGTTCGGAAATCGACGCTGCGGTCTGGCGT
>DAHUYP010000004.1 GCA_027315105.1 Gammaproteobacteria bacterium
GCGAGGCTGGGCTGCCCGGGGTGAGGGCCTGCACGTCGACCAGCGCCGTGCCCGTGCCGAGCATGCCGAGCTTCGCGGCCGCGACGTAGGACAGGTCGATCAGGCGGTGCGCGACAAATGGTCCGCGGTCGTTGACCTTGACGATGACGCTGCGGCCATTCGACAGATCGGTGACGCGCACGAAGGTCGGCAGCGGCAGCACCTTGTTGGCCGCGGTCATGGCGTACATGTCGTAGGGGTCCCCGTCAGCGGTGGAGCGCCCCTGGGAGTTCGGGCCGTACCACGACGCGACGCCGATCTGGTGGTAGCCGGCGGCACTCGCCAGGACGTAATAGCGCTTGCCGTCGACGTCGTAGTAGGGCGGATTGCCGCGCGGGGCCGGCGGCAGGTAGCGCGGCACGGGATTGGGAATACTCCGCCAGTCCGTCGGCAGGGGTGGCAGGCCGCGTGCCGGACCGCGGACGAAATGACCGCTGGAGGCGCAACCGCCGAGGGTCGAGGCGAGCAGCAGTGCTCCGAGCCGCAGGCGGCGGGCGCGGCGCTCGCGCCTCACCGCTGTCGATCCGGACCTGCAGCGGCCACCGCCGTCGCGGGTAATGCGTGTACCCGATGGGCGATCGCCTGCGCCAGCGCGTTCACGGCCATCACGTACAGCTTGCTGTAGTTGTACGACAGCAGTGCGTGGAAGTTATTGAATCCCACCCGATAGATCGGCCCGCTGCGCGTGTGTGCCAGCAGCAGTACCGCGCGCGTCTCCGGCGGCTCGTGCCGCCTCAGCTCGATGCCCTGGGCGGCCAGAGCGCCGACCGTGCGGTCGAGCGCGAGGCGCTCCGGATCGACCGCAAAGTGTGCGCCGGGCTCGATGCGCACCCGCGCGAGCACCGGCGCGCCGTACTGCCAGCCGTGCGCGCGCAGGTAGTGCGCGACGCTGGCGAAAATGTCATCCCAGTTGGTGAACAGGTTCGGCGGGCCCTTGCCGGTGCTCACGGCGAAGCGCAGGTAGGCCGATGGCATGAACTGCATCGGGCCCATCGCGCCGGCGTAGGAGCCCTTCACGCTGAGCGGATCGAGCCGGTCGCGCTGCGTGAGCACCAGGAAGCGCTCGAGCTGCCCGGCGAAGAAGTGAGCGCGCTGCGGGTAGTCGAAAGCGAGGGTGCTGAGGGCATCGAGCACGCGGTACGAGCCGGTCAGCCGCCCGTAGTAGGTCTCGACGCCGAGGATGGCCACGATGTAGCGCGGGTTGACCCCCTGCTCGGCCCCGATGCGCTCGAGTGCACGGCGGTGCGCCTGCCAGAACGCCGCGCCCTCATCGATGCGCTGCGGGGTGAGGAAGATCCGTCGGTACTGCCACCACTTCAGGACCTGCTCGGCCGGGCGGTTCATCATCGCGATGATCGAGGGCTGCGGGCGCGCCTGGCGCACGATCCACAGCACGCGGTCGCGGTTCAGCCCGTCGCGGCGCGCGACCTGTGTGGCGAAGCGCTCCAGGGACGCGCGCGGGAAATGCGCACCGGTCTGCTCCGCCGCGGCGGCGGGCCGGATCAACACGGTGAGTGAGAGCAGGGCGAAGAGGATCGAACGCAGCACTGAAGTGCTCCTTAGCCCATCAGCTTCCGATGCGAGAAGAGCGCCATCAGAATACCGAAACCTGACAGCACCGTCACCACCGAACTGCCCCCGTAGCTGACGAGCGGCAGCGGCACGCCGACCACCGGTACCAGGCCCGTCACCATGCCGGCGTTGATGATCACGTAGACGAAGAACGTGAGCGCGATGCTGCCGCCGAGCAGGCGCGAGAACGTGTCCGGACACTGCATCGCGAGGTAGATCGAGCGGCCGATCACGAACGCGTACAGCATCAGCAGCACCAGCAGTCCGAGCAGCCCGAATTCCTCGCCGATCACGGCAAAGATGAAATCCGTGGTGCGCTCGGGCAGGAAGTCGAGCTGTGCCTGGCTGCCGGCCATCCAGCCTTTGCCGAAGATGCCGCCGGAGCCGACGGCGATCTGCGACTGGATGATGTGGTAACCGGCACCGAGCGGGTGCGCCTCGGGGTTCAGGAAGGTGAGCAGCCGCTCGCGCTGGTAGCCGTGCATGAAGCGCAGGCCGAGCGCCGCGGCCGCCGCGGCGAGCAGCAGCAGCACGACGATCGCGCGCACGCGCAGCCCGGCGAGAAACACCACCACGGCGCCCGCGGCCGTGATCAGCGCTGCGGTGCCGAGGTCCGGCTCCTTGCCCACCAGCGCGACCGGCGCGAGGATGATCAGCCCCAGCATGCCGAGGTCCCCTAGGCGTGGCGGCAGCGGTCGATCGTGCAGATACCAGGCACACATCATCGGCACGGCGATCTTCATCAGCTCGGACGGTTGAAAATGGATCGGGCCCAGATCGAGCCAGCGCTTGGCGCCGAGGTGGACGTGACCGACCGCCGCGACCGCCAGGAGCAGCACGACGCCCAGGCCGTAGAGCCAGGGTGAGGCGCGCCGCAGCAGGTTCGGGCTGATGCGTGCCACGGAGAGCATGATGATGATCCCGAGCACCAGCCGCAGCACGGTACGCACCAGCATCGAGGTGTTCTCGGCCGAGGCGCTGTAGAGCACCACCAGGCCAAAGCCGGCCGTGAGCGCGAGTCCGACGGCGAGCGGGCCGTCGACCTTCAGCGCGAGCAGCACCCGGGCGGCGCCGCTGAGCGTGCGGCGCGTGCGCGAATCCGTCGAGAATTCTTCGTGAATCATGGTGCGGCGGCCCGCTGCT
>DAHUYP010000009.1 GCA_027315105.1 Gammaproteobacteria bacterium
CTGGGACGGCACGGCGGAGAACGACGGCTTCAACCGGCTGCTGTTCTGCGCCGAACTCTCGGCACGCCAGATCCTGGTGCTGCGCGCCTACTGCCGCTATCTGCTGCAGACCGGCGTGCCGTTCAGCCAGGCCTACATGGAACGTACGCTCGCGGCCAACCCCGTCATCGCCGCGGCGATCGTGCAGCTGTTCGAGGCCCGCTTCGACCCTGCCAGGCCACAACACGGCCGAGCCGCCGAGCGCGCCGCCGAGCGGATCGTGGCGCGCATCCGCAGCGGGCTCGACGGGGTGAGCAGTCTCGATGAAGACCGCATTCTACGCGCCTACCTGACGCTGGTGCAGGCGACGCTGCGAACCAACTTCTACCGGCGTGATCGCAACGGCGCACCGCTCCCGTACCTGTCGTTCAAGTTCGACCCGGCGGCGATCCCGGACCTGCCGCTGCCGCGTCCGAAGTACGAGATCTTCGTCTACAGCCCGCGCGTCGAAGGGGTGCACCTGCGCATGGGCGATGTGGCGCGTGGCGGCATCCGCTGGTCGGACCGGCGCGAGGACTTCCGCACCGAGGTTCTGGGCCTGATGAAGGCGCAGAACGTCAAGAACACACTGATCGTGCCGGTCGGGGCCAAGGGCGGGTTCGTACCGAAGAGCCTGCCGCAGGGCAGCCGCGAGGAGGTGCAGGCCGAGGTGATCGCCTGCTACCGTACGTTCATTCAGGGACTGCTCGATCTGACTGACAACATCGTGGCGGGCAAGATCGTGCCGCCGCCGAACGTGGTGCGGCGCGACGGCGATGACCCGTACCTGGTGGTCGCCGCCGACAAGGGCACCGCAACGTTCTCCGACACGGCCAACGGCATTGCCGCAGAGTACGGCTTCTGGTTGGGCGATGCGTTCGCCTCCGGCGGCTCCGCCGGCTACGATCACAAGGGGCTCGGCATCACGGCGCGCGGCGCCTGGGAGTGCGTCAAGCGCCACTTCCGCGAGACCGGCCTCGACATCCAGAAAACGGAATTTACGGTCGCCGGCATCGGCGACATGTCAGGCGATGTGTTCGGCAACGGCATGCTGCTCTCGAAGCACACGTTGCTGCTGGCGGCATTCGATCACCGCCACATCTTCCTCGATCCGAAGCCCGACGCCGCCAGCAGCCTCGCCGAGCGGCAGCGGATGTTCGCCCTGCCGCGCTCGAGCTGGGACGACTACGATCGCAAGTGCATCTCCGCCGGCGGCGGCGTCTTCCCGCGCAGCGCAAAGTCGATTGCACTCTCGGCGCAGGCCCGCACGATGCTCGGACTGGAGAGCGCCACGGCGACCCCGATCGAGGTCATCCGCGCGATCCTGAAGATGCCGGTCGATCTGCTTTGGAACGGCGGTATCGGCACCTACGTCAAGTCAAGCCGTGAGTCGAACGCCGAGGTCGGTGATCGCGCCAACGACGCGCTGCGCGTCAACGGTTGCGAACTGCGCGCCAAGGTCATTGGCGAAGGCGGCAACCTCGGCTGCACGCAGCGTGGGCGCATCGAGTACGCGCGCGCCGGCGGGCGGATCAACACGGACTTCATCGACAATTCCGCCGGTGTGAACACCTCGGACGTCGAGGTGAACCTGAAGATCCTGCTGAGCCCGCTGGTGCACGCCGGCAAGCTCTCCCTCGCCGAACGCAACCGGCTGCTGGTGCGCATG
>DAHUYP010000046.1 GCA_027315105.1 Gammaproteobacteria bacterium
GCTACCGACGGCGCCGGCAGAATCACCTACATCACTGCCGCCGCGTCGCGGCTCATGAAGCTGCCGAGCGCTCAGGCGCTCGGCAGGAACCTAGAGGACGTGGTGAACCTGGTCGAGGAGGGCGACCGGCGGCTGCTCGCCGAGCCAATCCGCCAGGCGCTCGGCAGCGGCATTGCGGTCAACCTCGGCCGGCGGGCCCTGCTCGTGGCGCGTACCGATGGCAGTGAGCGATCAATCGAGCTGTCGGCCTCACCGATCCGTGCCGCCGGCGGGCGCCTGAGCGGGGCGCTGGTGCTGCTGCACGATGTGTCGGAACTGCGCGGCATCGCCCGGCAGATGTCCTACCAGGCCACGCACGATGCGCTCACGGGGCTGGTCAACCGTCCCGAGTTCGAGCGGCGGCTGCAGGAGGCCGCCGAGAGTGGGCATCGCGGCGACGGACAGCACGTGTTGTGTTGTCTCGATCTCGATCGCTTCAAGGTCGTCAACGATACCAGCGGGCACGTCGCTGGCGACAGTGTGCTGCGCGAGGTGGCCAAGGTGCTGCGCGATGCGGTGCGCGACAGCGACACCGTGGCGCGCCTGGGGGGCGATGAGTTCGGCATGCTGCTGATCGGTTGCCCGCTCGAGAAAGCCCGGCAGATTGCCGATGACGTGTGCCGCGCCGTTGGCGATCACCGCTTCGTGTGGCGCGACAAGATCTTCAATCTCGGCGTATCGGTCGGGTTGGTGGAAATCTCCCGCGAGAGCGGCGCGCCCGAGGAGCTGCTGGTGGCGGCGGATTCAGCCTGTTATGTCGCGAAGAAACGCGGCTCGGGCCGGGTGGCGGTGTACTCGGCGCATGATGAGGCGCTCGCCCGCCACAGCGGTGAGATCCAGTGGCTGCAGAAGCTGCAGACCGCGCTGCGCGAGAACCGCTTCCAGCTGTACCAGCAGCCGATCGTGGCCGCCTACGGCGATGACACCGGTGGGCCGGCGATGGAGGTGTTCGTGCGCCTCGGCGACGAGGACAGCGAGCAGATTCCCCCGGCGGAGTTCGTGCGCGCCGCCGAGCGTTACCGGTTGATGGGACTTGTCGACCGCTGGGTGGTGCAGACGACGCTGGCGGCACTCGGTCGCGGCGCGCTGCCGGTGTCGCCGCGCCGCTGCGTGGCGATCAATGTCTCCGGCCAGACCCTGGCCGACCCCGACTTCCTCGAGTTCGTCGTCGAATGCCTCGACAGCACCGGCGTGTCACCCAGTCAGGTGTGCTTCGAGCTCAGCGAGTCGGCCGTGGTGGCCAACATAGAGCATGCGCGGCGCTTTGTCGGGGTGCTGCACGGCATGGGCTGCCGCTTCGCGCTCGATGATTTCGGCTCGGGCGTCGGCTCGTTCTCGAACTTGCGCAGCCTGCCGATGGATTACCTGAAGATCGACGGCTCGTTCATGCGCAATCTGGCGCGTGATACGGTGAACCAGGCGATGGTGACGGCGATGATCGAGCTGGCGCGCAAGCTCAACTTCAAGGTGATTGCCGAGCAGGTCGAGGACAGCGCAGCGATGGAGGTGGCGCGGCGCATGGGTATCGACTACATGCAGGGCTATGCCATCGCGCGCCCGAAGCCGCTGCCGCTCGCGGCCTGATGGGGCACGCTAGCGCGACTCGAAGCGCAGCGCCGCGCCGTT
>DAHUYP010000025.1 GCA_027315105.1 Gammaproteobacteria bacterium
CTGCCGATCGCCAGCAGGAACAGCAGCGAGCGGCGATGGGCGGCCGCCCAATCCGCCAGTGTCACGGCGCGGGCTCCGCCGCCTGCCCGCCGTCGTGTGTGCGTGCGGCCGCATCGCCTTCGGACGCGGCGACGGCGAGGCCGTCCTGGAGCGCCGCATTGCCGGCCACGACGACCTGCGCGCCGGCCTCGAGGCCGGCGGCCAGCAGGACCGAGCGTTCGGTCTCGGCGCCGAGCTGCACCGACTGGCGGTGCGCCTTGCCCGCCGCCACCGTGAAGACGAAGGTCCCCTCGGCGTCCTCGAGCAGCGCCGCGCGCGGCACGATGACCCCCTGATGCGCGGGCAGCTCGATGCGGGCGGCGACGATGCTGCCGAGCGTGATCCCGGCGCCGGCCGGCGCCGGCAGCGGCGCCACGGCGTTGACCAGGCGGCTGGCCGCGTCGAGCGAGCGGCCGACGGCGATCAGGCGGGTCTGGATCGGTTGCGCGTCGTCCGCCGAGCGCATGAGCCAGACCGGCGCGCCGGGCGCGAGCCGGGCCGCGTCGCGCGGCTCCAGCCCGAGCTGCACGATCATGTCGTCCCGGCTCGAGACGGTCGCAATCGCGGTGCCGGCGGCCGGGCGATCGCCGGGCGTGGCCGCGAGGCTGGTGATCACGCCGGAAAACGGCGAGCGCAGGGCGGTCTGCTCCTGGTCCGCACCCGTGAGGCTCAGTGCCTGCAGCTGTGCGCGCGCATCGTCCAGGGCCTTGCTCGCGGCCGCGAGCTGTTCGTTGGTGGCGAGCTGGTCGGCGTACAGCCGCTGCAGCCGCGCCAGGTCCTGCTCGGCGAAGCCCAGCGCCGAGCGAGCCTGCGAAAACCGTGCGCCGGTGGCCGGTGTGCGTGCCAGCGTCACGATGGTCTGGCCCAAACGCACGGCATCGCCGGCGTGCACGTCTACGCTGCCGATCACGCCCTCGTAGGGCATGACGAGCACGCGGGTGCGCCGCGCTGCCGCGACCGCGGTGCCGTAGGCCACGGCGATCGGCGCCAGCGAGCCGCCGACGGCAGCGGCGGTGCGCACCTGCGCGCGCGGCGTCGGCGCGCCGTCCAGCTGCGCCGTGCCGCCGCAGCCGTACAGGGCCGCGGCCAGCGCGAGCGCCAGCGGTTTCCAGGCACGCGGCGTCATTGGCCGCTCACCGGCTGCAGCTGCGTGCCGAGCACTGCGGCCAGCGCAATCGAGTCGCTCCAGAGCGATTGCGTCAGCTCGAAGCGGGTGGCGCACGCCGTCAGATAGGCATTGAGCAGGCTCAGATAGGTCGCGGCGGAGACATCGCGGCCGTCGTAGGCGCGCCGGGCGCCGTCGGCGCCGGCCTGCAGCCGCGGCAGACGGTCCCCGAGATCCTGCAATTCGCGCTGCAGCTGCTGCACCTGGTCCCAGAGCTGCCAGATCTCGCCCTGCGCCTGATCCAATCGCGCCTGGTACTCGCTGCGCAGCTGTGCGCGCGTCGCGCGCGTGATCGCGATCGCGCCGCGGCCGCGATCGAACAGCGGCAGCGTCATCGACACACCGGTGCCGTAGGTATGGATGTTGGAGACATCGCGCGCGTGCGTCAGCCCGACCGAGATATTCGGAAACTGCGACAGCACGGCCTTGCGCACCAGCTCTTCCTGGCTGCGATAGCCGGCCTGCAGGGCGCGCAGATCCGGCCGGGTCGCCGTCAGGCGCGCGGCCGCGGCTTCGAGCGTGCCGCGATCGCAGATCTCGGGCGCTGCCAGGGGCTGCAGCGGTATGGCCGCGTCCGGCCGGACGCCGAGCAACGCATGCAGCGCCTGATCCGCCTGCAGCTCGCTGCGCTCGGCCGCGCCCAGCTGGGTGCGGATGTCGGTCAGCAGCGCCAGATCGGCGCCGGCCTGATCGAGTGCGACGTCGCCCGCGCCCAGGGCGCGCTGCGAGTGCGAGGCTTCGAGCGCGTAGCTGCGCTCCGCTTCGGCCAGGAAGCGCCGCTTCTCGGCCGCGATCACGCGCTGCACGTACAGGCTGCGCGCGCGTGCCACCGTCTGCCACTCCTGCCACAGCAGCTCGAGCCGCGCCTGCCGGGAGGCGGCGTCGGCCGCGGCGCGGGTACTGGCGTGCGTCAGCAGCGCCTGCAGGTCGAGCGAGAGCCCGAAGCCGTAGGCGTTGTATTCCGGATAGCGCGGATCGGTGGACGAGATGACGTGGTCGGTCGGGTGATCGGTGGTCCATGCCACCTGCGGATCGGGCAGCAGGCCCGCGGCAAAGGCCTGGGCGTCCGCCACGTTGAGCCGCGCGCGCGCGGCGCGCAGCTCGGGGTTGCCGAGCACCGCCAGCGTCGCGATCGCGTTCATGTCCAGCGGTGGCGCATCCGCAGGCGCGGCGCCGGCGGCGAGATCGGCGTGCTCGGGCAGGGGCTGCGGGGCATAGACCGCGCAGGCGCCGAGCATCAGCGACAGGGCGAGCGCCGGCCAGGCGCGCGAGGAGCATGCCCTGTCATTGGCTCGATGCATGAGGTGCCCGCCGTTGACTGCCACTGCGCGGCCTGCCTAGCGCGGCAGCCGCAGCGCAACCCTGGGCGCCGTGCTGCCGTCCTGCGCCGCCCGATCCGGCGGCCCGGCGCCGGCATCCGCGGCCTGCGGCCAGCATTGGATCTCGATGCTGCAGCCCGGGCGGCTCGTATCGAGCAGCAATGCGAACCCGTGCAGGCGCACGATCGAGGCCACCAGGCTCAGGCCCAGGCCGCTGCCCTCGGCGTGCCGGCTGCGGTCGGCGCGAAAGAAGCGCCGGCCCACCCTGGCCCAGTCCTCGGGCGCGATGCCCGGGCCGTCGTCCGCCACCCGGATCACGGGACCGTGCGCCGCCGGCTGCAGCAGCACGCTGACCGAGCCGCCGGGCGGGGAGAACTTGAGCGCGTTGTCGAGCAGATTGGACACGGCTTCGAACATCAGGTCCGGGTCGCCGACCACGGCATCGACGCGGCTGCCGCCGACGCGCAGCGAGATGCGCCTGTCTTCCGCGATCGGCTCGTACAGATCGACCGCCTCCTGCACCACGTGGTTGAGGTCGATGGCGCGAAATCCCGCGCGCCGCTGGCCGTGCTCGACTTCGGCGATGCGCAGGATCGCGGCGATCGTGGTCAGTATCTGGTCGATGTCCTGCACCGCGGCCGCGAGCACCGCGTGCAGCTCGCTGCCGGCCGGCTGCGCGGACATGGCACGTTCGAAGCGCACGCGCAGCCGCGTGAGCGGCGTGCGCAGATCGTGTGCGATGTCCTCGCCGACGCCCTTGGTCTCGAGCATCAGACGCTCGATCTCGTCCAGCATGACGTTGACGATGCGCGCCAGCTGGTCGAACTCATCGCCCGTGCCGCGGGTCGGCAGGCGCTCGCTGAGCTGGCCGGCCATGATCAGCCGGCTGCTGCCGTGAACCGCGGCGATGCGCCGCAGCGCGCTGCGGCTGATCAATGCGCCGGTGGCGAGCGCGACCAGCAGCAGTGGCAGCAGCGCCAGGCCCAGGGCACGCGTCACGATCTGGTTGATCTCGTGCACCGAGCCGGTTCCGCGGCCGATGACCAGCAGGCGTGCGCCCGGCAGCGCTGCGGTCAGCACGCGCACCTGCCGCCGCCCGGGGCCGGAGTCCGCCGAGGGCGCCAGCGTGATCTCCCCGAGCTGGTCCGCGTGCGGCAGGCCCGCCGGCAGCGCCTGCAGGTTGCCGCCCAGCGATCGGCCCTGCGCGTCGAAGATCGCGGCGACCTTGGTGTGGTCCGAGTCGTCCTGCAGGTATTCCTGGATGCTGGCGAGCTGATCGGACGGCTGCCCCTGGGTCGCCTCCTGCGCCTCGTCGCGCAGCTGCGCCAGCTCGCGCCGCGCCAGATAGTCCACCGTCTCCCAGTACATGAAGCCGGCGAGCAGCGCCATGCCGAGCGCATAGGCGGCGGCGACCACGACGGTCCAGCGAAAGGCCGTGGTGCGAATGAACTCAAACAGGCGCACGCAGCAAGAATCCTGTTCCGCGCACGGTTTCGATCAGCGCCGGCTCGCCCGGGCAGTCCACCTTGCGCCGCAGCCGGCCGATGTGCACGTCGATCAGATTGGTGCGCGGATCGAAATGGTAGTTCCAGACCTTCTCGAACAGCATGGTGCGCGTGACCGTGCGGCCGCAGTTGCGCATCAGGAATTCGAGCAGCAGCAGCTCGCGCGGCTTGAGCTCGAGCACGCGTTCGCCGCGGCGCGCGCGGCGCGCGAGCAGGTCGAGCTCCAGATCACCGACGCGCAGCAACGTCTGCCGCGGCTCCGGCGAACGCCGCAGCAGCGAGTCGACGCGTGCGCTGAGCTCGGCCAGCGCGAACGGTTTCGTCAGGTAGTCGTCGCCACCGGCGCGCAATCCGCGTACCCGCTCCTCGACCTCGCCGAGCGCACTCAACACCAGCACCGGCGTGCTGATGCCGCGGCGGCGCATGCTCTCGAGCACGCCCAGGCCGTCGAGCCCGGGCAGCAGCCGGTCGAGCGTGATCAGGTCATAGCTTCCGGCGGCGGCCCGATCCAGGCCCATGAGCCCATCGGCCGCGCGTTCGACCAGGTGTCCATGACGGCTCAGCTCGGCCACGAGCTGATGCGCGGTCTCGTCGTCGTCTTCTACCACCAGGACCTTGGCCATCGATGATCGCTCCGGGAGCCGCGCCGGGCGCGAGCGCCAGCAGGCCGGCGTCGCCGCTGCAGCGGCCGGCCGAAGTCTAAGGGCTGCGGCAGCTGGCGCCACTAAATACGGGTTTAAGCATGCCGCGGCCGCCACGGATGGCGCGCCCGCGGGGAGTACTCAGACCACCGTTTGGGCGCTAAACTGCCGCCCAATCCGTGCGGCTGGACGATGGCTCGAGCGGCGCTCGGGAGTCCCGTGGGACGGGGCGGGAACTCGAGTACGGGCGGCGGCCACGGTGCCTCGTAACAGCAACACAGGTGGCCCATGCGCGATGCCGCAGCCGTCGCACGCCGGCAGTCGTCGAATTCCCCGGCGCCGAGTGCCGATGCCGCGGCCGCCGAGCGGCGTGCCTGATCGATCCGCCGCGCCATGTCCGCAGCGGCCCCGATCGCAGAGCGCGTGCGCGACCTCGTGCCACCGGCGCTGCTCGGCCTGTTGTTGACGCTGCTCGGCCTGCTGGGCTGCAACCGCGGCCTGTGGACCCCGGATGAGCCGCGCGAGGCCGAGATCAGCCGCGAGATGGCGCTCGCGCCGACGATGATCCCGACCCTCAACGGCCAGCGCTTCATCGAAAAGCCGCCACTCTACTACTGGGTGGTCGCCGCCGTGTATCGCCTGACGGGCGGGGCGTCGGTGCTGGGCGCGCGCAGCGTCAGCGTGGCGGCGGGCTTGGCGACGCTGGCACTGCTGTTCTACTGGGGTTCGACGGCGCACTCGCGCGGCGCCGGGATGCTGTGCGCGTTCATGCTGGCCACCAGCCTGCAGTTCCTGGTGTCGACCCACTGGGTGCTGATCGACCCGCTGCTGATGCTGGCCACCAGCGTGGCCGCGTGGGCCGCGTGGGAGCTGCTGGCGCGCCGCGATAGCCTGCGCATGTGCCTGCTGTTCTACCTCGCGCTGGTGGCGGCGCTGTGGATCAAGGGGCTGATCGGACCGGTGCTGATCGGCGCCGGACTGATCGCCTACATCGGCGTGGATCGACCGGCGCACTGGCGGCGCCTGCGGCCGCTGCTCGGGATCGCCGTACTGGGCGCCGCCGTGGCGCTGCTGGCGCTGGCCATCCTGCGCCAGGGCGGCGCCTCGGCGCTGTGGGAATGGGCCTATGTCAATCACGTCCGGCGGCTGCTCAATCCTGCCGGCTCCAGCGGCCACCGCCAGCCGCTGCCGTACTACCTGTGGACGCTGCCCTACGCGGTGCTGCCGTGGCTGGCGCCGCTGATCGATGCGCTCCGACCGGCCCACTGGCGGCGCGCGCAGGTCCCGGGGCTGCGCCCGGCACCGGATCCGTCGCGCTACGCAGCGCTGCTGAGCGCCGCGATGCTGCTGGTGCTGTCGCTCGCGGCCACCAAGCGCGAGACCTATCTGCTGCCGGTACTGCCGCTGCTGTTTCTCTGGCTCGGCATCCGCAGCTACGAATGGTGGCAACACTGGCAGCTGGCGGGCGCTCGCCGGCTCGGCGCTGTCTGGTGGCTGCAGGCCGGGCTGCTGTGCCTGTACACATTGCTGCCGCCGATCGCGGCCTGGGTCTGGCAGGGCCGCGCCGGGGCACTGATCCTCGGGGCGCTGCTGCTCACGGCCGTGCCGGCCGCGGCCTTGCTGTACAGCAGCGCCCGGCAGCAACGCGCGCGCGCCGCCTTCTGGGCGGCCGGCAGCGCCTTTGCGGCCGCGGCGGCGCTGCTCGCGCTGGCGCCGCCGCTGCTCGACGGCACCAAGAACATGGGTCCGTTCGTGCGCGCGGTGGGGCAGCGCCTGCCGCCCGGGCAACCGGTGTATGCCACCGGCGTCGACGAGACGCTGGCGGCGGAGATTCCTTTCTATACCGCGCGCGCGCTGGTGGCGCTCGATCCGGTGCTGCTGCGCGCGGCCGGCGCGCGCACGGCTCTGCCGGAGTGGCTATTGATGCAGGACAATCACGACGGGCGGGGGCTCGCGCCGCCGCCGGACTACGATCTGGTGCTCAGCCGTTCCTTCGGGCCGCGGCGCAGCCTGTCGCTGTGGCGACGGCGCGCGAGCGCCGCGGTGCCATAGATGTCATCGGTGCCCGACATGCCGGCCCCCCGGACGCGGACCGAACGTTCGCGGCGGCGGCGCTCGATGCTGCTGCCGTGGCTGATCGCCGCCGTGCTGTGGTTCCTGCCGCTCGGTACGCCGCATCTGTTCGACCCCGATGAAGGCCGCTACGCCGAGATTCCGCGCGAGATGGTCGCCAGCGGCGATTGGGTGACGCCGCGGCTCGATACCATCAAATACTTCGAGAAGCCGGCATTGCAGTATTGGGCCACCGCGCTGGCCTACGAGATCTTCGGGCTGCACGCCTGGAGCGCGCGCCTGTGGTCGGCGCTGAGCGGATTTCTGGGCCTGATCCTGACCTGGGTGCTGGCGCGGCGGCTGTATGGCGAGCGCGCCGCGGCGCTGGCGGCAACGATCCAGGGCAGCTCGCTGCTGTACCTGGCGCTGGCGCGCATCACCACGCTGGACATGAGCCTGTGCTTCTCGCTGCAGATCGCGATGACGGCGCTCGTCATGCTGGTGCAGCCTGAGCCGCAGTCGCAGTCGCAGTCGCAGCCGCGAGCGCGCGGCGCGCGCGCCATGCGCTGGCCGCTGCTGCTCGGGCTCGGCGTGGCGCTGGCGGTGTTGTCCAAGGGACTGATCGGCATCCTGATCCCCGGTGCGGTGGCGGCGCTGTTCATGCTGATCCATCGCGACTGGCGCCTGCTGCTGCGCGCGCAGCCATGGTGGAGCATCGCCGTGCTGCTGGCGCTGGCGGGGCCGTGGTTCGTGCTGGTGTCGCATCGCAATCCCGGGTTCGCCCATTTCTTCTTCGTGTTCGAGCATTTTCAGCGCTACCTGAGCCGCGAGGGCTTCGACCGCTACCAGCCGTTCTGGTTCTTCGTGCCGGTGCTGGCGCTGGGCTTGCTGCCCTGGACGGGTCTGCTGCCGGCCGCGCTGCGCGACGCGCTGCGCGCGGCCCGAGGCGGCGAGCGCGCGAGCTCGTTGCTGCTGATCTGGGCGGGGTTCGTGCTGGCGTTCTTCAGCCTGTCGCAATCCAAACTCATGCCCTACATCCTGCCGATGTTCCCGAGCCTGGCGCTGCTCTGCGGCCGGACGCTGGCGCGGCTGCCGGCGCCGCGGTTCGCGCTGCAGCTGCGCGCCGTGGCGGCGTTCGCCGCCGGCGTCGGCGTGCTGGTGCTGCTGCTCTGGCGCCTGCCGGGCGCGGCGGCGCTGGCGGCACGCGCCGGAACGCCGAGCATCCTCGGATTCGCAGCGGCCTTCCTGCTGCT
>DAHUYP010000066.1 GCA_027315105.1 Gammaproteobacteria bacterium
CATGACACACTCGATGCATTCGCGCGGCTGGATGCGGACGCGGCGCTTCGAACCTGCCGCCAGGACCGGGTCATTGACGAGGAGTACGAGGCCATCCAGCGCCAATGCATCACGTTCATGATGGAGGATCCGCGCACCATCCGGCGCGCCCTGGACGTCATGTGGGTGGTGCGCTCGCTCGAGCGAATCGGCGATCATGCCAAGAATATCTGCGAATATCTGATCTACCTGGTGCTCGGCAAGGACGTGCGGCATACCAGGCTCGAGCAGATCGAACAGGAGCTGCGGGCCTCCAAGGGGTGAAGGCGCGAGGCCCCTTCTGCTACTGTAGCCGCATGAATTCATGGACTCACTGGTAAATACGATGCCCTCCGAGCGCGAGTCTGCGGGATTCATGCCGGCGTCCGACGTCGACACCGGCGTGATTCCCATCCGCGCCAGCGGGCGCGGCATGCTGCAGGTGGCCGTGGATGAGACGCGGCGCTCGGCGGCGCTGAAGGCGCCGGTCAAGGCGCGGGCCGAAGGCCTGGGTTTCTTCTACGGCCAGTTCAAGGCGCTCAAGGATCTCAACATGGAGATCCGTGAGAAGCAGGTGACGGCGCTGATCGGACCTTCGGGCTGCGGCAAGAGCACTTTCCTGCGCTGCTTCAATCGCATGCACGATCTGACGCCGGGCACCCGCTATGAGGGGCGCATCCTGCTGCTGCCGGAGGAAATGGACCTGGTCGCGCGCGGCATCGATCCGATCGAGGTGCGCATGCGCATCGGCATGGTGTTCCAGAAGCCCAATCCATTCCCGAAGTCGATCTTCGAGAACGTGGCCTACGGGCTGCGCATTCGCGGCGTGCGCTCGCAGATCCGCATCCAGGAGGAAGTCGAGAAGGCGCTGCGCGGCGCGGCGCTGTGGGACGAAGTCAAGGACCGGCTGTCGAGCTCGGCGCTGTCGCTCTCCGGCGGCCAGCAGCAGCGCTTGTGCATCGCGCGCGCGCTGGCGACCAATCCGGAAATCCTGCTGTTCGACGAGCCGACCTCGGCGCTCGATCCGATCGCCACCGCCCGCATCGAGGAGCTGATCGCCGCGCTGCGCGAGCAGGTGACGGTGCTGATCGTCACCCACAACATGCAACAGGCCGCGCGGGTCTCGGACTACACGGCGTTCATGTACCTGGGCGAGCTGATCGAATTCGACGAAACTTCGAGGATCTTCACCAATCCGGGGCAGAAGGCCACCGAGGACTACATTACGGGCCGCTACGGCTAGTCTGCCCGCAACAGCTCGTTGAGGGATGTCTTGGCCCGAGTCTGGGCATCCACCCGCTTGACGATCACCGCGCAGTAGAGGCTGTGACTGCCGTCCTTCGCCGGCAGACTGCCGGACACCACGACCGAGCCCGCCGGCACCTCGCCCTGCAGCGTCCGGCCGGTGGTACGGTCGAAGATGCGGGTACTCGCGCCGATGAATACGCCCATCGAGATCACCGAGCCGGCCCCGATCAGCACTCCTTCGACGATCTCCGAACGCGCACCGATGAAACAGTCGTCCTCGATGATCGTCGGGGCGGCCTGCAGCGGTTCCAGCACGCCGCCGATGCCGACCCCGCCCGAGAGGTGCACGTTGCGCCCGATCTGGGCGCACGAGCCGACCGTTGCCCAGGTATCCACCATCGTACCGGCGCCGACGTAGGCGCCGATATTGACGTACGAGGGCATCAGGACCGCATTGGCGGCCACGAAGGCGCCGTGTCTGACCAGCGCGTGCGGCACCACGCGCACGCCGGCGGCGGCGAATTGCGCGGCATCGCTGGCGGCATATTTGAGCGGCACCTTGTCGTAGAAGCGCGCGTAGCCGGCGTCGATCACCGCATTCTCATGGGTGCGAAAATACAGCAGCACGGCTTTCTTCAGCCAGGTGTGCACCTGCCAGCGGCCATCGACCTTCTCGGCTACGCGGCATTCGCCGCGGTCCAGGGCGGCCACGGCCCTGGTGATGGCCTCGCGCGTGCGCGCATCCACGTTCGAAGGCGACAGTTCCTGGCGGCGCTCGTAGGCGGCCTCGATCGTCTGCTGAACGTCCTGCGTGATCATCGGCCGGCCAACCTATCCTTCCAAGCGGGTGTTCGGACGGCGCGCATGCTGCCTGCAGACGGGCTGTCAAGTCCAGTCAATCCTGTCGATCCCGGCTGTCGTGTAGGAGCGGACTGGTACGGCAGTTCATCGTGACCTACAGCTTCGAGGGCGAGGTCCTATAGTCGGCATGCGACGCGGTTGGCTACGGTCGGGTCATGCACCCGCCAACCCCATGGGCGCCGCCGTGACGCGGCGCGATACCCCGAGCGTCGCCGATCCGGACACCGCCCCTCGGCGCCCGCTCCATGCCGTCTCGAACGGGCATGCGCTCTACCTGGATATCGACGGTACCCTCGTGGACCTGGCCCCGGACCCGGATGCGGTCGAGGTGCCGGATGGGCTGCCGGCGCTGTTGCAGCGGCTGTCGGTCAAGCTCGGCGGCGCGTTGGCGTTCGTCAGCGGCCGGCCGATTGCGGCGATCGATGAGCTGTTCCGACCGCTCAAGCTGGCGGCGATCGGCGTGCACGGCGGCGAGATACGCACCCCCGGCGGTCCGGTGGACGCGGACCGGAGTCTGGCCGACGAGTCGCGGGCGGCACTGGCGCCGTTGCGCGCCGCGATATCGCACCTGCCGGGCGTGATGCTGGAGGACAAGGGGTGCGCATTCGCCCTGCACTATCGCGCCGCGCCCGAGTGTGCCGCCGAGGTGCTGCGGCTGGCCGAGCGGGAAGCCGGCAGTCTCGGCAGCCGCTTCGGCGTGCTGCCCGGCAAATGCGTGGTCGAAATCCGGCCGCGTCATTGGACCAAGGGCGCGGCGATTCAGCGGCTGATGCAATGCGCGCCGTTCCAGCGGCGCACCCCGGTCTTCGCCGGCGATGATCGCACCGACGAGGATGCCTTCGAGCTCGTCAATCGACTCGGCGGAATCAGCCTGCGCGTCGGCGACACCGCGCCGAGCGCCGCCAGGTACCGGTTATCGAGCCCGCAGCAGCTGCGTGCCTGGCTGCTGGATATCGCGCGCGGCCAGGAGCGGCTCTGAGCACCGCGAGCCTTGATCTCGGCCTGACCGGCAACTGCCAGGTGGCGTCCCTGGTGGACGGTCACGGCACCCACGTCTGGACCTGCTGGCCGCGGCTGGACGCCGATCCGCTCTTCTGCGACCTGCTGGCAGACTCCAGCGCCAGCGATCGCCTCGGCCGCTGGGCGATCGAGCTGCTGGAGCAGGTGTCCAGCCGCCAGAGCTACGAGCGCAACACCGCGATCCTGGAGACTACGCTCACCGACCGCCAGGGCGGTGCGGTGTCGATCACGGACTTCTGCCCCCGATTTCGGCGCTTCGAGCGCAATTTTCGTCCGGCGATGCTGGTGCGCATCGTGCGCCGGCTCGCCGGTCGGCCGCGGCTGCGCATGGTGCTCGCGCCGGCCCAGGACTACGGCGCGCGCGCGCCCACCGCCACGCAAGGCTCGCATCACATCCGTTACCGCGCGGACGGGTATGACCTGCGGCTGACGACCGACGCCAGCATCGCCGTGATTCAGCAACAGCGGCCGTTCGTGCTCGATGAGACCCTGTCGTTCATCCTCGGACCGGACGAGCCCATCGCCGAGTCCGTCGGCCACCTGTCGCAGCGGCTGCTCGGTGCGACGCGTGATTACTGGAACGACTGGGTGCGTACGCTCGCGGTGCCGTTCGAGTGGCAGCAGGCGGTCATCCGGGCCGCGATCACGCTCAAGCTCTGCAGCTACGAGGACACCGGGGCGATCATCGCCGCGATCACGACGTCGATACCGGAGAGCGCCAACAGCGGCCGCAACTGGGATTACCGCTACTGTTGGATCCGCGATTCCTACTTCACGATCCAGGCGCTCAACCGTCTGGGCGCGACGCGCACGATGGAGGGGTATCTGCGTTTCATCCAGAACCTGACGGCGACCCAGCCGCTGCACCTGCAGCCCTGCTACGGCATCGACGGCGAAGTGCGCCTGGACGAGCACGTCGTACCGCATCTGCCCGGCTATCGCGGCATGGGCCCGGTGCGCGTGGGCAATGCCGCCTACGCCCAGGTGCAGCATGACGTCTATGGCGCCGCGATCCTGGCGGTGACGCAGAGTTTCTTCGACGAGCGGCTGATCCGGCGCGGCACGGCCGATCTGTACGCGGGCCTCGAACCCCTCGGCGAGCAGGCGGTCGCGGTGTTCGGCCAACCGGATGCCGGGCTGTGGGAGTACCGCGGGCACAGCGCCGTGCACACCTTTTCCGCCGCCGTCTGTTGGGCCGCCGCCGACCGCCTGGCCCGAATCGCGCAGCGCCTGGGACTGGCCGAGCGCGCGCAGTACTGGAGCGGCCATGCGCGCCGCATGGCGCAGCGCCTGCGGCGGGAGGCCTGGTCGGCCGACCAGGGGAGCTTCACCAGCACGTTTGGCGGCGACAGCGTCGATGCGAGCCTGCTGCTGCTGGCGGAGCTGGGCATCGTGGACTGGACCGATCCGATGTTCGTCGCCACGGTGCGGCGCATCGGCGCGAGTTTGCGGCGCGGAGCGTTCCTCGCCCGCTACGCCGAGCCCGATGATTTCGGCGTGCCGCAGGCCGCCTTCAGCGTCTGTACGTTCTGGTACATCAATGCCTTGTGCGCCACCGGCGAGCGCGCCGAGGCGCGCGAGCTGTTCGAGGAGATGCTGCGGCGGCGCAATGCGCTTGGCCTGATGTCGGAAGACCTGGCGACCGACAGCGGCGAGCCCTGGGGCAATTTTCCGCAGACCTACAGCATGGTCGGCATCGTCAACTGCGCCATGCGGCTGTCGCGCTCCTGGGAGGATGCGCTATGAGCCGCCTGGTGGCGGTCTCGAACCGGGTCTGCATTCCCGGGTATTCGATCGCGCCGGGCGGGCTGGCGGTCGGCGTGCTCTCGGCGCTGCGGCAGCTCGGCGGCATGTGGTTCGGCTGGAGCGGCAATCATCGCGATGACGCCGGCGTGGAGCCGGAAACCATCGACAAGGAAGGCATCCGCTTCGCCACGATCGACCTGCCGAGCGCGCGCTTCGAGCCCTTCTACAACGGCTTCTGCAACGCCACGCTCTGGCCGCTGCACCACTACTTCCCGGGCGCCTTTCGCTACGATGCGAGCGAGTTCGAAGCCTACATGGCCGTGAACCGCGCTTTTGCGAATGCCCTGGCGCCGCTGATTCAGGATGGCGACACGGTCTGGGTGCACGACTACCACCTGATTCCGCTCGGCTCGCTGCTGCGCCAGCTGGGCGTCAGGGCGCGCATCGGCCATTTCCTGCACATTCCCTATCCGAACATCGCCGTGCTGCGCATCCTGCCGGTGTACGCCGAGCTGGTACGGGACCTGTGCCAGTACGATCTGGTGGGATTTCAGACCGAGGAGGACCTCGAAGGCTTCAGCTCCGCGGTCAAGGGCGTGTTTCGCGACGAGGCCTCGATCGGCAGCGATCGCATCGAGCTCGCCGGGCGCCGCATCGGCATTGGGGCGTTTCCGATCGGCGTCGATGTCGACGTCATCGCCCGGCAGGCGGGCGCTGCGGCGCGCGAAGACGAGCAGGTCAGGCGACTGGTCGCGGGCCTGCTCGGGCGCAAGCTGTTGCTCGGGGTCGATCGCCTCGACTACAGCAAGGGGCTGGTCGAGCGCTTTGCGTCCTACCGTACGCTGCTCGAGTCGAGCCCGGAACTGCTCGGCAAGGTGTCGTATATCCAGATCGCGCCTCTGAGCCGCATCAACGTCGCGGCGTACGCCGAGATTCGCGACGCGCTCGAGCGCGCCGCCGGCCATACCAACGGCCAGTACGCCGATACCGACTGGACACCGGTGCGCTATCTCAATAAGGACTTCCCGCATGCGACCTTGTCCGGCTTTCTACGGATGGCCAACGTCGGCGTGGTGACGCCGGTGCGCGACGGCATGAACCTGGTCGCCAAGGAATTTGTCGCGGCGCAGGACCCCGAGGACCCGGGCGCGCTGGTGCTCTCCAGCATGGCGGGCTCGGCCCGCGAGCTGACCGATGCGCTGCTGGTCAATCCGTATGATCGCCGTGCCGTCGCGCTCGCGCTGCGTCAGGCGCTGGCGATGCCGCTGGCCGAGCGGCGCATGCGCCACGAGGCCATGATGAAAGTACTACGTGTCAATTCGATCAGCCGGTGGTACAAATCCTTCATGAGTCGGCTCGCGGAGGAATAGGCCGGCAGCGACCCATCAGCGCCGCGCGCTGCAGCCGGCGGTGCATGGATCGTTGCAGGCTCCAATCATGTATCTGGTATGTCCGAGTTGCGTTGCCATCAATCGCGTGCCCGAGGCACGCCTGGGCGATCGTCCGGTCTGCGGCCGCTGCCGCGCGGCGCTGCTGCCGACCGAGCCGGTGGCGCTGTCGGGCCGGGCCTTTGAGACCTACATCGAGCGCAGCTCGAGCGCAGCGAAATGCCGGTGCTGGTGGACTACTGGGCCGCCTGGTGCGGTCCGTGCCGCATGATGGCGCCGGCGTTCGCGGACGCGGCGGTGCGGCGGCCGGATATTCGTTTCGTCAAGCTTGATACCGAGGCCGATTCCGAGATTGCGGCCCGGCATGGGATCCGCGGCATTCCGACCCTGGCGCTGTTCGATCGCGGCCGCGAGCTGGCGCGCAGCAGCGGCGCCATGAGCGCCGTGCAGCTGCTGCAATGGATCGACGCGCACCGGCCCGCAAAGGCCTCGGCCGCCTGAGGGCGCTGCCGGACGGATCGCTCGCGCGGTGCGCGGCGGCTAATCGCGGCGGTTGAGCAGGAAGGCGCGCAGCCGCTCGGCCGCCTCGACGCACTGCGCGAGTGCCGGCACCAGCGAGATGCGTACGCGGCCGCGGCCGGGGTTCACGCCGGCGCTCTCGCGCGCCATGTAGCTGCCCGGCAGGATGACCAGGTTCGCCTGTTCGTACAGCGCGCGCGTGAATTCGGCATCGTCGCCGCGGATGTCTGGCCATAGATAGAAGCCGCCGGCCGGCCGTTCGAGCGCGAGCACGTCGCTCAGGATGGGCAGGACCTGGTCGAATTTGCGCTGGTAGAGCCGGCGGTTCGCCGTCACGTGCGCATCGTCGCTCCAGGCCGCGATGCTGGCGAGCTGCGTCGGTAGCGGCATCGCACAGCCGTGATAGGTGCGATAGAGCAGGAAGCGCTCGATCAGCGCCGGGTCGCCGGCAACCAGTCCTGAGCGCAGGCCCGGCAGGCTCGAGCGCTTCGACAGGCTGTGAAACACCATGCAGCGGCGAAACTGCGGGCTCCCCGCCTCGAACGCGGCGCGCAGCAGACTCGCCGACGGCTGCGATTCCTCGAGGTAGAGATCGGCGTAGCACTCGTCGGCTGCGATAACGAAGTCATGGCGCTGCGCGAGCTCGAGTGCCCGGCGCAAATACGCGAGCGGTAGCACCGCGCCGGTCGGATTGGCCGGGGAGCACAGAAACAGCAGCTGACAGCGCCGCCAGACGGCCTGCGGCACGGCGTCCAGATCCGGCGCGAAGCCGTTGGCCGCGGTGGCATTGAGAAAATAGGGTTCCGCCCCGGCCAGCAGGGTTGCGCCCTCGTAGATCTGATAGCCGGGATTGGGCATGACCACGACCGGCTCGCGACTCGGGTCGATCACCGCCTGCACGAAGGCGAACAGTGCTTCGCGCGTACCGTTGACCGGCAGCACCATGGCGTCGGCATCGAGCGCGGCCGCGGGCGGCAGGAATCGCCGCTGCAGCGCGGCCGCCATGGCCTCGCGCAGCGCCGGCAGACCGCGGGTCGCCGGATAGGTGCCGAGCTGGTGCAGGTTGGCGCGCAGCGACTCGAGCACGAACTCCGGCGGCTCGTGCCTGGGCTCGCCGATCGACAGCTGGATGACCGGCAGCCCTTCGGCCGTGCGGCTGCCCGCCAGCAGGGCACGCAGGCGCTCGAACGGATACGCCTGCAGCCGCGATAGCGCCGGGTTCATGCCACGCGGCGATCGAGCGCCTCAACCAGACGCGCGCGCAGGCGTTCGGCCGCGACGGCATCGAGCGGCTGCTGGGCGCGGTCGGTGAGGTAGAACACGTCCTCGGCGCGCTCACCGAGCGTGCTGATGCGGGCGGCGTGCAGGTCGACGCGCTCTTCCCACAGCACCTTGCCGACATCGCACAGCAACCCGGGCCGGTCACCGGCTGTGAGCTCGAGCACCGAGCGCCGATTGCGCTCATCGACGTTGATCGCAATCTGCGTCGGCGTCTTGAAGACCCGCATGTGCCGGGTTGCGCGTCGCGACACCGCCAGCGGGGCCTCGTCCGGACGTTGCAGCGACGCCCACAGCGTCTGCTCGATCTCGGCGCGCCGCTCGGGGTCGGTGATCGGCGAGCCGTCGTCTTCGAGCACGTGATATGAGTCGAGCGAGAAGCCGTTGCCGACCGGTGTGATGCGCGCATCGAGGATGTTGAGCGCGAGCTGGTCGAGCACCGCGGTGGCGCGCGCGAACCCGTGGCGGCGGTGCGGCGCATAGATCATCACGGCCGTCGCGCCGCGCTCGCTTTGCGGCTCGACCGAGACCAGGCCCTCATCGGCATCGGCCGCGCCGGCCGCCAGCACGCGGGTGTGGCGTGCGATCTCCTCGGGAGTGTGGCGCAGGAAATAGGCGGTCGGCAGGCGCCCCCAGGTGCGCTCGATGGCGCTCGGCGGCAGACCGGCGGCCCGCAGCAGCGTGCGCGCCGACTCCTGGATCTCCTGCACCAGCTCGTCCTGATCGACCGGGGTTTCCAGTCCGCGGCGCAACGCGCGCTTGACGCGCTCATGGAACTCCTGGAACAGCGAGGCCTTCCACGAATTCCACAGCTTCGGATTGGTGCCGCGCACGTCGGCGCAGGTCAGCACGTACAGATAATCGAGGTGCATCTCGTCGCCGACCTGGTGCGCGAACTGGCGGACCACCTGCGGGTCGCCGATGTCCTGCTTCTGCGCCGTCATCGAGAACAGCAGATGGTTCTTCACCAGCCAGGCCACCAGGCGCGCGTCGTAGCGCGAAATCCCCTGTTCGAGGCAGAAGGCCTCGGCGTCGACCGCCCCCAGATCGGAATGATCGCCGCCGCGGCCCTTGGCGATGTCGTGAAACAGTGCACCGAGGTAGGCGAGCTCCGGCTTCGGCAGCTGCTGCATGATCGGCGACACCAGCGGCAGCTCGTGGTCGAATTCGCCCATCGCCAGGCGCCGCAGGTTGCTGACCACGAACAGCGTGTGTGCATCGACCGTATAGGCATGGAACAAATCGTATTGCATGCGGCCGATGATGCGGCCGAACGCCGGGATGTAGCGGCCGAGCACGCCGTAGTCGTTCATGCGACGCAGCTCGTGCGTCACGCCGCGCGGCGCGCGCAGGATCTCGAGGAACAGGCGGTGATTGCGCGGATTCTGGCGGAACTCCTCGTCGATCAGCCACAGATTGCGCACCACGGCGCGAATGGTCCCGGCGCGCGCGCCGCGGATCTGGGGGTTCTGCTGCAGCAGCACGAACAGCTCGAGCAGCGCCGAGGGGACGCGCGCGAACAGATCCTCGCTGATCGCCTCCAGGTAGTCGTTGCGCACCTGGAAGCGCGGGTTGAGCGGCTGCGGCGGCTGATCGTCGGTCAGGATCGCTTCGCGGAACAGCTGCAGCAGCAGCTCGTTGAGCAGCGTCACGTCGATGATGGTGCGGTAGTAGCGCTGCATGAGCTGCTCGACCGCGAGAGTATAGGAGGCGTCCTCGTAACCGAAGCTCTGCGCGAGCCTGATCTGATAGTCGAACAGCAGCCGGTCCTCGTGACGCCCGGCGAGCACGTGCAGGCCGAAGCGCACCTTCCACAGGAACGCCTGCGCCTGCTTGAGCCGCCGCAGCTCCGACGGCGTCAGAAAACCGTGCGTGACCAGCTCATCGAGCGACTCGGCGCCGAAGTGACGCTTGGCGACCCAGGCGATGGTCTGGATGTCGCGCAAGCCGCCCGGGCCGGTCTTGACGTTGGGCTCGAGGTTGTAGGCGGTATCGTTGGCCTTGAGGCGCCGCTCCTGTTGCTCGCGCACCTTGGCCTCGAAGAACTCGCGCACCGGCCACACGCGCTCGGGTGCCAGCGCGGCGCGCATGGCGGCGACCAGCTCGGCCGAGCCGGCCAGGCGCCGCGATTCGAGCAGCGTGGTCATGACGCCGACGTCGGCGGCGCTTTCCTCGGCACACTCCGGGACGGTGCGCACGCTGTGCCCGACCTCCAGGCCGATATCCCACAGAAACGAGACCAATCGCTCGACGCGGGCACGGTCGGCGTCCGCCAGCGGCGCGGGCACCAGCACCAGAAGGTCGACTTCGGAATATGGATGCAGCTCGCCGCGGCCGTAGCCGCCGACGGCGACCAGTGCGAGCTGCGCGGCCAGCTCGGAATCGAGCCGCTGGCTCCAGAGCGTGCGCAGCAGCACGTCGGTGAAGCGCGCCCGGGCCCGCACCAGGCCATCGACCGGCTCTTCCTCGAAGAAGCGCGCGCGCAGCTCCTGCTGCGCCTGATCCAGCAGCTTGTGACAGCTTTCGGCGTCGTCCCGGGACTCGGCCAGCAATCCGGGCAGGCGGTTGAGCAATGGCCAGTCCAGCGGCGCGGGCGCGTCCGGCGGTGCGTCATCGAGCACCGTTGCGTCGGAGGCCGCCACGCCGCCCTCAGCGCGCCGCGCGCCGGCTCAAGGTCAGGACTTCATGCCCGGCCGGCGTCACCAGCACCATGTGCTCCCATTGCGCCGAGAGCGAGTGATCCTTGGTGACCACGGTCCAGCCGTCGGGCAGCACCCGAACCTGGCGCTTGCCGGCGTTGATCATCGGTTCGATCGTGAATACCATGCCGGCGCGAAGCTCGAGCCCGGTGTCGGGCTCGCCGTAATGCAGGACCTGCGGGTCTTCATGATACACGCGGCCGATGCCGTGGCCGCAGTATTCGCGTACCACGGAAAAGCCCTCGGCCTCGGTCAGGCTCTGGATCGCATGCCCGATGTCCCCCAGGTGTGCCCCGGGCTTGACCCGCTCGATCGCACGCCACATGGCATCCTTGCAGACCTGGGTCAGGCGCTGCGCCAGCACCGGCGGCTTGCCGACGAAATACATGCGGCTGGTATCGCCGTGGTAGCCGTCCTTGATGACCGCGACATCGACGTTGAGGATGTCGCCGGCCTTGAGCTTGCGGTCGTTCGGGATGCCGTGGCAGACGACATGGTTCACCGAGGTGCAGACGGTCTTCGGGAAGCCGCGGTAGCCGACGTTGGCCGGAACCGCGTGCTGCACGTTGACGATGTAGTCGTTGCAGATGCGATCGAGTTCCTCGGTGCTGACGCCGGGGGCGACGTGCTCCCCGATCATGTCGAGCACGTCGGCCGCAAGCGCGCCCGCGATGCGCAGCTTCTGCTGCTCTTCGGGGGTTTTCAGGGAGATCTGGGTGGTGCGCAACATGCCGATTTGGGTCCGCTTAAAGCATTGTTAAGGCTGGAAGTTCATGGTATAAAGCGCGGCCTTTTTTGGCAACGCAATCCACACGCGCATCGCTAACCTGTGGCCGGGTGTCCGCGAAAGCGGTCCGGGAGCCGATATCGAGCTCCCGCCGCCGATAAGGATCGCCATCAGGGATGCGCGGAGGCCACAACCCGACAAGGAGCCTAGAATCATGCCCAGCGTGTCGATGCGACAGATGCTGGAAGCGGGTGTTCACTTCGGACATCAGACCCGCTTCTGGAACCCGAAGATGGAGCCATTCATTTTCGGCGAGCGCAACAAGATCCATATCATCAACCTCGAGAAGACCCAGCCTCTGTTCGCCGAGGCGGCGTCGTTCATCAAGCAGGTCGTGGCCGATGGCGGTACGGTGCTGTTCGTCGGTACCAAGCGCTCGGCGCGCGATGCGGTCCAGAAGGAAGCGCTGCGCTGCGGCATGCCATTCGTCAACCAGCGCTGGCTGGGCGGCATGCTGACGAATTTCAAGACCATCCGGGCCTCGATCAAGCGTCTGGGCGAGCTGCAGGAAATGGCCAATTCGGGCGCGCTCGACAAGCGCGGCAAGAAGGAGGCCACGCAGCTGCGCCGCGAGATGATCAAGCTCGAGCGCAGCCTGGGCGGCATCAAGAGCATGGAGGCGCTGCCGGACGCGCTGTTCGTGATCGACGTCGGACACGAGCACATCGCGATCCACGAGGCCAAGAAGCTCGGGATCCCGGTGGTGGCGGTGGTGGATACCAACTGCTCGCCGGACGGCATCGACCATGTCATTCCGGGCAACGATGATGCGATGCGGGCGATTCACCTGTATGCCTCGGCGGTGGCCGAGGCGGTGATCGAAGGCAGGTCTTCGGTGCCGCAGGTCGCCGTGGGCGAGGACGAATTCGTCGAGCTCGACGAGGCAGGCAATCCGCGCCGCAAGAGCGCCCGACCCTCGCGGCCGAAGCCGGCCGCCAATGTGCGCCGCAAGACGCCGCCACGGCGGCGTCCGCCGGTATTGCCAGCCTCCGCCATCGCCGCCGAGGATGTGACCCTGGAGGCGGATCTGGAAGATGGCGGCGAGGCCACCGAGACCGCCGGCACGGCGGCCGGTACGGCCGCGCCGCCGGCGCCGATCGGGGTCAAGCGCCGTACGGGCGGGGCGGGCCCCTCGCGCCGGCCGCGCAGCGGCAACGGCGCCGGCTGAAGCCGCGGGCGAGCGGTGCGCCGGGTAGACTGGCCGGCCCGCGGCGCTGCTCGCCGGCCGCGGCCGGCGGTTCGGCGGCGAGGTGTCTTCATGCGAACGACAGGATTCACACTATGAGCGTCACAGCGGATGCGGTTCGACAGCTGCGCGAGCGCACCGGCGCCGGCATGATGGAGTGCAAGAAGGCGCTGGTCGAGACCGGCGGCGATCTCGATGCCGCCGCCGAGCTGATGCGCAAGCAGGGCCTGGCCAAGGCCGACAAGAAAGCGGCGCGCATCGCGGCCGAAGGGGTCATCGTGGTCGAGCGCTCGAGCGACGGGCACGCCGCGGCGATGGCCGAGATCAACTGCGAGACCGATTTCGTGGCCCGCGAGCACGATTTTCGCAACTTTGCGGCCGATGTCGCACGGCTGACGCTCGCCGGCCGGCCGGTCGATGTCGATGCGTTGCTGACAGCGGAACTGGCCGCCGGCGAAAGCGTCGATGCGCGCCGCCGGGCTCTGGTGGCTAAGATCGGCGAGAACATCAGCGTGCGGCGCTGCGCGGTGCTCGAGAGCCCGGGTCCGCTCGGCGCCTACGTGCACGGCACGCGTATCGGCGTGCTGGTCGCGCTGGAAGGCGGTACCGCCGAGCTCGCGCACGACCTGGCGATGCACGTGGCGGCGAGCAATCCTCGCTACCTCAGCGTTGCCGAGGTGCCGGCCGAGGTGCTCGCCAAGGAGCGCGAGATCCTGGGCGAGCAGGCGCAGAAGGAAGGCAAGAGCCCCGAGATCATCGCCAGGATGGTCGAAG
This sequence comes from Gammaproteobacteria bacterium, assembly GCA_027315105.1. GTDB lineage: Bacteria > Pseudomonadota > Gammaproteobacteria > Steroidobacterales > Steroidobacteraceae > FEN-1191. Next base: position 13,525 of record DAHUYP010000066.1, read on the forward strand.
GGCGGCTGCGCAAGTCGCTGAATGAGATTACCCTGCTGGGCCAGCCGTTCGTGAAGGATCCCGACCAGACGATCGAGAAGCTGCTCAAGGGCGCGCAGGCGAGGGTGGTGCGTTTCGTGCGCTTCGAGGTCGGCGCCGGGATCGAGAAGAAGCAGGATGACTTCGTCGCCGAGGTGATGGCGCAAGTCAGCGCCGCCGGCGGCCGTTAGGCCGCCGGCGGCAGCATGCAGAACCCCGCCCGTCGCGGGGTTTTTTTTGTGGCACACTGAAGTCGTTGCCGTCGGCAATGACGGGTCGGGGACGATGAATCAGACCAAATCGCCGCCTTGGAACCGCATCCTGGTGAAGCTCTCGGGCGAGGCGCTGCTCGGGGACGCCGACTACGGCATTGATCCGGCAGTCCTGAAGCGCATCGGCAGCGAGATTCGCGAGGTGCAGGCGCTCGGGGTCCAGGTTGCGATCGTGATCGGCGGCGGCAATCTGTTCCGCGGCGCGGGCTTGGCGCGTGCCGGCATGGATCGCGTTACGGCCGACCAGATGGGCATGCTCGCGACCGTCATGAATGCGCTGGCGCTGCAGGATGCGCTCGAACAGCAGGCACTGCAGGCACGCGTGATGTCGGCGATCCGCATCAACGAGGTGTGCGAGGACTTCATCCGCCGGCGCGCCGTGCGGCACCTGGAAAAGGGGCGTGTCGTGATCTTTGCCGCCGGCACCGGCAATCCATTCTTTACCACCGACACCGCGGCCAGCCTGCGGGCGATCGAAATCGAGGCCCAGCTGCTGCTCAAGGCCACCAAGGTCAACGGCATCTATTCCGACGATCCGGTCAAGAATCCGGCGGCGCGGCACTATCCGCGCCTGACCTACGATCGGGTGCTCGACGAACGGCTCAACGTCATGGATGCGACCGCCATCGTCATGTGCCGCGACTATCGCATGCCGCTGCGGGTGTTCAATCTCGGCATCGCCGGCGACCTGCTGCGCATCGTCTGCGGCGAAGACATCGGGACCCTGGTGACCAATGACAGCGATCAATGAGTGAAGGTTGAATGCCATGCTCGACGATCTCAAGAAAGACGCGACCGCACGCATGCAGAAATGCGTGCAGGCGTTCCAGGCCGACCTGAAGAAGCTGCGCACGGGACGGGCCCATCCGAGCCTGATCGAGCACCTGAAGGTCGATTACTACGGCTCGGACGTGCCGCTGCAGCAGGTGGCCAGCATCAGCGTCGAGGACGCGCGCACGCTCGTGGTGTCGCCGTGGGAGAAGAGCATGGTCGGGCCGATCGAGAAGGCGATCCACAAATCCGAACTCGGCCTGACGCCAAACACGGCCGGTGCCGTGATCCGCATCCCGCTGCCGCCGCTGACAGAGGAGCGACGGCGCGACATCACCAAGATCGTGCGCCAGGACGCCGAGAATGCACGCGTGAGCATACGTTCCGTGCGTCGCGATGCACTGGCCGACGTCAAGGAGATGCTCAAGGAAAAGCTGATCTCGCAGGACGACGAACGCCGCGGCCAGGACGAGATCCAGAAGCTGACCGACCGCTTCATCGCCGAGATCGATCAGCACCTGGCGGCCAAGGAAAAGGAAATCCTGCAGGTTTGAGCGGCGCTTCGAAAGACGTCATGTCGATCCTGCTGCCCCGTCACGTGGCCATCGTGATGGATGGCAATGGGCGCTGGGCGCGCGCGCGTGGCGCGTTGCGCGCCGACGGCCATCGCGCGGGCGTCGAGCCGGTGCGCACGGTGATCGAGGAGTGCGTGCGTCGCGGCATCGGCGCCTTGACCTTGTTCGCCTTCAGCAGCGAGAACTGGGGCCGGCCGCGCGATGAGGTCATGGGCCTGATGTCGCTGTTCGTCGAATCGCTGGAGGCGGAAATCGATGAATTGCACCGTCGCGGCGTGTGTGTGCGCTTCATCGGCGAGCGCGATGAGCTCGACGTGCGGCTGCGCACGAGCATGGCCGGCTCCGAACGGATCACCGCCGACAACACGGCGCTGGCGCTGCAGATCGCGGTCAGCTACGGCGGCCGCAGCGATATTCTGTCGGCCGCGCGCTCGTTGGCGGCGCGGGTGGAGCGTCATGAGATCACCAGCGCGCAGATCGACGAGCCGACTTTCTCCGCCGCGTTGGCGCTGGCCGGATTGCCGGATCCGGATCTGTTCATCCGCACCGGCGGCGAACAGCGCATCAGTAATTTCCTGCTGTGGAACCTCGCCTACACCGAGCTCTATTTCACCGAGCTGCTGTGGCCGGACTTCGACGCGGCCGCGTTCGAGGCGGCGCTGCAGCACTTCGCTGCACGGCAGCGACGCTTCGGCCTGACCGGCGAGCAGATCGATGCCGGCGAGCAGCCCGGGCTGCCCTGAGAGGCCATGTCGATGCTGCGCGCCCGTGTGTTGACTGCCTTGACGTTGTCGGCGCTGCTGATCGTGGCGATCCTGTATTCGCCACCGCCGCTGGCGGCGGCGATCCTCGGGTTGATCCTGCTGATCGGGGCCTGGGAGTGGTCGGCCTTTCTGGCGGTGGAGCTGCCATGGCGAGTGGCCTACGTGCTGGGGCTGGGTGCGCTGGGCGTGCTGGGTGTCGGCTGCACGCTCGAGCAGGCGCGCTTCACGCTGATGCTCGGTCTGGCGGTCGCCTGGTGGGTGGTGGCGTTGGCGTGGATCGTCTGGATGCCGCAGCGGGTCGGGCGTCTGGCGGCGGGGCTGGCCGGCGCCTTGGCGCTGCTGCCCACCTGGATCGCGCTGGTCCACATCGACGCATTCTGGAGACACGGTGCGCAGTGGACGCTGTTCATTCTGGCGTTGGCTTTTGCGGCCGACACCGGTGCGTTTTTCGCAGGGCGGCATTTCGGGCGGGTGCATCTGGCGCCGCGGGTGTCGCCGAACAAGACATGGGAGGGCGTGATTGGCGGTATGCTGACGGCCCTCGCGCTCGCCGCCGGGGGCGCGGCCTGGTTCGAGCTGCCGGTGCTGAGCTTTCTGCCACTGTGCCTGGCTGCAGCGGCATTCTCCGTGGTCGGCGACCTGACCGAGAGCCTGCTCAAGCGTCACGTGCACCTCAAGGACAGCGGGCGCTTGTTTCCGGGTCACGGCGGCGTCCTCGACCGCATCGACAGCGTCACCGCAGCGACGCCCGTCATTGCACTGGGATTGACTTGGCTTGGGGCAGGCAGATGAGGCGCGCGCAGCGTATGGAGATCGGTGCAGCATGACGATCGGTGTAGCGGTCCTGGGGTCGACCGGCAGCGTTGGGCGCGGCACCCTGGAAGTGCTGGCGCTGCACCGCGAGCGTTTTCACGTGCCCGTGCTGGCCGCGCGCGGCAGCGTCGACACGCTGGTGGAGCAATGCCGCCGCTTCGAGCCCGAGTGGGCTGCCATGGAATCGCCGGATGCCGCGAGCGAACTCGAGCGCCGCCTGCGGGCCGGCGGCATCCGTACGCGGGTCGTGGCCGGTGCCGCAGCCGTCGCGCAGCTGGCCGCCGACTCGCAGGTGGACTACGTGATGGCGGCGATCAGCGGCGCGGCCGGTCTGCGCTCCACGCTGGCCGCCGCCGCCGCCGGCAAGCGCCTGCTGCTGGCCAATAAAGAGTCCGCGGTCATGGCGGGCGAACTGCTGATGCGCACGGTGCACGCTTCCGGTGCCGAGCTGATCCCCATCGACAGCGAGCACAACGCGATCTTCCAGTGCCTGCCGGCCAGTTTCCGCCCCGGCACCCGGCCGGCCGGCGTACGCCGCCTGCTGTTGACCGCCTCCGGCGGCCCATTCCTCACCTGGAGCGCGGAGGCGATCGCGGCCGCGACCCCGGCGCAGGCCTGTGCCCATCCGCGCTGGAACATGGGCCGGAAGATCTCGGTGGATTCGGCCACCCTGATGAACAAAGGGCTGGAATTGATCGAGGCCAGCGTGCTGTTCGGCATGAGCGCCGACGACATCGAAGTCGTGGTCCATCCGCAGAGCATCGTGCACTCCCTGGTCGAGTACCAGGACGGCTCGGTGCTGGCGGAGCTGGCGTCGCCCGACATGCGGGTTCCGATCGCGCACGCGCTGTCATGGCCGCATCGCATCCGGGCAGGTGTAGAATTTCTCGACCTGGTGCGCGCCGGACGCCTGGACTTCCTCGCGCCGGACCCGGCGCGCTTCCCCTGCCTGCGTCACGCGCGGGAGGCCGCGCGGCTCGGCGGGTTACCCTGCGCGAGCCTGAATGCCGCCGATGAGATCGCGGTTCAGGCGTTTCTCGACAAGCGATTGAACTTTGGCGATATTCCTGCGGTCATTGAAGCAGTCATGGGCAGGGTTCAAGGGGGAGCGATGACGGGACTCGAGGCGGTTCTGGCCGCTGACGGGGAGGCGCGGGCATTGGCGTCCGAGGTCGTCGCGCGCCGAGCATCGGGGCAGAGCATTCGCGCATGAGCCTGTCCTGGATCCACCTGCTGGCTTTCCTCGTCGCCGTCTGCCTGCTGGTGGCGGTGCATGAGTTCGGCCACTTCTGGGTTGCGCGCCGTCTCGGATTCAGGGTGCTTCGCTTCTCGGTCGGGTTCGGCAAGGCGCTGTGGACGCGCGTTGGCGCCGACCGGACGGAATATGTCGTGGGTGCGGTGCCGCTGGGCGGCTACGTCAAATTGCTCGACGAACGCGAGGGACCGGTGGCGCCCGAGGAGCTGGCGCGGTCCTTCACTCGCCGCCCGCACTGGCAACGCATCGCGGTGCTGCTCGCCGGGCCGGCCTTCAACCTGATCTTTGCAGTGCTGCTGCTGACCGGCATCTTTCTGGTGTCCGGGATCACCCTGGTGCGGCCGGTGCTCGGCGACATCGACCCGAACAGCATTGCCGGGCGCGCCGGCCTCAAGGCGCAGGATGAGATCATCGCCGTGGATTCCCGGCCGGTCGGTGCACAGCGCGACGTGGTGCTCGATCTGCTGGACGCGATCAGCGGACGGGCGGCGGTGACCCTGTCGGTCCGCGGCGCCGACGGCGCGACGCGCGCCGCGACGTTGAATCTTGGGGGCGCCGGCGAGCGGCGGCACCTGACCGAACCGACCGCGCTGCTCAGCGGGCTCGGGCTCCAATTCTACGAACCGCCGATTCCGGCCGTGCTCGGCACCGTGGACGCCAATGGTCCGGCCGGCAAGGCCGGGCTTGCGCCGAAGGACCAGATCCTGGCCGTTGACGGCGAGCCGGTCCATGGCTTCCTCGAATTTCAGGCGCTCGTCCAGGCCCATCCGAATGCAAGCATCCTGGTGCGCTATCGCCGCGGCGACAGCGAGGCGGAGGTGCGCGTGCCGACGGTGGCCGATGTCGTCAATGGCAAGACCGTGGGCCGCATCCGCGTGAGCCCGCTGCTGCCGCAGCTGCCCGCGAGCATGCTGCGGCACGTCAGTCTGTCATTGCCATCGGCCTTCGTGCGCGCCAACGTCGAGGCCTGGGACATGACGGCGCTGCAGGCGCGGCTGTTCTGGCGCATGCTGATCGGGCAGGTCTCGATCAAGAACCTGAGCGGCCCCCTGAGCATCGCCGAGCTCGCGGGCGACTCGGCGGCCGCGGGCCTGGCGGCGTTCCTGCAGTTCCTCGTGATCGTCAGTCTGGCTCTGGGATTCATGAACCTGCTGCCCATTCCGATCCTCGACGGCGGCCAGATCGTCTTTCAGGCCATAGAATGGCTCAAGGGCAGTCCGTTGTCCGAGCGCTTCCAGTCCGTCAGCCAGCAGCTGGGTTTGGCGCTGCTGGTGCTGCTGATGTGTGTCGCCCTGTTCAACGATATTACGCGTCAGTTCGGTTGAAGCGTCCTTGATCATTCGTATCCGGCGCGCGAAGCAGCGTGCACCATTGGCAGCATGCGCCCTGATGGCATTGCCGCTGCTCGTGTTCGCGCAGGAAAGCGGCGCCCCGGCTGCGGCCGGGGCCGGCGCTCCCGCCGCGGCCGAGGCCGGCGCTGCGGCCGCCACCGAGGCCAGCGCCCCGGCCGGTACCGCTGAGCTCGGCAGTGCCGATTTCACCGTCAGCGATATCCGCGTCGAGGGCCTGCAGCGCATTTCCGAAGGCACGGTATTCAACTATCTGCCGGTCAACATCGGCGATCACCTCACCCCCCAGCGCGTGCGCGAAGCCCTGCGGGCGATGTATGCAACCGGCTTCTTTCGCGACGTCGAGTTGCGGCGCGACGGCACTACGCTGGTGGTGGCGGTCGCGGAGCGGCCCTCGCTCGAGAGCATCGATATCAAGGGCAACAAGGACATCAAGACCGAAGACCTGCAGAAATCGCTGCGCAACGTCGGTCTCGCGGCCGGCAAGACCTTCGATCGCTCGACGCTCGACGAGGTCACTCAGTACCTGACGGATCAGTATTACAGCCGCGGCAAGTACGCGGTGAAGATCGATACCAAGGTCGAGGACCTGCCCGACAATCGGGTGCGCGTGAACATCAACATCACCGAGGGCAGCCGCGCCAAGATCCGCCAGATCAACATCGTCGGCAACACCAGGTTCCGCGACGCGGACATACTCCAGACACTGCAGTTGCAGACGCCGAACTGGAACTCCTGGTACAAGCAGAGCGATCGCTACTCGCGCGAGTCGCTGCAGGGCGACCTGGAGAAGATCCAGGCCTGGTATCAGGATCGCGGCTACGCCAATTTCCACGTCGATTCGGTGCAGGTCGCGATTGCGCCCGACAAGAGCGATATCTTCATCACCGTCAACGTCACCGAGGGGCCCGTGTACAAGCTCGGCGACGTGAAGGTCGCCGGCAACACGATCGTGCCCGAGGCCGAGCTGCATAAGTTGCTGCAGGTGCAGAGCGGCCAGATCTATTCGCAGAAGGCGATCAGCGCGACGCAGGAGCAGATCAAGAACCGCCTCGGCACCGAGGGTTACTACTTTGCCAAGGTGGAACCGGTGCCGACCACGGACGAGGCCAAGAAGCTGGTGGCGCTGACGCTGTTCGTCGATCCGGGCAGCCGCGTGTACGTGCGCCACGTCAACTTCACCGGCACGACGCGCACCAACGATGAGACGCTGCGACGCGAGATGCGGCAGCTCGAGGGCTCCTGGCTGTCCAATGTCGCGCTCGAGCGCTCCAAGCAGCGCCTGCAGCGTCTGCCGTTCGTGGAGACCGTCGACATGACCACCGACCCGGTGCCCGGATCGCCGGATCTGGTGGACGTGAATTTCGCCGTCAAGGAACGGCCGAGTGCGACCATCGGCGGCGGCATCGGATATTCGGCGTACCAGAAACTGGTGCTGAACGGCAATTTCAGCGACAGCGATTTCTTCGGCGGCGGCGATATGGTGTCGCTCAATATCGACGCCGGCCTGTACAACAAGGTCTACAGCCTCAGCCAGACCGACCCGTACCGCAGTGTCGATGGCCTGACACGCACCATATCGCTGAGCTACAGCGACTCCACGCAGTTCGCTGCGGAGACCTCGTCATTCGATTCGAAGAATCTGTCGCTTGGCGTGAGCTACGGCTATCCGCTGTCCGAATTCCAGGCCGTCAACGCCGGCGTGTCGCTGCAGCACGTCGATCTGCTGACCTATGCCGCAGGCAGCGCCTTGCAGGCCGTGGAGTGGGTGCAGAGGAACGGGCATCCTTACCAGAGCGAAGCGGTGTCCACCTACATCCAGCCCGACGGCACGACGGTCAGTACCGCCACGGCGCTGCTGGGCTCGCGCTACGACACCGTCGAGCTTTCCGCGAGCTGGCAGTACGATTCGCGCAACCGCGGCCTGTTCGCCGATCGCGGCGTGCACCACGTGCTGTCGCTCGTCGTCGTGCCGCCCGTGGGCGGCGTGCGCTACTGGGTTGGCAGCTACCAGTTCTCCGGCTATCTGCCGATCTGGAAGCAATGGTTCCTCACCGAGAATGTGCAGCTGGACTATGCGCAAGGCATCGGCGGCACCCAGGGGCTGCCGCCCTACAAGCGCTTCTACGCCGGCGGACCCGATACGGTGCGCGGCTATCTCGAGGAAACCCTCGGGCCGGTGGATACCAACGGCAATCCCTACGGAGGCAACATATTGACGGTGGCGCGTACCGAGCTGGTCTTCCCGATGCCGGAGAAATGGCAGACCAGTGCGCGCGTGGGGGCGTTCTTCGATATCGGCAATGTGTTCTCCAACGACGGCACGAAATTCTACGGCGAGGACCTGGCGACCCCGATCGACTACAAATTTAGCTTTCAGGCACTCAAACAGTCGGCTGGTCTTGCGGTAGAATGGCTGGCGCCGGCGCTAGGCATGTTCCGCTTCAGCTACGGCGTGCCGCTGAATTTGTACAACGGCAGCTACATTCGTTTTCCGGACCGCGCCGAGAACTTCCAGTTCTCGATCGGGCAATCGTTCTAGCAACGCTTTAGCTATAGGCAGGAGCAGGCATGAGTTCTCGTTCGCGCGTAGCGGTGTTGGCTGGGGTTCTGGTGTTGGCGGCGGCCGCGGCGCCAGCGTGGGCCGACCTGAAGATCGGCGTCGTCAATTACACGCGGCTCATGCAGGAATCGCCGCAGGCCAAGGCGGCGCAGGAGGTGCTGCGCAACGAGTTCGGCGGTAAGCAGAAGGATCTGCAGACTCAGCAGCAGGCGCTCAAGGCGAAGGAGGATCTGCTGCAGCGTGATGCGGCCACCATGACGGCCGATCAGCGCACCCGGGTCGAAAAGGAACTGCGCGAAGGCAACCGGGACCTGTCGCTCAAGGTCAACGAGTACCAGGACGATTTCAACGCGCGCCAGAACGAAGAACTCTCCAAGCTGCAGAAGGCCCTGGTCGAAGAGGTGCAGGCCTATGCGCAGGCGCAGAAGTTCGACCTGGTGATCGCCGAAGGCGTGATCTTCGCCAGCCCGACGCTCGACATCACGCCGCAGGTGCTGGCGGCGTTGCAGGCGCGCGGGGTGCGGGCGCCGGCAGCGGGCAGCAGCCCCCCCGCTTCGGGCGGTACGCCATTCGCGAGTCCGAAGGGCAGCACGATTCCGAGTGGCAAGTGAGCGCCGCATGCGCCGCGCTGCCGCACGCGGCGGCGCCGCTGGCCTCATGACCGGCTGATTGCAGGGCGGCACCATGGGCATCGCGCTCGGCGAGCTGGCGGTACGTTTTGGTTGCGAGCTGCGCGGTGACCCGGCGCACATGGTCGACCACGTGGCCGCGCTGTCGTCGGCCGGCCCCGGGGCGCTGAGCTTCCTCGCCAATCCGAAGCTGGCGCCGCTGCTGATGCAGTCGCGGGCGACCGCGGTGATACTCGAGCCGCGCAGCGCCGGGGCCTGCCCGGTCGCAGCCCTGATCACGACCAATCCGCATGCGCTGTTCGCGCGCATCGCGCAGTTCATGTTTCCGCCGCCGCCGTTGCATCCGGGCGTACACCCGAGCGCGCTGATCGATGCGCGCGCACAGGTCGACCCGAGCGCGCAAATCGACGCCTTGGCAGTCATCGCGGCCGGCGCCGTCATCGGCCCGCGTTGCCTGGTCGGGCCGGCCTGTCTGATCGGCGAACGGGTTCGCGTCGGCGCCGACAGCCGGCTCGTTGCCCGCGTGACGATCGAGCACGGCGTGCAGCTCGGTGAGCGTGCGCTGATCCATCCGGGGGCCGTCCTCGGCGCCGACGGCTTCGGGCTGGCTCGCGAGGACGGGCGTTGGCTCAAGGTGCCGCAGCTCGGCGGGCTGCGCGTCGGCGACGACGTCGAGATCGGAGCCAATACCACGATCGACCGCGGCGCCATCGAGGACACGGTGATCGGCGAGGGCGTCAAGCTCGACAACCAGATCCAGATCGGGCACAACGTGCAGATCGGTGCGCACACCGCGATTGCGGCATGCACCGGTGTCTCGGGCAGTACGCGCATCGGCGCGCGCTGCATGATCGGCGGCGCCGTCGGCTTCGCCGGACACATCGAGATCTGCGATGATACGGTCATCACCGGCATGGCCATGGTGACGCACTCGATCAAGCAGCCGGGTATCTATTCCAGCGGCATTCCGATCGAACCCATACGGCGCTGGAAGCGGGTGGTGGCACGGCTGAAACTGCTCGCCGAACGCGGCGAGCGCCGCGCTGCTGCCGTGCCGCCGGACGATGAGACGCAACAGGGACAGGACGATGAATGAAGCGCGCAAACTCGATATCAACGGCGTCATGCTGCGTCTGCCGCACCGCTATCCATTCCTGCTGGTGGATCGCGTGCTGGACTACGCGCCTGGACAGAGCATTCGCGCGCTCAAGAACGTAACCTACAACGAGCCGTTCTTCACCGGACATTTTCCGGAGCGGCCGTTGATGCCGGGCGTCATCATCATCGAGGCGTTGGCGCAGGCGGCAGGGCTGTTGGCCTTTCTGAGCGCCAACGCCGTTCCGAACGAGCACACGCGCTTCTACTTCGTCGGTATCGACAAGGCGCGCTTTCGCAAGCCGGTCGAGCCGGGCGATCAGCTGATTCTGGTCGCCAACATCGAACGCAATATCAAGGGCATCTGGCGGCTGGCGACGATGGCGCAGGTCGAGGGCGAGGACGTCGCGAGCGCGCAGATCATGATTGCGCCGGATCTCAAGTCCGGCTCGGCGATCCCGGCGCTGGGTGATCTGCCGTGATCGATGCGCGCGCGATCGTTGCGGCCGGCGCCCAGCTGGCCGCCGACGTCGAGGTGGGCCCGTTCAGCGTCATCGGGCCCGAGGTCGCGATCGGCGCGCGTACCCGGGTGGGGCCGCACACGGTGATCACGGGGCGCACCAGCATCGGCGAGGACAACAGGATCTTCCAGTTTGCGTCGATCGGCGAGGCGCCGCAGGACAAGAAATACACCGGCGAGCCGACCGCGTTGGTAATCGGCGATCGGAACGTGATCCGCGAATTCTGCACCATCAGCCGCGGCACCGTGCAGGATCAGGGCGTCACCCGCATCGGTGACGACAATCTGCTGATGGCCTATACGCACGTGGCGCATGACTGCGTGTTGGGAAACAACGTCATCATGGTGAATCTGGCGATGGTCGCCGGCCACGTGCACATCGGCGACTGGGCCATCCTCAGCGGCTTTTCCGCCGTGCATCAGCATTGCAAGATCGGTGCGCACGCCTTCATCGCCAACAATACCGCCGTCACTCGCGACGTGCCGCCGTACGTGATGGCGATCGGCAACCCGGCCGTGCCGCACTCGATCAACAGCGAGGGTCTCAAGCGGCGCGGGTTCTCGGCCGATCAGATTCGCAACCTGCGCAATGCCTATCGCGTTCTCTATCGCAGCGACCTGCCGCTCGCGGAGGCGGTCGAGCAGCTCGGCGCGTCGCGCGATTCCCAGCCGGAGCTGCGGCCGTTGCTGGACTTCATCGCGCAGTCGGAACGCAGCCTGATCCGCTGACGATGTGCCTGCTACGCCAGCCGTGAGCTCGAGCGCATCAGTCCGGCAACGGCGCTAGCAGATGGGAGCCCTGCGGGTCGCGATCGTTGCCGGTGAGACGTCCGGCGACGCGCTGGGCGGGGCGTTGATGGCGGCGTTGCGCGAACGCTGGCCGCAGATCGAATTCCGCGGCGTTGCCGGCCCGGCAATGCGCGCCGCCGGCTGCGAGGCGCTGGCGGACGCGCACGAACTGGCCGTCATGGGCCTGATCGAGCCGCTGAAGCATCTGCCGCGGCTGCTGCGGCTGCGCGCCATGCTGATCCGGCGCATCGCCGACTGGATGCCGGAGGTCTTCATCGGCATCGATGCGCCGGCCTTCAATCTCGGCCTGGCCGGGCGCTTCAAATCGCTGGGGATTGCCACCGTGCAGTACGTCAGCCCGCAGGTCTGGGCCTGGCGGCAGGGCCGCGTACGCACGATTGCGCGGCGCTGTGATCTGGTGCTGTGCCTGCTGCCGTTCGAGCCCGCGTTCTACGCCGATCATGCGGTGCGAGCCGAGTTCGTCGGCCACCCGTTGGCCGATCAGATACCGCTGCAGCCCGAGCGCGCGCGGGCGCGCGCAGCGCTCGGGCTTGCGGCCGGGCAGAGCGTGGTGGCGTTGTTGCCGGGCAGTCGAGTCGGGGAAGTGCAGCGCCTGGCGGGCCCGTTCATCGGCGCGGCCATCGATCTGTCGGCGCGCCATCCCGGGTTGCAGTTGCTGGCGCCGATGGCAGGGGCGCCGGTGCGCGCGCAGTTCGAGCTCGCGCTTGCCGCAGCGCCCGGCGCGCAGCGACTGAACCTGCGGTTGCTCGATGGTCAGGCGCGCAGCGCGCTGACGGCGGCCGATGCGGCGCTGATCGCCTCGGGTACCGCGACCCTGGAAGCCCTGCTGTGCCGCTGTCCCATGGTGGTGGCCTATCGCGTCGGGGCGCTCACGGCGCTGCTGTTGCGCACCCTGAAGCTGGTGCGGCTGCCATACTTCTCGCTGCCCAATCTGCTCGCCGGAGAGGAACTGGCGCCGGAGTTCCTCCAGCGGGCGGCCAGCCATCGGAATCTCAGTGCGGCGATCGAGCGCGCGCTCGCAGACTCGCCGCGCCGCGAGTACCTGCAGCAGCGATTTCAGGCGGTACACGAGTCGCTGCGCGCGGGCGGCGCCGCGCGTGCGGCCCAGGCCGTGCTGCAATTGCAGCGCGACCGGGGCTCGGCGGCCTTGGCCGCCAAGGCACCGGTTCGGGAGGGCTTGTGACCGTGGACGACTTGACCGCCGGGGTGGACGAAGCCGGACGCGGGCCGCTGGCCGGGCCGGTGGTCGCGGCAGCGGTGATTCTCGATCCGCGGCGGCCGATCCACGGACTGCGTGACTCCAAGCAGCTGCGCCCCGAGCAGCGCGAGGCGCTCGCCGAGCGCATCCGCGAACGGGCGATCGCGGTGGCGGTCGCCGAGTCGGATGTCGCCGAGATCGACCTGTTCAACATCCTGCAGGCAACGCTGCTGGCCATGCGGCGTGCGCTGCTGGCGTTGCGGCTTGCTCCGGCGAGGATCATGGTCGATGGCAACTGTGCGCCGCAGTTGGATGAATCCCTTGCAGATTGTGAGGTGCAAACCATCATCGGCGGGGATGCCCGCGTGCCCTGCATCAGCGCCGCCTCGATCATCGCGAAGACCCATCGCGATGCGCTGATGGTGCGACTGGATGGGAGTTACCCCGGATATGGACTGGCGCAGCATTTCGGTTACGGTACCCCGGCGCACCTCGATGCGCTCTCACGCCTGGGTCCGTCGGCGATTCATCGGCGCAGCTTCAATCCGGTGCGCAGCTGGCTGTCGGGGGTGCTGCCCGTGGGGGTATTGCCTACCGAGGGGCGGCTCTGCGAACCTGCGCCGTCGCCCGATACCGACCCGACATGAGCCCGACCTTCGTACATCTGCGGCTGCACACCGAATACTCGCTGATCGACAGCGTGGTGCGCGTCGATGAGCTCATGCAGGCGGTCGCGGCCGCGGACATGCCGGCCGTGGCGCTGACGGATCAGTGCAACCTGTTCGCGATGGTGAAATTCTATCGCGCGGCGCTCGAGCGCGGCGTGCAGCCGATCATCGGCGTCGATCTGCTGTTGCGCGAAGCGGACGAGAAACAGGGACCCTCGCACTTCACCCTGTTGTGCCAGGACGCGACCGGCTATCGAAACCTGGCGCGGCTCGTCAGTCGGGCCTTTCTTGAAGGCCAGAATGCCGGCGGGCGGCCGCTGGTCGATCGCGCGTGGCTCGACGATGCCGGTACCGCGGGACTCATCATGCTCTCGGGGGCGGCCGACGGCGACATCGGACGCGCGCTGCTGCGCGAGCGCGAAGCGCAGGCCGAGCAGGCGCTCGATTTCTGGCTGGCGCGGTTCGGCGATCGGTTCTACCTCGAGCTGCAGCGCCTCGGGCGCCCGGAAGAGCACAGCTACCTGCCGGCGGCCCTGGAGCTTGCGGCGCGGCGCGCGCTGCCGGTGGTGGCCACCAACGACGTGCGCTTTCTGCGTTCCGAGGACTTCGAGTCGCACGAGGCGCGGGTCTGCATCCACGACGGCACGCTGCTGGCCGATGCGACGCGCGTGCGTCGCTACACGCCGCAGCAATACCTGCGCAGCGCCGGGCAGATGCAGGCGCTGTTCGCGGATATCCCTGAAGCCCTGGCCAACACGGTGCAGATCGCACGCCGTTGCAGCCTGCAGCTGAAGCTCGGCCAGGCGCGGCTGCCGGATTACCCGGTGCCCGCTGGCGGCACGCCGAACCAGTTTCTGCGCCGCGAGGCGCAGCGAGGCCTCGAAGCGCGGCTGAGCGCGCTGGCGCTCGACGCCGGCGCCGCCGAGCGCTACCGCGCGCGACTCGGCGCCGAGCTCGACGTCATCTGCCCGATGGGGTTCGCGGGCTATTTCCTGATCGTCGCCGACTTCATCGGCTGGGCGCGCGAGCACGGCGTGCCCGTGGGACCGGGGCGCGGCTCGGGCGCCGGCTCGCTCGTGGCCTACGTACTGCGCATCACCGATATCGACCCGCTGCGCTATGACCTGCTGTTCGAGCGCTTTCTCAACCCCGAGCGCGTGTCGATGCCCGACTTCGACGTCGATTTCTGCATGGAGGGCCGCGATCGCGTGATCGACTACGTGGCCGACAAGTACGGCCACGATCGCGTGTCGCAGATCATCACCTACGGCACCATGGCCGCGAAAGCGGTGGTGCGCGACGTCGGCCGCGTGCTCGGGCATCCCTACGGCTTCGTCGACCGCATCGCCAAGCTCATTCCGTTCGAGCTCGGCATCACACTCGACGATGCGCTCGGCAAGGAGCCGGAGCTCAAGCGTCTCTACCAGCAGGACGAGGAGGTGCGCAACCTGCTGGACCTGGCGCGATCGCTCGAAGGCCTGACGCGCAACGCCGGCAAGCATGCCGGCGGCGTGGTGATTGCGCCGTCGGTGCTGACCGATTTCACGCCGCTCTATTGCGAGAGCGGCGGCGGCAGCGTGATCACCCAGTTCGACAAGGACGATGTCGAGGCCGCCGGCCTGGTGAAATTCGATTTCCTCGGCCTGCGTACGCTCACGATCCTCGACTGGGCGATGGCGACCGTCAACGCCGAGCGCGCACGCGCCGGCGTGCCGGCGCTCGAACTCGGCAGCCTGCCGATGGATGACGCCGCGACCTACGCCTTGCTCAAGGCCTGCCGCACGACAGCCGTGTTCCAGCTCGAATCCCGCGGCATGAAGGACCTGATACGGCGGCTGCAGCCCGACCGGTTCGAGGACATCGTGGCGCTGGTGGCGCTGTTTCGGCCGGGTCCGCTGCAGTCTGGCATGGTGGATGACTTCATCAACCGCAAGCACGGCCGCGCCGATGCGGCCATCGACTATCTGCACCCGCAGCTCAAGCCGGTGCTGGCGCCGACCTACGGCGTGATCCTCTACCAGGAGCAGGTGATGCAGATCGCACAGGTGCTCGCCGGCTACACGCTCGGCGGGGCCGATCTGCTGCGCCGGGCCATGGGCAAGAAAAAGCCCGAGGAAATGGCCAAACAGCGCTCGGTGTTCGTCGACGGCGCGCGTGCGCGCGGTGTCGATGAGCGGCTGGCGGCCCATATCTTCGACCTGATGGAGAAATTCGCCGGCTACGGCTTCAATAAGTCGCACTCCGCCGCCTACGCCTTGCTCTCCTATCAGACCGCGTATCTGAAGACACATCATGCCGCGGCCTTCATGGCGGCGGTGCTGTCGGCCGACATGGATCGCACGGACAAGATCGTCACGCTGATCGACGAATGTGCCAATGTCGGCCTCGCGGTGCAGCCGCCGGACGTCAACAACTCGCGCTACGCGTTCGCGGTCGCCGACGAGCGCACCATCCGCTACGGGCTCGGTGCCATCAAGGGCGTCGGCCGCTCGGCAGTGGATGCGATCCTGGAGGAGCGGGATGCGCGCGGCCCATATCACGGACTGATCGATCTGTGCCGCCGCGTCGACCTGTCGCGGGTGAATCGCCGGGTGTTCGAGGCGCTGATTCGCTCCGGTTGTTTCGATGCCCTGACGCGCAATCGCGCCACGCTGCTGGCCAATCTGGACGAGGCCATGCAGGCGGGGGAACAGAACGCCCGCAGCCACGCGGCCGGACAGGCGGACATCTTCGCTGTGGCAGCCGCCGGACCGGCGCCCGAGACCGCGACGCTCAGGCCGGTGCCCGAGTGGAACGCCTCGCAGCGGCTCGCCGGCGAGCGTGAGACCCTGGGGCTCTACCTGACGGGCCATCCGATCGCGCCGTACGAGGCGGACCTGCGCTATCTGGGTTCCGGCCGCATCGCCGAATTTGCCGGCGAGCGGCCCGCCGGTCCGATCGATGCGGCGCGGGGCCATGCGGATGCGCGCACCGTGACGCTGGCGGGCCTGATCCTCGAGGTGCGGCGGCGAGGCCCGCGTGTGAGCTTCATGCTCGATGATCGCAGCGGCCGCATGGAAGTGACGATGTTCGAAGACGTCTACCAGCGCTACCGCGATCTGATCGTCAAGGACGCGTTGGTGCAGGTCGAAGGCGCCCTGCGTTTCGACGAATTCAGCGACGCCTGGCGGCTGGCGGCCCGGCAGGTACTGTCGCTCGATGCGGTGCGCGAGCGCCTGGCGCGCCAGCTCATCGTAGCCTGGCCCGAAGCCCCCGATGCCGCCGCGCTCTCGCAGCTGGAAGGGCTGCTGCGCGCCGCCTGCGGCGGACAATGCGCCGTGCTGCTGCGGCTTCGCTGCCGGGACGCCGTCGGTACCTTGAGCTTTGGCGAGGACTGGAAGGTGCGGCCGACCCGCGAGCTGCTCGAGCAGCTCGAGCATCTGGTCGGTGCGGGGCGGGTGCGGCTGGCCTACAGCCCGGAAGGCCTGTCCAGTTCGTCGGCGCTGGCGCACTGATTGCTGCGGCCGGCCGGGCGCCTTGCGCTTCCGGGCTCCAACCCCGTACCCTTCGGTCCGGCCTGAAATATACAAAGAGTCGCCCGCCAGATGGCAGTCAGCTTCCTGGATTTTGAGCAGCCGATCGCCGAACTTGAGGCCAAGATCGAGGAGCTCGGCCACGTCACTTCCGACTCCAAGGTGAATATCGAGGAGGAGATCACCCGGCTGCGCGCCAAGAGCCATGCCCTCACCAAGTCGATCTTCTCCAACCTCACGCCATGGCAGATCACGCAGCTCGCGCGCCATCCCCAACGGCCCTACACGCTCGATTACATCGGCGCCATCCTGACCGATTTCCACGAGCTGCACGGCGACCGGATGTATGCCGACGACATGGCGATCGTCGGCGGTCTGGCGCGGCTGGACGGCGCTCCGGTCATGGTCATCGGCCATCAGAAGGGCCGCGACACCAAGGAGCGCGTGCGGCGCAATTACGGCATGCCCAAACCCGAGGGCTATCGCAAGGCGCTGCGCCTCATGAAGATGGCCGAGCGCTTCGGCTTGCCGCTGATCACCCTGATCGATACCCCGGGCGCGTACCCGGGGGTCGGCTCCGAGGAGCGCGGGCAGAGCGAGGCGATTGCGCGCAATCTGTTCGAGATGTCGGCGCTCAAAGTGCCTATCGTCAGCGTGGTGATCGGTGAGGGCGGCTCGGGCGGCGCGCTGGCGATCGGAGTCTGCGACCGGCTGCTGATGCTGCAATTCAGCACTTATTCCGTGATCTCACCGGAAGGCTGCGCCTCGATCCTCTGGAAGAGCGCCGACAAGAAGGAAGTCGCGGCCGACGCGCTCAACCTGACGGCAGAGCGCCTGCGCGATCTGTCGTTGACCGACGAAGTGTTGCCCGAGCCGCTGGGCGGCGCGCACCGCGATCCGGTGCTCATGAGCAACGTGCTGCGCGAGGGCATCACCCGCCATCTCGCGCAGCTGCAGACCCTGAGCACCGAGGCGCTGATCGAGCAGCGCCTGGCGCGCATCGCCGCCTTCGGAGTGTACACCGAGAGCGCGCCGTGATCCGGCGCCGCCCGGCCGGCGGGCCCGCGGCCGCAGCCGCGGCGCACATCGCCGCCGCGCCGGCCAGGTTCGATGCCCCATGGCTCGGCGCGCAACTGCATGCACTGCTCGGCCGGCTGCGCGGGCTGCGGCTGTGCGTCGCGTTTTCGGGCGGCCTCGATTCCGGCGCGTTGCTGGCGGCGCTGGCCGAATTGCGCGCGCGCGAACGCTTCGCGCTGCGCGCGTTGCACGTCAATCATCAGCTGCAGCCGCAAGCCGGGGATTGGGCGCACGCCGCCGCGGCGCGCGCGCGCAGCCTGCGGGTCGCCTGCCGGATCGTGCCGGTCACGATCGAGCGGGCGCGCGGCGAGTCGCTGGAGGCCCTGGCGCGTGCAGTGCGCTACCGCGCATTGGCTGCGCACCTGGCGCCGGGGGAGCTGTTGCTCACCGCGCATCATCAGGAAGACCAGCTCGAGACGCTGCTGCTGGCTCTGCTGCGCGGCAGCGGCGTGCGCGGGCTGGCCGCGATGAGCGCAGTCACGCCCTGGGCGGATACCTCGCTGGTGCGTCCGCTGTTGCCGATCGGGCGCCGGCAGCTCGAGCAATACGCGCAGCAACGTGCGCTCGCCTGGAGCGAGGATCCGAGCAACGCCGATCCGCGCTTCGATCGCAATTATCTGCGGCAGACGGTGTTGCCGCTGATCCGGCGGCGCTGGCCGGCGGCGGCGGCGACCGTGAGCCGCAGCGCCGCGCATCTGGCGGAGGCGCGCTCGTTGCTGGAGCTGCTAGCCCGCTGCTCGCTGCGCGACGCACGCGATGGTGCGGCGCTGCGCGTGAGTGCGCTGCGTCGCCTGGCCCTGCCGCAGCGTCGCAACGCCCTGCGCCACTGGATCCTCGAGCGCGGTCTGCCGGCCCCGGATCATCGGCGGCTGCGCGAGATCGCGGGCCCGATGCTGTCGGCCCGGGGCGATGCGCTGCCGCAGGTGCGCTGGCGCGGCGCCGAGTTGCGCCGCCATGGTGACCGGCTGATCGCGTTGGAGCGCACGGCGCCGGCGCCGGTCCCCGGCGCGTGCGCGTCCTGGGACTGGCGGGCGCAGCCGTGGCTGCCCCTGGCAGGCGGCGGCGCCCTGGGCCTGGTGCGCGACCGGCACGGCAACGTCCGACTCGCCGCGCTGCCGGCCCGCCTGCAGGTGCGGTTTCGGCGCGGCGGCGAGCGCCTGCCGGGCGCGCGCCACCGCCTGGCGCTCAAGGACCTGCTGCAAACGCAAGGACTTGCGCCGTGGGAGCGCGCTGCGGTGCCCTTGATTCTGCACGATGAGCGCATCATCGCGGTGGCCGATCTGTGGCTCGATCGCGCCTATGGCGTCCGGGCCGACGGCGGTGCCGACGAGCCGGAAGCGGCGAGGGCGGACGCTCACGCCGAGCGCGGACGCTTCCGCTGGCGCCGCGATGACGGCCATCAGACCAGTTGCGATTGAGACAGCGGGCCCGATTTGCTAACCTGACTGCCCGTCGTCACAGGCTTATTCTTCAGGCGGCGGATTCCTCGATGACCCGATTCGTATTTGTCACCGGCGGTGTCGTTTCCTCATTGGGAAAGGGCATTGCCGCCGCCTCGTTGGGGGCGATCCTCGAGGCTCGCGGCCTGAAAGTCTCGATGGTCAAGCTCGACCCCTACATCAACGTCGATCCGGGCACGATGAGCCCGTTCCAGCACGGCGAGGTGTTCGTCACCGCCGATGGCACCGAAACCGACCTGGACCTCGGCCATTACGAGCGCTTCGTGCGCACCACGACGGGGCGCAACAGCAATTTCACCACCGGGCGCATCTATGAGCGCGTGATCGCCAAGGAGCGGCGCGGCGATTATCTCGGTGCAACGGTGCAGGTGATCCCGCATATCACCGATGAGATCAAGCGTAGCATCCTGCTGGGTGCCGGCGATGCGGATGTCTGCATGGTCGAGATCGGCGGCACCGTCGGCGACATCGAATCGCTGCCGTTCCTCGAGGCGATCCGGCAGCTTGGCGTCGAGCTGGGCAGAAGCCAGACCTTGTACATGCATCTCACGCTGGTGCCGGTGGTCGGCGGCTCGGGTGAGATCAAGACCAAGCCGACCCAGCACTCCGTCAAGGAGCTGCGCTCCATCGGCATACAGCCGGACGTGCTGTTGTGCCGTTGCCGCGAAACGCTGCCGGACGAGCAGCGGCGCAAGATCGCGCTGTTCACCAACGTCGAGGAGCGCGCCGTGATCTCGGCCGTCGACGCCGATGATATCTACAAGATCCCGCTGCTGCTGCACGAGCAGGCGCTGGACGACATCGTGGTGGACAAGCTGCGGCTCGAGGTGCCGGCGGCGGATCTGGCAGCGTGGCGGCAGGTGGTCAACGCCCGGGTCAATCCCGACGGGCAGATCGATATCGCCATGGTCGGCAAGTACGTGCAGATCCGCGATTCCTACATCTCGCTCAACGAAGCGCTGATACACGGCGGGCTCAAGACGCGCACGCGGATCAAGGTGCACTACATCGAGTCCACGGACGTCGAGAAGGAAGGCACGGGAGCCCTGGCCGGCATGGACGCCATTCTGGTGCCCGGCGGCTTCGGCGAGCGCGGCATCGAAGGCAAGATTCAGGCGGTGCGCTACGCGCGCGAGCACGCAGTGCCGTATCTGGGCATCTGCCTCGGGATGCAGCTCGCGATCATCGAGTACGGCCGCCACGTGCTGCAGCTGGCGGATGCGCACAGCACCGAATTCAACCGCGCGACACCCCACCCGGTGATCGCCATGATCACCGAATGGCAGGACCGCGAACTCGGCGTGCAGCAACGCAGCGAGAGCTCGCAGCTCGGCGGCACCATGCGCCTTGGGGCGCAGGACGTCCTGCTGCAGCCCGGCACGCGAGCGCGCGAGCTCTACGGCCGCGACCTGATCGCCGAGCGTCACCGCCACCGATATGAGTTCAACAACAACTATCTCGACGCCTACGTGCGCGCCGGGATGAGATTCTCCGGCTTCTCGCGCGACGGCCTGGTCGAGATCATCGAGCTTCCCAGCCATCCGTGGTTCGTGGCGACGCAGTTTCACCCGGAGTTCACCTCGACGCCGCGCGATGGTCACCCGCTGTTCACCGGCTTCGTGCGCGCGGCGCGCGCCTGTCGTGCCTCGCAGCTGCCCGCCGCGGCCGGCGCATGAGGCTGGCTGGATTCGAGGTCGGTCTCGACCGGCCATTGTTTCTGATCGCCGGTCCCTGCGTCATTGAATCCGAGGCGCTGATACAGGAGGTCGCCGGAGCGCTCAAGGAGATCACCGACGCGCTCGGCATGCCGTTGATCTTCAAGGCCTCATTCGACAAGGCCAACCGCTCGTCGCAGGCCAGTTTCCGCGGCCCTGGGCTCGACGCCGGCCTCAAGGCGCTGCAGTCCGTGCAGCGGCTGTTCAAGCTGCCGGTGCTGACCGACGTACATGAGGATACTCCGATCGCGGAGGTGGCAGCGGTGGTGGATGTGCTGCAGACCCCGGCTTTCCTCTGCCGCCAGACGAATTTCATCCGCAACGTCGCTGCGGCCGGCCGGCCGCTCAACATCAAGAAGGGCCAGTTCCTGTCGCCCTGGGAGATGCAGAACGTGGTCGACAAAGCGCGCGCCACCGGCAACCGGCAGATCATGGTCTGTGAGCGCGGGGCGAGTTTCGGCTACAACAATCTGGTGGCCGACATGCGCTCGTTGTCCGTGATGCGCGCCACGGGGTGCCCGGTGGTGTTCGACGCGACCCATTCGGTGCAGCTGCCCGGCGCGCAGGGACATGCTTCGGGCGGACAGCGCGAGTTCGTGCCGGTACTGGCGCGCGCGGCGGTGGCGGCCGGCATCGCCGGAATCTTCATGGAGACCCATCCGCGACCCGAAGCGGCGCTCTCGGACGGGCCGAACGCCTGGCCGTTGCCGCGCATGGCTGCGCTGCTCAAGACTTTGCAGCAGCTCGATGTCGTCGCCAAATCCGGTCCGTTCGAGGAGTCATCGCTATGAGCCGAATCGCCGCCATTCATGCCCGCGAAATCATCGATTCGCGCGGTAACCCGACGATCGAGGCGGATGTCCGGCTGCAGTCCGGTGTGCTGGGGCGCGCGGCGGTGCCCTCCGGGGCCTCGACCGGCACGCGCGAGGCGGTGGAGCTGCGGGACGGGGATCCGAAGCGCTATCAGGGCAAGGGCGTCACCAAGGCGGTCGATAACGTCAACAGCGTGCTGCGCCCGGCGCTGCTCGGCAAGGATGCCCACGATCAGGCCGGCATCGATGCGCGCATGATCGAACTCGACGGCACCGACACCAAGGGCCGGCTGGGGGCCAACGCCTTGCTGGCGGTATCGCTCGCCAATGCGCATGCGGTGGCGCTCGACGCCGGCGTGCCGTTGTTTCGTCACCTGTTGGGCAGGCGCGAGCCGGTGATGCCGGTGCCGATGATGAACATCATCAACGGCGGCGCGCACGCCAACAACAGTCTCGACATCCAGGAATTCATGATTCTGCCCGTGGGCGCGCCTTCGCTGCGCGAGGCGCTGCGTTACGGGTCCGAGATCTTCCATACGTTGAAGAAGATCCTCAACGGCAAGGGCCTGAGCACGGCGGTCGGCGACGAGGGCGGCTTCGCGCCCGACCTGCCGTCGAACGAGGCCGCACTGCAGACCATTCTCGAGGCGGTCGAGACGGCCGGCTACAAGCCGGGCCGCGACGTGTACCTGGGGCTGGATGTGGCAAGCTCGGAGTTCTTCCGCAACGGCAAATACGAGCTCGAATCCGAGCATCGCAGCTTCAGCCCGGCCGAATTCACCCAATATCTGGCGGATCTGGTGGCCAGATATCCCATCGTCACGGTGGAAGACGGCATGAGCGAGGCGGACTGGGCCGGCTGGTCGTTGCTGACGGCGGCGCTGGGACGCAAGGTGCAGCTGGTCGGAGACGATCTGTTCGTCACCAATACGCGTATCCTGGCGGAAGGGATTTCCCGCGGCGTGGCGAACGCGATTCTGATCAAGCCGAACCAGATCGGTACGCTGACGGAGACGCTGGCTGCAATCGACATGGCGGAGCAGGCGCATTATGCGGCGGTCATCTCGCATCGCTCCGGCGAGACGGAAGACACCACCATCGCCGATATCGCGGTGGCCACCGCGGCCACGCAGATCAAGACCGGCTCGATGTCGCGCTCGGATCGCATCGCCAAATACAATCAGCTGCTGCGCATCGAAGAGCTGCTGGGCGGCAAGCCACGCTACGCCGGGCGCGACGCGTTCCCGGTGAAGATCTGATGCCGGCCCGCGGCCCCGCGGTGCTAGGCTAGCAGCGCCATGAAGTGGCTTGCCACCGCCCTGCTCGCCGCGTTGCTGCTGCTGCAGTACCGGCTCTGGCTGTCGAACGACGGCATGCGCGAGGTGCGGCGGCTGCAGGCTGCCGTGAGCGCACAGCAGGCCGAGAACGCGCGGCTGACGGAGCGCAACCGGCAGTTGGCGGCCGAAGTGCATGATCTGAAGCAGGGCTATGCGGCGCTCGAGGAGCGCGCGCGCAGCGATCTCGGCATGATCGCCGGCGGTGAGACCTTCTACCAGGTCGTGCCGCCGAAGCCGTCCGCGCCCCCCGTGCCGCCGCCGTTGCAGAGCCCGCAGCGCACTGCGGCGGCGCGCTAGGCGCGGCTGGCTTGGGCGCCGCCGGACCTTCCGAAGCACGCGTGCGCTACTGGCTCGTCATGCCGGCTGCGGGCGCGGGACGGCGATTCGGCGGCGCCAAGCAATACGCCCGGCTCGGCGCGCACACGGTGCTCGAGGCGGCGCTGGCGCCGTTCCTGGCCGATGGGCAATGCGCCGGCGGCAGCCTAATGCTCGCGGGCGACGATCCGCACCGCGAACAGCTCCAGCGGCGGCTACCCGCGCGCTTCGAGCTGGTCGACGGCGGCAGGGAGCGCATGCACTCGGTGCATCGGGGCCTGAGCGCCCTGCAGGCGCGCTGCAGCAGCGACGATTGGGTGCTGGTGCACGATGCCGCGCGGCCGCTGTTGAGTTCGGCCGATCTGGCGCGGCTGCTGCAGATCGGTTCCGCGGACCCGGTCGGGGCGTTGCTGGCCACGCCGGTCGCCGACACCGTCAAGCGCGTGCAGCCGGCCGACGCTGCCGCCGGCCCGCCGCGCTGGATCGAGACCGTGGCGCGCGAGTCGCTCTGGCTGGCGCAGACGCCGCAGATGTTCCGTTACGCGCCGTTGCGCGCGGCGCTCGAACACGCGATCGCGGCCGGCCGGACGCCGACCGATGAGGCGCAGGCGATGGAGTGGAGCGGCCTGGCGGGGCTGCTGGTGCCGGCGCAGGACAGCAACCTCAAGGTCACGACGCACGCCGACCTGCTGCTCGCGCAGGCCATTCTGGCGGCGCGCGCCGCGGCGGGGTGAGTCACGCGGGGCCACCTGGCGCGCCAGCATTCGAATCCGGCCGGGCGTTCTTTATGGTCAAAATGCACGGCCGGATTCGATATATTCACACGACATTCTGCGCTGCATGGACCCTGGGGCGTGGCGCACGCGCCGCCGGCAGCGGCAGCGCGATATGCGGGAGGACGAGATGGTGAGAGTCGGCTCAGGATTTGACGTCCACGCGTTTGGACCGGGGGACACCATCGTGCTCGGCGGAGTGCGCATTGCATATAGCCGCGGACTCATCGCCCATTCCGACGGCGACGTGCTGTTGCACGCGCTGGTCGACGCGCTGCTCGGTGCTGCGGGCCTGGGCGATATCGGCCAGCATTTTCCCGACACGGATCCGCGCTGGAAGGGCGCCGATAGCACGCGCTTCCTGGCGGCGACGCTGGAGATGCTCACACGGCGCGAGCAGCGGGTGGTGAATGCCGATCTGACGCTGCTCGCCCAGGCGCCGAAGATTGCGCCATGGCGCGACGAGATTCGGCGCAACCTCGCCAGCAGGCTCTCTCTGCCGGAATCACGCGTGAGTCTCAAAGCCACGACGACCGAGCATCTGGGATTCATCGGTCGCAACGAGGGCCTGGCGGCAATGGCCACGGTCCTGATCGACGGACCGGATCGTTGATGGCCGCAGGCGCTGCGGCGTCACGAACGGCCGAGCAACACCAGTGTGGCACCGGTGCCGCCGGCCGCCGGCCGCGCCGAGGCGAACGCCAGCACCGGATCGGCGCGCCGCAGCAGAGCGTTGACGGTGTTCTTGAGCACCGGTCCGCGGGTGCCGGAGCGCAGTCCCTTGCCGTGGATCACGCGCACGCAGCGCTGCTCGCGCAGGCGCGCATCGCGCAGGAACGCGCCCAGCTGCACCGCGGCCTCGCCGGCGGTCAGACCGTGCAGATCGATCTCCGCCTCGATGCGGTAGTGACCGCGGCGCAGCCGGCGCAGCACGGTATCGGGGACACCAGCACGGCGAAACAGCAGCTCATCGCCCGGTTGAATCTCGTGCAGATCGGCGCCCGTGCCCAGGCTCTCGAGCAGCACCGCGGCGCGCTCGGCGCGCGCGAATCGGGCGCGCGGGCGGGCGGCGCGCCGCGCCGGCGGCGCGCGCCGGGACTCCTTGAGCGGCTGCACGCCCTGCATGGCGCGCCGAAACAGCTCGGCCTCATCCTCCTCCCCCTCGAGCTCGTCGTCCTCGTGGCTCATCGCTTCTCGCTCCGGGTGCTGCGGCATTGAAGTATATTGGTGGCCCTCGTGCCAACCGTGGCGCTTGAGAGATCGCCCGCCCTGGTCGGTGGAAATACCTGTCCGTGAAAATACTCGTCAGCAACGATGACGGCTATCGAGCCGAGGGCATCACGCGCCTGCGCGCCGCGCTGGCGCCGCTGGGCGAGGTGACCGTGGTGGCCCCGGACCGCAATCGCAGCGGCGCCGGCAACTCACTCACGCTCGACGTGCCGCTGCGGGTATTCGAGGCCGAGCCGGGCCTGCACTACGTCGCCGGCACGCCCACCGACTGCGTGCACCTGGCGATCTCCGGTGCGTTTGCGTTCGAGTTCGACATGGTGGCCTCCGGCATCAACGACGGCGCCAATCTGGGCGATGACGTGCTGTATTCGGGTACGGTGGCGGCGGCGATCGAGGGGCGCTTTCTGGGGCTGCCGACGGTGGCGGTTTCCCTGTGCACCTCCCCGGGCAGTGCTCGACATTTCGATGCCGCGGCGCGCGTCGCGCACACGCTGGTGTCGGCGGTGCTGCAGCGCTCGCTCGATCCGGCGCTGATTCTCAACGTCAACGTGCCCGATCGGCCGTACGAGGAGCTGGCGGGCTATGCGAGTACGCGCCTGGGATTCCGGCACCGCTCCGACGCGGTCGTGGCGGCCCGCGATCCGCGCGGCAATCCGGTCTACTGGATCGGCCCGGCCGGCGAGGGAGCGGACGCCGGGGCAGGTACCGATTTTCATGCGGTCGCGAACGGCTTCGTATCGGTGACCCCGCTGTCGATCGACCTGACGCGTCACGTGGTCCTGCCGACGCTCGCGCGCTGGCTGGAAGCGCTGTGAGCGGCGGCAGCACGGGCGGCGCGCCATGAGCGATTCACGCCTGGCCGGCATCGGCATGACCTCCGCGCGCACGCGCGACCGGCTGGTACAGCGGCTGCGCGAGCAGGGCATCGCCAATCTTTCGGTGCTCGATCGCGTGCGCAACGTGCCGCGGCATATATTCGTCGATGAGGCGCTCTCGAGCCGGGCGTACGAGGACACGGCCCTGCCGATCGGCTTTGGGCAGACCATCTCGCAGCCCTATATCGTCGCGCGCATGACCGAGGCGTTGCTCGAGGGCGGCCCGCTGGCCAGGGTGCTGGAGATCGGCACCGGCTGCGGCTACCAGAGCGCCGTGCTGGCGCCACTGGTCGGCAGGGTGTATTCGATCGAGCGCATCGAGGCGCTGCATAAGCGCGCGCGCGCGCGGCTCAAGGAGCTGCAGATCCGCAATGTACGCTTGCGGCATGGCGACGGCGCGCAGGGCTGGAAGTCCCAGGCGCCGTTCGATGGCATCCTGGTGGCCGCCGCGCCGCTCACCATTCCGGAGACGCTGGTCGGACAGTTGGCCGCGGGAGGCCGGCTGATCATGCCCGTCGGGCCCGAGGGCGAACAACAGCTGGTCCGGCTCACGCGCCGCGAGCAGGGCATCGAGCGTCGTGTACTCGGTCCCGTGTCCTTCGTGCCGCTGCTGGGCGGTGTCGGCTGACGGCGTGTGGTTTCGGCGTCGCAGCGGCGCCCCGGCCCGCTCTCGATGCTGCCGCGGGACCGTAATTCCCGCTGTTCGGGCGCGAAAACCACGCGGACTTGTCAACCTCCGAGCCCCGCGGTTACTATCCGGCCCCTTGTCTGCGTTTGACGACATCCGTTTCTGGCGAGGGGGGCACGCGAAGAAGGCACGGGGGCAAAAGGAGGAAGACCGAATTTGAGAGCAACAATAAAAACGTGTATTCCAGAACGAGAACAAAAAGCTGAGCGCGAAGACAATCACCGGGTCGTCAGCCGCGGGTGATTGGGGGCTGTCGAGCGATCTTTCTCTCCCCTGTGCCTTCTTCGGGTGCACCTCATTGCCGGCGGTGCGAGGACTGCTAAGGAATCAGTCCCGCTGCCACCGAGCGCTCCTCGTTGGCGAGGATGTTATAGGTGCGGCAGGCCGCTCCCAGGCTCATGCATTCGAGGGCGACGCCGCGAGCGCGGCATGCGGCGCGCAGCTCGGCGCGCGGGAAAGCGTGTGTCTCACCGGCGCCCAGCAGCACGATGCTGGTGCGCAGCGCCAATAGCGGCTCGAGCTGCGCCACGGTCAGCTCCTCGATCGAGACCGCATGCCAATCGCACTGCAGCCGTTGCGCCGTGACGATGCAGGGGCGCGTGAGCTGCCGTTCGCCGATGACGATGACGCCGTCACCGTAGCGGCGGACCAGGTTGATGCGTGGGTCGGAGTCGAGTACCAGACGCATGACCGCGTACGATACGCCATCGTGCCGGAGCTGGTCTTCATCTTCACGGATTTCTTTTCCGCCATGCCGGAGCAGGCACGCGATGCATTGCCGCGCTTGCCGGTGCTCGAGATGATGCTGTCGCGTGCGCGCTGCAGTTGCCTGCCGGCGGGCTGGCGCGGCTGGCTGGCGGCGCGAATCGGCGACCGGGCGGTGCGCGATCTGGCGCCGTCGGCGGCGGCAGCGGCAGCCTGGCCGGCGGCGTCGCTGCAGGACCAGGCGCCGGCGGGCTACTGGCTCGCAACCCCGGTGCATTACTTCGCCGGGCTCGACAGCGTGCGCCTGCACCCGGCCGGACTGCTGCAGCTCGATGATGACGAGCAGCGGCAGTTGGCCGCAGGCTTCGCCCAGGTCTTTGCCGATTCGCCCTGGAGACTGAGAACCTTCGGCCAGCGTGAATTGCTGCTTCGCGGTCCGCCGCTCGAGGCGAGCGGTGCCGATCCGGCACAGTTCGCGGGCGCCGATCCGGCCGCGGGCTTGCCACGCGGCGCCGACGCGGCAACACTGCGGCGTTTGGGAGCCGAGATCGAGATGTGGCTGCATGAACATCCGCTCAATCTCGAGCGCGGCCGCCGCGGGCGCTTGCCGGTGAGTGCGCTCTGGCTCTGGGGCGCGCAGCGCCCGCCGCCGACGGACCCGGGCGGGCCGGACCCGACGCGCTCGTCGCCGTTCCCACCGCGCCTCTTTGGCCGCGACACTTACGTCGAGGCGCTGTGGCGCCTGCAGGGCCTGGTCAGCGAGGCGTTGCCGGCGGCGCTCGAGGCGGTGCCGGACGAGCTGCATCGCGATAGCGTGTTTCTGTACCCGACGCTGGGCGAGGCCGGATTGACCTCGGCATTCGCGCAGTTCGAGCGATTCTGGCTCTCTGGCGCGCTGCGCGCGCTGCGCGCCGGCAACCTGTCGGGGCTGCAGTTGCTGCTCGGAGCGCGCGCCTACCGGCTGCGCCGCTGGAATCTGGCGCAATTCTGGAGCGCGCGCACACCGTGGTGGGAGTCACTGTCTTGAGCCTGACGATCCTGCGCCGGGCGCTGCCCGCATCCGTACCGGCGCTGGATGGGGACCTGCATCCGGTGCTGCAGCGCGTCTACGCCGCACGCGGCATCCGCAGCTCGGAGGAGCTGAGGTTGTCGATGCGCCAGCTGCTGCCGATCGGCACGCTGGCCGGCGTCGTGGCGGCCGCGCAGCTGCTGAGCCTGCACCGCCAGCGCGGCGGCCTGGTGCTGGTCATCGGCGACTTCGATGCCGATGGCGCCACCAGTACCGCCTTGATCGTGCGGGCCCTGCGCAGCTGGGGCTTTCCGGCGGTGGACTTCCTGGTGCCGAATCGATTCGAATTCGGCTACGGGCTGACCCCGGAAATCGTCGCGCTCGCCGCGCAGCGGCGGCCGGCACTGATCGTGACGGTCGACAACGGCATTTCGAGCAACGCCGGCGTGCTCGCTGCTCGCAGCGCCGGGATCGACGTGCTGGTGACCGATCATCACTTGCCCGGCAGCGAGCTGCCGCACGCCAATGTGATCGTCAATCCGAACCTGCCGGGCAGTGCGTTCGGCAGCCGTGCGCTCGCCGGCGTCGGGGTGGCGTTCTACGTCATGGCGGCGCTGCGACGCGAGCTGCAGGAGCGCTCGATGCTGCCGCCGCTCGCTCTGGTGACGGCCGAGCTGCTGGATCTGGTGGCCCTTGGCACCGTGGCCGATGTGGTGCCGTTCGACATCAACAACCGCATCCTGGTCGCGCAGGGGCTGGCACGCATCAGGAGCGGACGCTGCGTACCGGGCATCAGCGGATTGCTGGAGGTGGCGCGTCGCGCGCAGGGCTCGCTGGTCGCATCGGATCTCGGATTCGCCGTCGCACCGCGCCTCAACGCGGCCGGCCGGCTGACCGACATGTCGATCGGCATTCGCTGCCTGCTGACCGACGACGCCGATGAGGCGCGGGCGCTCGCGGCGGAGCTGGACGCACTCAATGCCGAGCGGCGCCAGATCGAGGCAAGGATGCAGGCCGAGGCGCTGGCGGCAGTGCGAGTGCTGCGCGATCCGGGCAGCGGCGTCAGGCGTGCCGGCGTCTGCCTGTTCGAGGAGGCCTGGCACCAGGGCGTGGTCGGATTGGTGGCGAGCCGCGTCAAGGAGCGCCTGCGCCGGCCGGTCATTGCGTTTGCGAGGATCGATGAGCGCACGCTGCGCGGCTCGGCGCGCTCGATTCCGGGCATCCACGTGCGCGACGTGCTCGACGCAATGGCGGCGCGCGATTCGGGCCTGATTCAGAAATTCGGCGGCCATGCGATGGCGGCCGGCGTCACATTGGCGGCCGAGCGGCTCGATTCGTTCGCGCGCGCCTTCGATGCCGAATGCAGCCGCATGCTGTCGCAGCTGGGCTCGCCGGACGTGATCGAAACCGACGGCGAGCTGCAGCAGCAGGAGCTGGCATTGCCGACTGCGGCGGCGCTGCGTGCCGGCGGACCCTGGGGGCCGGGTTTTCCGGAACCCGTGTTCGACGGCGTGTTCCGTATCCAATCCGCGCGCCTGGTCGGCGAACGCCACCTCAAACTGGGCCTGAGCGCGCCCGAAGGCCGGGGTCTGTTCGACGCGATCGCGTTCAACTTCAGCGATGCCGAGCGCGGCTCGGCGGCGCTGCCGGACGGCGCGGCGCGCATCGCGTACCGATTGGAAAGCAACGAATACCTGGGCGAGCGCCGGCTGCAGTTCGTGATCGAGCATCTGCTGGGCGCCTGAGCGCCGGGGCGCGAAGCACGCGGCGGCTGGCCGAGCACGCCGAATGCGAAAGCCGTGCCGACCGCGCATGCTAGAATTGGGCCGATGGAAGTCAGCCAACTCAAACGTACTCTCAAAGATCTCGAGGAGCGCGCCAGCTCCTTGAGGGGGTTTCTTTGAGTACGACCGCAAGCAAGAGCGTCTAGAAGAAGTCCGCCGCGAGCTCGAGGACCCCGCCGTCTGGAGCGCGCCCGAGCGTGCCCAGGGGCTCGGGCGCGAGCGTGCGCGCCTGGCGAGCGAGCTCGAGGAGCTCGACCGCGCCGGTATCGCGGTGCGCGATGCGGCGCAGCTGCTGGAGCTGGCGGAGATCGAGAACGACGAGCCGACGGCGCGCGCGATCGAGCGCGATGCCGGGAAACTCGAGGCCGGGGTGCGCAAGCTCGAGCTCAAACGCATGTTTCGCGGCGAGATGGACGCGCATAGCGCCTTTCTGGACATCCAGGCCGGCGCCGGCGGTACCGAGGCGCAGGACTGGGCGCAGATGCTGCTGCGCATGTATCTGCGCTGGGGAGCCGCGCGCGGCTATGCGTGCGAGGTGATCGATTCGAGCCCGGGCGAGGTGGCCGGCATCAAGAGCGCCACGGTATCGATGCAGGGCGAATACGCCTACGGCTGGCTGCGCACCGAAACCGGCGTGCACCGCCTGGTGCGAAAGTCACCGTTCGACTCCGGAAACCGCCGCCATACCTCGTTCGCCTCGGTATTCGTGTCGCCGGAAGTGGCGGATGACATCGATATCGAGATCAATCCGGCGGACCTGAAGATGGACGTGTATCGCTCCAGCGGCGCGGGCGGACAGCACGTCAACAAGACGGAATCGGCGGTGCGCATCACGCATCTGCCGAGTGGCATCGTGGTGGCCTGTCAGAACGAGCGCAGCCAGCACAAGAACCGTTCGACCGCCATGAAGATGCTCAAGGCGAAGCTCTACGAACTCGAGGTCAACAAGCGCAACGCGGCGGCCAAGGTGCTGGAAGACTCGAAGTCGGACGTCAGCTGGGGCAATCAGATCCGCTCCTACGTGCTCGATCAGTCACGCATCAAGGATCTGCGCACCGGTGTCGAGGTCGGCAATACCACGGCCGTGCTCGACGGGGACCTGGACCAATTTCTCGAAGCGAGCCTGAAGGCGGGACTGTGAAGGACAACCACACTGGCGGCCGGTCGGGTCCGGGGGCGGCCGACGCCGATGTCGGCGCCGGCGCCGGCGCCGGCGCTGGCGCTGGCGAGGCGATGTCCGCGAATGCCACGGGGCCGGACGAGAATCGCCTGATCGCCGAACGGCGTGCCAAGCTCGCCGCCTGGCGGGAACATGCGATCGCGTTTCCGAACGATTTCCGGCGCGATGTGCTGGCGGCGCAACTGCTCTCCACCTACGAGGATCGCGATGCCCGCTGGTTCGAGGCCAACCCGGTGACCGTGCGCGTCGGCGGGCGCATGATGTTCAAACGCGTCATGGGCAAGGCAAGCTTTGCCAAGATCGCCGACCGCAGCGGCCAGATCCAGCTGTTTCTGCAGAGCAATACGCTCGCCGCGGGCTACGAGGAATTCAAGGGCTACGACGTCGGCGACATCCTGGGCGCCGAGGGCGAGCTGTTCCGCACCAGGACCGGCGAGCTGTCGGTGCGGGTCGAGCGGCTGATGCTGCTCGCCAAGTCGCTGCGGCCGCTGCCGGACAAATGGCACGGATTGGCCGACACCGAGCTGCGATACCGGCGCCGCTACGTCGATCTGATCATGAACGAGGCGAGCCGGGAGGTGTTCAGGACGCGCACGCGCATCCTGCGCTACCTGCGCGACTACCTGGATGCACTCGATTTCATGGAAGTCGAGACGCCGATGATGCAGCCGATTCCGGGCGGCGCGGCCGCGCGGCCGTTCAAGACGCATCACAACGCGCTCGGCATGGACATGTACCTGCGCATTGCGCCGGAGTTGTACCTCAAGCGCCTGGTGGTCGGCGGCTTCGAGCGCGTCTATGAGATCAACCGCAATTTTCGCAACGAGGGCCTGTCCACCCAGCACAATCCAGAGTTCACGATGCTCGAGCTGTACTGGGCCTACACCGATTATCACGAGCTCATGGAGCTGGTCGAGCGGTTGCTGATCGGGCTGGCCGATTCGCTGTTCGGCTCGCGCAGCGTCGCCTACCAGCGGCGCCAGTACGACCTGAGCGCGCCGTTCCGGCGCATCACCATCGAGGAGGCGATTCTGCAGCACAATGCGGTGCTCGAGCGCGAGCACCTGCGCGATGTGCCGTATCTGCGCGCCGCCTGCGAGCGTCTCGGCATCCCGTACCAGGGGCACGACGGCGCCGGCAAGCTGCAGATCGAGATCTTCGAGAAGACCGTGGAGCACACGCTGCTCGATCCGACTTTCGTCTACGCCTACCCGGCCGAAGTCTCGCCGCTGTCGCGCGCCAACGACATGGACCCGTTCCTGACCGACCGGTTCGAGTTCTTTCTCGCCGGCCGCGAGCTGGCAAATGGGTTTTCCGAGCTCAACGATCCGGAGGATCAGGCGGCGCGTTTTCGCGCCCAGGTGGCACGCAAGGATGCCGGTGACGAGGAAGCGATGCATTACGATGCCGACTACGTGCGCGCGCTCGAGTACGGGATGCCGCCGACCGCCGGCCTGGGGGTGGGAGTCGATCGGCTGGTGATGTTCTTCACCGATTCGGCGTCGATCCGCGACGTGCTGCTGTTCCCGCACCTGCGGCCGGAGAGCGAGTGATCGGGTTGAGTATTCCGATTCCGACCCCAGATTGCTGACATGGGGAGCAGCGGGTCTGCGGCCGCGAGCTCGCGGCCGATCGGAGTATTCGATTCGGGTGTCGGCGGATTGACGGTGCTGCGCGCGCTGGGCGCCGAGATGCCGCGGGAGCGGTTCGTTTATCTGGGCGACACGGCGCGTCTGCCGTACGGCACCAAGAGTCCCGAGACGGTGATCCGTTACGCAGTGCAGGCGGCCGACGCGCTCATCGAGCGCGGCGTCAAGGCGCTGATCGTCGCCTGCAACACCGCCTCCTCGGTTGCGTTGCCGGCCATGCGCGAGCGCTACCGGGATATGACAGTCATCGGGGTGGTCGAGCCCGGTGCCGAGGCCGCCGTCGCGGCTTCGCGCAGTGGGCACATCGCCGTGATCGGTACCGAAGCGACCGTGCGGGGCGGCGCATATCAGCGTGCGATTACCCAGCGGCGGCCGCAGGCACAGGTTCGCGCGCTGGCCTGCCAGATGTTCGTGGCGCTGGCGGAGGAGGGCTGGACGAGCGGCCCGGTGGCGCGTGCGGCGGCGGAGCAGTATCTCGCGCCGCTGTTCGGGCCCGCAACGCCAGGGGTCGGCGAGAGCGCGGCCGACACGCTGGTGCTGGCGTGCACGCACTTTCCCGTATTGCAGGCGGTGATCCGGTCGGTGGTCGGGCCACGGGTGGTGATCGTGGACTCGGCTGCAACCACCGCGCGCGCGGCGCACAGCGCGCTGTCCGAACGCGGGCTGCTGGGCGGCGAGGATGCGGCGCGAATGCCGGACAGGATGCGCTTTCTGGCGACCGACGGGGTGGCGCGCTTTGCCGCGATCGGCGGCCGATTCCTGGCGCGCAGCATCGACGCCCGGGACGTGGAACTCGTGGATCTGTGACCGAACCGCGCCGCCGCTGGCCGTGCCGCTACCAGCGGGCGCTAGATGTTCTTGCGCATCAATGGCTTGGGCAGCGCCCCGGCCAGCGGCGGGCAGGTCCTGGAGTGCCTGGCGGGGATCCTGCTACAGTGGCCGCCGCCGGGGAGAGGCGGGGCCATAGAAAGCACGGTGTTGCCCACGATCGCGGGCGCCAGGGACTGCTGTCAAATGCCAGGGAAAAGGGTGCAAGATGAGACCAACTGAGCGTTATCAATCGAATCGGGATCCACAGGAGATGGCCTTGCCTGAAACTCGAGCTGGGCAGTACGCGCGCAACTGGCCCGCTACCTTGATGTTCGTCGTCACGTTTGCAGTCGCGGTCACGCTGGTGCCGTGGTACGGGATCACGCACGGCTACCACGCCTGGGCCTGGATCTGGTTCACGCTGTTTCTGGGCGCCAACGGCATGTCGATCACCTGCGGATATCACCGGCTGTTTGCGCACTCCAGCTACGAAGCCCACCCGGTGCTGAAGATAGCCTACCTGCTGTTCGGCGCCATGGCGCTGCAGAATAGCGCGCTGCTCTGGAGTGCCGGTCATCGCGTACACCACCGCTACATCGACGATCCGGAACGCGATCCCTACTGCGCCCGGCTCGGTTTCTGGTTCTCCCATATCGGCTGGATGCTCTGGGACTATCCGAGCGGCCGCCCGGACCTGAGCACGGTTCGCGACATGCAGCGCGATCCATGGGTCATGTTCCAGCACCGTCACTACCTGCTGCTGGCATTGCTCATGAACTTCGGCCTGCCGCTGGCGGCCGGATGGCTCACGGGCGACGTGTGGGGCACGTTGCTGCTGGCTGGTGTGCTGCGGCTGGTCGTCAGCCATCACGCCACGTTCTTCATCAACTCGCTGGCACATATGTGGGGCTCGCAGCCGTACACCGAGCAGAACACCGCCCGCGACAATCCCGTCGTGGCGTTGCTGACCTACGGCGAGGGCTATCACAACTTCCATCACATGTTCGCCCACGACTACCGCAACGGGGTTCGCTGGTGGCAGTGGGATCCGTCGAAGTGGTTCATCGGTGCCATGAGCTGG
>DAHUYP010000069.1 GCA_027315105.1 Gammaproteobacteria bacterium
GTGGTCGCCATCGAGGCTGGTGCCGAGCTGATCGTGCAGATTGAGCTGCGCGGTATTGAGCCGCCCGCTCACCGTCCAGGTGAGTTTGGGCGTGAGGTCGAACGCCTCGCTGAGATAGGCCCCATAGTAGGCGGCCGTCGCGCGCAGCGACACCGGTCCTTCGATCGGCGGCTGCGCGGTGCTGCTGGTGGCCTGGTCGATGATCACGCCCGCTCCCGTGGCCGCCAGGGTGGGCCCGAGCGTCCCGAGCTCGCCGCGAGCGCCGAAATCGGTCAGGCTGCGATCCACCGACACGCCTGCCACCAGGTGGTTGCCGTGCGAGCCGATTGGCGCGGTGAGTGTCGTCTGCAGCGCGGCACCGACGCTGTGGGTATGGTTGTCCGTCGTATCGAGCTCGCCCGGCGTGGCGCCCGCGGGCAGGACGCTGGTCGGCACCGGGGTGCCCTGCGCGCTGTAGAGCGTATCGACCGGATAACTGTTGGTCCCTCCGAGACAGAAGAAGCCCGCATTGTTGTTGCAGGCCTGAGCAGCGGTCGTATTGCCATCCACCAGGTACTGCGTGAAGCGGCGCCAGTACGCATTGCCGCTGAGCTGCAGCCAATCGCCCGCCTGCTGGCTGCCGGCAAGCTGCAGCATCTGCATCTCGTTGTGCATCGACTGCGGGTAGGTGAACACCGATCGCGGGTTCTGGGCCAGCATTTGTACCGGCGTCGGCCCGACCGCACCGATGTTGTCGTCGGCCGCGGTCAGCGACAGATGCAGCGTCGTCTGCCCGTGCTCGTAGCCGGCATCGGCGTATGCCTGCCGCAGGGCGGTCGGTGATTGGTAGCGAAAGCCGCCGTCCTCCAGGCCCCCGGCGGCGAGGTACAGCCCGAAATCTCCGAACCGTGCGCCATATTCACCGTGACCGGTCAGGTTGCCGTACGAGCCGGCCGACAACTGCGCTTCGGAATCCTGGTAATTGAACCCGTTCTTCATCTCGATCGTCACTGCGCCGCCAAGCGCGTTGAGGCCGAATACCGGGTTATCCCCCTGGACCGTCAGCCGGTTCACCGCATAGGAGGGCATCAGGTCCCAGTTGACCGTGTCGCCGTATGCTTCGTTGATGCGCGTGCCGTTCTGATAGACCGCGAGACCTTCGGCGATTCCCGAGATCGGCGAAGCCTCGAAACCGCGGTAGACGAAATCCGGCTGAAACGGACTGCCCTGCTCATCGTTCAGCGTCACGCTCGACATGTGCCGTGCCGCGGCCTGCGGCAGGCTGTCGGAGCTGTCGTCGCGATTGAGATCCGCGGCGGACATGGTCTGCACGTTGCTCGGCACCTTGTTGATGTCGATGCCGCTGCCCGGCAACGGTGCGGTGCCCACAATGGTTACCTCGGACAGCGTCTCGGGCGGATTGGACGCGGCCGCCGCACCTGCGGGCAGCGCATCGGCCTGGGCAGTCAGACAGGTGCCGAGCACCGCCACGAGACCCAGTGCCGCGACGAGACCCAGTATTGATCCGCAATTTCGATAGCCGTACCACTCGCCCACACACGTCCCCGCATTGATTCCACCCCCCGGCGCGCTGCGCGGCATCGGGCGCGGCGCCTGAGATCATCCACTCTACGTTGTCCGCAGCGCACCGTAACTGCGATGCATCCCGACGCGGCCGGGAGAAATTCCCGATCAGGATCCATTGGCGGCATGAGTCGGGTGAGCGGCGCGGGTAACCCAGGCGCGCCGCGAGCGGCTCGCCGCGCGGCACGAATACCAGGGCCACCGAATTCATGCGGTAGCGCAGCCGATGCGGCGATGGCTACCGTCGCGCTGCAAGTGCTCGTCAGTGGTGAAGGGCTGCGCGGTCCCGGCTCGCCCCCTCATGGGCCCGCCCACTCATCGACCTGGCGCGTACACGATGCCCCACGGGCTGCCGCCGACGGCGATCTTTCGATCGACGCGGCCCGATTTGAGATCGACGACGGAAATGTCGCCCGAGGGCCCATTGGCCGTGTACGCCGTGCGCCCGTCGGCGCTGACCGCGACCCCCCAGGGCCGCTGGCCGATCTCGGCCAGGGTTCTGACGATGCGCCCCGCAGCCGGATCCACCTCGAGCAACGAGCCGCCGCGACCGGTCGTCACGTACAGCAGCCGACCATCGGCGGAACCCGCCAGGCCCATCGGACGCACCGCGGACTGCGGGGTGCCGAGCACGATGGTCCTGATGACCTGATGGCTATCGGTGCTGAAGACGGTTATCGAAGCCCCAAACTCATCCGTGACATAGCCGGTGCGGCTCTCGTCGAACAGCAGCAGGCTGCGCGGCCGCGCCTGGGTGGGGATCGTCGCCAGCACCTTCAGGCTGTGCGCGTCGACCACATACACGCGATTGGCGGTCTCACAGGCGACATACACCGTGCGATCGTCATGGCTCACGGCGACGCCTTCCGGCTCCGAGCCAACCGCCACCGTCGCGCGCACGGTGCCCTTGCGCAGGTCCACGGCCGACAGCATGCCCGTATCCTCGTTGGAGGCGTACAGCGTCGCGCCATCGTGCGAGATCGCAAACGTCTCCGGATCCGCGCCGCTCGGATAGGTGCTGATCAGCTTCAGCGACTGCAGATCGACCACGCCGATACCATCGTAACGCCGATCGGGTGGGGGCAACTTCGACTCGTCCACGTTCGGACCGCCGATCGGCGAGCCCGAAAGCGCCACGTACAGCAGCTTGCGGTCCGGGGACAGCTGGATGCCGCGCGGCCGCTTGCCGACTGCGATGCGCCCCACCACGCTGCCGGCGTCGGGATCGACGATCACCACATCACCGCCGCGCTCATCCGAGACGTACAGTCGCGTCCCGGAGTCCGGCCGGCTGTCGGCCCGCGCCGCCCAGGTACACAGCCATCCCGAAAGCGCCAGCGCCATGGCCGCGGCGCCGACTACGCCGCGGCGGCTGTGCATCGACCAAGCCATCGCCGATCAGTAAACGACGACGCTGCGGATCGACTCGCCCGAATGCATCAGGTCGAAGGCATCGTTGATCCGATCCAGCGGCATCTTGTGCGTGATCAACGGATCGATCGCGATCTTGCCGTCCATGTACCAGTCGACGATCTTGGGCACGTCGGTGCGCCCGCGCGCACCGCCGAAAGCGGTGCCCTTCCAGACCCGCCCGGTCACGAGCTGGAACGGTCGCGTCGAGATTTCCTGCCCGGCTCCGGCAACGCCGACGATGACCGACACGCCCCAACCGCGGTGGCAGCACTCGAGGGCCTGGCGCATCAGGCCGACGTTGCCCACGCACTCGAAGCTGTAGTCGGCACCGCCGTCGGTCAGCGCCACGAGGTGCGCGACCAGGTCGCCGCCGACCTCCTTGGGATTCACGAAGTGCGTCATGCCGAACTTCTCGGCCAGCACCTTGCGATTCGGATTGAGATCGACGCCGACGATCTTGTTCGCCCCGACCAGGCGCGCGCCCTGGATGACGTTGAGGCCGATGCCGCCCAGCCCGAACACCACGACGTTCGCGCCCGGCTCGACCTTGGCGGTGTTGATGACCGCACCGATTCCGGTCGTGACGCCGCAGCCGATATAGCAGACCTTGTCGAACGGCGCGTCCTCGCGGATCTTCGCGAGTGCAATCTCCGGCAACACCGTGAAGTTGGAGAAGGTCGAGCAGCCCATGTAGTGATGCACCATCTTGCCGCCGATCGAGAATCGGCTGGTACCGTCGGGCATTACGCCCTTGCCCTGGGTGGCGCGGATGGCGGTGCACAGGTTGGTCTTGCGCGACAGGCAGCTCTTGCACTGCCGGCACTCCGGCGTGTAGAGCGGGATCACGTGGTCGCCCTTCTTGAGTGTCGTGACACCCGGGCCCGTGTCGACCACGACGCCGGCGCCCTCGTGCCCGAAGATCGCCGGAAACAGCCCCTCGGGATCGGCGCCGGAGCGCGTGAATTCGTCGGTGTGACAAATGCCGGTCGCACGAAGCTCGACCAGCACCTCGCCGGCCTTCGGGCCATCGAGGTCCAGGGTCACCACTTCGAGTGGTTTACCGGCAGCATAGGCAATTGCAGCGCGTGTTTTCATGGCTGACATAGTCCCTTGGTTCGCAGCAGTGGTCAATGACGCCTCGAGACCTGGACGTCGGGCGTCCGACGCCGGCTACGGCGCGACGTGACGCTCGGCGCCAGCGACCGTGGCGCTGGCGGCAGGCGGTGGCGGCTGGGGCCCCGCGTTCGGCGCGGGGCCCCACAGGGGCCGCGGCGAGCGCCTACGCCGCCAGTACGCCCTTGGCTTTCGCCGTGTGCGTCGCGATCAGGTCCATCAGCGCCGGCGAGAGGCAATCGTACGGCTCGAGGTGCAGTTCCTTCAGGCGCGCACGTACCGCTCCCATCTGCTCCGGCTTCGCGCCCGATTCGATGATCGAGGAGACGAATGCGGCGAACTCCGGGGCTTCCCAGCCGCTCTCCTTGGACAGCTCGACGTGGATGAAATCCAGGCCGTAGAACGGGTGCGACTTGTTCTCGATGCGGCCATACATGTGCACGCCGCAGCCGCTGCAGGCATGGCGCTGAATCGTGGCGCTGGCATCGACGACTTTGAGCTTCTGCGCATTGGCAGTCACGGTCACTTTGTCCCTCGGCACCACGCCGACCAGGGAGAACTGCGCGCCCGCAGGCTTCCAGCACTTGGTGCAGCCGCAGGCGTGATTGAACGCCACGTTCGATCCGATCCGGACGGTTACCGGATCGCGCGCGCAATGGCAGGTGAGTGTGCCGCCGGCGAAGTTCGGCGTGCCCTGCTTGACTCCCTGATCAACCAACGGGTGAATTTTCACTGTAGCCATGATGGTCATGCCTCGCTTCTAAGTTGAACCCGACGACTATGTTCTGATGTTGGCTCTTATTCGAGCTGCTGAGCACCCGGCCCACCTTGCTGCGCGTGACGCAGCAGTCCGTGCCGGTGAATCTTGCGGTACATCGTGCGGCGGCTGATGTGCAGGCGTGCCGCCGCCGCGCTGACGTTCCATTGACAGGTCTCGAGCGTGCGTCGCAGCGCATCGCGCTCCGCGCCGCTCAGTACGCTTTCGCCTTCGGTCTCGACCACCGGCGCGGTGTCGCCCTGGACCGCCTCCTCGGGCGTGCCTCCGGCAAGCCACTGCTCGTTGAAATCCGCCAGCGTCAAGCGATCCGAGCTGCGCAGCGCCAGGATGGTCCGTACCACGTTGCGCAGCTGTCGAACGTTGCCCGGCCAGGAATGCCGTGCCAGCCGCTCGATCAGCGCCGGATCCATCTCGATCGACACACCCGCCCCGGCCTCGCTACGCAGCAGCTTGCGGATCAGGTCGGCGCTGTCGCAGCGCTGCCGCAGCGGGGGCAGCCGCACGGTGATGCCGTTGAGCCGATAATAGAGGTCTTCGCGGAACAGTCCCTTGCCGATCAGATCGAACGGATGGCGCTGCGTAGCGCTGATGATGCGCACGTCGACGCTGACCACCTTGCTGCCGCCGAGCGGCATCACCTCGCGGTCCTCGATCACGTTCAGCAGGCGGGCCTGCAGCGCCACCGGCATGTCGCCGATCTCGTCGAGGAACAGCGTACCGCCGTTGGCCTGCAGAATACGGCCCATGCTGCCTTCGCGGGTGGCGCCGGTGAAGGCGCCCGCCTTGTGGCCGAACAGCTCGCTTTCGATGAGCGTCTCCGGGATGGCCGCGCAGTTCACCGCGACGAACGGCTTGTCCGCGCGCCGGCTCGCATTATGGATCGCGCGCGCGCAGTAGCCCTTGCCGGTACCGGTCTCGCCAAGCAACAGCACCGAGATGTCGCGATCGACCACCCGGCGCAGGGTCTCGACGTTCTGCACCATCGCCGGGTCGCCGGAGTGCAGACATTCCAGCGAGCCATGGGCTTCGGCGGCCGGAGCGGCGGCCACAGCGGCCCCTGCGGCGGTCGGCGTCGACAGGATGTGGGCACCGCGGCGGACCGATTCCGCCGGCGCATGCACGGTCGCGAACCAGCGCCGCTGGCCAAGCGTCGAGTTCAACGCTTCGGCGCGAAATCCGCGCTGCCCCGAGAGCTGCATCAGCGCAACGAGGCTGCTATCCAGGATGCGATCGACGCGTTGTCCGCACACGGAATCGTGGTCGCGATGCCCGAGCAGCTTCAGGGCCGCGCGATTGGCGCCCTTGACGATGCCCTGATCGTCGAACGCCAGCACCCCTTCGCCGGGCGTGCTGACGAATTCCGCACAGCGGTGGAACCGCACCAGATTGAAATCCTTGCAGGCGCTCAGGAAGGTGCGGTTCTCCACGTTCTGAGCAGCCATGTCGACCAGCGCCAGCGTGTGCGTCTGGGTATTGGAGGAGGCACCGGAGATGTCCAGCGCCGCCAGCAGCTCGCCGCGCATGTCGAAGATGGGAGCCGCAGAGCAGGTGAGCTGCATGTTCTGCTCGAGGAAATGATCCGCACGGTGGATGACGACGGAATTGCGCGTCATCAGGCAGGTACCCATGCCGTTCGTGCCCATCTCCCGCTCGCTCCAGGTGACGCCTTCGCGAAAGCCGCAGCGCCGCGCGGTGGCCGAGAATCCTGCATCGCCCACATAGCTGAGGATGACCCCGTCGCGGTCGGTCAGCATGATGCTGTACTCGGAATGCTCCATCAGTTTGCCCAGGCCCTCCATCTCGATGCGTGCGATCGACAACAGCACTCCGAGGCGCTCACGCCGGGCCTGCAGGTCCGCACGATCGACCATGCTCGGACGCCTGATCTCGTGGGGGTCGAGCGCATAGCTGGTGAGGCAGCGATTCCAGGAAGCCCGCACGACTTCGCTGATCGGAAGCTCCAAACCATGCCGTCGAGCCACGTTGCCGGCGAGCTCCGCATGACCGTGAATTCCTGGTCGCGCACGCATCATGATGAATTTCCCCCGCTCGATGGATTATTAGGAGGACGGCTCGGCCGGACAGCCGAATTTGCACTCGGGCGCGCCATGGTAATGGGCGCGCACGAAGGTGAGGATGCGCCACAGGTCATCGTCCGTTGCGACCACGGCGCCCATTTGCGGCATCGGGCCGACGACGTTCTCCTGGGCCTTGCGGCTATAGCCATGGCTCTGCAGTATCGCCGAGCCATAGGCGACCAGCCTGAACAGCGTGTCATCGTCACCACCGTACACCCAGATGTCGTTGGTCAATGGCGGGCACATGCCGCCACCGCCGGTGCCGCCATGGCAGCCATTGCAGCCGTAACGAAAGTACAGCTTGCTGCCCGCTTCGACGATCGCTGCATTGTCATCGGAGTAGGGATTCTTGAGCTTACCCTTGGGGGTGGAGTCGGCGCGCTGCACCGGGGGCATGACGTCCGCCGGCGGTGGCGGGGCGGGCAACGGCGTGGCTTGCGCCGACGGCGGCCCGCTCTGATAGCCCAACGGCGGCGCGCCGGGCGGCGGCGCAGGAGTCGAGTCCTGCGCGTGTACGAGCGAAATTCCGAGCAAAGCAATCCCACCGATCAATGCCGTCTTGAACACTACTCACCTCGATGTCTCTCAGTTCGTACATGCGCCGGTTCCTACGCTCCGGTGTGTCCCGAGCTTTCGGTGGCCGGCATTCTTTGCTCGTCCAGGAGCTTGATCACGTCCTGGTGACCTCTCGCGCGTGCGATCGACAGCGCCGTGTCGCCGCGGTCATTCTGCGCCGCGACGTTCGCACCCGAACGCAGCAGCAACGAAACCATATTGGGTTGGTCGGCGGCGGCGGCGATCATGAGCGCGGTGACTCCGCCGCCATTGCGCGCGTTGAGGTCGGCGCCCTTGCGGATCAACTCCTGCGCGGCGTCATCGGCACGGCCCGCGACCGCGAGCATCAACGGCGTGTAGCCCGCGTCGCCGATCGGTCGATTGACATCCGCGCCCGATTCGATGAGGACTCGCGCCGCCGCATT
Source organism: Gammaproteobacteria bacterium (assembly GCA_027315105.1). GTDB lineage: Bacteria > Pseudomonadota > Gammaproteobacteria > Steroidobacterales > Steroidobacteraceae > FEN-1191. Next base: position 7,926 of record DAHUYP010000069.1, read on the forward strand.
CTTGCCGTACTGCAGGGCGATGCCCAGTGGCGTGAAATTCTGCGGACTTGCGGCATCCGGGTCGGCCTTGTGCGCCAGCAGCAGCTTGGCGTCCTCGGCATCATCGACCCACGCCGCCGTCATGAGCGCCGTCCAGCCGTCGCGATCGCGCTGGTTGACGTCGGCGCCGTGGTCGATCAGGAACTTGACCATGGACGGGGAGTTCATGGTGATCGCATGGTGCAACGGCGTCTCACCCTGAAGATCCAGGCCATCGATTGCGGCGTGCTTCTTTTCCAGCAGGTAGGCCGCACGCACCTTGTCGTCGGCGAGCACCGCGTTGTTGAACTCCACGTTGACGTTGGCACCATGCGCCAGCCAATCGTTGAGCGTCGCGATCGTCACGACCGGTTTGCCGTTGACAGACGGGCGCGTGGGCGCGACGGGCGCATACGGCCCATGCGCCGGCAGATCGCCGCTGACGATACAGGTGTCGCAGCTCACCAGCGGCACCCCGAAGTCGATCAGAATCGAACGAATCGCATCACGCTGCTCGCGCAGCGCCTGGTCCAGCCGTTGCCGTAATTCGCCGTCGGTGCGGCGCAGCGCTATCGCCATGTCGAACTGCAGCGGCACATCGTCTTCCATCAGGTTGACCGGCTGGATGGTCAGCGGCGCATGCTTCACGGCCTTGTAATAGCCGGCAAACGGTCCCCAGACCGCGGCGATGTCGAGCTGGCCATCGATTACCTGCTGCACCTGGTGGCCTGGCTGATGCTCCGGCACCAGGTCGGCGTCGTGACTCAGATAGTGAATGACGACGTTGTTGCCGTTCACTCCATGCTCGGCGAGCGCCTGGCGAATCGCCGAGGTCTGGTAGACGCCGATCTTTAGAGTCTTCAAACGGGGGTCGTCGAGATTCTTGATGTGAATGTTCCGGTCGCTACGCGAGGCAAGCACGAAGGTCGTGCGATACACCGGCGTAGTGGTGATGACGCCCTCTGAATCCGAAGGCATATCCAGCATGACGTCGCATTGGTCGGCGTACAGCGTCGTTCGGGTCATGCCCCGCTCGATCGCCGGCCGGTAGTAGTACTCAACGGTGGTACCGAGCGCGCGTGCGAGCACGTCCGCGATCTTATTCTCGATACCCTCGCCGCGGTTGTTCGACAGCGGCATGTTGCCGGGGTCGGAACAGACCCGCAGCGCCGCCAGTGCCTTTCCGGGAGCGGCGAGCGCCAGCGCACCCGCGATCAGCCCCAGGGCCAGCATCGACCCAAACCGCATCCTCATAGACATTTCGCCTCCGCTACCCCAACCCACGCGGTGCAATCATCCGGCGAGGGCTGCGCCCGGGGAGGGATCCTCCACCGGGCGCAGCCGAGCCATCTCGCTGTAACTATCCTTGGTTATTCAACGCGAAAGGTGTACAGCGTGCCACCCATCGGGATCTTGTCGAGGTTCGCCGCCTTCGTCATGGCGGTAGCGCCAATCGCGCCGAACTTGTCGCTCAGATCCAGGCCGGCGGTGACCGGCAGGCCGATCCAGCCGCCGATGCCGCTCCACACGGACACGTACTGCTTGCCGGCAATCTTGTAGGTGATCGGATTACCGATGATTCCCGATCCCAGCCGCACCTGCCACAGCACCTTGCCGGAGCTGCGATCCACGGCGCGGAAGTCGCCGTTCAGGCTGCCGTAGAAAGCCAGCCCGCCGTCGGTGATCAGCGCACCGCCCCAGTTCGGATACGGATCCGGAACTTCCCACACGGTTTCGCCGGTCAGCACGTTGAACTTCTTGAACTTACCGGTGATACCCGGCTTCTCCGGGTACATGTAGACGTTCGCGAACACGTAGACGATGCCTTGCTGCGTATGCGAACGCGTCTGCGGCTCGTCTTCCATGCACCAGTTGTTGGTCGGGCAGTAGGCCATGCCCGGCTCGCTCGGATCGATCGCACAGGGCTGCTGGTCCTTGCCACCCATGGCCGACGGACAAGCCTGAACGTTGTCGTTCGGCATCAGCGGCGAATGCTCCGGGACCTTGACCGGCCGACCGGTCTTCATGTCGATCTTCTCGGCCCAGTTGGTGGTCACGTACTTGTTGGCGCGCAGCAGCGTGCCATCGGTACGATCCAGCACATAGGCGAAGCCGTTACGATCGAAGTGGATCAGCACCTTGCGATGCTTGCCATCCACCGTCAGGTCCTCGAGCATGTTCTCGTTGATGCCGTCGTAGTCCCACTGGTCGAACGGCGTCATCTGGTAGGCCCAGACCGCCTCACCGTTACTGATCTTGCGCGCGAAGATCGTCATCGACCATTTGTTGTCCCACTTGCCACTGTTGCACTCCGCCTGCGTCTGGGGCTTCGCGCCGCAGCGATAGGACGGGCTCCACAGGCCGGGGTTGCCGGTCGAGTAGTAGACGAGCTTCAGCTCAGGATCGTAGCTGTACCAGCCCCAGGCCGCGCCGCCGCCACGTTGCCATTCGTCACCAGGATAGCTGCTGATGCCGATGTCGTGTCCCGCGGTGCCATATTCCGGATGCGCCTTGTTGGTCTGCGCCGTCAGGCAGACGTCCTTGTCGCTGCCGGTGCTCTGGCACTCCCAGTCCTTCTTGCCGGTCTGCAGGTCGTAGGCGGTCATCCGACCGCGCGCCGCGAACTCATCACCGCCGAAGCCCATGATGACCTTGCCGTCGGCAATGATCGGCGCCGGTGTGATCGTCTCGCCCTTGTCCGGGTAAGCGCTCTTCACCACCCACACTTCCTTGCCGGTCTTCGCGTCGAGGGCGATCACGAAGCCATCCAGGGTACCGAACACGAGCTTGCCGTCCGCGTAGGACATGCCGCGATTGACCGTGTCGCAGCAGGCGCGCGGAACCGCGGAGTCGTCACGGTTCGTGGTCTTCTTGTAGTTCCAAATCTCCTTCGGATGATCCGGATCGCTCAAGTCCAGCGCTTGAATGATGTTCGGCCAGCCGCTCTCCATGTACAGCATCGGCGTAGTGCCGACCACCACCATCAACGGTTGGCCCTCGTGGCCCCGCAGGGTGCCGCTCGACTGCGACCACACCATCGACAGCTTGTGGACATTGTTGGTGTTGATGTCTTTGAGCGCGCTGTGCCGTGTCAGGGCTGGATCACCGCCCGGCGCGGCCCAGAGATCAGGATTTTTCGAGCGGTCGGTGACCTCATCTCCGATTGCCGCTGCGCAGGACCCCCCCAGTGCCAGCACGGCACACAGAGTCCATAGCCTTCGCTCGCGTTCGAATCGCATACGCAGTTCTCCTCAAGATTCGGGTTGTATCGTTCTGTACGTTCTATCGGTGAGCACTGCCACCACCCCGCCCGTCCGTGCACGCTTGAGCATAGACGCGGCCACGTGCTTGGCCTCGCAACCACTAACCCCCAAGCAGGCTCCGTGCCACCTACAGACTTTTGCTAGAGCCCGCTGATTATCATAGTCTTATCTGTGACGAGATGAGAGCATTACCAGATCGAATAATCGGCGAGCGCCGGGTTCGCTACAAAGATGTGCCATAAGTGGCACATGCTCAATTCGATGAGTGATCGAATCGTGCTGCATCGCCACCGCCGACAATTGTAGATAGTTGTGCATTGGACACACCGGCACTGCGGCGGATCAGTATCCTAAGCGGCATATAAGTAGAGGAATGCGACCGATGGCTGCGCCAAAAAATTCCCTTATTTCCGATCTCGCGAGCCGCATTGGCAATCTCGGGGTCGAAGTCGCCGATATCGCCGGCAACCTCGAGGAAGTCACCGAGCGCGCCACGCAACAGGCACAGCAGTTCAAGCAGCTGCAGAGTGCGACCGAGACGATGGTCGAGGGCAATCGGGAAATCGACCGCGCTGCGCGCGAAACGCAGGGCGCCGCTTCGACCGCGGGCGCCGAAATCGCCGAATCCCGCGAACTGATCGGTGGTGCTGTGCACCATATCAACCAGCTGACTGGAACAGTCGGCCGCATCGAGGAGCGGCTCGGCTCGTTCAGCACGGTCATCAAGCAGATCGGCGAGGTGGCCGCTACGATCGAGACGATTGCCAAACACACGCGACTGCTGGCACTCAACGCGGCGGTCGAGGCGGCGCGTGCCGGCGAATCCGGGCGCGGTTTTGCCGTGGTCGCCGATGAGGTCAGGAATCTGGCCGAAGGCACCCGCAAGGCCACGGATCGAATCGCCGACATCGTTCGCGACCTGGGCCGCCAGATCCAGGGTCTGATCGGCGAGAGCACCACGGCAACGCAACACGCCGATCACGCCGGCAAGGGCGCCGAGCAGGTGCAAGGCGTCATCATTCGAGCCGACGATGCGTTCCGGACCGTGGGCCGCGAAATCGACGCGATCGCCGGCGCGGCGGCGGACAATCTACGGCATTGTGACGCCGCGATCGCCCAGCTGGGCGAGCTGGCCGCGGGCGTGGAGCTTTCCTCGGACAATCTCAAGCGCGCCGATCAGCGTATCGACGGCCTGCTCACGCTCAGCGAGACACTGATCGAATTCGTCGCCGAGAGCGGCGTCGAGACGGCAGAGACGCCGCTGATCCGCGCCGTGGTCGATACGGCGAAGCGCATCAGCGCCGAATTCAGTGCCGCAATCAGGCGCGGCGAGATCACGCTGGCGCAGCTGTTCGACGAGCACTACCGCGAGATTCCCGCCACCAACCCCAAGCAATACCTCACCGATTACGTCGAATTCACCGACCGGCTGCTGCCGCCCATCCAGGATCCGCTGCAAAAGATGGATCCTCGCATCGTCTTCTGCGTCGCCTGGGCCAAGGGCGGCTACCTGCCGACTCACAATCCCAACTACCGGCTGCCGCAGGGACCGGACCCGGCGTGGAATGCGGCCAATTGCCGCAATCGGCGCTTGTTCGATGATCGTGCGGTCCGCAAGGTCGCGCTGAACCGCAAGCCCTTCCTGCTGCAGACCTACCGGCGCAACATGGGGGGCGGACAATACGTGCTCATGAAAGACCTGTCGTCACCCATCGTGGTCGACGGGCGGCACTGGGGTGCCTTTCGCATGGGCTTCCGCCAGATGTGAGACCCCATGCGGGCGCGGCGAATGCGCTCTGGATGCCCGATGCGGCCGTGGGTTCCGTTGCTGGTTTCGTCCCGGCGCGGCGCTGGCGTCGGCGGCCCGATTGCCGTCGACGCCAGTGCGGTTCGTTACGCCGTGCGCACGCTCGCGTGGGACTCAGAACCCCAGGTAGGCGCCCACATTCACCGTGTTGCCGGTATTGGTGTCATTGGGGCCGTTGAGCTGTGCCGCGCTCCTCACGTTGCTGTATTCCCCCAGTAGCATCAGGTTCTTCGTCAGCGAGTAGTACAGGCCGGCCGTGACCTTGCTGTTGCTCTGGACCAGATTGGGATTGGCCAGCTGGTCCGCGGTGTTGGCGTAGTCGAGCCTGCTGACGCCGTAGTTCAGACCCACTTTGAGCTTGTCGAACTTGTACGTCGTCTGCACGAAGTAGCCGTCCGAGGTGCGCGTCTGGCCGTCGCCGAAGGCGCCCAGATTGAAGAGCGCGGTCGTGCCGAGGCCCTTGGCGTGGTAGTAGTAGCCCACCAGCTCCCAGTTCTGCACGTCGAGTTTGGCGAACAGGTCCTCGCCGGTGCCGTTGTAGCTATATGGAGCGCCGAGGGTGCCAGTGGTGATGGGCAAGCCCACATAGTCCTGCTGCTGCGTGAGGAACGCAGCCGACAGATAGAGCTTGGTACCGTCGGCGATCGGCAGCGTGTAGGTCAGCTTGCCGTGGAACCCCGGTGCCTTCTTCGGCTCGACGCTAGCCCCGGGTGGTTCGCTGAGCGAATTGAGCGGATCGAAGATGCCGACCGTCAGGTTCGCACCCGCGAAGTCCGGCGTCGTGTAGTCCATCTGCGCCAGCCAGTCGGTGTAGATGTAGCCGAAGCCGATGCCGCCGAGCGTCGTGTTGGAGGGCGCCGCAGAGGCGGCGGACCCGGGCGCGCCCACGCCGGGCAGCGTCATGTCGTTCAGGATGACGTCGGCACCGAACAGACCGATATTGCGGCCCAGGGTGACGGTACCCATGTCCTTGTTGCCGAATGTCATGTACACCTGGCGAATATCCAACCCGGTGGAGCCCAGCGCCGTGTTGGAGGAGCCGTTGGACGTGCCGGCCTGCAGGTTCGGGCTGCCGCCATCGTTGGTGGCAATGCCTGGATAGAGGCCGAAGTGCGCCGAGATGTCGAAGCCGCCCTGGGTCGTCGCCACGCCGAACACGATCGCGGCGGGCAGCAGGCCGTTGCCGATGTTGGAGACACCGTTACCGTTCTGCGAACCCACGCAGGTCAGGCCGCCCGATACGCTGGCCGCAGAGGTCGGGCTCTGGCAGCTTGAATACATGTAATCCACGTTCACGTTGCCATCGACGGAGAAAGTCCACGTGCCGTCGGCGGTCTTCAGATCCACCGCCTGTGCGGGCGTCGCGAGTGCGGCCAGCACGGCGCCGGCAATCGATGGCAGCAGCAGCTGCTTGGTAGCGGAGATATTCTTCATTAGATTGACCCCTAAGGTTGTCCATGTCGTCGCGTCGTCCGGCAGCGATGCTGCCGCCCGGTAGCCTGCTCGGGCGCAGGCACCCCCGAATCTCCTGAGGAGCAAGCCATATGCCAACTACCGTTGCCGATAAGCTACAAAGGCGCTGTTATCGAACAAGGACTTAGCGATTGCACCGCACACGCGCTATCGGTGCCCTGCCAAAAAGGCCACACTGCGCCGCGCGAGTGTTACGAAAATGCCGCAGTAACGCGGGCGCACGCGAGCCGACCGCGCCTCACGGCGACTCGCGCAGCCAGTGCGCGGCCAGCGGCGGAATGAGGATGAGGCTGACGAGCGTGGAGGACACCAGCCCTCCGAGGATCACGATCGCCATCGGGCCCTCGATCTCATGCCCCGGCTGGCGCGACTGCAGCGCCACCGGCAGCAGCGCCAGCGCCGTCAGCAGCGCCGTCAACAGCACCGGCGTGAGCCGCTCCTCTGCGCCGCGCAGCGCGGTCGCGAGGCCCCAGCTCTGGCCCTCGTTCGCGACCAGGTGATCGTAATGCGATATCAGCAGGATCGTATTGCGCGCGGCCATGCCGAATAGCGCCACGAAACCGACCATCGCGCCCAGCGACAGCGTGCCGCCGGTCAATGCCACCGCCACCACGCCGCCGATCAGCGTACTCGGCAGCGCCGCCAGTACCAGCAGCACGTGCCGGCTGCGCCCGAAGGCCAATGCCAGCAGCAGCACGATCAGCACCAGGGCCGCCGCCGAATGCCACAGCAGCTCGCGCGCGGCCGCCGCCTGCGCCGGGGCGGTGCCGCCGTAGCGCAGATAGACGTTCGGCGGCAGCTTCACGTGCGCGGCGATGGCTTGCTGTGCCGCGCGCGCATAGCCCGCTTGATCGGAGGTGCGAGGGGTGGCAATGACCACCTGGCGCCGCAATCCGTCCTCGTGCTCGACCAGGCTGCGCGCCGATTCCATGCTCAGCGTGGCCACGGACGACAGCGGCACCAGTGCGCCATCCCGGCCGCGCAGGCGCAGGCCGCGCACATCTTCCGGGGTGGTCCCGGCGCCGGCGATGCGCACCACGACCGGTACGCTGCGGTCGGACTGATCCAGCTGCGCGACCACCGTGCCATGAAAGGCGGCGTTGAGCGCGCCGAGCACGTCGGAGGCATCGAGCCCGTACAGGGCCGCCTGCTCCGGGCGCAACTGCACCTGCAGTTCCGGCTGACGCGGCGGCACCACGAGTCGCACCGTTCCGCTCTGCGGCCACTGCCGCAGCACCGCGGCTATGTCCGCGGCCACCTGATCGTCCGCGTCCAGATCGGGACCGAACACGCTCACGAAGAACGGCGCGACTTCCCCCGACAGCGTCTCGCCGATGCGCTCGGCGAGCACCGAGTAGATTTCCACCAGCTGGTTCGGGAACTGGTCGAAGACGGCCCGAACCTTGGCCTCCAGCTGCTCGGTCGTGACGCTCGGCGACGGGTCGAGCTGGATCTCGAACTCGCTCTTGTTCGGCGCGTCCGGATCCTGGCCGTTCTCTGCGCGGCCGATCTGCTCGGCCACGCTCTTGATGCCGGGAATCGCCGCCAGGCGCTCGGCGATGCGCCGCCCCACGCGCGAGGTTTCCTGCAGCGAGATGCCTGGCCGAAGCGCGGCGTGCGCAATCAGGTAGTCCTCGCGAAAGTCGGGCAGCAAGCGGGCGCCGAGGACCGGCAACAGCGCGAGGCCGGCGGCGCCGCTCAGCAGCACCCCGCTCAGCACCAGGCGCGGCCGCCGCTGCAGGCGCGAGATGAGTGACTGTTGCCAGCGCTTGCAGCGGCGCAGCCAGCCGGGCTCCTCGCGCGGCGTATAGCGGTCCATCAGCAGCGCGCACAGCGCCGGGGTGGCGCTCATGGCCACCAGCAGCGAAAGACCGACCGCCAGCAGGAATGCCGTCGCCAGCGGCCGGAAGAATGCCCCTTGCAGCCCGGACAGCATGACGATCGGCAGGAAGGCGACCGCCACCGCCGCAGTCGCATAGAACACCGGCCGCCTGACTTCCAGCGACGCTTCGAGCAGCAGCGTGCGCAGATTGGCGCCGACGCCGGCGTTGCGGCGACGACGCGTGATGTTCTCCACGTCGATGACCGCATCATCGACCACGACCCCCAGCGCAACCACCAGGCCGCCCAGGCTCATCGTATTGAGCGAGATGCCGCCGCTGCTGAGGATCCAGACCGTCGCCAGCAGCGACACCGGAATGGAGCTGAACGATATCAATGCCCCGCGCCAGTCGCGCAGCGTCAGCAGCAACAGCACAACCACCAGCACGGCGCCGATCAGCAGCGAATTGCGCAGCTTGGAAATGGCGCTCTCGATGAAGCTGGCGGGCCTGAGCAGCGCCGGGTGATATTGGACGCCGCGCTGCGCGAGCTGCGGCTCCAGAATCGCCAGGCGGCGCTCGAGCTCGCGCGTGACGTCGAGCGTGTTGGCGCCGTATTGGGTCGAGGTTTCCACCAGGATGCCGGGCCGGCCGCCGATCATGGCGTCGCCAAAACGCGGCGCCGCGCCGTCCTGCACGCGCGCGATGTCCGCCAGCCGCACCGGCACGCCGTCATGGCTCGTCACCACGGCCTGTGCGAGTGCCTCGATCGAATCCCCGGGTGCCTGCGCCTGCAGCACGATGCGTTGCGTGGGCGTCTCGAGATATCCGCCGCCGATCAATTGCGTGCCCCGGCGCGCCGCCTCGAACACGTCGCTCAAGCTCACACCCGCGGCGTCGAGCTTGTCCGGATCGACCCACAGCTGCCGTTCGCGCGAATCGCCGCCGAAGATCTGCGCCTGGGCGACACCCGGAACGGCCAGAATCTGCGGCTTGATGGTCCAACGCACCAGGTCTCGCAGCTCGATCGGCGACAGCCGATCGCTGGTAAAGCCGACATGCAGCAGATATTCCATCGATGAGCTCAACGGCGAGAGCAGCGGCGCTCCGACGCCCGCGGGCAGCAACGCGATCGAGTCGGCCAGGCGCTCGGTGATGACCTGGCGCTGCCGGTAGGGATCGCCGCCGCGGCCGAACACCACCTGGATCGCCGACAGTCCCTGGCTCGAGGTGGAGCGCACCGCCTCCACGTTCTCCGCGCCGGCGAGCAGGTCCTCCAGCGGCCGTGTCACCAGCGACTCGACCTGCGTGGCATCCAGACCGGGCGCCTCGGCCTGCACCAGCACGTGCGGTGGCGCGAAATCCGGGAAGACGTCGAGCCGCGCGTTGAGCAGCGCGCCCGCCCCCAGCAGCGCAATGAGCAAGGAGAGCGCCGTCACGATCTTCGGACTCGCCAGCGACCCTCGAACGATGGTGGCAAGCATGGTCGCTAGTCGTGTTCCTCTTCCGCGGCCGAGAAGCTGCTGATACCCTGCAGCGACCACAGCACGCCGGCGCCCTGCACGACGATGTCGTCGGTGCGCTCGAGCCCATCGACCAGCCAGCCCTCCCCCAGGCGCGCCAGCGGCTTGACCATCACCGCGGCGAATCGAGACGCGCCTGCCTCGCCTGCGCCGACCCGGCGATAGACGTACGCGCCGCGATCGTCATACACCAGCGCCGCGGCGGACACGAGCAGCCCGGCGACCGGCGCGGTCTGCAGCCGCACCGGGATCCGCGCGCCGGGCCCCACGCCGTCGGGGCGGCGCTCCACTTCGAGCAGCCAGCCGGCGCTCTGCGAGCGTGGATCGGTGCGCGGCAGCGCACCGAGCACCCGCGCCGCGACGTTCACGCCATCGACCTCGAGCAGCGCGCCATGAGCAATGAGGCTGCCGGCATGACGCCCGGGTACGTCGGCACGCAGCAGCAGCTTCCGGCCCGTGCTCAACGCGTCGGTCAGCGAACGTCGCCGCTCGGCGCTCCAGCTCGCCAGGGGACCCCACTGCAGCTCAAAGCTGGCGGCGGCCGCCTGTGCCTGGGCGACGGCCTCGACCGCCAATGCCTGCGACGCCTGCATGGCCTTGAGCGACGCCTGGGTATCGTCGCGATACAGTTTCTCCTGGCGCGCCGCCTCCGCCGTTGCGGCCGCGGCCGCAGCGCGCGTGCTGTCCATTCGGCCCAGATCGCTCACCAGCGCCACGGGGTCGAGCACCAGCCCCAGGGCCTCGATCTGCGGCCGGCCTGCGATCGGCAGCGGATGCTCGATGCGCAGGCCCACGGCCTGCTGCTGCGATGGCGTCAACGCCAGCGTTTCGGCATGCTCCGCCGGGGCCTCGTCAGACTCTGCCGGCGTGTGCGCTGACTGCGCCGGCGCCGGCGACTCAGGCGGCTCCGCAGCGCTCGCCGCCACCAGCAGCAGCGCCAGCCACGGCAACAGTCGGATTGGACGCGTCATGAGTGCGACGGCGCTCCGGGTCGCCATTGACTCTCGGCACCCTGCAGCGGCCGGCGATAGGCATCCTCGAGTTCGCCAAACGCAATCTGCGCCGCGTAGGCGGCCTGCAGCACCGTCAAGCGCGCCTCGGTGGCCGCGATCTGTGCCGACAGCAGGCCGGCGCGATCGGCGGTACCGGCGGCCAGCGCCCGCCGCTGGGTCTGCTCCTGACGCCCGGCGATCGCGGCCACGCCTTGTGCCTCCTGCCAGGCCTGGAGCATCGGTGCCCGGGCGCTTTCCGCGCGGTCGATCTGCGCGAAGATCTGCGCCTGCACGCTCTTGAGATGCTCACCGGCGGCCGAACGCCGCGCCAGGGCTTCGCCGATGCGCCCTTGATGACGATTGAACAGCGGCACTTCGAACGACACCCCCAGAGCGCTCTCGTACGCGAAATCGATCAGCGGATCCTCGCGCACACCGTTGCCGCCCCAGGCATAGCCCGGCGTCAGGTGGATGTCCGGCCAGCGCCTGGCGACCTCGCTCTGCAGGCTCAGCTGCGCGAGCTCGTACTCGCGCAACGCCTGCACGATCTGCGGCCGCGCGATCAGCGCCTCGCCGCGCCAATCGCCCGACGGCGTGATCGTCAGGGCATCGATGCTCGCCCAGTCGTCCCAGCGCACCGGCACCGTGTCCAATACCGCCACCGGCACGCCGATCGCCGCGGCCAGGCGCGCGAGCGCATCCACGCCGCGCGCCTGCGACTGGCGCCAGCGCTGCTGGGCCCGCGACAGCTCCAGCTCGTCGTCCAGCAGCTCGGTGCCGGCAATATCGCCGACCTCGGCGCGTGTCCGATCGCTCGCGAGCAGCCCCTGGCGCTGTGCGATCAGTGATTCGAGCAGCGCCGTCTCATCGCGCGCTGCCACCGCGTCGAGCAGCGCCTGTCGCAGCGCTGCGCGCACCTGCCAGATCGACTCGGCGAGCTCGGACTGCGCGATCGCCGTCTGCAATGCCGCGGCGTGCGTCGCACGGGCGCGCTCGCCCGGACGGCGCAGCAGGAAATCCATCGATAGCCCATACAGCCAGGCGGCGCTGTTAGCCGCGACGGTGGCGTATTCGGCAAACAGATCCATGGTCGGGTTGGGGCGTTCAGCCGCGGTCCGTTCGGCCGCCACGCTGATCGCGACCCGGGCGCGTGCTTCGGCGAGCTCCGGATTGAGCTGCAGCGCGGCAGCGAGCCATTGCGAGCGGTCCCACCCGGCCGTAGGCGCTGGCAGATCGGGCGACAGCGCGTCCAATCGCCGCGCCGCAAACTGCGCCGCGGTGCTCGACGGATCCAGTGGCGCAGGCGCAGGGCTGCTGACGCAGGCGGCAAGCATTGCCCCCGCCAGAGCCGCAGGCACCCCGTAGCCGTTGATTGACCTCATGAGTCGCAGCGCCCGTCCGATTCGCCGCATCGTCGCAGCCCCCGTGCGCTGCAGTATAGAGCCGCCGCGGCGGGCTCGCAGTCCCGCGCCAACAGGCTGTGCCAGGGCTGGCACATCGCGGGTCCATGGCGGCGCCGCGCCGCGGGCAGGCTCACTGGCCCGCGTGCCAGAGACTCAATTGTTGCAGGTCGATGCGGCTCGCATGCGGCCGCTCGACCGCCGGCCGCCAGCCCTGGGTGCAGCCGAGCGAGGGGCCGACCGCCAGTGCCCCCGGCAGGTCGGCCGACGCGAAGTAGACGCTGCGCGAGACCACCACTGCCACGTGTGCGCCGCGGGCTGCCAGCACCCCGGCCGGCGCGTCCTCGATCGCCAGCGCTGCGTGCGCCGGCACTGCCAGCTGCGCCAGCGCCCGCAGATAAACCTGCGGCTCGGGCTTCTTTCGCGGCGCGTCTTCGGCGCAGACCACGGCGGCAAACCGCCGGCGCCAGTCCGGCCCGATGCGCGCCTCCAGTAATGCGGTCACGTTGGCACGCGACGTGGTGGTCACGATCGCCATGCGGACCGCGGCGCGCTCGCAGTCGTCGAACAGCTGCGCCACGCCCGGACGCAGCGCCACCGCGCCGCCGCCGATGATGGCGGCGTAGCGCTCGTTCTTCAGCCGATGGATGCGCTCGGCCAGTGCCCGGCGCCGATCCGCCCGCCGCGGCGAGCGTGCCTGGCGCTGCATGTCGTGCAACAGACGTTCGCGGCCTCCCGCGACGGCGAGCAGCTCGGCGTAGCGCGCCTCGCTCCAGCGCCACGGCACACCGAGCGCCTCGAATGCCTGGTTGAACGCGACCAGGTGGCCGTCGCGCTCGGTCTCGGCCAGCGTGCCGTCCACGTCCCACAGCAGCGCCCTGAGCATCAATCTATGCGCCGGCGCGCCGCCGGCGTGGTCCGGCAACCGTCGCAGGGAAATGAAGCACATGAATTGCGCCTTATCTAATACGGCGTAACGGCATCGGTCAGCAACCCCGGCAGCGCATCCAGCGTGTCGACGAACGCATCGCAGGGCAGACGGCGCGGATCGGCGCCTTCGTTGTAGCCATAGGGCACGCACACCACGGGCAGCCCCGCGGCGCGCGCGGCCTGCACGTCGTGCAGCGAGTCGCCCACCATCAGTGCCTGCGCCGGCTCGACCTGCAGCACACGGCAGGCGAACTGCAGCGGCTGCGGATCGGGCTTGCGGCGCTCGCAGCTGTCACCGCCGACCACCGTCTGGATCCACTCGCTCAGGCGCAGCCGCTGCAGCAGATCCGACGCCAGTCGCTGCTGCTTGTTCGTCACGACAGCAACGCGCAGGCCCAGCCGGTGCAGCTGGTACAGGCACTGCTCGACCCCGGGGTAGATGCGCGCCCGATGCCGATCGAGCGCCTGCAGCCGTGCGCAGTGGAAGCCGAAGCGCGCCAGCAGCGCCGCCTGAGCTTCGCGGTCCATGTCGACGCCCAGATGCAGCAGCGCGCGCGCAATCAACAGCGGCGCTCCGCGCCCGATCAGCTCTCGTACCCGGGCCGCCGGCAGCACTGCGAGCTGCTGCTCGGCCAGCGCCTGGTTCAAGGCCGCGGTGATGTCCTCGAGCGTATCGAGCAAGGTGCCGTCCAGATCGAACAGCACTGCACGCACGTCCCGGCCCCGCCATTGCGGCCGCAGCGCCGCCACGGGGGCACTCATCGCGGCGGCCTGCCTTGCACCAGAGTGCGCGCGCGCGCGGCGATCGCCGCGGTGGTCGGGCCGAATTCCTCGGCCAGCTGCGCTGCCGGCGAAGTCTGCTTGCAGATCCATGGTGCCGGAGGACTCCTCATCGGGCGCGCCGCTTCTGATCCATCAGGCGCAGGATCATCGGCGTGAAGATGAACTGCATCGCCAGGCCCATCTGCCCGCCGGGCACCACGATGTTGTTGGGCCGGCTCATCCACGAGTTGTGCAGCATGGACTGCAGATAGGGAAAATCGATGCCCTTGGGGTTGGCAAAGCGGATCACCACCATCGATTCATCGGCGCTGGGGATGTCGCGGGCGATGAACGGATTGCTCGTGTCCACGGTCGGCACGCGCTGAAAATTCACGTGCGTGCGGCTGAACTGCGGACAGATGTGATTCACGTAGTCGGGCATGCGCCGCAGAATCGTGTCCACCACCGCGTCCTGGCTGTAGCCGCGCTCGTGCCGATCCCGATGCAGCTTCTGGATCCACTCGAGGTTGATGATCGGCACCACGCCGACCAGCAGGTCCACGTGCCGCGCGACATCGACGTCGCCGCGCACGTAGCCGCCGTGCAGGCCTTCGTAGAACAGCAGGTCGCTGTCCGGCATGACCGGCTGCCAGTCGGTGAAAGTACCCGGCTCGCCGCCGAGCTCCTTCGCCTCGGCGGCGTCGTGCACGTAACGGCGCACCCGGCCGCCGCCGCTGGCACCGTATTCGGCAAAAGTGGCGGCCAGCTCCGCCAGCAGATTGGCGTCGGGCCCGAAGTGGCTGATCGGCGGAGCCGCGCCGCGGTCCGCCTCGAGCACGCGCTGCCGCATGTCGGCACGGTCGAAGCGATGGAAGGAATCGCCCTCGATCACCTGCGCTCTGATGCCCTCGCGGCGAAAGATGTGCGCGAAGCTCTTCATCACGGTGGTCGTTCCGGCGCCGGATGAGCCGGTCACGGCGATGATGGGATGCAGCGTCGACATGGATTGCCTCCCGGGGCCCGCTGCCGGTTCAGGCCCGCGATTCGGGGCGGAACAGCGAGCGCTCGTTGAACAGCGGCGAGATGAACGGCCGGTCGGTACCGCAGTCATACTCGCCGTGGTAGCGCTCGATGCGCTCGACCTCCTGGCGTGAGCCGAGAATGACCGGGACGCGCTGATGCAACGATTCCGGCACCACGTCCAGCAGCCGCTGCCGGCCCGTGCTCGCGCGCCCGCCGGCCTGCTCCACCAGCAGGCTGATCGGATTGGCCTCGTACAGCAGGCGCAGCCGGCCGGGCTTGCGTGGATCCTTGGTGTCCTTCGGGTACATGAACACCCCGCCGCGTATCAGGATGCGGTGCACCTCCGCGACCATCGAGGCGATCCAGCGCATGTTGAAGTCGCGGCCGCGCTCGCCGCTCTTGCCGGTCTGGCATTCGGTCACGTAGCGGTGCACCGGCGGCTCCCAGAAGCGGGCATTGCTGGTGTTGATCGCAAACTCGCTGCTGTCGGCCGGGATGGTCAGGTCCTGATGCGTCAGGATGAAATTGCCGATCTCGCGATCGAGCGTGAAGCCGTGCGTGCCCTTGCCCACCGTGATGACCAGCATGGTGGCGGGGCCGTAGATCGCGTAGCCCGCCGCCGCCTGCTGCCTGCCGGGCTGCAGATAGTCGCCCGTGCGCGGGCAGTGCGCCTGGTCGTGGCGCAGCACGGAGAAGATCGTGCCGACCGAGACGTTGACGTCGGCATTCGAAGAGCCGTCGAGCGGATCGAACACCAGCAGGAATTTGCCGCGTGCGAACTCGCCGGGTATCGCGTAGGGCTCCTCGAGCTCCTCGGAGGCCATGCCGGCCAGCAGCCCGCCCCATTCACAACTGCGCAACATCTCGTCGTTGGCCATCACGTCGAGCCTGGTTTGCCTCTCGCCCTGCACGTTCCTGGATTCGAGCGCGCCGAGCACGCCGCTGAGCGCGCCCTTGGCGGTCATGGCCGAGATGGCCTTGACGGCCGCCGCGACATCCACCAGCAGCGCGCCGAGATCGCTCGCGCCCTCGATGCCCTCGAGCTGCTGGATCAGGAACTTCGACAACGTGGTGCGGCCGAGATACATGGTCAGGACTCCTTATGAACTGCTCGGTGCCGAGGCGATCTGGAACACGCGGCTGGCGCGGATGTCCGCCTCCGCGATCGTGGTCAGGTCCTCGGCGGTCAATTCCCGGTCGCGATCGGCGAACAGGCGGCTCGCCTGGCGCAGCCGCGCGCGCTCCAGGGCGTTGCGGACGCTGCGCGCATTGGCGAAATGCGGCTGCCGCATGCGATGCTCGAGGTACTCCTCGAACGCCTCGCGCGCCCCGGCGCCGAAGCGATAGTTCTGCTGCTGCAACAGCTGCTCGGCGATCCGCAGCAGATCACCGCCGCCGTAATCCGGGAAATCCAGGTGATGCGCAATGCGCGAGCTCAAGCCGGGGTTGGAGCGGAAGAAGGTCTCCATGCGATCCTTGTAGCCGGCCAGGATCACGACCAGGTCGTCGCGCTGGTTCTCCATCACCTGCAGCAGGATCTCGATCGCTTCCTGGCCATAGTCGCGCTCGTTCTCCGGGCGATAGAGATAATAGGCCTCATCGATGAAGAGCACGCCGCCCATGGCCTTCTTCACCACTTCCTTGGTCTTTGGCGCCGTATGGCCGATGTACTGTCCCACCAGGTCATCGCGCGTCACGGCGACCAGATGACCTTTGCGCACATAGCCCAGGCGATGCAGGATCTTTGCCATGCGCATGGCTACCGTGGTCTTGCCGGTGCCGGGGTTGCCGGTGAAGGACATGTGCAGGCTGGGGGCCTGCGCCGGCAGACCGAGGCCCAGGCGCAGCTGGTCGATCACGAGCAGCGCCGCGATGTCGCGCACGCGGCCCTTGATCGGCGCCAGACCGATGAGGTCGCGCTCGAGCTCATCGATGACCCCGCCCGCCTGAGTCTGCGCCAGCACCTGATTCACGGTGCGCGCGCCGCGTGCCGCCGCGGCGACGGCGACCGCCGCGTCCGGCGCGGCCGGCACGGCCGGCTCCAAGGGCGGCGCGGCGCCCGGAATCGAGTAGATCGATGCGGCCATATCGGGCAACCTCGCTCGCCGCGGCGATGCGGCTCAGCGCTCCTCGCGGCGCAGGGTGTAGCGGACGCGTCGGGCCGATCCTTCCTGTCGCGCCAGCACGAAGCCGGGCTCGACCTCGGGCCGGTTGACGATCAAGCTCATCACGATGCTCTCGACGCCGCGCGTGGAATCGAACGCCATGAGCCGGACGAAGTGCTGCGGGAAGGCCTTGCGGCAATTCTGCAGCTCCATCATCACGCCGGCCGCATCCTTCAGATCGAACATCGGCATGCCGAACATCTCCCAGTAGGTGTTGCGGGGATGCGGATCATCCGTGAACTCGATGCTCCAGGCGTAGCCCCTGCCGAGGCCGTACTCGATCTGCAGCGAGATCTCGGTGTCCGTCAGATCGGGCAGGAAACTGAATTGGCCCTGCGTCAATCGTCCCGTGGGATTGTTCATCATGCGGTGCCGCTCCGGTGGGTGTTGGATGTCAGTTCGATACGGCCACGCTGACCGTGTAGTCGGACGTATCGGTCGAGGTGTAGTCGAACGTGACCTCGCCCCAGGTATCGAGCGCCTGCTTCAACGGGCCGCAGAACTGCGCCGCCTTGCGCAGGATTTCCGGTCCCTCGACCTTGATGTCGCGGCCCTCGTTGCGCGCCTTGACCATCGCCTCGAGCGCCACGCGGTTGGCGACCGCGCCGGCCTGAATGCCCGCCGGATGCCCGATCGTGCCGCCGCCGAACTGCAGCACCACGTCGTCGCCGAACAGGTCGAGCAGCTGGTGCATCTGGCCGGCGTGGATGCCGCCCGAGGCGACCGGCATGACCTTGCGCAGATCGCACCAGTCCTGATCAAAGAACAGACCACGCGACAGATCCCGCCTGGTGAAGCTGTCGCGGCAGACGTTGTAGTAGCCCTGCACCGTTGCCGGGTCGCCTTCGAGCTTGCCGACCGCGGTGCCCGCATGCAGATGATCGACGCCGGCCAGGCGCAGCCATTTGGCGATCACGCGAAAGCTCACGCCATGATTCTTCTGTCGGGTATAGGTGCCGTGGCCGGCGCGGTGCATGTGCAGGATCATGTCGTTACGGCGCGCCCAGTTGGACATGCTCTGGATCGTGCTCCACCCGACCACGAGGTCGACCATGATCACGATCGAGCCCAATTCGCGCGCGAACTCCGCACGCTCGTACATGTCCTCCACGGTCGCGGCCGTGACGTTGAGGTACGAGCCCTTCACCTCGCCGGTGGCCGCACTGGCCTTGTTGACGGCTTCCATCACGTACAGGAACCGGTCGCGCCAGTGCATGAAAGGCTGCGAGTTGATGTTCTCGTCGTCCTTCATGAAATCGAGTCCGCCCTTGAGCCCTTCGTAGATCACGCGGCCGTAGTTGCGGCCTGACAGGCCGAGCTTGGGCTTGGTGGTGGCGCCGAGCAGCGGCCGGCCGAACTTGTCGAGCCGCTCGCGCTCGACGATCAGCCCGGTTGGCGGACCCTTGAAGGTCTTGACGTAGGCCACCGGTATGCGGATGTCCTCCAGACGCACCGCCTTGAGCGGCTTGAAACTGAAGACATTGCCGATCAGGCTCGCGGTCATGTTGGCGATCGAGCCTTCTTCGAACAGGATGATGTCGTAGGCCACCCAGGCGAAGTACTGCGAAGCGCTGTTGGGGACCGGCTCGATCTTGAACGCCTTGGCGCGGTAGCTGTCGCACGCGCTCAGGCGATCGGTCCACACCACCGTCCAGGTGGCGGTGCTCGACTCCCCGGCCACCGCCGCGGCCGCTTCGATCGGATCGACGCCGTCCTGCGGAGTGATGCGAAACAGGCAGATGACGTCGGTATCCTTGGGCGCGTAATCCCCATCCCAGTAGCCCATCTGCCGGTACTTGAGGACGCCCGCGCGGTAGCGGTGCCTTACATCGGTAATCGCGCTCTCGCCTGATCGCTTCGTCCCGGTTGCCATCGTGCGGCCTCGATTTCAGTTGCCTGCGATGCACTGTAGGCAGGTTGATTATTCAGGTACAGTCATTTAAAGTTACTGCGAGATTCAGAGTTCTTTAATGAAGAACGCAAGCCTGCGCCAGTTGCGAGTATTTGCCTCCGTTGCCCGCCACCTGAGTTTCGTGCGCGCCGCCGAGGAGCTGGGGCTGACGCCCCCGGCCGTATCGATGCAGATCAAGGAGCTCGAGACCGAGGTCGGCCTGCCGCTGTTCGATCGTTCCAGCCGCAAGGTCTCGCTGACGATGGTCGGCGAGTATGTGCTCGCGTATACACAGCGCGTCCTGGCCGCCATGCGCGATGCCGAGGATATGGTGGCGCGCTTCCGGGGCCTGAAGACCGGAATGCTCGACGTGGCGATGGTCAGCACCGCCAAGTATTTCCTGCCGCGCATGCTGGCGCAGTTCCGGGACGAACACCCGGGTATCGAGATCCGCCTTCAGGTCGGCAACAACCGCGAAGAGGTGGTCGACCTCATGCAGCAGGGCCGCGTGGAACTGGCGATCATGGGCCGGCCGCCCAAGCATTGGCCCACGCGCGCCGAGCCGTTCGCGATGCACCCGCACGTGCTCGTCACGTCGGTGGACCATCCGTTCGCGCGCGCGGAGAAGGTGCCCGCCAGCGCGCTGCTGAACGAAGGATTCATCGTCCGCGAGCCCGGATCCGGCACGCGCGCGGCACTCGACGAATACATGGATGCCTATCAGATGACACCGCGAATCGTGATGCAGATGTCGAGCAATGAGGCCATCAAGCAGGCCGTCATGGCCCGCATGGGCGTGGCCCTGCTGTCACTGCACACGATAGGCCTCGAGCTCGATCACCACCTGATCGCGGCACCGGAGGCCGAGGGCCTGCCGGTGATGCGCCGCTGGCACGTGGTCAACAACCTCGCCAAGACGCTCTCGCCGGCTGCCGAAGCATTCCGTTACTTCATTCTCGAGCGCGGCGAAGCGTTCCTCGCGCAGCACTTCCACAACTGACGAGCGGCGTCACGGCTGCGCCGGCGGCGATCACAGCACTCTTTGCAGGAAGGCGGCGACCGCCGCGATCTCCTGCGCACAGACTTCGTGTGCCATACGATAGCGATGCCACTCGACGGCGTAGCCCGACGCGCCGAGCAATGCCTGCGTCTGCTCGCCAAGCTGCAGCGCGACCACCGGATCGAACACGCCGTGCGCCATGAAGATCGGTGTCGCCTGATTCGCGGCTTGCCGTTCGGCCGCGAAGCTCGACGCCAACGGCAGGTAACACGACAGGCCGATCATTCCGGCAAGCTTCTGCGGCGAGCGCGTGCCGGTGAACAGGGCCATCGCCCCGCCTTGGGAGAATCCGGCCAGCACGATGCGCTCGCTCGCCACGCCGCGCTCGTGCTCGCGGCCGATGAGTTCCCGGATTGCAGCCTCCGATCCCCGTATGCCACCCTCATCCTGCACCGCCGTCCGATCCAGTCCAGCGATGTCGTACCAGGCCCGGATGCGCGCGCCGCCGGCAATGGTGACGGGCCGCACGGGGGCGTGCGGAAACACGAAGCGCAGGGCGCGGGCCCGCGCTGGCACGAGATCGGGCACTGCCGGGGCGAAATCATGGCCGTCGGCACCCAGACCGTGCAGCCAGATGACGGTGCCGGCGGGCTCGGGGCCGGTCTCTATGTCAACGGTTTCCAGTGACACGGGCATCTTCGACCGGTTGACCAATGGCGCCGCCTCCTGTGCAGGGCGTTACTCCGTGAACCTGGGCGTGGCGGGCAGGGTCGATCCGGGCGCATGCGCTGCGCCCTCATTGTACGCCGGGAGCGCCGGGCGGCCGGCGCCGCGGTCGATGGGTTATCATCGTCCGCGGCGGTCTGCCGCCGGACTGCTTGCACGTGCCCGCCGTCGCGGCGCCGTACCCCTGCCCGCCGCGCATCGCGGCGGGCCATGCTCGACACGGAACACATGATGCACTCGTATACGACGCGACTTGCGAAATGCCTGCTGGGCGGCTGCCTCTGCGCCGTGCTCGCCACCCTCGGCTACGCGGCACCGGCGCGCGCGGAGGAACAGAATGTGCTGCGTGCCACGCTGTCGAACGGGCTGCGCGTGATCATCGTGCGCAACACGCTGGCGCCCGTGGTCGCCACGTCGGTCAACTATCTGGTCGGGTCCGATCAGGCTGCCGCAGGTTTCCCCGGCATGGCGCACGCCCAGGAACACATGATGTTTCGCGGCAACCCGGGCCTGTCCACCGAGCAGCTGGCGAACATCAGTGCCGTCATGGGCGGCAATTTCAACGCCAATACGCGTGAGAGCCTCACGCAATACCTGTTCACCGTGCCGGCCGAGGATCTGGACGTGGCGCTGCACATCGAAGCCACCCGCATGCAGGGCGTGCTCGATTCCAGACGGGGCTGGGACCAGGAGCGCGGTGCGATCGAACAGGAGGTGGCGCAGGACCTCTCGAACCCCGGCTACGTGCTGTATTCGAAGCTGCGCTCGATCATGTTCGCGGGCACACCCTACGCACATGACGCGCTGGGCACCCGCGCATCGTTCGACCAGACGACCGCATCGATGCTCAAGAGCTTCCACGACGCCTGGTACGCGCCCAACAATGCCATCCTGATCATCGTCGGCGACGTCGAGCTGGAACCGACGCTGCGTTCGGTGCGCGCGCTGTTCGGACCGATCAAGTCCAAGCCGCTGCCGCGCAAGCCGACCTGGCAGCTCAAGCCGGTGCAGCCGCAGTCCTTCAGCGTCGACACTGATCAGCCGCTCGGCACGCAGTTGATCGCGATGCGCGTGCCGGGCCTCGATAGCCCGGATTTCCCGGCGCTCGAGGTGCTGGCCGACGTGCTGAGCAACCATCGCTCGGAGCTGTACGGTCTGGTCCCGCAGGGCAAGGCGGTGGACGCCGACTTCTCGCTCGATCCGCTGCCGCGAGCCGGCCTCGCGTACGCCTCAGTATCGTTCACGGGCGCCAACGATCCCGACACCCTGGATCACGACGTACGCGCGATTCTCAGGAGCGTGGCCAGCAACGGCGTGCCGCCCGAACTGGTCGAGGCCGCGAAACTGCACGAGCGCAGCGAAGCGGAGTTCCAGAAGAATTCCATCTCGGAATTGGCCGCCGTGTGGGCCGATGCGGTCGCGCTCTACGGCCTGAGCTCGCCGGATGAGGATCTGGCCCGTATCGAAAAGGTCACGGTGGCCGACGTCGATCGCGTGGCGCGCGAATATCTCGACCTTGACCACGCCGTGACGGCCGTCATGCTCCCGCGCGGGTCCGGCAAACCGGTCAACTTCAGCGGCGGCTTCGGGGGACCCGAAAGCATAGTGCTCGGGGAAGCCAGACCCACCCCGCTGCCGGCCTGGGCAAAGGCGGCGTTGGCACGCCTGGCGGTGCCGGAGACGACCACGCACCCGGTCGTCACCACGCTGGCGAACGGCCTGACGCTGATCGTGCAGCCGGAGGACGTCAGTGACACGGTGACGGTCTCGGGCCACATCCGCAACCGACCCGAGCTGCAGGCGCCACCCGACCGCCAGGGGATATCGCAGCTGCTCGAGCTGATGCTGCCCTACGGCACCGAGCAGCTCGATCGCGTCGCCTTCGAGCAGGCGCTGGATGCCATCGGCGCGCGCGAGCAAGCCGGGGTCGAATTCTCGATCCAGGTGCTGGGCGGCAATTTCGAGCGCGGCGTCGAACTGCTGGCGGCCAACGAGCTGCACCCGGCGCTACCGGCCTCGGCGCTGGAGATCCTGCGCAACCAGGTATCGCAGATGGTTGCGGCTCGCGATGCCAGTCCGGGCCATCTGACGCAGCATGCGCTGCGCGCCGCGCTGTTCCCGAAGGACGACCCGAGCCTGATCGAGGCCACGCCGCAGACGGTTGGATCGCTGACGCTGGACGACGTGCGATCGTATTTCCACGACACTTTTCGGCCCGACCTGGCGACGATCGTCGTGATCGGCAAGATCACGCCGCAGCAGGCCCGCAGCACGATCGAGCGATACTTCGGCGGCTGGAGCGCCAGCGGACCGACGCCGAACGTCGATCTGCCGGCGGTGCCGCCGAATCCGGCGGCCGTGGTCGCGGTACCGGACGACAGCCGGGTGCAGGATCAGGTCGCGCTGGCGCAGACCCTCGGTCTCACTCGCGGCAATCCCGACTACTACGCGGTCGCGCTCGGCAGCGCGGTGCTGGGCGGGGGCTTCTATTCGACCCGGCTGAGCATCGATCTGCGCAAGAATTCCGGGCTCGTCTATAGCGTGGCGTCGCAGCTTCAGGTGGGCCGGACCCGCGGCGTCTATCTGGTCAGCTATGCCTGCGATCCGCAGAACGTCGGCAAAGCGCAGCAGATCGTGGTGCGCGATCTGAAGGCGATGCAGGCATCACCGGTCGGCGAGGAGGAGCTCAGACGCGTCAAGGCGCTGCTGCTGCGGCAAATGCCGCTCGCCGAGGCCAGCATCGACGACATTGCGCGCGGCTTCATCCGCAGGCGCGACCTGGATCTGCCGCTGGACGAGCCGACCATCGCCGCGCGCCGCTACATCGCCCTCGACCCGCGCGCCGTGCAGACCGCCCTTCGCAAGTGGCTGCGGCCCGACGACCTGGTGCGCGTCACTCAGGGACCGACGCCGAAATAGCGAACCTGCGCCGGCCGCGATGCGCACGCACCTGTGCGGTCGCGCATTACATATATAAGGGGCCGGTCCCGGCATGGGCACCTCGACGAGCGATCAACGGCCATGTCATCGGCGGTGCTGGCCCAATACGGGCCAATACGGCGGCAGCCGCGCCGCGGCTGTTTCCCTGCCCGGGCACATCAATTATCATGTATCGGGGGAGACTGTAGCGCGTATCGATCTCTAGAAAACCGAACAACCGCCGCCGATGCGGCGATCGAAGGAGAGACGCGATGGCTGAAGCAATGACCTCGACGCTGACGGCCGCCGGCCTGCTGGACCGCGAGCGCTCGGTGGCCGGTCCGCGCTTCAATCGTTGGCTGGTACCGCCGGCGGCACTCGCCATTCACCTGTGCATCGGCATGGGCTATGGGTTCTCGGTGTTCTGGCTGCCGATGAGCAAGCTGCTCGGCGGCACCGATGAGGCGGCGTGCAAGTCGCAGAGCCTGCTCGCCGAGATGGTCACCACCAGCTGCAACTGGACCGTACCGGCGGTGACGCACACCTTCGAGATGTTCATCGCCATGCTGGGGTTCTCGGCCGCGCTCTGGGGCGGCTGGCTCGAGCACGCCGGTCCGCGCAAGGCCGGATTCATCGCCGCGCTGTGCTGGGGCGGGGGCATGATACTCGGGGGCATCGGCGTCTCGATGCACCAGCTCTGGCTGCTGTGGCTCGGTTGCGGCATCGTGGGCGGCGTCGGCATGGGGCTGGGCTACATCAGCCCGGTATCCACGCTCATCAAGTGGTTCCCGGACCGCCGTGGCATGGCCACCGGTTTTGCGATCATGGGCTATGGCGGCGGAGCGATGATCGGCGCGCCGATCGCCGTTGCGCTGATGAAATACTTCGGCAACGGCGTCGCCAGCAATGGTGTCGCGGCGACGCTCATCGTCATGGGCATCCTGTACTTCGTGGCGATGTCCGCCGGTGCCTTCGGCATGCGCATCGCGCCGGCCGGCTGGAAGCCTGCGGGCTGGAATCCGCCGGCCGCCGGCACGGTCAAGGCCATGATCACCCCGCACCATGTGCACCTGAACGTCGCGTGGAAGACGCCGCAGTTCTGGCTCATCTGGGGCGTGCTGTGCGTGAACGTCACCGCCGGCATCGGGGTCATCTCGATGGCCAGTCCCATGCTGCAGGACGTATTCGGCGGCCATCTGATCGGCCTGGATGTGCGCGCGGAGCTCACCCCGGCACAGAAGGCCGCGGTGGTGGCCTCCGCGGCCGGGCTGGTCGGCCTGATCAGCCTCTTCAACAGCCTGGGCCGGATATTCTGGGCCTCGGTGTCGGACTATATCGGCCGCAAGGTGACCTACGCGGTATTCTTCGTCCTCGGCATGGCGCTCTACCTCAGCCTGCCCACGCTCGGTCACCTCGCCATGGCCGGCCTGTTCGTCATCGCCGTCTGCCTGATCCTCACCATGTACGGCGGCGGCTTCGCGACCGTACCGGCCTACCTGGCGGACATCTTCGGCACGCAAATGGTCGGCGCGATCCACGGCCGCCTGCTCACCGCGTGGTCGGTGGCCGGCATCGTCGGTCCGTTCCTGATCGCCGCCGTCCGCCAGGCGCAGATCAACGCCGGCATCGCCCACACGCTGGTCTACGATCGCACGCTGTACATACTGGCCGGGCTGTTGCTCGTGGGACTGGTGTGCAATCTGCTCGTGCGCCCGGTGAATCCCAAGCACTACATGAGTGCCGAGCAGCTGGCGCGCGAGAAGACCCTGCAGCACGAGGATCGCATGGTGGGCGACGCCGAGCATGCCGCGCGCGGCGCGTTCGGGATCGTCGGCGTGCTCGCCTGGGCCGCCATCGGCATCCCGTTCCTGATCGGCGTCGCCATCGCCATCCAGAAAGCCGCGGTCCTGTTCTGAAGGCCGGCGCGAGCCTCCTCCGATCGGATCACCGCGCGGGCGGCTCCTTCGGGCCTGGCTTGCGCAGGCTCACGATGTAGCGCGCGACCGCGATCGTCTCCTCGTTCGTCAGCAACTGCTCCGGCATCGACATCGGAACCGTCTTTCCGTCCCAGTGAGTGGAGGCGATGAAACGCCGCAGGAACTTCTCGTCCCGGCCCGGCCAGTTGGCGATCTGCTCGAAGCTCGGGGTCGGAATCTGGCGCACCGGCGGCAATTCCTGCTTGCTGGCGACGATGTGGCACGCCGAGCACTGTTGCTGCGCGATCTGCTCGCCGCGGGCCACCAGCGGGTCGACATCGGCGGCCCCGGCGCGCGCGCCGCACCAGGCCAACAGCAGACTGCAGCCCAGCCAGCCGAGCGGCTTGCGCAGATCGATCGCGACACACGTTGTGCTCGAATGCATGCGCGCCATCCACAGCCTTGCCGAGAGCCTGTTCGCCGCCACCAGTGCGCGATATGCGCAGCTTCCGCGATCAGCGAGCGGTTTCACGGCGCCCCGCCCGGCCCGCGGCGCGCACGCTCCAGCGCCGCCTCAGCCGTACAGTCCGGCCTGCCGGCCCCGCTCCTGCGCCAGTGCCAGCAGGACGTCGAGCGTGCGGGTCGGCGTGTTGGTCAACGAGCCCAATTCCTGCACCGCCGACACCAGCGCGTCGATCTCCAGGGATCGCCCGCGCTCCAGGTCCTGCAGCATCGACATCTTGTGGCCGCGGGCCGAGCCGGCAACGTCCAGGCGGCGCGAGATCATCGCCTCCGGTATGACGACCTGCAGCGCGGCGGCGACCTGCCGGCATTCCTGCATGACCGCGGTGCACAGGCGCCTGAGCGCAGGCTCGCCGGTGATTCGATCCAAGGTTGCGAGCGTCAGAAGACTGATCGGATTGAAGCAGGCGTTGCCCCAAAGCTTGAGCCAGATATTCCAACGTATGTTATTGCGGACCGGGGCATCGAAGCCGGCCGCCTCGAAAGTCCGCGCGAGCATCTGAACGCGCTGCGACGAAGTGCCGTCGGGCTCACCGAGCGTGAAGCGCTTGAACTCGTGGTGCGCGATGATCCCCGGGGCCACGACCTCGCACGCCGGATCGACCACGCAGCCGATGGCGCGCTCGGGACCGATGACCTTCCATTGCCGTGCGTCCGGATCGACGGATTGCAGATGGTGCCCCTCCAGAGGGCCGCCCACCTTGTAGAAATACCACCAAGGTATGCCGTTGACCGCGGTCACCACGCAGGTGTCGGGACCGAACAGCGCCGTCATGCGCTCGCACTCGTGCCACGCCTGGTGCGCCTTCAACGCGCAGATGACGACCTCCTGCGCACCGAAATCGGCCGGCCGATCGCTCGCCGGCACGCGGGCGGTCTTTTCCCGGCCACCGATCTGCAGGCGCAGGCCGTGGCGTTGGATCGCGCGCAGGTGCTCGCCACGCGCGGTCACGCAGACATCGTTGCCGGCCAGCGCGAGCTCGACGGCGAGATAGCCGCCGATGGCCCCGGCACCGACCACGCAGATCTTCATGCATGGATTCTAGCAGCAGCCCGTCGCCGCATGCTGCGATGAACCCGGGCGCCGCGGGCACCGTGGGCGCCGCCCGGCGCGCCGGCACAAGGTCGCCGCGTGCCGCTACAATCCCCAGCCAGACCCACAGGATCCGACGTGGCCGCAACTCACGCTCGCGGAATTACCCAGATGCTGGCGGCGGTGGCGTTCCTGTCGGTGCTGGACGTGATGCTCAAGCTGCTGGCGGCGCATTACTCGGCGTTGCAGGTCAGCACGCTGCGCGGCGCCGCCTCGCTGCCGTTCGTGCTGGCGCCGCTGATCATCCGCGGGCGCCTCGCCGAACTGAGGATCCGGCGCTGGGATCTGCATTTGGCACGCGGCGTCCTGGCAGTGCTGATGATGACCGGCTTCACCTACGCCATTCGCGGCGCCTCGCTCTCCAACGTCTACACGCTCTTCATGGTGGCGCCGCTGCTGGTGACCGCGCTGTCGGTGCTGGTATTGAAGGAGCGCGTCACCGCGGGCGGCTGGATTGCCGTCACGGTTGGACTCATGGGCGCGGCCTTGGTGCTGCGGCCTACGTCTCATGGTCTGCCGCTTGGCGCCGCCTGCGCCGCGCTGGGATCGGCCGCCTGCTATGCCGTCAGCTACGTCCTGGCGCGCTTCATGGCGGGCACCGAGACGCCCGAAAGCATGGTGTTCTGGTTCCTGGCGCTGCTGGCGTTCGCCAGCGGCCTCATGGCAGCGCCGTCGTGGCAGGGCATCGCCAGCGGTGACTGGATGGTGGTGCTGGCGCTGGGGGTCTCGGGCGCCCTCGGCCAGTTCTTCATCACCCGGGCCTTCGTGCTGGCGCCGGCCTCCGTGATCGCCCCCTTCGACTATACGGCGCTGCTCTGGGGTGCGATGTTCGACTGGCTCATCTGGTCGACTACGGCGCCGCCGGCGACCATCGCCGGTGCCGCCCTGATCGTCGGCAGCGGCCTGTACGTCATGTTGCGCGCGCATCGCCCGGCGGATCGCCTCACGGCCGACGTGCCCATGGCGCTGCCCGCCGATCCACCGCTGTAGCGGCAGCGGTGCCGCCAATTGCCATGGCGGTACCGCCTTGCAGCCGCCGTACCGGCCGGCAGATCCATTGAGCGAGCGTGAGAATATTGCGTCGCAGCATTGCGGGCTCGAGGACCGGAGCGGACCCGGCGCACGCAACGGATGCTCGAGCTGGCGGATGAGCTCGGTCTTCTGAGCGTGGCCGAAGGCGTCGACTCGATGCGGGACTGGCAGCTGCTGCAGCAGTTCGGCTGCGCCCGAGCACGGCCGGCGCGTCACGCGCGCTCGCCCCCGGGTGCGCGATTTACGTATGGCGCGCAGCATGCCTTCGCCGCATCCTTCGGCCGCCTTGGGACGTGCGGAGGCGGCTCGAATGATCATGTCCGGCACTGGACGGCCGATCGACCGGCCGATTCGGCCACGCACCGTACACGGCTTACGTCACCCGCGCACCCTCATCCTGCCGCCGCTCATCGGGCGGATCGGCGCGGCGTGATCGCTGCGCAGTGCAGTGCGCGCCGCAGCCAGCGGGCCCGGCGCGCTGCGGCCGGCTCCTCGCCCAATTTCAACCCGGGATGCTCCTGATGGAACGGGATGCATTGCATCGGCTGCTCCGGGACATGCTGCTGTCGCGGGCCTTCGAGGAGCGTGCAGCCGAAGAGTACGCCAAGGGCAACATCGTCGGCTTCCTGCACCTGTATCCGGGTGAGGAAGCCGTGGGTGCGGGCGTCATCAATGCGGCGGGCCCGTCGGATTACATCGTCAGCGACTATCGCGAGCATGCGCACGCGCTGATTCGCGGCACGCCGGCGCGCAACGTCATGGCCGAGCTGTTCGGGCGCGCCGACGGCATGAGCGGCGGCATGGGCGGCTCGATGCACATGTTCGACGCCAGGCGCCGTTTCATGGGCGGCTACGCAATCGTCGGCGAGACCTGTCCGATCGCCCTCGGCATCGCCTACACGGTGGCGATGCGCAGCCTGCCCGAGGCGGTCATCTGCTTCTTCGGGGACGGCGCCGTCAACCAGGGCACCTTCCACGAGTCGCTCAATATGGCAGCCCTGTGGCGCCTGCCGCTGCTGTTGGTATGCGAGAACAATCATTACGCCATCGGCACCGAGATCCACCGGCATTCGGCCGTGGTCGAGGTGTACAAGCGCGCCGCCGCCTACAACATTCCGGCCGAGCGGGTCGATGGCATGGATGTCATCAAGGTATATGAGGCAGCGCGCCGCGCGCTCGAGCGCATCCGCGGCGGCGGTGGCCCGCAATTCATCGAATGCGAGACCTACCGCTTTCGCGGCCATTCGATGGCCGACCCGGGAACCTACCGGCCGGCCGTGGAAGTCAAGGCCCATGAGGCCTGGGACCCGATCTCGGCCGCGGTCCGCGAGATCGAGTTTCGCTACCCGACACCGGCCGAGCTGGCCGCAGCCGGTCCCGACCACATCGGACAGCTCGCGGCGCACATGGTCGAAGCCGGCCATCTGGCCGAGATCGAGATCGAGGCACTCAGGAAAGAGGTGAACGCGATCGTCGAGGACGCCGTGCAATTCGCGCTGCAGAGCCCGCAGCCGACGATGGACGCGGCATGGGCGCACCTGAACTGCAACCGGCGGCACGAGGTGCTGGTCTAGGAGACGGGCATGTCGCAGGAACTGCTCTACTGGCAGGCTCTCAATCGGGCCATGGACGTCGAGATGGCGGCCGATGAGGCCGTGTTCACGCTCGGCGAGGATGTCGGACTGTACGGCGGCAGCTACCGCGTCACCGAGGGACTGCACGCCAAGTATGGGGAATGGCGGGTGCGCGACACGCCGATCTCCGAGAACAGCTTCACCGGTCTCGGCGTCGGCGCAGCGCTGGTGGGCATGCGACCGGTGGTCGAGATCATGACCATCAATTTCCTGCCGTTGGCCCTGGACTCGATCATCAACGGCGCCGCCAAGATCCCATTCATGTCGGGCGGGCAGTTCAGGATGCCGCTCGTGGTGCGCATGCCCGGCGGCGTCGCCCGCCAGCTCGGGGCACAACACGCCCAGCGCCTCGAGCATACGTTGATGAACGTCCCGGGACTGCGCATCGCGGTCCCGTCGACCCCGCAGGATGCCTACTGGCAGCTCCGGCAGGCAATCGCCAGCGATGAACCGATCATCCTGCTGGAGCACGAGTTGCTCTACTTCAGCAAGGGACCGGTGGATCTGCTGGCCGATCCGCCGCCGATGCATCGGGCCGCCCTGCGGCGCGCGGGCCGCGACCTGACGATCGTGACCTACTCGCGCCACGCGCTGCTGTCGCAGGATGCCGCCGCCGAGCTGGCCAAGGAGGGCATCGAGGCGGAAGTCATCGATCTGCGCAGTCTCAAGCCGATCGACTGGGATACCTGCGCCAGCTCGATCGAGAAGTCCCATCGGCTGCTGGTCGTCGAAGAGGACTGCCGCTTCGCCGGTGCCGGCGCCGAAATCGCCTCGGCGCTCGCCGAACGCTGCTTCTACTCGCTCGATGCGCCGGTCAGGCGTCTTGCCGGACTCGACATCCCTACCCCGTTCAATGGCACGCTCGAGGCCGCGACGATCCCCCAGGTGAGCGATATCGTCGTGGCGGCGCGTGCCCTGTGCCAGTCCGGACAGGAATCGAAGGCGTCGTAGCCATGAACCGGCCCATCACCATGCCCGCCCTGTCCGACACCATGAACGACGGACGCCTGGTGCGATGGCTCAGGAAGGTCGGCGATCCGATCCGGAAGGGCGATGCGCTTGCGGAAGTGGAGACGGACAAGGCGCTGATGGACGTCGAAGCGTTTCACGACGGCGTTCTGACCGGCCCGCTGGCGCCGGAAAATGCACAAGTGCCGGTCGGCAGCGTGATCGGCTACGTCGCCGACGATGCCGCGCAAACCCCCGGCGCCGGGCGCGCCTCCGCTGCGCCGGCAGCGGCCGCGACGGCGGCGGCGCCGGCAGCAGCGGCAGCCACTGCGGCCGCGGCAGCGGCCACGGCCAAGACCCCGCCGCCAGCCGGGGCCACGGCGCCCGCGGGCAGCGTACGCGCCTCGCCCTATGCCCGCAGGCTCGCGCAGCAACTCGGAGTGGATCTGACGAAACTCGACTCGGGGCAGGCGGCCGTGCATGCGGACGCGATCCTGGACGCGGCGCACCGGACTTCAAAGTCCGATCTGGATGCAGGTCCGCCGTATCGCATCGCCCCGCTGTCGAGCATTCGCGCCTCGGTGGCCCGCACTGTGATCAGGAGCCTGGCGACGCCGGTGTTCCGCGTTGCCGCCGAGCTGCCCATCGGTCCGCTCAAGAGCGCCGCCGGTCAAGCCAAGGTGTCATTCACCCTCATGTTGGCCCGGGCTGCGGCCCTGGCCGTGAAGGACAATCCGCTGCTGAATGCTGCCTATACTCCGGAGGGCCTGGCCCTGCGGGAGCGCGTCGATGTCGGCATTGCGATCGACACGCCCGGCGGACTGATCGCCGCCGTGCTGCGCGACGTCGGCGCACGCAGCCTGGCGCAGCTCGCGGCCGACTGGCACGGCTTGCGCGAGCGCGTCGACAGCCGGCGACTGAAGCCCGAGGACTACCGAGGCGCTACCTTTTACCTCTCCAATCTTGGCACGTTCCCCGTGGTGCATAGCTTCGATGCCGTTCTGCCGCCTGGCGCGGCGGCGATCCTGTGCGTCGGCGCGGCCGAAGGCGAGCGCGCCGTATTCACGCTCGGCTGCGACCATCGGGTGCTCGCCGGGGCCGATGCAGCACGGTTTCTGCAATCCTTCGCACGGCAGCTCGCCGAGCCCGGCACATTGGCCGGAGGAACTCCCTGAGCCATCGCATCGCGGGCGGACCGATGCTCTACTGCGGAGCACGCGCGGCGCCGCGGCTGTGGGGTCTTGCCGACGCCCGGTACGCACAATCCGCAGCTGCCGCGGCGCCTCGGCTTTTGCGTATTGGCCACCTGCATGCCCTCGTCTATAAGGAGTAGCCGCCCGGAGTGACATGCGCGGGCCGGTTTGGATCGATC
Source organism: Gammaproteobacteria bacterium (assembly GCA_027315105.1). GTDB lineage: Bacteria > Pseudomonadota > Gammaproteobacteria > Steroidobacterales > Steroidobacteraceae > FEN-1191. The sequence goes on from DAHUYP010000069.1 coordinate 40,155, forward strand.
ATCCATCGGAGAGCGCCACCATGAGAGACGATATGCAGATTCGCCGCGACGTCGAGGCCGAGCTCGACTGGGATGCCCGGTTCGATTCGCGCAACATCGGCGTCGCGGTCAGGCACGGCGTCGTGGCGCTGACCGGCCGGGTCGGCTCCTATGCGCAGCGGCGCGCCGCCGAGGAAGCGGCGCAGTTGGTCGCGGGCGTGACCGCGGTCGCGAACGACATCGCGATCGAGCTGCCGTTCGACGCCAAACTCAGCGACGCCGAGATCGCCGAAACGGCCGTCAACGCCTTGAAGGCCAACGTCTCGGTACCCGCGAACCACATCAAGCTGGTGGTGCGCGACGGCTGGATCACCCTGCAGGGCCAGGTCGCGCAATGGCACCAGAAGAATGCCGCCGAAACCGCCTTGATCAGTCTGTTCGGCGTCAAGGGCATCACCAATGACATCGGCATCCGTCCGCAGGCCGCGGCGCAGGACGTGCAGACCAAGATCGAGGAGGCATTTCGGCGGCATGCGCTGCTCGACGCGAAGCGGATCAGCGTGCAGAACGCCGCAGGCACGATCACGCTCGAGGGCGAGGTGCACTCGTGGCAGGAGCGCCAGCAGGCCGAGAATGCGGCCTGGCAGGCGCCCGGGGTGGTGCGGGTGATCGACAACATCAGCGTTCGCCCGTGAGTCAGCCGCCGAACGCACACTGACGGCAGCTGGCCCGGTGCCGATCGGCCGGCAGGCTCACGCAGACACCCCTCATGCAGCGCATCCATCGCATCCTGGTGGCCATCAAGGATCCGGCATTGCCCGCGACGCCGGCGCTGTTCAAGGCGGTCCAGCTGGCCCGGCTCCTCAACGCGCGGCTCGATCTGTTTCATGCGCTCAGCGAGCCGCTCTATGCCGACAGCTTCATTCACGGCGGTCGCGGCCTGCTGGACGTGCAGCGCGACCTGCAATCGCGAGCCGTGCAGCGACTCGAGGCCATGGCCGAACGCTTGCGGGGCCGGGGCTCGCAGCGAGTGCTGCAGTTCGGTGTCGCGGCCGAATGGGACTGGCCCTCCTACGAGGCCGTGGTGCGGCGGGCGCAGGCTTCCAAGGCGGACCTCATCGTCGCCGATCGGCATACGGGGTCCCATCTTGGCCGCGCGCTGCTGCACCTCACGGATTGGGAGCTGCTGCGCCGAAGTTCCGTTCCCGTGCTGCTGGTCAATCGCGCGCGCGCCTATCGACGTCCGCGCGTGCTGGCCGCGCTCGACCCCGCGCACCTCGAAAAGCCGCCAGGCCTCGATGCCGACATCCTGCAGCTCGGCGAATCGCTGAGCCACGCGCTGGGCGGACGCCTGTATGCGCTGCACGCCTATGCGCCACTGCCGCCGGATACGCGACCTGCCGACATCCTTGACCCCAAGCGCGCAGCGCGCGTCCGGGCCGGCGCCGCCGCGACGGCGCGTCGGCGCCTCGAGCACGGTCTGAGGCGCACCCGCATTGCGCGCGCTCGCCGCCTGGTGATCGGCCTGCCCCCGGCCGACGCGATCGAGGAGACCGCCAACAGCCTGCGCAGCCAGATGGTCGTGATCGGCGCGGTGGCGCGTTCCGGACTGCAGCGGCTGCTGATCGGCAACACCGCCGAGAGGGTGCTGGATCGGCTGGCATGCGACCTGCTGGTCGTCAAGCCACGGGGCTTCAAGGCGCGCGTCGCGCGCGAGACGGCGGGCGTGCGTCTGGTGCCGGCGACCCCCCTGCTCGCCTGAGCATGGCGTTCGCATGGCTGCGCCCAGTGCGGTGTCTTCAGCGCAGGACATCATGATCGCGGCGCCGCGCCGATGACACCCGGCGCGGCGATGCCATCCGATTCCCTCTACGCGCATGGCTTCGCGCGGGTCGCAGCCTGCACGCCGCGCGTAGCGCTCGCCTCGCCGATGCAGAATGCGCGGCGGACGCTCGATCTGGCGCGGCAGGCCGAGCAGCAACGCGCGACCCTTGCGGTGTTCCCCGAATTGGGACTGGCCGGATATTCCAACGAGGACCTGGCGCAGCAGGACGCGCTGCTCGACGCGGTCGAGGCAGCGCTCGCCGGCGTGATCGAGAGCAGCCGCGGCCTGGCGGCCGTGCTGGTGCTCGGTGCACCGCTGCGAATCGAGCAGCGTCTATTCAACTGCGCGCTGGTCGTTCAGCGCGGCAGGTTGCTCGGCATCGTGCCGAAGACCTACCTGCCGAATTACCGCGAATTCTACGAAAAGCGCCAATACTGCTCCGCGGTGCAGGCGCTCGGCGACACCGCCGAGGTGGCCGGCGAGCGCGCCGCGTTCGGCAACGATCTGCTGTTCGTGGCGGTGAATTGCCCCGACTTCGTCCTGCAGGTCGAGATCTGCGAAGACCTCTGGGTGCCGATCCCGCCCAGCACCTACGGGGCGCTCGGCGGCGCCAGCGTGCTCGCGAATCTGTCCGCGAGCAACGTCACGCTCGGCAAGTCGGCGTATCGGCGCCTGCTGTGCAGCACCCAGTCCGCCAAATGCATCGCCGCCTACATCTACGCCGCCGCCGGCTACGGTGAATCCACGACCGATCTGGCCTGGGACGGACAGGCGATCATCTGCGAAAATGGCGAGGTACTCGCCGAATCGGCGCGCTTCGGCAATGGCGATGAGCTCATACGGGCCGATATCGATCTGCAGCGATTGCGCCAGGAACGCATGCGCATGACGAGCTTCAACGACTGCGTGCAACTGCATCGGCCGCGCCTGACGGCGCTGCGGCGCATTGCGTTCGAGCTGTCGCTGCCGGGCGATCCGGCGCCGCTGCAGCGGCGCGTCGCACGTTTCCCGTTCGTCGCCAGTGAGCCTGCGGTGCTGGAGGAGCGCTGCCGCGAGGTCTACGACATCCAGACCCAGGGCCTGGTGCGGCGCATGCAAGCGACCGGCTTGAGCAAGCCGGTGGTGGGTATCTCCGGTGGCCTCGATTCCGCGCAGGCGCTGATCGTCGCCGCCAGGGCGGCCGATCGCCTCGGTCTGCCTCGCACCCATGTATTGGCATACGCACTGCCCGGTTTCGGCACCAGCGCCCGCGCGCACGAGAACGGCATCAGGCTGGCGCAGGCATTGAAGGTCTTGCTCACGCAGATCGACATCCGCCCATCGGTAATGCAGATGCTGCGCGACATCGGTCATCCCTACGCCCGCGGGGAACCGCTGTTCGACGTGACCTTCGAGAATGTCCAGGCCGGCCAGCGGGCCTCGCTGCTGTTTCGAATTGCCAATCTCGAGCGCGGCCTGGTGATCGGCACCAGCGACCTGTCCGAGCTCGCGCTCGGCTACACCACCTACGGCGTGGGTGACCAGATGAGTCACTATGCCGTCAATGCCTCGGTGCCGAAGACGCTGCTGCGGCATCTGCTGCACTGGCTGGCTGCGAACGACGAGTTCGGGCCCGAGGTCGGCCGCGTGATCGCCGATATCCTCGCGCTACCGAGCAGCCCCGAACTGATTCCCACCGGCACGGGCGCCGAACCGCAGTCGGCCGAACAGACCGTGGGACCATACGCGCTGCAGGACTTCTTTCTCTATTACCTGAGCCGCTTCGGCTTCCGTCCCAGCCGGATTGCGTTTCTCGCGCAGCACGCCTGGTCGGATGCCGCCGCAGGCGACTGGCCGCCAACGGTGCCGCTCGCCGAGCGCGTGGCCTACGACGCGGCGACGATCCGCCGATGGCTGCGCGTATTCCTCACGCGCTTCATCGAGACCAGCCAGTTCAAGCGCTCCGCGCTGCCGAACGGGCCGAAGATCGGCTCGGGCGGCTCACTCTCGCCGCGCGCCGACTGGCGGGCGCCGAGCGACGTGCCGGCCGAGGCCTGGCTCGACGAGCTCGCGGATCATTGGCCATGAGCGGCGCCGGCCGAACAGCCAGTCCGATCGACGCCTTGCTGCTGTCGGAGATCGAAGGCATTCGGCCTCTGGCGGAGCTGGCCCTGGACGTGCGCTGGTCCTGGAATCACGCCGCCGATCCGATCTGGAAGCAGCTGGACGCACAGACCTGGGAGCTCACGCACAGCCCCTGGGCCGTGCTGCAGAGCGTCGCCCGGGACCGGATCCAGCAGCTGATGAGCGATGCCACGTTCCGAGGCAGCGTCGATGTGCTGCTCGAGGCCCGGAAGCGCGCCACCCAGTCCCCGGCCTGGTTTCAGCGCAGCCACCCTGACTCGGCATTGACCGGCGTCGCGTACTTCAGCATGGAGTTCATGCTCAGCGAGGCGTTGCCGATCTACTCCGGCGGGCTCGGCAACGTGGCTGGCGATCAGCTCAAGGCGGCCGGCGATCTGGGCGTGCCCGTGGTCGGGATCGGGTTGCTGTATCAACAGGGCTATTTTCGCCAGTTGATCGATCAGGACGGCGCGCAGCAGGCCATATTTCCCTATAACGATCCGGGGCAGCTGCCGATCACGCCGCTGCGCCGCCCGAACGGCGAATGGCTGCGCTTCGAGCTGGACTTGCCCGGGCACCCGATCCTGCTGCGCGCCTGGCAGGTACAGGTCGGACGGCTGCGACTCTATCTGCTCGACAGCAATGATGCCGCCAATCATCCCGTCTATCGGGGCGTCACCGGAGAGCTCTATGGCGGCGGGCAGGAGATGCGCCTGCAGCAGGAACTGGTGCTGGGGATCGGCGGCTGGCGCCTGCTGAACATCATCGGATTTCAACCCGAGGTGTGCCACCTGAACGAAGGGCACGCCGCATTTGCGGTACTGGAGCGCGCCCGATGCTTCATGCAGGACAGCGGGCGGGGCTTCGACGCCGCCATGGCCGCTACGCGCGCCGGCAATCTCTTCACCACGCACACGGCCGTCTCCGCGGGCTTCGATCGCTTCGATCCGGATCTGATCACGCGCTACCTGGCCGACTACGCCGCCTCGAAGCTGCGCCTGACGCGGCGCGAACTGCTGGCGCTCGGCCGCGTGGATCCGGACGACGAGACGGAATATTTCAGCATGGCCAACCTCGCGGTACGCGGCAGCGGCGCCGTCAACGGCGTGAGCCGGCTGCACGGATCGGTCAGCCGGCGCATCTTCGCGCCGCTGTTCGCACGCTGGCCGGTGGATGAAGTGCCGGTCGGATACGTGACCAACGGCGTACACGTGCCGAGCTGGGACTCGGCCGCCGCGGACGCGCTCTGGACCGAGACCTGCGGCAAGGATTGCTGGCTGCAACCGACCGCATCGGCGACGCACCACATCGGCGGCGCCAGCGATGCCGAGCTCTGGCGGTTCCGCAACATCACGCGCGCAGCGCTGGTGGACTACGCGCGCCGACGGCTGTCGCAGCAGCTCAGCGGAGCGGGCGCGGCGCCCGAAGAGATCGCCAAAGCGCTGCAGCTGCTCGATGCGCGGATTCTCACGCTCGGCTTCGCGCGCCGGTTCGCCGCCTACAAGCGGCCCAATCTGCTGCTCCACGATCCGGAGCGGCTGCTGCGGCTGCTCACCGATCCGCAGCGGCCGGTGCAATTGATCATCGCCGGCAAGGCGCATCCGGCCGACGCCGTCGGCCAGGCGTTGATCGCGCAATGGACCCGGTTCATTCGCACCACGCGCGCGCGGGGCAGCGCCGTATTCCTTGCCGACTACGACATGCTGCTGACCGAGCAGCTGGTGCAAGGGGTGGATCTGTGGATCAACACGCCGCGGCGGCCATGGGAAGCCAGCGGCACCAGCGGCATGAAGGTACTGGTGAACGGCGGCATCAATCTCTCCGAACTGGACGGTTGGTGGGCGGAGGCATATACGGGCGAGGTCGGCTGGGCGCTGGGCGATGGTCGCGAACACGGCGAGGACCCCGCCTGGGACGCGGCCGAAGCCGAAGCACTGTACCGGCTGCTCGAAGACGAGGTGATACCGCAGTTCTACAGCCGCGATCGCCACGGCATTCCCACCGCCTGGGTGGCGCGCATGCGCCAGAGCATGGCGCAACTGACGCCGCAGTACTCCAGCAGCCGCACGGTGCGCGAATACGTCGAGCAGCATTACCTGCCGGCCGCCGCGCGCTACCGCGCGCGCGCGGCCGACCGTGGCGCCGTCGGCCAGCAGATCGCCGACTGGGGCTCCTCGTTGCAGCAGCATTGGAGCTCAGTGCGCTTCGGCGCCGTGCGCGCAGACACGACGGCCGGGCAACATCGATTCGAGATCCCGCTGTACCTGGGCGGCCTCGACGAGAGCGCCGTGCGCGTGGAGCTGTATGCGGAAGGGCAAGGAGGCGGCCCGCCGGAGCGGCACCGGGCCGTACGCGTGCGGCTGCTCGCCGACAGCGGCAACGCGCATCTGTACAGCGTCGCGGTTGCGGTCACGCGGCCGGCAAACGACTACACCGCCCGCGTGGTGCCCAATTTCGACGGCGTGTCGGCGCCGCTGGAGGCCGCCGCCATACTCTGGCAGCGATAGCCGGCGAGCACACGGCAACTCGCCCCCGGCAGCGCCTGACCGCGGCCGGGCGCCTACACGGCCAGCAGGGCCCTCAGCAGCGTCAGCAATTCGTCCGCGTTGATGGGCTTGCTCGTCACGCGCAGGTGCGGGTCACGGGGCAGCTGCTGGATGGTCGTCGAGGTGTCGCCGGTCGTGAGTACCGCTTTCAACGGCAGTCCCAGCGCGTCGCGTAATGCGACGATGACCTGGCTGCCGGTTTCGCCGTTGCCAAGATGATAATCGGTGACCAGCAGATCGACGCCGGCGCCGTCGCGCACGTGCTGCAGCGCTTCGGCGAGCGATGCCACTGCCGTCACCTGGTAGCCCTCGACCTTGAGCAGCATACGAGTGGCGCCGCGCACCGCCGGATCGTCCTCCACGAGCAGGACCCGCGGCTTGCCGATCGATGATGCAGGCACCGGCGCTCCTCCCGGCGCGCACTGCAGCGGCGCGGCCAGATCGTGACTGGCGGGCAACAGCAGCGAGAAAGCCGAGCCCTTGCCCACTTCCGATTGCACATCGAGCTTCAGGGTGAGCAGCTTGACCAGCCGCTGCACGATGCTCAGTCCCAGGCCATAGCCGTTGCGCGTGGTGTTGGTCGGTACGCCGACCTGATAGAACTCATCGAAGATGAACGGCATCTGGTCGCCCGGAATGCCGACCCCCGTATCGAGCACCTCGATGCGCACCAGCGCCAACTCGTGCCGACAGCGCAGCCTGACGAAGCCTTCGCGCGTGTACTTGATCGCATTGGAGACCAGATTGCGCAGGATCTGTTCCACCAGCGACGGATCGCTGTGGACCTGGTCGTCGCTGGCATCGACTTCCAGCCGCAGGCCTTTTTCGGCCGCCAGGTTCGCGAATTCCATTCTCAGCTCGGCGAACAGCGCCGCGACCGTGAAGTCGGCCGGTTCCGGCTTGATGGCTCCCGATTCGAGCTTGCTGATGTCGAGCAGCGCATTGAGCAGGCGCGACATCGCCCCAATCGCAATCTCCTGCTGCTGCAGGGCGTCGAGCGCGCTGCCATCCGTGACGATGCGGCGCAGCGTGCCGTTGAGCAGCCCCAGGGTCTGCAGCGGCTGGCGCAGGTCATGACTGGCGGTCGCCAGAAAGCGGCTCTTGCCCTGATTGGCGCGATCGGCATTCTCGCGCGCCGCATCTGCCGCTTCCCGCTCGCGCTCCGCCGACTCGCGGGCGAGGATCAGTTCGGTCTCGACGCGCTTGCGATCGGTCACGTCGCGGATCGCGGCCGCAATCAGCACCGGTTCACGATCCCGGACGGGACTCAGGCTGATCTCGACCGGGAACTCGCCGCCGCCCCGCCGGCACGCGAACAACTCCAGCCCCTGACCCATCGGGCGCAGCCGCGGATTGCCGACGTACTGCGCAAGATGCTCTGCGTGCCGCGCTCGAAAGCGTTCCGGTATGAGCTTCTCGATGCCGTAACCGATGATCTCATCGTGCGGGTAGCCGAACACGGCGCAAACCTGCCGATTGGCATATCGGACCGTGCCGGAGGCTTCGATGATGAGCATCGCATCCGGCGCGGCATCCAGTGCGCTGCGGGCCATCTCCAATGGGATGGAAACCATGGCAGTACCTGCCTGTCGCGCCGATCCTGGGCATGAATTGAGCAGCGGCGGCTGGAGCCAGGGACGGCGCAGGTAGGGCTCCTTTTACATAATGAGCGTTCCCGGGTCAAGCGCTACCCAGGCCCCGACTGGGCAGGGCACGCCATCACCGCTTGCAGCTGCCGGATTTCACGGCCGACCCGCGCGACCGCATCCACTGCCGCCGCCGCGACCTCGGCCGTCATGCTTCCGCCGGGATCGAAGCACTGCCCCTCGATCGCATAGACGACGATATGCTTCGGTAATCTGCCCAGCGCGCGGGCCAGCTCGAGCGCCATCGCGAACCGTCGGTCCGAGCACCTGATAGCCGCGGCCGGCGAGCTCGTCGATCAACGCCTGCAGCTCGGCTCGCGCGATGATGACCTGGCTACCGACGCTGAAGTCGCTCATGGGCAGCGGCTGCCGCGCGCGCTATTTCCTGGTGGCCGGAGTCTCGGAGGAGGATCCCGGCGACGACCCTGACTGCGACTCCGGCGTCGACTCCGGCGTCGACTCCGGCGGCGACCCTGACTGCGACTCCGGCGCATACTGAGCCGCGATCACATCCGTCAACGAATCGGTATCGGACAGATCCTTCGTGCCCTCCAACGGTGCGGTGTCTTCGCTCGCATCCCGGATGCGCGGGCTGCGGACCAGGTCGTCCTTGGCGCGATCGATCCCTGCGAAGGGATGGAATTCCGGCTCCGCCTCGACCTTCGGCTGCCAGGTTTTGTGTTTCGACATCACCGTTCTCCTGCATGCTTGGAGCGCCGCCCTCCGGCCATTGGATCGCGCCTCTGACTGGCGTGGACCCATGGCGGCGGACGGGCGATGAGGCTTCTGATACCGGGTCTAGGATGCGCGCCGCCAAATGCCCGGGCGATACGCATTTGTACCGGCGGCGGGCGGCCGAAACGGCGCGCGTGCGCGCCCGGCTGCACCGCCGGCATGCGGCGCCGCGCCCCGGGACCGCAGCGCATCAGGCACGCCGGCTCGAGCGCCGTCGCGCGCGGTAATGGCCGCCGAGCGCCGCGGCCGGTTGAAAACGCGGCGCATCCGGTCAGGTCGCGTGGCCTGGATCGGCAATGCTACGTATTGCTTCGCGGCGGGCCATTCGGCGGATAATGATCATGCCTGTGGGAGCCAATAGGATGAGGACGCCACCGCTCGCAACATCACCGCAGACCGCCGGGCTTTCCGGGCGTTCGCGCATTGCCACGACGCTGGTCGGCCCGGAAGTGCGCGCCGCCATGATCGCCGAGGCGGCGTACTTTCGCGCCCAGCGGCGCGGCTTCGCTCCGGGGCACGAGCTCGAGGATTGGCTGACCGCTGAAGCCGAGATCGATACCGCGCTCGCGATCGGCGTTCTGGGCAACTGAACGCACTCGAGGCGGGATGGCTAGTGGTCGCGATTCCAGATGTCGCCGATCACCTTCCAGCTGCCGTCGGGCTGCTTGCGCCAGGTCGTCATGTATTTCTCCGTCACGGTGCTGCGCGCGCCGCGTTTGCCCGGCAGCGTCTCGGTGAACGTTCCATATTCGACCGCCAGGTCCCCCGAGCGGGCCACCTCGACCCGCGTGGTCTCGCCCGCCGTATCGGCGACGCCGGGCGTCGCGAAGAAGTCCGCCCAGAGTTTGCGTCGCTGCTCGGTCGTCGTGGCGATCGGCGCGCCCTGCGGACTCACCCAGGCATCATCGGCGTAGTAGGCGAGCGTCGGATCGAGCGCCTTCTGGGCGATCATCCGACCCCACTCCGCCGACGCCTTGCGCACCGCGATTTCGTCCTGCGCGCGCGTGTCGATCGGCGTCTGCACCAGCGCCGGGGCTGGCGGCGTGGGCGTCTGGGCCGTGCCGCAACCCGCCAGCACGAGCGCTGCGGTCGCCTGGCAGGACAGCGGCGCGAGGCGTGGGGTGTCCAGGGATTCGATTCTCCTTCGTTGATGGGCGGACCAGCCGGCATGCGAGCCGCCGGCACGGCGATGATTTCCCGGATGCCGGGCCACGGCTATCGGGGGATCTACCTAATGGCGCCCGCGCGTAGGTACATTCCCTGAAGTGCGCGCGGCGCGGCGCAGCGCATGCTTGCGTGCAGCAGCCCCAAGACCGATCACGATGGTGCCCGAGCAGTGGCCTCTGATCCGAACACCGCAGTTCGCGGCACGCTGCCCGCCGCGCTGATGCATCGATCCGGCGCAGACACCCGCGCAGCGATACCATGAACATGTCGATCCAATCCTCCGCGTTCGCGGCCGGCGGCTTGATCCCGGTCCGCTACACCTGCGAGGGCGACGATCGCTCGCCGCCGCTGGAGTGGTCCGGGGTGCCCGCACGCACACGGAGCCTGGCGCTGATCGTAGAGGACCCGGACGCGCCGGACCCGCGAGCGCCGCAGACCACGTGGATCCACTGGATCGTGTACAACATTCCAGCCACGGTGCATGCATTGCCCGAGAACGCCGCGCGCGCCGCCCTGCCCGCCGGCGCGCTCTCGGGCCGCAACGATTGGGGCAAGACCGGCTACGGCGGTCCGTGTCCGCCCGTTGGGCAGCACCGCTATTTCCATCGGCTCTACGCGCTCAGCGAAGTGCTGCCCGACCTGAAGGAGCCGCGCAAGTCGGTGCTGGTGCGCGCCATGCACGGCAAGATGCTGGCCGAGGCATCGCTGCTCGGACTGTTTGGCCGCACGGCCGCGACGCCGGGCAAGGCGCGCTGATGCCGAGTCCCCCATGAGCGCACCGCCGGCACCGTTGCTGTTCGCCCCGAGCGAGAGCCACGGCATCGGACTGCGGATCGCCGCGGCGGCCGGAATTGCGCTCGCACCGCTCGAGGAACGCTCGTTCGAGGAGGGTGAGTTCAAGCTGCGCCCGCTGGTCTCGGTGCGCGGGCACACGGCGTTCGTCGTACAGTCCCTCGGCGGCTCGCCGCAGGCATCGATCGCACAGCGCTTCATCCGGCTGCTGTTCCTGCTGTGCGGGCTGCGCGATGCGGGCGCAAGCAGCACCGTCGCCGTGGTGCCGTACCTGGCCTACGCCCGCAAGGACCGGCGCACGCAGACGCGCGATCCCATCAACACCCGCTACGTCGCGCAGCTGCTGGAAGCCACGGGCGTGACTCGCCTGGTCGCGCTCGACGTGCACAATCCCGCGGCGCTCGACAATGCATTTCGCATCGGCGTGGACCACCTGTCCGCACTGCCGATGTTTGCCTCGCATTTCGCGCAGCGCCTGCGAAGCGAGGACTTCGCGGTCGCCTCGCCGGACGTCGGCGGCATCAAGCGCGTACAGCTGTTCCGCGAGCTGCTGCAACGGCAGCTCGGCCGAGACATCGAGTTGGCGTTCGTCGAGAAGCGCCGCACCGGCGGGACGGTCTCGGGCGGTACGGTCGTCGGTCAGATCGCCGGGCGCGCGGTGATCGTGCTCGACGACCTGTGCGCCTCGGGCGGCACGCTGCTGCGCGCCGCGGCGCAGCTGCGCGAAGCCGGCGCCGCGGCCGTACACGTCGCGGTGACCCATGCACCGCTCGCGGCCGGCGTCGCAGCCCTGTGCGCCGCCGACAGCATTGCCGATATCACGCTGACGGACAGCACGGGATTGGCCTTGCAGCCGCCGCCCGCCTCAGCCGCCGTCGAGCTCACCGTATTGCCGGTGGCGCCGCTGCTAGGACAGGCGCTGGCGCGCATGACCAGCGGCGCGCCGGTGAGCGACCTGCTCGAGCGCTGGCCCGTGCCCGATCGATAGATCGCGCCGATCGAGCGCGCGCAGGGCGCGTTGCGCATGGCGCAGCGCGTCGCGCAGATACCCGTGCGAGCGTTTGATCCACGGTCGCGGATCGCGAAATTGCGGGTCGTCCACGTGCCACGCGGCGAGCTTGGCGCGCGTGGCCGCGCGGTGGCTCATGTAGAACTCCAGCGCGGCATCGCCGATGCGCTCGCCGCTGACGGCCGCGAAACGCCGCAGCAAATCCCAGGCGAGGCGCTCGTGCCCGAGCCGCCCGATCTCGAGCGCCAGGAACGCCATTTCCTCGGCCGGATCGAGCAGCCTGAGCGAGCGATCGAACTCGAGGCAATCGATGACGCAGACCGGCCGCCCGAGGTAGACGTGCTCGGCACGCAGGTCGCCGTGGCCCTCGACCACGCGCGCACCGCGCAGCGCCAGCTCGCCGGCCAGCCGCTCGATGCAGCGCAGCTGCAATCCGGCCACGCGCGCAACCAGGGATCGCCGCCGATCGGGCCCGATCCTTCGCAACGCGCGACGATTGCCATGCACCTGAGAGCGCAGCCGCCGGCAGTAGATCGCGCCGCCAGCCGGGTGGCGGCGCGCAGCGGCGAAGAAATCGCACAGATGCCTCACGAGCCGATCGAGATCGCGCTCGCTGACGGCCGCGTGCGCGAGCGCGTGATCGAGCATGCGCGAGCTCGGCAGCCGCCGCATCTTGACCAGGTAGTCCTCCGTGCGCGCCGCCCGGCCCAGCCGCAGTGCCCCGTCGCGGTCGGTCGACAGCACTTCGACGCACTCGTAGACGGCCGGCGCCAGGCGCCGGTTGAGGCGCAGCTCGTCGAGACAGCCGCGCCGGCGCGCCGCCAGGGTCCGATAGTCCATGCTGGCGTGGCGCAGCGGCTTCTTGAGCTTGTAGGCATGCCGCGGCGTAAGGAATACCCACGCAAAGTGCGTCTCCAGGCTCTCGACGCGGGCCGGCCGCCCGGGGTAGCTGTGCGGATCGAGCAGGAATCGGATCTTGTCGTCCAGCGTGGGACGGCGCGCCTGGCGCCGCGGCGTCGCGTTCCCGCTCATGCCCCTGCCCCGGTCGCGGTCGCCACGGACGGCGCGTTGCGCCCACGCTCGATTCCCATGCGCCTGCCGCCCCTCCACGATCGCGGTCAACGCATTGTGCGCGCGATCGGCCTCCAGCGCCGCATCGAGTCTCGGTCTTGCGAACCGCGCTCGGGCGGTGGCGGCCGCAGTGGCAGCGCGCGGCGGCGTTCGGGAGCAAGCCGGAGGCCAGTGGGGAGGACAGCCGGCGGTCAACAGCCCGGACCGTAGAATATGGACGCCGGGGCAGCGAACTCCTGCGTCCGCGACAGTCAGAACTGGCAGGCGACCGCGCCGTGCATGGACGGCGCCAATTCGAGCTTGCGCACCGCGCCGACGGAGAATCAAGATCATGCGCTCATGGACATCCGTTTTCCTGATGCTGTTGCGCTTCTGGAATACCGACCGCAGCCTGACCGCGCTGCTGGTCGCGCTGTGCCTGTTCCTGTTCGTGGTGACGCCGCTCGCGAGCAGTGCGGTGTTCGGATCGGAACTCTCGGTTGCGTTCTTCACGCTGCTGACCGTGACGGGGGTTGCGGCGGTGGCTCGCAAGCCGACCCTGGTGGCGCTCGTGGCCAGCCTCGCACTCGGCAGCGTCGCGCTCGACTGGATCGCGCATTTTGGCGCCACCCTGCACGTCCAGATCGAGAACCTGGTGCTGCGCGTGATCTTCGTGCTGCTGCTCGGAACGCTGGTCACGAGCCAGGTATTTCGTCCGGGCAACGTCACCCATCATCGGGTCCAGGGTGCCATCGTCGTGTATCTGCTGGCCGCCATGGCGTGGTCGCATCTCTACCAGATCGTCAGCCTGCTCGACAGCTCGGCCTTTTGGCTCTCCCCGGCGGCCCGAGCAGGCTCGCCACTCGGCCTGTTCCGCTACTACAGCTTCGAGACTCTGACCACCCTGGGCGCCGGCGAGGTGCTGCCGGTCTCCCCGATGGCGCGAGCGCTGGCCTCGAGCGAGGCCCTGTTCGGTCAGCTGTATCCTGCGGCCATGATCGCCCGCCTCATCAGCCTGGAGCTCGGCAAGGGTGCGGTCGGACGATCGGGCGACTGATCATCATCGCGGCCTTCCGCCGTGCCGGCGCTGAGGCCGCCGCCGACCGGTGCGCTGGCGGCCACCGGCAAACTGTCGCAAGATGATGCGAGGATCGTCCGGCCCTCGGCCGGCGACCGCCGAGGCCGGCAGCAACATGCACTTCGCCACGCTCTACAACGCACTCTATCAATTCGCCGCGGTGGTATTGCTGGCCGTCGGCGCGCTCCTGCCCATCGTCGATCCGCTCGGCGGCGCACCGATCTACCTCGCCATGACGACCGGACTGAACAGCGACGAGCGCAAACGCATGGCCAAGGCGGTGGCCGTCAATAGCTTCCTGCTGCTCACCGCTTCGGCATTGATCGGCGCCTATGTACTCGACTTCTTTGGCCTGTCGATTCCGGCCGTACAGGTGGCCGGCGGTAGCGTGGTGTGCGCGGTCGCCTGGTCGTTGCTCAACAGACCCAATGCTCCATCCGGCCTGGCGCGCAGCGGGCCGCCCGACGCCTCGCCCGACGACTTGAGCCAACGCGCGTTCTATCCGATGACGATGCCGTTGACGGTCGGACCGGGCTCGATCTCGGTGGCCCTGACGCTCGGCGCCGACCAGCCTGCAGGCTTTCGCTCATTGCTCGTGACCGCGCTCGGCCATGCGGTCGGCATCCTGATCGTGGCGCTGGGCGTCTTCCTGTGCTATCGCTACGCCGATCGGATCCTGCGCAAGCTGGGCCCGACCGGAACCAGCGTGGTGATACGCCTGACGGCGTTCATTCTGTTGTGCATCGGCGTGCAAATCTGCTGGAACGGCATTCGTGGACTCGTGATCACGAGCTTCCGCCCGTACCTCGCTTGAATCTACCAACGCCCGGGCGCCGCTCTACAACATCTCCTTCCCGGCAAGCAAGTGCACGAAATGCAAGGCCGGCGAGCGCGTCGAGGCCCGGATGCTATAGAGTAGCGCCCTCAACCCAATTACGAGTGGAGCGATCGAATGGCAAAGGCAAAGGCGAAAACCAAGACTCGGCGCAAGAGAATACTCTGGACCGCAGCCGATCTCCGACTGCTCAGGACGGCCGCGCGGCGCGAACCGGTGGCGAAGATCGCGCGTCAACTGCGCCGCTCCGAGGCCGCGGTGCGTTACAAGGCCACGACCTT
Source organism: Gammaproteobacteria bacterium (assembly GCA_027315105.1). GTDB lineage: Bacteria > Pseudomonadota > Gammaproteobacteria > Steroidobacterales > Steroidobacteraceae > FEN-1191. Next base: position 55,201 of record DAHUYP010000069.1, read on the forward strand.
GAAGATCTCTCTGGCCCTTCGCAATCGTCGGTGATTGCGTGATCGGCGAGCACCCGGAGGGGCTCGCCACCATCTCGCGGCATCACGGGACGCCGCGCGGCCACGCGGCTTCGCCCTCGCGCCCGATTCGGGTCTTGCTAGCCGCTGTTTCGCAGCGCCGTGGCGATCGCGTTGATCGACAGCTGCAGTCCATCGCGCACGCGCGGATCATTCTCGCCGGCGCGATGGCGCTTGAGCAGTTCGACCTGCAGCCAGTTCAAGGGCTCGATATAGGGTAGGCGCAGGCGAATCGACGCATCGAGAGCCGGATTGCGTTCCAGCAGGTGCGTCTGCCCGGTCACCGACAACAGAACCTCCTGCGTGGCCGACCAGGCATCGCGGATGCGGCCGAAGATGTCCGCTGCCAGAGCCCGGTCCTCGACCAGGCTCGCGTAGCGCTCGGCGATCACCATGTTCGATTTTGACAGCACCATTTCCATGTTATCGAGTGTGGCGCGGAAGAACGGCCAGGCATCGACCATGTCGCGCAACAACGAAGCGTCCGCAAAGGACTGCAGTGCCTGGCCGACCCCATACCATCCGGGCAACATGACCCGCGCCTGGGCCCAGCTGAAGACCCATGGGATGGCGCGCAGATCCTCGATGCGATCCGACTGCGTGCGCGACGCCGGCCGCGAGCCGATCTTCAAATCCGCGATTTCCCGCAGCGGCGTCATCTGCCTGAACACCGTGGAAAAGCCGGGGCTCTCGTACACCAGCGAGCGATAGGCCTGGAACGCGACGCTCGAGATCGATTCCATGGCGACCGCGAATCGACGGCGATCCGCGCTCGAGAGACTCTCGCTCTCCAGCGAGGCCAGCAGCGTGGCGGAGGCGATGGCCTCGAGGTTGGACATCGCGCCCTCCGGCGTGCCGTACTTGGCCGCGATGACCTCGCCCTGCTCGGTGATGCGGATACGCCCGCGCACGCTGCCATGCGGCTGGGCTCGGATCGCTGCGAACGATGAGCCGCCGCCGCGGCCGACGGCGCCGCCGCGGCCGTGAAACACCTGCATCGTAGTGCCAAACTCCTCGAACACGTCCGCCAGCGCCCGCGTGGCCTGATGCAGGCTCCACACCGACGTGAGATAGCCGCCGTCCTTGTTGGAATCCGAGTAGCCGAGCATCACTTCCTGGTAACCGTGCGCCGAGGTGGTCGCCGCCACTTCCGGAAGCGACAGCCAATCGCGCATGGTCTGCGAGGAGCGGGACAGATCACCGATGGTCTCGAACAACGGCACGGCCATGATGGCGGCGCGCGGCATCGGGTGTCCGCGATACAGACCGGCTTCCTTGAGCAGTACGTTGACCTCGAGCAGATCGGAGACGCTTTCGCTCTTGGAAACGATATACGTCGTTATGGAAGACGATCCATAGAGATCATGTGCCTTGGCGGCAGTGCGAACGATCTCGAGCTCCGACAGCGTCTCGGCGCTGTAGCTCGCGAACGGACTGGCCAGCAATCGCTCGCTGGCCAGCTCACGACGCAGGACGGCCACGCGCGCGGTCTCATCCAGTGCGCGATAGTCGGGTTCGACGCCGGCCACTTTGAGCAATTCCGCGACCACGCGCTGGTGTACATCGGCGTTCTGCCGCAGATCGAGCGTGGCCAGATGAAAGCCGAAGGTGTCCACTGCCCGGATCAGGCGCGTCAACGAGCCAATGGCGCCGAGACCGGCGCGGCCGCCGGCTTCCAGGGACCGCTCGATGTCGACCAGATCGGCGCGCAAGCTGTCGGAGTCCGGATAGGCCTCGGCGCTGACCGACGCCGGCCGCGGCGCCGCGCGGCCGGTCAATTTCTGGTAGGTCGCGGCCAGCCGGGCATAAATGCCGGTGATGGCGCGCCGATACGGCTCATCGCGCCGCGCCGGATTGGCATCGCCACTGCGTTCCGCGAGCCGCGCCACCGCCTCGCTGACCGAAGCGAGCTCGCTCGAGATCGACAGCTCCGCACCGAGCGCGTGCAGCCGCTCCAGATAGTCCGCCAGCACCGTCTGCGATGCACGCCCGAGCGCGTGCTGCAGTGAATCCGCGGTCACGTGCGGGTTGCCGTCCCGGTCGCCGCCGATCCAGCTACCGAGCCGCAGGAAGCTCCTGGGACGAGCCCCGAGCACGCGCTCCCAACGGGCATAGAGCGCCGGCACGACCGGCAGAAAGACGTCGCGCAGATAGGCCAGCGCCACGTCCACCTCATCGGCGACGTAGATGCGCTCGCGCCTCAGGGCGCGCGTCTGCCAAAGCAGGGCGATCTGCCGGGTGATGGCCTGCTCGACGAACTCACCCTCCTCCGATTCGCTGCGTCCGGCATCGCGCGCGCGCATCAGTACGGCAATGCGGTTGCGATGATCGAGCATGCTCTTGCGCATCACTTCGGTCGGATGTGCGGTCAGCACCGGTACCACGTTGGCCCGATCCAGCAGCGCGAGCGCTTGGGCGCGATCGACCCCATGTGAGGCCAGGCGTTGCAGCGCGGTGGCGATCTCGCCTTCATGATCGGCAGGATCGCCCTGGCGATCCTCGGCCAGATTCGCCAGCATCGAGAACAACATGAAGCTGCGCACGAAGGCGACCGTCTCGTCGAGGCTGAGCGCATCCAACCCCGGCTCGACGTTGCGGGCGTTGGCGAGACCCCGATAGCGATCCACGGAGGCGGCGCGAATGTATTCGATGCGCCGGAACAGGGTCTCGCCGCCGTATTCACGAATCACATCGCCCAGCAGTTTGCCCAGAAAGCGGGCATCCGCATTCTGGGTGACGACCAGTCTCGGGGGTGTCATGCGCATCCAACTTCGAAAATCATGGTAAGGATCGACTCTGCCCTGTGGACACTGCGGCGATGCCGGGACCACCAGATATATGTCGGGGCGCGGCACGACGTCAATCAAAAAACCACGGCCGAGGTCCGCGCGCAGCACCCGTGACGCCGGAACATCGCGCCGGCGTGCGGAACCCCGGGGCGGACGCTGCTCACGCCGGCGCATCGTGCACCGTCTTCCGGACGACCGCTGTTTGTGCTGTATACTCGGTAAAAATTGCAAGGCCGCCGCGCGGGCCCGGTGCGCTCGGGAAACGCCATGATTGCAGCCCCATCCGCCCCGCTATCCGGCCCGTTATCCGGCGCCAGCGCGCCGCTGCGCGCCCCTGCGCGCCCCTGCGGCGGGGCCGCCGGCGCAGCGGTATGATGGCTCCGGGCCCCGACGCCGATGCCACGACGACCTCGCGCCGCATCGCGCCCGCCCAGTCTGCGGCCGAGTATGCCGTGGCCCGCACATTATTCGAAGAGTATGCAGCGGCGCTCGGCGTGGATCTGTGCTTCCAGGGCTTCGCCGCGGAACTGCAGCAGTTGCCGGCGCTCTATGGCCCGCCATCGGGCTGCCTGCTGCTGGCCCGGGCAGCGGGCGATTTCATCGGCTGTATTGCGGTTCGGCACCAGGCATCGGCGACCTGCGAATTGAAGCGGCTGTACGTGCGGCCGACCGCGCGCAGCAGCGGGCTGGGCCGCCTGCTGACGCTGGCAGCCATCGAGCAAGCGTGTGCCTTGGGCTACCAGCGCATGCTGCTCGATACGCTGAGCACCATGACCCACGCACGCGAGCTGTACCGGGGGCTCGGCTTTCGGGAGACGCAGGCGTATTACCACAACCCGCTGCCGGGCACGCGCTACCTCGAGCTCGATCTGCGCCGCGCATAGCGTATCGCCATGCCGTCCTGGCCGGCAGGCGATGACCGGGAGCCCGGTGCTCGCGCTGCCATCGCGCCGCGCGCGGCGCTGCGGCTCAGAGGCTGCCTGCGGGATCGGTCGCGGCGCTACACTGCGCACCTCTGAGGCCCGCACGCGCGGTGCCCCGACAGGCGCTGCGGGACCATGCCCGCAACGGCGCCGGCAGCGAAGCGGAGTGGAAGGTGTATCGGCGAGTATCCTGTGTGCTGGTGTTGATGCTGCCGGCGACGCTGTTGGGGCAATCCAGCAGCGCGACCCGGCGCGCGGCCAATCCACCGGCGCCCCCGGCACACCGCTTCGGATTCGAGAGCGTCCAGCGCCTCGCCGAGCAGCGCGCGGCCGAACCGTATCGCAGTCGCGACGACACGCTGCCCCCGAGCCTTGCGCGGCTCGGTTATCCGCAGTATCAGCAGATCCGCTTCCGTCCCGAACGCGCTCGCTGGCGCGGCGAGGCGCTGTTCGAAGTGCAATTCTTCCAGCGCGGCGCCATCTTCGACAAGCGCGTGAGCGTCACCGAGGTGGCCGACGACGGCTCGCTGCACCCCATCCGCTACGATCCCTCGGCATTCGAGTTTCCCGGCGGTGCGGCGCCCAAGGACCTGCCGGGTGACCTCGGGTTCGCCGGGCTGCGAGTCCAGTTCCCGTTGAACCGGGGCGACTACAAGGACGAGTTGATCTCGTTCCTCGGCACGTCCTCGTTCCGGCTGCTCGGCCGCGAACAGAGCTACGGCGCCTTCGCGCGCGGACTCGCGGTCAACGTCGCCGCGGCGGCCGCCGAGGAGCTGCCCTACTTCACCGATTTCTGGCTCGTGCACCCCTCGCCCGAGCAGCGCACGCTCAGGATCTATGCGCTGCTCGACAGTCCGAGCGTTACGGGCGCCTATCGATTCGAGATCCGTCCGGACGCGATCAGCGCCGCCGAGGTGACCGCGACCCTGTACGCGCGCAGCTCCATGCAGAAGCCCGGCCTCGCGCCGCTGACCTCGATGTTCTTCTACGGCAAGGAGGGCGTGCGCCCCGTCGACGACTATCGGCCCGAGGTGCACGACAGCGACGGCCTGCAGATCGAGGCCGGTGACGGCGAGTGGTTGTGGCGGCCGCTGAGCAATCCGCGCGGCCTGCGCATCTCGAGCTTCTACGTCGAGCATCCGCGCGGCTTCGGTCTGCTGCAGCGTGAGCGCGACTTTGGGCGCTACCAGGACGAGGAAGCCCACTACCAACGGCGTCCAAGCTACTGGATCACCCCGCTGGGCGATTGGGGCAAGGGGATCGTCGAGTTGGTGGAGACCCCGAGCGGCGATTCGGCGCGCGAGAATATCATCGCCTTCTGGGTGCCGCGCGTACGCCCCGAGCCGCACCGGCCCTACACGTACTCCTACCTGCTGTCCGCGTACCTGCACTCCCCCTCATGGCCGCCCGGCGGCCGTGTGATATCGACGCGCTCGGCGCCCGTATCCGACCGGGTCGGCGCGCGCCGCATACTGATCGATTTCACCGGCGGCGATCTCGATTCGCTGCAGGCCTCCGAGCCCATCAGGGCCGAGATCGATGCCCGCCGCGGCGGCACGATCAACGACGTCAGCGTGCAGCGTCTGGCTGAGAACGGCGTCTGGCGCGTGAGCTTCCAGGTCGCGGCGAAGGGCGCGCAAGCCACGGACCTGCGTTGCTATCTGAGCTTGTACGGCGAGGCGCTCACCGAGACCTGGAGCGCGCCCTGGACACCGTGACATGAGCCCTGATCCCCGCCAGGCTCCCGACCGCCGGCAGCCGGGGATAATGCAGGCACGGCCGCAGCCGGCTGCCGAAGCCAGGAGATCCGCATGAGCGAAGCGCTATTCATCGCTGCCGATACCGCAGTCACCTGTCCGCAATGCGGCCATGAATTCTCGCTCGAGCAGGGCTTCGCGAGACAGGCGCTCGAGAACATCGAATCCGCCAGTTCCCACTGCTTGTCGCAGCTGCGAGCGCAGGAGCGCCAGAGCGCCGACAAGCACGCGCAACAGCTCTTGGCGGATCGGCAGAATGCCGCCAGACAGGAGAACGAGGAGCTTCGAGGGCTGCTCAAGGATCAAGGCGAGGCGCACGCGCGCGCGCTCGCGGAAATGCGCGCCATGACGGAACAGGCCTTCAAGCCCCAGCTCGACGCCCTGCAGCGGCAGTTGGCCGAGACCCGCGAACGACTCGCCGCGACCGATCAGCGCGAGGCCGCGCTGGCGGAGCGCGAGAGCTCACTCGAGATGCGCGTGGCCGAAGCCGCCTCGGCGCGCGCGGCGCAATTGCTGGCCGACGAGAAGCAAGCGTACGAGAAGCAGCTGGCCGATGCGCGGCAACAGCTCCAGAGCCTGCGTGCCGAGCAGCTCGCGCTGCGCGAAGAGCGCACGCAGCTCAAGGATGCCAGGGACGCGCTGCAGCTCGACGTGCAGCGCCAGGTGGATGCCAAGCTCAACGCCCGGGAGGCCACGGCGCGCTCACAGGAACAGCAGCGCGCGGCGCTCGAGAAGGCCGAGCTGCAGAAGACCATCGACGACATGAAAGCCCGGCTGACGGAGGCTCAGCGCAAGGCCGATCAGGGATCGCAGCAGCTGCAGGGGGAGGTGCTGGAATTGGCGATCGAGGAGAGTCTGAAGCGATCATTCCCCGGCGATACGATCGAAGAGGTCAAAAAGGGCGTCCGCGGCGCCGACGTCCTGCAGCGCGTGTACACGCGCAACGGCGAGGCGGCCGGATTGATCCTGTGGGAGAGCAAGCGCGCCAGGGACTGGAGCCCGCAATGGATTGCCAAGCTCAAGGATGACATGCGCGCCTGCGGCGCGGACATCAGCGTGCTGCTCACCATGCCGGCGGCCGTGCCAAAGGAGTGGCAAGCTGGCCAGCTCTTCGGGCTGCACGACGATGTCTGGGTCAGCACCTGGGCTCCGGCGCTGCAGCTGGCGACGGCCCTGCGCGCCGGACTGCTCGAGGTCCACAAGCAGCGGCAGGCGTCCGCCGGCAAAGGCGAGAAGATGGAAGCGGTCTACGACTACCTGACCTCGCCTCAGTTTGCCCAAAAGCTCAGGGCAGTCTACGACATGTTCCAGAGGATGCGCGAGGAGCTCGAGTCCGAGAAGAACCAGTCGACGCAGCGCTGGGCGCGGCGCGAGAAGCAGCTGCAGGCGGGAGTCTCAGCACTGCTCGGCATCGGCGGCGAGATTCAGGGATTGGCGCAGCAACCGTTGCCGGCCCTCGAGATGGAACCCCAGGCTCAATGAGGGGAGGCCGGTCTGGAGCGCGAGCGCGCCGCGCTAATCGGGCCGCTCCGAGAGCACCGGCACCTGCAGCCGCTGTCCGTAACGCAGTCCGTAGCCCAGATCGAATAGCGGCCGGATACGCGGCGCCGCGCGCGCATCGGGCACGGCCTGGTCGGGCCAGGCGAAGGAGAGCGTACCGCTGAAGCCGTAGCGCGGCCGGCCGGCCGCATCGCCGATCAGCACATCGGCGATGCCTGCGCCTTCGGTACCCGGCAGCCACGCCGCCACGAAGGCGTCCGAGGCGTTGATCTCCGGGTTCACCCACAACGGCCGCCCGGACAGCAATACCGCCACCACCGGAATGTGCGCGGCCTTGAGCCGCCGCAGCAGCCGCAGATCACGTTTGTTGCCGGCCTGATACTCGAGCGACGGCCGATCACCGGCGGTTTCCGCATACGGCTGCTCGCCGAACACCACGATGGCCGCATCGGGCTTGCGTACATACCGGCCGCCGATGCTGAGCTCGGCCGTGCCGCCGCCGGCCGCCAGCGCCGCGCGCAGTCCCGCATAGATCGACTCCCCGTGCGGGAAATCGCGGTTGCGCTGGCCGCCGCCCTGCCAGGACAACGACCAGCCGCCGCACTGCCGGCCGATGTCGTCGGCACCCTCGCCGGCAACCAGCACATGCGCCGAGGCGCGCAGCGGCAGCAGCAGGCCGTCATTCTTGAGCAGCACCAGCGACTGGCGCACCGCGGCGCGCGCCAG
>DAHUYP010000016.1 GCA_027315105.1 Gammaproteobacteria bacterium
GGCGGCGATGGTGGTCGGCCTCATCCTCACGCAACCCCCCCGCGCTGCTCGTCGGCGCCGGCCCGCGCGGCCGGCGTGTCGCCGGGCAGCCGCGCGTCGGCCGCGATCGGCGCCGCCGCGGCATGTTCGCGGTACAGCGGCGCGAAGTCGGTGTCGTAGCAGGCGCCGAACAGCTGCTCGAAGCTGTCGAGCACGAAATAGGTCTGCTGGAATTCGTCGATGCGGTACTCGGTGCGCATCACGCGCAGCAGATCGAAGCGCAGGCGCTGCGGCCGCGGGCTCTCGACGCTGTAGACCGTTTCGCCCTTGGACGACAGGATTCCGGCGCCGTAGACGCGCAGCCCCGAGCTGCAGCGGATCAGGCCGAACTCCACCATGTACCAATACAGTCGCGCCAGCATCTGCAGACCACCCGGCGTGGCAAGCGCCTTCGGCCCGGCCTCGCCATAGGCCTGCATGAATCGCGCAAAGACCGGATTGGTCAGCAGCGGCACGTGGCCGAAGAAATCGTGGAACACGTCCGGCTCGACCAGGTAATCGAGCTCCTCGCGCCGCCTGATCCAGACCGTGACCGGAAAGCGCCGATGTGCCAGGTGATCGAAGAACGTCTGCTCGGGGATCAGCCCCGGCACCGCCACGATGCGCCAGCCGGTCGTCGCCTGCAGCACGCGATTGGCGTCGTCGAAGCGCGGAATCTGCGTTGGCGAGGCGCCCAATGCGCGCACGCCGGCGAGGAACTCCGGCGCCGCATAGCGCTCGATCAGATCGATCTGACGGCCGTAGAGCATCCCCCACAGCGCGTGCTCCGCGCCCGAGTAATGCTGCCAGTCCTGAGTCACGGTGTAATCGGCCGCAGCGCGCGAATAATCACCGCGCAATCCGCGTGGCTGATGTACGGGCGCTGGCGGGGGCTGGACCATGCGGCGGCTCCGGTTGCGAATCGGCGGCGCCATTTTAGCGCCTCTCAGGCTTCGGGCACCCGGCCGGGACTGCGCCGATGCCACGGCATCCCCCCGGACGTCACCCCGGCTGCGCGCCAAGCGTCCGGGCCTGCCCGGATTCCTGCGCCGATCGACCCAGGTTCTGGCGCACGAACTGCAGGTGCTGGCGCAGCCCGTAGAGTTGCTCGGCATGCGAGCCCGGCACCTTGAGGGCAATGACGGCCTTCTCGATCTGCGCCAGCCGCTCGAGCAGCGCCGCGCGCTGCTGCGGTGACAGATCGGCGAGCGTCTGGCGCTCGAGGGCCATGATTTGCCCGTAGCGGCGGTTGATGCGGCTCTTGACGCGCCAGTTGTACAGCGTCGGCAGATAGCGCAATGCCGGGATCACGACCACGACGATCGGTACCAGCAGGACCAGTGCGCGATCGAGCAGGCTCGCGAGCCAGAACGGCAGGAAGCGATAGGCGAAGCTCTTGCCCGACCTGTAATAGCGCGCGGCCTCGGCGCTGATCGGAAAGTCGTGCATCGAGGGGGTCGGGAATTGCCCCGCATTCTGCAGCAGCGTGGCGCGGCCGTGCACTTCGATGGCCGCCTCGATCAGCAGGTCGGAGAGCGCGGGATGCAGGCTCGAATGCGCCACCAGCTCGACCGTCGGCGCCAGCATGTTGATGCGCGTCGGTGGCAGATTCTCCCCCAGGTCGAACGTACCCGGCGGCAATTCGAGCTTGTTGAGATATCGAAAGCGGCGCACGTAGGCATCGGCTTGGGAGAAATCGAACAGGCGGATGCCCGGCGCGTGCAGCATCTCGCGTATGGTCGCGGGCGCCGCCGAGTCCCCCGAGAGAAATATGGCATCCGCCTGCCGGCGCAGCAGAGCGTTCCTGGCCGCCTCCCCTTCCAGGTCGAGCAGCTCGGTCCGCCCCCGCGGTTCGATGCCATTGGCATCGAGCAACGCCAAGGCCAGAGAGCGCGTGCCGCTGCCCGGCGGCCCGATCGCGATTCGATGACCGCGCAATTGCGACAGTCGCGCCAGCGCCTTCGGGTTGCGGTCGAAGATGGTGAGCGGCTGGTAGAACACGCTGCCGAGCGAGATCAGATCGCTGCTGGCGCCGGCATTCGACACACCCGACTGCACGAAGGCAACGTCCACGTCGCCGGTCGGAGCGGATAGTCGATCCAGGTTGTCCAGAGAGCCCTGGGTTGCCACGATCTTGAGCGTGATGCCGTTGCGCGCCAGGATCTGCTGGTACTGCTGCGCCACCATGTTGAACCGGCTGCCCGCGGGGCCGGTGGCGATCGTGAGGCTGCTGGGCGGTGCCGGACGCACGAAGCGCAACGCCACGAAGATGACGGCGGCGCTGAGCATCAGCACCGGTATCAGCGTTTGCGCGAGGTCGCGCCAGGAAATCGCAGACACCTTCGAAGGCAGGCGAAAGAAGGCCGCGCTGCGCCTGGAACCGCCGCCGGCCGTTTGGGCGTCCTCCCCCATGCCACCTCATCCTTGATCGAGCCTGAGCAACCGCCTGTCCGAGTATCCCACAGCCGGCGGCCGCAGCGGCGGCGGAGGTCACGAGCGCGCGCCGGCCCCCCCGGCAGCGCGGTTTCCGGCCGCCGGAGCTTGCGGCCGATATGATTACCCGTGATAAGGTCGCCGGCATCGGTGGCGTCGCAGTCGCGATCCCAGAGCGTGGAACTGCGCAAGGAAGCAACCATTTGAATACATATCGCGCGTTGCTGCGGCGTGCCGCCCCGCTGCTGGCCGGTCTGGCGATGGCCGGCTGCTCGGTACTGACGATCAAATTCCCCGACACGCCGCTGAGCGCGCGCGAACTGGACGCCCGACTGCTGACGCGCGACTACGCGGCGCACTTCGCCAGCACCATCACTCATCTGCTGGACGACGCGCTGCCCGCGGGCACGGACCCGGCGATCCGATCGCAGGCGCTGCGGCTCAAGTTGGGCGCGGTCACCGAAAGCACGCGCGCCGCTGCGGGATCCTCGCCGATCGCGAGCCTGCTCGACACCTGGGCCTTCGCGCTGCAGCTGCGTGATTTCCTCGCCACGGGCGCGGGCTCGGATCTGCTGGGCAGTGCGCAGCCCGGTGCGCGCCTCGCCACCGCGCGGCTCGCCGACGAGGCCGATGCCCTCGCCCGCAAGGTCGCAGGCAGCGACTACCCCCGCTATCACGCCTTCGTGCTGAGCTACGTCGAGCACGACCCGCTGCAGAGCGCGGATTGCGTACGCTCGTCCGTGCTGTCGGCGTGGATGATCGAGCAAGGCGATCCGAGTGCGCTGCGTGTCGAGGGCACCGTGGCACAGGCCCTCGGCGACGTCTCCGACCGCCTGCGCCTCTACGGCGAACAGCTCCCGGCCATGAGCCTGTGGCAGGCCGAACTCGCGCTCGATCGCGCCGGGGTGGACGGCGCCGCCTATCAGAGCGCCCTGCGGAACATCGACGCGCGCCTGGCGCGCATCTCCGCGCTTGCGGACACCAGCCCGGCGCTGGCGCATGAGGCGATCGCCGAGCTGCGCGGCAGCCTGCGCGCCTCGTCCGACCGGCTGGATGCGTCGTGGAGGCAGATGCTGCGAACGCTGCACGTCGAGCGCGAAGCCCTCGCGGCCAATATCGCCGCCGAGCGCCAGGGCGTCGTCGACGCGTTCGATCTGGAGCGCAACCGATTCGCCGCCGACGCCGCGCAAATCGCGGACCGCACCGTCGATACCTCCTGGCGCGAGCTGCGCAAGCTGGTGCGCGAGGCGCTGCTGCTGCTGAGCCTGCTGGCGCTGCTGGTACTCGGACTGCCCTTCGCCGCCGGCTACGCGATTGGGCGGCAGCGCGGCAGACGCAGAGAGGACTGATCGGCCCGCGGATCGTCGGTGCATGCGCGGCCGGGCGGCCGCGCGTCGGAGCGCCTCTGCTTCGGCTTGGCGCCGGCAGGAAATGTGGGTCGGGTGGGGCTCGAACCCACGACCAACGCCTTAAAAGGGCGCTGCTCTACCGACTGAGCTACCGACCCGCGGAAGCGGGCGCGCATGATACCGAAAAGCCTGCGGCCCGGCACGCGCCGCCGGGCGCGGCAGTGCGCTCTTTCAGCGGTAGACCGTGGGATCGGCGACGCCTGCCGCCTCGAAGCCCTCGCGGCGCAGCCGGCAGGAATCGCAGCGACCGCAGGCGCGGCCACCGGCATCGGCCTGGTAGCACGACACCGTCGAGGCGTAGTCCACCCCCATGCCGGCACCCAGGCGGATGATCTGTGCCTTGCTCAGCGCGATCAGCGGCGCATGCACGCGCCAGCGCGCCCCTTCGACGCCAGCCTTGGTCCCGAGCGCGGCCAGCGACTCGAAGCTGCGGATGAACTCGGGCCGGCAGTCCGGATAGCCGGAGTAGTCGACGGCGTTGACGCCGATCACCAGATCACGCGCCGCGAGCACCTCCGCCCAGGCCAGTGCCAGGGCGAGCAGCAGGGTGTTGCGCGCCGGCACGTAGCTGACCGGAATTCCGGCGCTCGGCTGCTCCGGCAACGCGATGCTCCAGTCCGTCAGCGCCGAGCCGCCGATGCCGGCCAGATCCACGTGCATGAGCCGATGCTCGCGTGCACCGAGCGAGCGGGCGACCCGCGCCGCGGCCTCGAGCTCCGCCTGATGCCGCTGTCCGTACGCGACCGACAGTGCGTAGCAGTCGAAATCCTGCGCGCGCGCCCAGGCCAGCGCGGTCGAAGAATCGAGGCCGCCCGACAGCAGCACCACCGCGCGCGCGCGGCCGTCAGCGCCCGGGCTCATTGCCCCACAGGTACTTGTGCAGCTGGATCTGGAAGCGCACCGGCAGCCGGTCCTCGAGGATCCAGTCGGCCAGTTGCCGCGCCGGCAGCTGCTCGTGGCTCGGCGAGAACAGCACCTGGCAGCGGCGCGCGAGCTGCAGCGACTCGAGCTTGGCGCGGCTCCAGTCGTAATCGGCGCGGTCGCAGAGCACGAACTTGACCTGCTCCTCGGAGCGCAGCAGCGCCAGTTGCTGGTAGCGGTTGCGATGCTCCTCCCCCGAGCCCGGCGTCTTGACGTCCACCACGCGGATCACGCGTGCATCGACCGCCTCGATCGGCCAGGCGCCGCTGGTCTCGAGCGACACCCGGTAGCCCTCGTCGGCGAGCGCGTCCAGCAGCGCCAGACACTGCTTCTGCGCCAGCGGCTCCCCGCCCGTGACGCAGACAAAGCCGGCGCCGAATTCACGCACCCGCTCGAGAATGGCCGCCAGCTCCCACCATTGTCCGCCGTCGAAGGCGTAGGCGGTATCGCAGTACCGGCAGCGCAGCGGGCAGCCGGTCAGGCGCACGAACACCGTGGGGATGCCAACCGAATCGGCCTCACCCTGCAGCGAGTAGAATATTTCGGTCAGCTTGAGCCGAACGCTCAATCGCGACGCACCCTACTGGCCTTCCGGCGGCAGGCTCTGCAGCTTGGCGGCCGCGAGCTTCGCGGCGCTGCTGCCCGAGTAGTGCAATACCACCTGCCGCAGCGTCGCGCGCGCATCGGTCAGCTTGTTCTGCTCGATCTGCGTGAGGCCGAGCTTGAGCAGCGCGTCGGGCACCTTGGGCGACTGCGGGTATTGGGTGCCCACCGCGCGAAACGCGCTCACGGCATTGTCATAGTCGTGCGTGACGTAATAGGCCTCGCCCAGCCAATATTGCGCATTGCCGGCGAGCGGGCTTTGCGGATAGAGCCGCAGGAACTCGTGGAACTGCGCTATCGCGCCGGCCAGGTCGTTGGCCTTGAGGGCGTCGAACGCATGCGTATAGGCCGCCTGGTCGCCGCCCGGCGCCGGCGCGCCCGCCTCGCCCGCTGCGCCCGCGTCGGCGCCGCCCGCAGCGCCGTTGGCCGCCGCCGCAGGTGCACCGCGCGCCGCCAGCTCGAGCGCCTTCAACCGCCGGTCCAGATCGGCATACAGATCGCGCTGCTGCTTGCGCAGCAGCTCGTCGCTGTTCTGCAGTTCCTCGACCTGGCCGCGCAGCGCGCGCAGCTGCGCCTCGAGCTCATCGACGCGCTGCGAGAGCTGCAGCAGGCTCTGATTGTTGACCACGCGCTCGACCCGGGCGAGCCGCTCGTCGATGTCGTTGAGCTTGATCTGCATCGGATCCGGCTGCGGTGTGGTCTCGCAGGCGGCCAGACCCAGCACCGTGATCGCGCTCAGCAGCCAGTGACGCAGCGGTGATGACATCGGCCGGCGCTCAGTTCAGATAGACGATCTCGACGCGTCGATTGCGTGCCCAGGCTTCTTCGGTGTGGCCCGTGACCGCCGGCCGTTCCTCACCGTAGCTGACGGTCGTGATCTGCGCCTCGGCGACTCCCTGCAGCATCAGGGCGCGACGCACCGCCTGCGCGCGGCGCTCGCCGAGCCCGATGTTGTATTCGCGCGAGCCGCGCTCGTCGGTATTGCCCTCGAGCCGCACGCGCGCAGTCGGGTTCGAGGCCAGGTTGCGCGCATGCGCGGTGATCAGCGCGTTGTACTCCGGCTTGATTTCGCTGCTGTCGAAGTCGAAATAGATGATCCGGTTCTGCAGCTGCTGGCCGGGCGGCCCGGCCGCGCCGGCCGACCCGGCCGCGCCCGCACCCGCGGCGCCGTAGGCGCCCGGACTGGCGGCGCCCGAGGTCTGCGATTGGGCCGCCGGTGCCGTCGTATCGGCCGCATTGCCTGCGGTCGGCCGCGGCTTGGGGCTGCTGCAGCCGGCGGCGAGAGCTGCACTCAGTACCGCGATCGAGAGAACAACAGTCCTGCGCATATAGTTCACTCCGTGTGTCTGCGTTGCGGGCCGGTTCCGGCCGCAACTGTACAACCATCCCCGTGGCGCGAGCCATTCTAGCGCGGGAACGGTCCCCAAACCGGTTCACGTACCTCGCCCTGATCCGACTTCAGCCGCTGCGTGACCAGGCCATCGACCGACACCGTCTGCAGCGTACCGAACTCGCCGTCGCGCCCGGAATAGATGATGGTCGCCCCGTTGGGCGCAAAGCTCGGCGATTCGTCGAGGCTGCCGTGCGTGAGCACGCTCACCGTGCCCGAGGCGAGATCCTGCACCGCAATGCGATAGTTGCTGCCTTCGCGCGTCACGAAAGCGATCTGCTTGCCGTCCGGCGAGACGCGCGGCCGGGCGTTGTAGCCGGAGCCGAAGGTGATGCGCTGCACGCGTTTGGACTGCGCGATATCGAGCTTGTAGATCTGCGGCCCGCCGGCCCGATCGGAGGTGAAGTAGATGCTCTTGCCGTCCGGACTCCAGGCCGCTTCGGTATCCACCGCCGGATCGTCGGTGAGCCGCGTGAGCAGCTGCGAATTCAGATCGAGCAGCCAGATATCGAGGTTGCCGCCGCTGCCGGACAGCGTCAACGCCATGCGCGAGCCGTCGGGCGAGAATGCCGGCGCGCCGTTGACCCCGGCCCGCGCCGAGATCAGGCGCCGCTCGCCCGTGCGCACGCGCTGCACGTATACACCCGACACACGATTCTCGAACGACACGTAGGCCAGCCACTGCTCGTCGGGCGACCAGGCGGGCGACATGATCGGCTGCGGAGATTCCAGCACCACCTTCGGATTCTCGCCGTCGGCATCGGCCACGATCAGCTGGTAGTGCTCGGCGGGCGGCTTGCCCTGCACCGAGACATAGGCGATGCGGGTCGCGAACGCGCCGCGGACGCCCAGAATCTTCTGGTAGACGAAGTCGCTGATCTGATGCGCGGCATTGCGCAGGCTGGCACTGCTGGCGATGAACTTCTGGCTGCCGACCAGCTGCCCGGTCTGGGTATTGATCAAATCGCAGTTGACGTCGATCTCGCTGGCCGTCGGCGCCGTCACCCGGCCGACCACGACGTAGTCTTCGCCTGCGGCCTTCCAGTCGGCGGCCTGCACGTCGGCGACGCTGGCGGGTTGGGTCAACATGTCGCGTCGCTGCAGGGCGCGAAAGCGCCCGCTGCTCTCCAGATCGTGCTGGACCACCGCGGCGACGTCGAAACCGCCATCGGCCGGCACTGCGCGCGCGAACGGCACGATCGCGATCGGGATCGGGTCCGTGACCCCCTTGGTGATCAGGATCTGCAGATCCGCGCGCGCTGCTTGCGGCGCGAGCGCCGACAGCGCCGCCGCGAGCAGCGTCATGCTGAACGCACGCTGAATGAGACCGCGGCTCGCAGCAGGTCGCAGAGAGATGAACGCACTAGTCATCGGGCGCGAACGTAACATCGATGTTTGGATCAAACAATGCCGGATCCGACGGGGCCGGCAGCGGCGAGGCGCGATAGGCGGCGGTTTCCACCGACTGCCGGACCGCCGCATCACCATTGCAGCCCGTGACGCTGACGTGCGTGATCTCCCCGCCAGGAACCTGCGTTATATGCACCGTGCATTTGACTCCCGGGCGTGCGCTCGGCGGCCGGATCCACGCCCGGTTGATGCGCGCCGTGATCAACGACAGGTATTCGGCCTTGGCGGGGCTGGATTGCACCGCATTGAGATGCTCTTCCTCGGCCAACTGTGAACGCAGATCGGCCTCTCGTTGCGCACGCTGCTGTTCGGCCTTGCGCCGCTGCGCGAGTTCCTGCGCCTTGCGCTCGGCCTCGGCTTTGGCCTTGCGCTCGCTCTCCTCCTTCGCCTTGCGTGCAGCCTCGGCCTGAGCCTGGGCCTCGCGCTCGGCCTCGGCCTGCTGCTCGACCGCGCGCTGCTGCTCCTGTGCCTTCTGCCGCGCCGCCTGTTCGGCTGCCTTCTGCTCGGCTGCCTTCTGCTCGGCTGCCTTCTGTTCGGCTGCCTTCTGTTCGGCGGCGGCATCGGGCACCGGCGGCGGCGCGGGCGGCGGGTTGGGCGCTGCAGCCGCGGGCGCCGGCGAGTCGCGCACCAAGGTCGCTTCGATCGCAAGGGTGGGCGGGGCCGCGGTGGGTCGGCGATAGCGCCACCACCCGTACGCCAACGCACCGACGATCGCGGCGTGTATCAGTACCGACAGCAGGATCGATAGGACGCGGTCGCTCCGGCGCTCCGTCATGGCTGCGTCGGCGGCGCTGTCCCGGGCACGGAGGCCGGTGCTGTCGCGGGCGCGGAAGCCGGCGCGGGCGGACGCGCCGGCTCGGTCTGGAAGCCGATCTTGCGTGCGCCGGCCTGCTGCAGGATCACCATCGCCTGCACCACCCGGCCGTAGCTGACCGCCTGATCGCCGTTGACGAGCACCGTGCGCTGCGGTGCACGGCGCAGGGCGGCGCTGGCCCGGATCAGCGCGGTCTGGTCATCGATCGGCTGCTTCGGCGTAGCGCCGACATTGAGGTACAGCCGCCCGTGCGCATCGATCGACAGCACCAGCGGCGGCTCATTCTGCTGCACGGCGATCGGCTCGGCTGCCGCCTTGGGCAGGTCGACCTTGATGCCCTGGGTCAGCAGCGGCGCGGTGATCATGAAGATGATCAACAGCACCAGCATCACGTCGATATAGGGCACGACGTTGATCTCGCCCATCAGCTTGCGCTTGCCCTTGCCGACGGCTGGCATGTCAGCTCCTGCCGGTGGCGCCCGGCGCGGCCGCGGCGGCGGCAGCCGGGGTCGCGGCGCTGCCCGCCGGCGCCGGGGTGCGGCCCGCATAGCGCTGCAGGATGGTGGACAGCTCCTCCATGAAGCCGTCGTAGCGCAGCTCCAGGCGGCTCACCTGATCGGCGTAGCGGTTGTAGGCGATGACCGCCGGAATGGCCGCGAACAGGCCGACCGCCGTGGCGACCAGAGCCTCGGCGATGCCCGGCGCCACCATCGCCAGCGTCGCCTGCTGCACGTTACCGAGCGAGCTGAAGGCGCTCATGATGCCCCAGACGGTGCCGAACAGGCCGACGTAGGGGCTGGTCGAACCGACGGTGGCGAGCGTCGCCAGGCTCTGCTCGAGCCGCTCGGTCTCCTTGAGCTGCGCGACGCGCATCGCCCGGCGCGAGCCTTCCAGCAACATTTCGCCGGCGATTCCGCCCTGTGCCCGCAGGCGTGCGAACTCCCGGAAGCCGAATTCGAATATGCTTTCCATGCCGGTGGCGTTGCCGCGCGACTCGATCGTGCGATACAGGGAACTGAGGTCGCCGCCGGACCAGAAGCTGGTCTCGAAGCGGTCGGCGTCGCGCTGTGCCCGACCCACCACCAGGCGTTTGCGGAAGATGATGGCCCAGGAGGTCAGCGAGGCGGCCAGCAGCAGGCCGATCACGATCTGCACCACCAGGCTGGCTTGCACCACCATGCGAACGATCGATAACTCGCCGCCCATCAAGTACTCCTTGCGCCTGGCAGTTCCCTGAGTATGACTGCCGGCAGGCGCCGCGGTTTCAATGTCGCGGCATCCAGACAGGCAACGCGCACCGAGGCCGTCAACAGCAGCTCGCCGTCACTGCGCTCGAGCCGGATGCTCTGCTCGAAGCCGATGCTCGCCCCGCCCTGCCGGGCCGGCTCGCAGCTGATCGCCAGCAGGTCCTCCAGCCGCGCCGGCCGCCGATACCGCGCCTGCAGCGCGATCACCGAGAACACGATGCCCGGCTCGAGCGCCAGCGCGCGCTGCGAGATGCCGCGCGAGCGCAGCCATTCGCTGCGCGCACGCTCCAGAAAGCGCAGATAGTTCGCATAATAGACAATGCCGCCGGCATCGGTGTCTTCCCAATAGACGCGAGCCTGCCAGAAGAAGGCTTTCAAGCACCCTCGCCGAACAGCGGCAGATTGGCGGCAGCGCGCTCGGGCATTCTGAGGCCGAAGTGCTGCCAGGCCAGACGGGTCGCGACACGGCCGCGCGCCGTGCGGGCGATGAAGCCCTGCTGGATCAGGAACGGCTCGATGACGTCCTCGAGCGTACCGCGCTCCTCGCCGATCGCGGCCGAGAGGCTCTCGATGCCGACCGGCCCGCCATCGAATTTCTCCATGATCGTGAGCAGCAGTTTGCGATCCAGCGAATCCATGCCCTGCGGATCGACCTGCAGCAGATCCAGCGCCGCGTGCGCCGCCGCCTCGTCGATGTGCCCCGCGCCCCTCACTTGCGCGTAGTCACGCACCCGCCGCAGCAGCCGGTTGGCGATGCGCGGGGTGCCGCGCGCGCGCTGTGCGATGCGCAACGCGCCGGGCGCATCGATCGGCACGCCGAGGATGCGCGCCGAGCGCCGCACGATGAGCTCGATCTCCGCCACGGTGTAGAACTCCAGGCGCTGCACGATGCCGAAGCGATCGCGCAGCGGCGAGGTCAGCAGCCCGGCCCGCGTCGTGGCGCCGACCAGCGTGAAGGGCGGCAGGTTGAGCTTGATCGAGCGCGCCGCCGGACCCTCGCCGATCATGATGTCGAGCTGGTAGTCCTCCATCGCCGGATAGAGCACTTCCTCGACCACCGGGCTCAGGCGATGGATCTCATCGACGAACAGCAGGTCGCGCGGCTGCAGGTTGGTCAGGATCGCGGCCAGGTCGCCGGGCCGCTCGAGCACCGGGCCGGCCGTCTGCCGCAGATGCACGCCCAGCTCGGCGGCGATGATGTGGGCCAGCGTCGTCTTGCCGAGCCCCGGCGGCCCGAAGATCAGCACGTGGTCGAGCGCCTCGGCGCGCAGACGCGCGGCGTCGATGAAGATCGAGAGCTGTGACTTGACCTGCTCCTGGCCGACATACTCCGCGAGCGCGCGCGGGCGTATCGCCCGATCGACGGCATCCTCGGGAGATCCGGGCGCCGGGCTGACCAGCCGTTCGCCCTCGGGGGCGCTCATGCCCGCACCGCGCTCTGCAGCGCCCGCCGGATCAGTTCCTCGGTGCTCAGCCCGGCGGTCTCGCCGCCGAGGCCCTTGAGCAGTCGGGTCGCCTCCTGCGGCCGGTAGCCCAGCGCGACCAGCGCGCTGTAGGCCTCGGCCTCGGCGCCCGCCGCCGGGGATGCCGCCGGGGCACCGACCATGGCGGCCCCGCCGCCGTCGTGGCTTTCCACCCGCTCGCGCATCTCGACGATCAGGCGCTCGGCGATCTTGCGGCCCACCCCGGGGATACGCGTCAGGGTCGCTGCGTCCTGCTCGCGCACGGCGCGCGCGAAGGCGCCGGCGGTCACGCCCGAGAGGATCGCCAGCGCGATGCGTGGACCGACTCCCGACACCTTGAGCAGGTGGCGAAACAGCGTGCGCTCCTCGGCCGTGGCAAATCCGTACAGGATGTGCGCATCCTCGCGCACCACCAGATGCGTCAGCAATGCCGCGCGCTCGCCCACCGGCGGCAGGGCGTAGAACGTCGACATCGGCGCCTCGATCTCGTAGCCGACGCCGCCGACTTCGAGCAGCAGCTGCGGCGGCGATTTGAAGGCCAGCACCCCGGCCAGCGATCCGATCATGGGCTAGTCCCCGGGCGCGTGGCGCGCGCGCATCAGGCCACGTCCGCCGCGTCGAGCCCGCCCAGTCGCCGCGTCTGCGCGTGGCACAGTGCCACCGCCAGCGCATCGGCCGCGTCGGCCGCCGGCCTGGCTTCGAGCAGCAACAGGGTGCGCACCATCTGCGCCACCTGCGGCTTGGCTGCCGCGCCGTAGCCGGTAACGGCCATCTTGATGGCGCGCGGGGCATATTCGTGCACGCTCGCGCCGCTCGAGGCGGCGGCACACAGCGCCACCCCGCGCGCCTGGCCGAGCTTCAGCGCGCTGTCCGGATTGCGGTGCACGAACACGCGCTCGATTGCCACCATATCCGGCCGATGCTCGGCGACCAGCGCGGCGACGCCCGCATAGATGCGCTGCAGCCGCAGCACCATGTCCAGGCCCGCGACATCGATGCAGCCGCTGGCGACGTGATGCTCCGCGCGAGCCCTGCAATCGATGATGCCGTAACCGGTGCGCTGCGAGCCCGGATCCAGGCCGAGCACGCGACAATCTCCTGCCACCAGACGCAGCGCCGCGGGCCTCGCGCGCGGCGGCTCGCGGGCCGCCGTCGCCCCGTGCGGCCGCAGCGCGCGCCAGGATCTGCCCGAATAACGCGTCATGGGTGGAAAACCTCAAACGCACTTGCTGTGGCCGGCCATACCTTGAATGATAGCCGGAAGACATCGGTCACACAGCATGGAAACCGCGACCCCCGCTTCGCCCGAGATCGCCGAGCAGCTGGCCGCAGCGCGCGCCACGTTGGCCGAGCTCGGCGCGGATGCAGCGACGCTCGAAGCGGGCACCGAGGCCGCCCAAACGGTGGCTGCCCTGACGCAGGATGCGGATCTCGCGGTCGCCACCGTGCTGCACTGGGCGCGGCCGGGCGGCCCGCTGCGCGAGCACCCGCTGCTCGATGCACGCCTGGGGCCGGCCAGCATCCGCCTGGCCGGCGAGCTCGAGCGCATCGGCGAGCTGCATCTGCCGGCCGGCTGGTCCGAGAGCCAGCGCCTGAATGCGCAGCAGGCCGAGAGCCTGCGCAAGATGCTGCTGGCGGTGGCCGCGGACCCGCGGCTCGTGGTGGTGCGGCTCGCCGAGCTGCTGGTGCGGTTGCGGCACGCGCGCGAGCTGCCCGAGAGCGAGCGGCGACGGCTGGCCTTCGAGACGCGCGAACTGTTCTCCCCGCTCGCCAGCCGGCTCGGCGTCTGGAGCCTGAAATGGGAGCTCGAGGACCTGGCGTTCCGCTATCTGGAACCGGAGGAGTATCACCGTATCGCGCGCGCGCTGGCCGAGCGCCGCGTCGATCGCGAACGCTACATCGACGCGGTCTGCGCGCGGCTCAAGCAGGAGCTGCGCGACGCCGGCGTCGCCGCGGTGGCCGTCTACGGGCGTCCCAAGCACATCTACAGCATCGCCCGCAAGATGCAGCGCAAGCACATCGCCTTCGAGCAGCTGTTCGACGTGCGCGCGGTGCGGATCGTCGTGGAATCGATCGCCGACTGTTACGCCGCGCTGGGCGTGGTGCACGGACTGTGGCACTACATCCCCGGCGAATTCGACGACTACATCGCCACGCCGAAGGACAACGAATACCGCTCGATCCACACGGCGGTGATCGGCCCGGAGGGCAAATCGCTCGAAGTCCAGATCCGCTCGCGCGACATGCACGAGCATGCCGAACTGGGCGTCGCGGCACATTGGCGCTACAAGGAAGGCGGCGCCCGCGACGCCGGCTATGAGCGCAAGATCGAGTGGGCGCGGCGGGTCCTCGATCCGGCGCACGCGGCGCAGATCGAAGGCGACCTGATCGAGCGCTTGAAGAGCGAGCTGTTCGCCGATCGCATCTACGCCATGACGCCGCGCGGTGAGGTGGTCGATCTGCCGCGCGGGGCGACGCCGCTGGATTTTGCCTATCACGTGCATACCGACCTGGGGCATCGCTGCCGCGGCGCCAGGATCAACGGCCGCATCGTGCCTCTCGATCAGGCCCTCGGCAACGGCGACGTGGTCGAGATCATCACCGGCAAGCAGTCGGCACCCAGCCGCGACTGGCTGTCGCCGGATCAGGGATTCCTCGTCTCGCCCAGGAGCCGCGCCAAGGTGCGCTCGTGGTTCCGGCGCATCGACGAATCCGAGCATCGGGCGCTCGGCCGCGAGACGCTCGAGCGCGAGCTGGCGCGCGCCGGTGGCGGCAGCGAATTGATCGCGCCACTGGTGCGCGAGCTGCATGCCGACAGCGCCGAGGACCTGCAGCGCCTGATCGGCGAGGGCGCGATCAGCAACACGGCGCTGGTGCAGGCGCTGGCGCGCGTACGCGCGCCGGCGCCGCCGCCGCTGACGCGGGGCCCGGCGCGCAAGCGCACGGGGCGCGCACCCGGCCGCACGCCGGTGGAGATCGAAGGCGTGGGCGATCTGCCGACCACGATCGCGCGCTGTTGCGGTCCGGTGCCGCCCGAGCCGATCGCCGGCTACGTGACGCTCGGACGCGGCGTCACGATCCATCGCGAGGCCTGCCCGAACCTGCGGCGCATGCGTGCGCTCAATCCGCAGCGCGCATTGAAGGTCGAATGGAACCTCGAGGCCGACAGCCTGCTGCCGGTGCAGATCCGCGTCGAGGCCCTCGACCGCAGAGGCCTGCTGCGCGACGTTTCGGACGTCATGGCGCTCGAGAAGCTCAGCATCGACGGCGTCAATTCCAACACCGATCCCGACGATCGCGTCGCCACCATCGTCATGCGCACCGCGGTGCGCGACAGCGAGCAGCTCGGCCGCGTGCTGCAGCGGCTGAGCGGCGTGCCGAACGTGCTGCGCGCACAGCGCCTCGCCTGACGCCGCCGCCGTCGGACCCGGCGCCGCCGGGTACCGGCCAGGGTTGCCCGCTTCGCCGCCGTTCTGGCAATCTTGACGCCCCTTGCGGCCGGACCTGGCGCCCGTGAGCTCGACGACCTGCGGCAATTGCGATGCCCCGCTGACGGGACCCTACTGTGCGCACTGCGGCCAGCATGCGCACGAGAGCGCGCGTTCCCTCGGCGCGCTGTTCCACGACGCCTGGCACCTGATCACGCACATCGACGGACGCCTGTGGACGACGCTGGCGACGCTGCTGACGCAGCCGGGCCGGCTCACACGCGATTATTTCGCCGGGCGCCGCGCCCGCCACCTGCCGCCGTTCCGGCTGTACTTCGTATTGAGCCTGCTGTTCTTCGGCCTCGCCTCGGTCAGCGAGCACCTGCACCCGAGCGGCGCGATCGCCCATCGGGACCTGACGCCGGCCGATGTGGCCGGGATTCGCGCCGACCTGCAGCAGGCGGGCGCCGCCGCACCCGCAATCGCACGGCATCTGCACGCCACCGACAGCGGCATCGATGTCGACGTCGGCCCCGCGACTTGCGACCGGCTGCAGCTGCGCTGGCTGCAAGCCGAGGTGCGCGCGGCCTGCAGGCGCCAGATCGCCGACAGCGGCAAATCGATGGCGCACGCGTTTCGCAGCTACATCCCGAAAATGATGTTCGTGTTCCTGCCGCTGGTGGCGCTGGTCATGGTGCCGCTCTATTGGACCAGCCATTACTACGTCGAGCACCTGGTGTTCTTCCTGCACACCCACGCGGCACTGTTCCTGGCGATGATGCTCGACATGCTGCTCGAGCTGCTCTCGCACGCGCTGGCGTGGCTGAACGCACTCGCGGCCCTCGGCGGCATCGCCCTGTCCTGCTACGCGGTGTGGTACGTCTATCGTTCCATGCGCCGCTTTTACGGCGAGGGCCGCGCGGCAACACTCGGCAAGCTCGCGGTGATCAGCCTGTCGTACCTGACGTTCCTGGCCGTCATGATGGCCGCGACGCTGCTGATCAGCGCGCTGACGGCCTGAGGCCCGCCATGAACCCCGCCCGGCGCTGGATCCACGGCGCCGGACGGGCGTAGCATGCGCAATCGGAGCAAAGCATGAAGGATCAGCGCAAGGCTCGCTGGAAGCACGACGGCGTGCGCGTCGTTCCGGGGGACCGGCTGGACCCGAATACCGCGCAGACACCCGGGATGGAGCGCAAGGCCGCCATCACCTTCGCGCGCGTCGGCGCCCGCAAGCTCTGGGCCGGCACGGTGCACATCCACCCCGATGCCAAGACCGGCGCTCATCATCACGGCCCGCTCGAGAGCGTGATTTTCGTGGTGCGGGGCCGTGCGCGCATGCGCTGGGGCGACCGCCTGGAGTTCACGGCGGAGGCCGGTCCGGGGGATTTCATCTATGTGCCGCCCTACGTGCCGCATCAGGAGATCAACGCCAGCGCGGCGGAGGAACTCGAGTGCGTGCTGGTACGCAGCGACGGCGAGGCGGTGGCGATCAACCTCGAGATCGAGCCCGTGGAGCGGCCGGAGGCGGTGCTCTGGATCGATCCGCTGCACCCCGCCTGAGCACCGCGGCCTTCAGTGCCCGGGCTTGCGGAACTTGAGCACGAAATTGTCAGCCTCGCCGACCGCGAGGTAGCGCGCGCGGTCCTTGTCGCCCTGCGAGAGCGTGGGCGGCAGCGTCCAGACCCCGTCGACCCAGTCCTTGGTGTCGCGCGGATTGGCGTTGATCTCGGAGGAGCCAACCAGCTTGAAGCCCGCCTGCTGCGCGAGCGCGATCGTGTAATCCTGGCGTACGTAGCCGTTCTTGGCCTTCGGGTCCTGCGGCCGATCAGTGCGCGCGCGATGCTCCTCGATCCCGAGAATGCCGCCGGGCTTGAGCGCCCGGAAGCAGGCCGCGAGTGCCTGCGCCGCGTACCCGCCGTCCATCCAGTTGTGCAGGTTGCGGAAGGTCAGCACCAGATCTGCCGAGCCGGGCGGGGCGATATCGAACTGCGCCGGTCCGAGCGCGGTCACGCTGATCTTGCCGTAGCGCTGCGGCTGCGCGGCGTAGCGTTCGCGCCAGCGTGCGGCCCCGGCGCTCTCTTCGCCGCCGCCCGGCAGCGCGACGTAGTAGTGCCCGTGGGGGGCGAGGTACGGACCGAGGATGTCGGTCCAATAGCCGCCGCCGGGCCAGAGCTCGACCACGGTCTGGGTCGGCCCCAGGCCGAAGAACGTCAGTTCCTCGAGCGGGTGGCGCACGGCATCGCGCGCGACCGCGGCCGGCGGCCTGTCGGGGCTCGCGATCGCCGCCGCCAGCGCGGGATCGGCCGCTGCCGTGGGCGCCGCTGCGAGGGCGCCGCCGGCCCAGCCCACGAGCAGCCAACAAAGCACGGAGCCGAACGGCTGGCGGGTCGGCATGGGCAGCACCTCAGGCACGAGTTTGCACCGCGTCAGTATCCCAAAATCCGCCGCCGGGCGGTCTGGTTTCGCTGCGCGGCGGGCGAGGCGTCAAGCGGCGGGCACGGGCAGCGGCAACGCCGCGCGGGCCGTGACCTGCCGCAGCATGAAGCTCGTTTCCACGTGCGATACACCCGGGATGCGCGTCAACCGCTGCTTGACGAATTGCTCATAGGCCTGCAGGTCGGAGACCACCACCCGCAACAGGTAGTCCTCCTTGCCGGTCATCAGACAGGCTTCCATGACCTCCGGCGCCTTGGCGATTGCGGCCTCGAACGTGGCCAGCGCATCATCGCCGATGCGGCTCATGCTCACCAACACGAACGCGACCATCGGCAGCCCCACCGCGGCGGCATCGATGCGCGCCCCGTAACCGCGGATCACGCCGCCGTCCTCCAGCAGGCGCAGGCGACGCGCACAGGCCGAGGGCGACAGCGAGACGCGCTTGGCCAGCTCGATGATCGGCATGCGCGCGTTGTCCTGCAGTAGCTGAAGCATGCGCGCGTCGATCCGATCGAGCGCCATGACGGTTGTTTTTTTCATTTACAAGGTGTTTTTCAGGCGTTTAAGCTAAAATGCTATGCATTCCTAGCGTTCTCGACAAGCTTAAGTCAACTTTGCCGACAATTATTTCCCCAACCTCTCGGGGATTGGCACGCCAATGAGCACGCTGATCGACGGCCCCCAGCCACCCTCGGCGGTGGGCAGCGCCGGCGCACGTGCGTCGCGCCTGCACATCCCGGCCGTCCCGGCGCGCCCGGGCCATCGATCCGACTTCGGCTACCTCAGCCTATCGGCGGCCGGCGCGCTGCCTCGGCCCGCGATCGACGCCAGGGCGGCCGACATCGGTGAGCTGGCAGCCGGCCTGGTGCGCGTACTGGACGACGACCATCGTCCGGTCGGACCCTGGCACCTGCCGCTCGAGCCATCGGTGCTGAAGACCGGCCTGCGCCACATGCTGCTCACGCGCGCGTTCGACCGGCGCATGCAGCGCACGCACCGCCAGGGCCGGATCTCCTTCTACATCCAGTCCACCGGCGAGGAGGCCGTCTCCGTCGCTCAGGCGATGGCGCTGCGGCCCGGAGACATGCTGTTCCCCTCGTACCGCAATCAGGGCCTGTTCGTGGCCCGCGGCGTGCCGCTGGTCGATCTCATGTGCCAGCTGCTGTCCAATCGCGGCGACATGTGCAAAGGACGGCAGCTGCCCGTCATGTATCACTCCGGACCGGCGCGGATCTTTTCCATCTCCGGGAATCTGGCGACCCAGTATCCCCAGGCCGTGGGCTGGGCCATGGCGGGCGCGATCAAGGGCGAGGACCACATCGCCGCGGCCTGGATCGGCGAGGGCTCGAGCGCCGAGGCGGATTTCCACCACGGCCTGCTGTTCGCCTCGGTGTACCGCGCGCCCGTCATCCTGAACGTGGTCAACAACCAGTGGGCGATCTCGACCTTCCAGGGCTTTGCGGGCGGCGAGCAGCAGTCGTTCGCGGCCCGCGGGCCCGGATTCGGCATCCCGGGCATCCGCGTGGACGGCAACGATTTCCTCGCCGTGCACGCCGTCACGCAATGGGCGGCGCAGCGTGCGCGCGCCAATCATGGCCCGACGCTGCTCGAGCTCGTGACCTACCGCGCCGAGGCCCATTCCACCAGCGACGATCCGAGTCGCTACCGGCCGCGCGATGACTATCAGCACTGGCCGCTGGGCGATCCGATCGAGCGCCTCAAGCAGCATCTGATCCTTGCCGGACACTGGACCGAGTCCGCGCATCAGGCCCTGAGCGCGCAGCTCGAGGCCCAGGTCGACAGCAGCTGGGCCGAGGCTCTGGCGCAGGGCACGCCGGAGCAAGGCTGCAGCCTGGATCGCGGCCTGATGTTCGAGGACGTGTTCAAGGACATGCCCGAGCACCTGCGCCGGCAACGTGATGCACTGGCCGCCGAGCGGGGCTGACGAACATGCCGCAGATGAACATGATTCAGGCCCTGAACTCGGCCATGGACGTGATGCTCGAGCGCGACCCGAGCGTGATCGTCATGGGCGAGGACGTCGGTTACTTCGGCGGCGTGTTCCGCGTCACCGAAGGCCTGCAACGCAAGTACGGCGAGCATCGCGTGCTCGATACGCCGATCGCCGAAGGCGGCATCGTCGGCGCCGCCCTCGGCAGGGGGGTCAATGGCCTGCGCCCGGTGGCGGAGTTCCAGTTCTCCGACTACATCTACCCCGCGTTCGATCAGATCGTCAGCGAGCTGGCGCGGCTGCGCTATCGCAGCGCCGGGGCGTTCTGGTCGCCGGTGACGGTGCGCACGCCGTGCGGCGGCGGGATTCGCGGCGGCCAGACACATTCGCAGAGCCCGGAGGGCATCTTCACGCATGTCTGCGGGATCAAGGTGGTCATGCCCTCGAATCCGTACGATGCCAAGGGCCTGCTGATCGCCTCGATCGAGGATGATGACCCGGTGATCTTCTTCGAGCCCAAGCGTCTCTACAACGGACCGTTCGATGGCACGCCGGACAAGGCCGCCGTGGCATGGAAGGGAGATCCGCGCGCCGAGGTCCCGGAAGGCCATTACGCGGTGCCGATCGGCAAGGCGCAGATCGTGCGCAGCGGCGCGGCGCTGACGATCGTGACCTACGGCACCATGGTGCACGTGTGCGAGGCGGCCGTGCGCGACACGCGATTGGATGCGGAGATCATCGACGTGCGCTCGATGATCCCGCTGGACGTGGACACCTTGTGCAGCTCGGTATCGCGCACCGGACGCTGCCTGATCGTGCACGAGGCGACCGGATTCTCCGGCTTCGGAGCCGAGCTGTCCGCGACCATCCAGGAGCGCTGCTTCTGGGATCTGGAGGCACCGATCGAGCGCGTGACCGGGTGGGATACCCCGTACCCGAGCGCCTTCGAATGGGATTACTTTCCCGGACCGGCACGGGTCGCCGCGGCGCTGCGCCGGCTCATGAGCCCGCCATGAGCCGCGTGAGCTTTCAATTGCCCGACCTGGGCGAAGGCACCGTGTCCGCCGAGATCGTCGCCTGGCGCGTCAAGCCGGGGGATCGCGTCACCGAGGGACAGCCGATCGCCGAGCTGGCGACCGAGAAGGCCGTGGTCGAATTGCCGTCGCCCGTCAGCGGCGAGGTCATCGCTCTGGGCGGCGCCCCCGGCGACGCCGTGGCGGTGGGCGCCGAGCTGATCGTGTTCGAATCGGCCGCGCCGGCACCCGCGGCGGCGCCCGCGGCGGCCGCAACCGGGCCAGTGCCGGCCGCACGCGCCGCATCCGAGCCGGCCGCCGAGCCC
>DAHUYP010000019.1 GCA_027315105.1 Gammaproteobacteria bacterium
CGGCTCGGCCGCCGCGCGCGGCCGGCCGAGCTGCGATCCGAGGATTCCCGGCAGCAGGTATACCTTCAGGGCGGCCGCGCGCGCGCGGCCGGGCCGGGTGCGGCGCGGACGCACCGGGTGCTGCCGGCGCTGCGCCTGCGCGGCCAGCGCGCGCAGCGTCGCGTATTCGCCCGCGCCCAGATAGGCCGTGAGCTCGCGCCGGTGCGCGCCCGAGGCGAGCGCGCGCTCGAGCTCGCCTTCCGGCCAGCACATGCGGTCGTAGATGGAGACCTCGGACCCCGCGCTCATCGGTGCGCTCCGCGCTCGGCCAGGCCGCTGTGGCGTGCGAGCTGCTCGCAGACCGCGGCGATCGCGGCGGCACGTGCGCTGCTCTTGCGCCAGACCGCGCCGATCCTGCGGCTCGGAACGGGGCGTGCGAACGGCCGCACTGCCAGTCCCTTGGCCGAGCCGTAGGCGCCATGGGTGGCCAGCGCGGGCAGCAGCGTGACTCCGACGCCGGCCGCGACCATCTGCCGCAAGGTCTCGATGCTGGTGGCACGGAAGTCCTGCTTCTCGTGCATGCTGCTGCGGCTGCAGACCGCGAGCGCCTGGTCGCGCAGGCAATGTCCGTCCTCCAGCAGCAGCAGCGTCTCGCCGTTGAGGTCCCCGATGCGCAGCTGCGCGCGCGCGGCCAGGCGGTGTGCTTCGGGCAGCGCGACCACGAACGGCTCCTCGTAGAGCGGGCGCGCGGCGAGCGCCTCGTCGTGCACCGGCAGCGCGAGCACACCGAGATCGATCTCGCCGTTGTGCAGCCGCTCCAGCATGGGCCCGGTCTGGTACTCGTACAGCATCAATTCGAGCCGCGGCAGCGCCTTGCGGATCTTCAGCGCCACCAGCGGCAGCAGATACGGCCCGACCGTGGGCAGCAGCGCCACGCGCAGCTGCCCGGCGAGCGGATCGCGGTGAGTCTGTGCCAGCGTGACGATGGCGTCACTGGTCTCGAGCATGCCGCGGGCGCGCTGCGCGATCTGCTCCCCGACCGGAGTCATGGTCACGCGGCGCGGGCGGCGTTCGATCAGCTGCACGCCGAGGTATTGCTCCAGCTTGCGCAGCTGTGACGACAGCGTCGGCTGGCTGACGAAGCATTTGGCGGCCGCGCGCCCGAAGTGGCGCGTCTCGGCCACCGCGACCAGGTAGCGCAGATCCTTGAGTTTGAGATCGGTCATGCGGTTACCAATATATGGCATCTATCGCCATCATAAAGTCAATTGATTGGACCCCCTGCCTGCCGGACCGCAGTATGCGCCTGCGGGGGCCGCGCCGAGCGTGGCAACCGCAGCACGAGCACTCACCACTCATCGGTATTTCCCGGAGGTTGACATGTTGGGTATCGGACAGATGTTTCCCGCGTATGCGCTGACCGGCGTGGTGTCGAGCGACCCGGCCAACGCATTCCGGCAGTTCAGCAGCGGCGATCGCGGCGAGCAGTGGCAGATCGTGTTCTTCTGGCCCAAGGATTTCACCTTCGTGTGTCCGACGGAGATAGCGGCCTTCGGCAAGCTCAAGCGCGAGTTCGCCGACCGCGGCGCGCAGCTGTTCGGCGTCAGCACCGACAGTGAGTACGTGCACCTGGCGTGGCGCCGCGACCGGGAAGAGCTGCGTAATCTGCCGTTCCCGATGCTGTCGGACATCAAGCGCGAGCTCAGCAGCGCGCTCGGCATCCTCGACCCGCAGGCGGGCGTGGCACAGCGCGCGACCTACATCATCGATCCGCAAGGCGTGATCCGCTTCGTCTACGTGACGGATCTGTCGGTCGGCCGCAACCCGGCGGAAGTGCTGCGCGTGCTCGATGCGCTGCAGACCGACGAGCTGTGCCCGTGCAATTGGCAGAAGGGTCAGGACACCCTCGAGGCGGCCTGAGCATGGACGGCAATGAACTCGAGGCGCTCCGGGCGGCGCTGCCCGACTACGCCCGCGATCTGAAGCTCAACCTCGGCAGCGTGCTGACGAGCGCCGGCGCACCGGGCTTGAGCGAGCGGCAGATCTGGTCGGTGGCGCTGGCGGCAGCGATCGCTTCACGCAACGGCGCATTGACGCGCGCGATCGAAGCGGCCGCGCTCGGGCAGCTCGATGCAGCGCATCTGCAGGCGGCGCGTGCGGCCGCGGCGATCATGGGGATGAACAACATCTACTACCGCTTCCTGCACCTGGTCGAGGACGCCGAGTACCAGAGCATGCCGGCGCGGCTGCGCATGAACGTGCTCGCCAACCCCGGTATCGACCAGCTCGATTTCGAGCTGCTGTCGCTGTCGGTCTCGGCCGTGAACGGCTGCGGCCTGTGCATCAGCTCGCACGAGAAGAAGCTGCGACAGCATGGCATCACCCGCGAGATGATCCACAGCGCGGTGCGCATCGCCGCCACCGTGCATGCGGTCGCCGGGGTGGTGGAGTACGCCCAGGGGAGTCTCGTCGGCAGCGCCGCGGCCCGGGCGGCCTGAGTCCGGCCTGACCGTTGCCCGGCCGGCGCCGGCCGCGCGAGCCAAGATTCGGCGAAAGTAAGGCCTGCTTGGCGCTAAAATGGGGGCAAATGCACCGATCTGCTGCGATCGTAGCCGTTTTACCGCTGCTCTGCGCAGGTGCGCTGCTGCTGGCCTCAAACCCGCGCGAGCCCCGGGCGCAGGAGCGCCCCGTTCGCGCGCTGACGCTGCAGGACGACGAGCAGTACACCCTCGAGTTGGCCGGGCCTGCGCGCCGGATCGTCAGCCTGTCGCCCGGCGCGACGGCGATGTTGTTTGCCGCCGGCGCGGGTGATCGCGTGGTCGGCACCAGCGCCTATTCCGACGAGCCGGCGGCGGCGCGCGCCATCGAACGCATCGGCGACAGCCAGAGCTTCGACCTGGAGCGGATTCTGGCGCTTCGGCCGGACGTGGTGGTCGTTTGGAGCGGCGGTACCTCCGCCGTGCAGCTGGCACGGCTCGAGCGCGTGGGATTGCGCCTCTATCGCCACCGCCTCACGCGGCTCGACGACATCGCTCCGAGCCTGCGGCGGTTCGGCCGCCTGGCCGGCACCGACGTGGTGGCGCAGGCGGCGGCGGCCGGGCTCACACAGCGCATTGCGGCGCTCAGAAGCCGCTACGCGCGCTCCGATCCGCCCACGGTGCTGATACAGATCTGGGACCATCCCATCTACACGGTCGGCGCGACGCAGCTGCTGACCGATGTGATCAAAGCCTGCGGACTGCGCAATGCGTTCGAGGACCTTGCGGCGCCGGGTCCGGCGGTCACGCTCGAGTCGGTGCTGACGCGCGATCCGCAGGTCATTCTGGCCCTGGCGCCCGATCCGCAGTCGGCGCGCGATTGGCTTGGAGCCTGGCGCGCCTATCCGTTCCTGCGGGCGGTGCGCACCGGGCGCCTCGTGGGCTGGACCGACCAGCGCCTGAGCCGCCTCGGGCCGGGCATCGTCGATGCGGCGGAGAACCTCTGCCGTGCGCTGCGGCGCTAGCGCGGCCCCGCGCGCGCTGCGCGGCGCCGTGCGATCGCCGCCGGGCGTCGCCGGGGGCCTGCTTGACGTGCCGCGCCGGCGCTGGCCATACTCTGGCGCGTATGCTGAACCACGTCCTGACCGCCGCGCTGTGCTGGTGGCCGACTCCCCGAAGCGGAGTGGGCGCTGGACGTTGTTGCATGCCGTAATCAGACCTTAAAAGGTACCTGCAGACACCAGAACCCATCTCCGGAAGCGTCCGGGATGGGTTTTTTACTATATGAAGCCGCCATTCGACATCGCCGGTGATTTCGACACGCCCGTGTCCGCCTTCGCCAAGCTCGCGCCGTTCGAGCCGCGATTCCTGCTCGAGAGCGTCGAGGGCGGCGAGCGTCTCGGGCGCTATTCGTTCATCGGCTTCGGCGATGCGCTGCACGTGCGGCTCGACGAGCACGCATTCCTGCTCGGCAACGAGCGCCGCGCCGTGCCACGAACGCGCGATGAGCTGCTGGACGGCCTGCGCAGCGCACTGCGCAGCGTGCCGCTGCCGCTGCCGGCGCTCGGACAGGTGCCTCTGGCCGGCGGCCTCGTCGGCTTCACTTCCTATGACGTGGTGCGCTATTTCGAGCGCTTGCCGCAGCGCGCCGCGCCGTTGCCGGGCGTACCGCTGCTGCATTACGTCGCGCCGCGATCGCTGCTGGTGTTCGATCACGTCAGCCGCGGCATCGCACTGCTGCACGCGGGCAGCGAATCCGAGCGCGAGTCGCTGCGCCGCGAGGTCACCGCGGCCCTGCGCGGCGCCGTGCCGCGCATCATGACGGGCGGGACATTCGCGCCGCCGACCGCGGCGCTGTCGCGCGCGGCCTACATGGCCGGCGTGCAGCGCGCGCAGGAATACATCGCCGCGGGGGACGTCTACCAGCTGGTGCTGGCGTCGCGTTTCGTCGGCCGGCACGCGCTCGACCCGTTCCAGGTCTATCGTGCGCTGCGGCTCATCAATCCCTCGCCCTATATGTTCTTCTGCCGGCTGGGCGACCTGACCGTGGTCGGCTCCTCGCCCGAGGCGCTGGTCAAGCTGAGCCGCGGGCGGGCGGAGCTGCGGCCGATCGCCGGCACGCGGCGGCGCGACGACGACGCGCTGCGCGATGCGCAGCTGGAGGCCGAGCTGCGCGCCGACGTCAAGGAGAATGCCGAACACGTGATGCTGGTGGACCTGGCGCGCAACGACCTGGGCCGTGTCGCCAGCGCCGGCAGCGTGCGCGTCGAGCCGTACCGTTCGATCGAGCGCTATAGCCACGTCATGCACATCGTCAGCGGGGTGCACGGGCGGCTCGCGCCGCAGCGCGATGCCTTCGATCTGTTCGCGGCGGCCTTTCCCGCCGGCACGCTGGTCGGGGCGCCCAAGGTGCGCGCGATGGAGATCATCGAGGAGCTCGAGCCGGTGCGGCGCGGACTGTACGGCGGCACGGTCGGCTACTTCGGCGCGCAGGGCGACATGGATCAGGCCATCACCATCCGCACGCTGGTGTTTCACGGCGAGGAGTACAGCTATCAGGCCGGTGCCGGCGTGGTTGCCGACAGCGTCCCCGTGGCCGAGCACGATGAGATTCTCGCCAAGAGCGCGGCCCTGGTCGGGGCACTCGAGCTCGCACAGGAGGGGCTGTGAGCGCACGCCTGCTGCTGATCGACAACTACGATTCCTTCACCTACAACCTGGTGCAGGCGTTCCTGGTGCTCGGCGCCGACGTGCGCGTCTATCGCAACGACGCCATCGGCGTCGCTGAGGCGCGCGCGCTCGAGCCGACGCATCTGTGCATCTCCCCCGGGCCCGGCACGCCGCGGCAGGCCGGGGTGTCGATCGAGATGATCCGCGCGTTCGCCGGCCGCATCCCGGTATTCGGGGTCTGCCTCGGGCATCAAGCGATCGTCGAGGCCTTCGGCGGCAAGGTGGTGCGCGCGCCGCGGCTCATGCACGGCAAGACTTCATCGATCGAGCACGATCGCCGCGGCCTGTTCGATGCGATCGCGCTGCCGTGCGAGGTCGGCCGCTACCACTCGTTGATCGCCGAGCCGCAGTCGATACCGGCCGATCTGGAGGTGAGCGCGCGCACCGCCGAAGGCGAGATCATGGCCGTACGGCATCGCCGCTGGACGGTCGAGGGCGTGCAGTTCCATCCGGAGAGCGTGCTGACGCCGGATGGGCCGGCGCTGATCGGCAACTTCCTGCGCCTCGCCGGCGGCGAGCGCGCGCGCATGGCGGCCGGATCATGAGCGAACCGCCGTTCCTGCGCGCCGCGCTCGAGCGCCTGCTCGAGGGCCAGCACCTGCAGGAAGCCGAGGCCGGCGAGTTGCTGACGGCGCTCACCGCGGAGGACCTGTCGCCGGCCCTGGCCGGGGCATTGCTCGCGGCGTTGCGCGCCAAGGGCGTCACGGCCGATGAGCTGCGCGGATTCGCGCGCTCGATGCGCGCGCTGGCGCGCAGGCCCGAGCTGCCGGACGCAGCCGACGCGGTCGACATCGTCGGCACCGGCGGCGATCGCTCCGGCAGCCTGAACCTGTCCACCGGCGCCGCGCTGCTGGCGGCCGCCTCGGGGCTGGCCGTCATCAAGCATGGCAATCGCTCGATCTCGAGCCGCACCGGCAGCGCCGACGTGCTGCAGGCGCTGGGATTGCCGCTGCCGCTCGAGGAGGCGGCAGCCGGCCGCTGCTTCGCGCAGCTCAATTTCACGTTCCTGTTCGCGCCCTATTACCACCCGGCCACCAGGAACATCGCCGCGGTGCGCAGCGCGCTCGGGGTGCGCACGGTGTTCAACATCCTGGGGCCGTTGAGCAATCCGGCCGCGCCGCCGTATCTGCTGATCGGCGTCTTCGATCTCGCCACGGCGGAGCTGATGGCGCGCGCGCTGATGGGCAGCGGCATCAAGCGCGCGTTCGTCGTGCATGGCGCGCAGGGCTGGGATGAGCCGACACCGGTGGGGCCGTTCACGCTGTTCGATGTCGGCGCGTCCGGGGTGCGCCGCGAGCAACGCAGCGCCGCTGACTTCGGATTGCCCGGCTGCGAGGCCGCCGAGCTGGCGGGCGGCGACGCCGCCTTCAATGCGCGCGAGCTGCAGCGCGCGCTGGCCGGCGAGGCGCGCGGTGCGCACCGCGATGCGCTGTTACTCGGAACCGCGCTGGCACTCGAGCTCACCGGCCGCGAGCCGTCGCCGCGGCTGGCGGCAGCGCGCGCCGCGCACACCCTCGACAGCGGCGCGGCCGCCGGGCTGTTGGCGCGTCTGCAGCGCTTCAGCGCGGATGAAAAGCGCCGCACGGGGTGCGCATGAGCGCCGATTTCCTCGCGTCGATGGCGCGCTCGAGCCGCGAACGCGTGGCGCGCGCGCGCGCACGGCAGCCTGACGGCGAGCTGCGCGCCCAGGCGCGCGCGCTGGCCCCGGCCCCGCGCCTGCTGCCGTCCGGACTGGGTTTCGACCTGATCGCCGAGGTCAAGCTGCGCTCGCCGGCGCTCGGCCGGCTCGAGCACGGCCGCGAGGACGTCGGCGCACGGGTGGTGCAGTACGCCGCGGCCGGTGCCGCGGCCATCTCGGTGCTGACCGAGCCGAGCCGCTTCGATGGCTCACTGGCGCACCTGGCGCGGGCGGCGCAGGCGCTCGGCGGACGCGCGCCGGTCATGCGCAAGGACTTTCTCGTCGACCCATACCAGGTGTACGAGGCGCGGCTGTCCGGCGCCGGCGGAGTGCTGCTGATCCTGCGGATGCTGGCGCGCACCGAACTCGAGGCGCTGATCGAATGTGCCGCCGAGCTCGGCCTGTTCATGCTGCTCGAAACCTTCGACGCCGCGGACCTGGCGCTCGCCGGCGAGCTGGTGCGCCGGTACGGGCAGAGGGCATCGCTGCTGGTCGGCGTCAACAGCCGCGACCTGGCCACGCTCGAGGTCGTGCCCGGGCGCCTGGAGGCGCTGGCGGCGCTGTTGCCGCCCGGCGTGCCGCACGTGGCCGAGAGCGGCGTGGCGAGCGAGCGCGATGCCGCGCGCCTGGCCGCGGCCGGCTATGACCTGGCGCTGGTCGGCGGTGCGCTGATGCAGAGCGTCGATCCGGCCGGGCTGGTGCGCTCGATGCTCGCTGCCGGCCGCGGTGCTGCGGGCGGCAGCGGCGCCGGCGCGCCGCCCGCGGCTCCCGGAGAGCAGCGACGGCCGGCGTAGGGCCGGGAGCGCGCATGACCGAGGCATCGATATGGATCAAGATCTGCGGCATGACGAGTGCCGAGGCGATCTCGGCGGCCTTGGACGCCGAGGTCGATGCGCTCGGCTTCGTCTTTGCGCCCTCGGTGCGCCGGCTCGAGCCCGCGCAGGCGGCGCGGCTTGCGCGCGGCGCCCGCGGCCGCGCAAGCTTGATCGCCGTGACCCTGCACCCGCCGCAGACGCTGGTGGACGAGATCGTGCGCCAGTTCGAGCCGGACGCGCTGCAGAGCGACCTGGAGGATTTCGCCGGCTTGCGCCTGCC
This sequence comes from Gammaproteobacteria bacterium, assembly GCA_027315105.1. Taxonomy (GTDB): domain Bacteria; phylum Pseudomonadota; class Gammaproteobacteria; order Steroidobacterales; family Steroidobacteraceae; genus FEN-1191. Next base: position 7,960 of record DAHUYP010000019.1, read on the forward strand.
CGAGACCCTGGCACGATTGCCGGTGCTGCGCCCGGGCCCGGCACTGCCCGAACACCTGCCGCGCCGGTTGCTGTTCGAAGGGCCGCGCAGCGGCAGCGGCAGCACCGCCGACTGGCGGCAGGCGAGCGAGCTGGCACGCTCGAGCGAGCTGATACTGGCCGGCGGCCTGCATGCGCGCAATGTCGCCGCGGCCATCCACGCAGTGCGGCCCCATGGAGTCGATGTGTCGAGCGGCGTCGAATCGGCGCCCGGACACAAGAGCGCCGACAAGATCGCCGAATTCGTCTCAGCCGCGCGAGCGGCATCACGCGGGATGACTCATGAACGCAATCGATACCGCCGCTGAGCGCGAGCGCGCACTGGCCGACGTGCTGGCCGGACGTTATCCGGACGAGCGCGGCCGCTATGGGCCGTTTGGCGGCCGCTACGTGCCCGAGACGCTGATCCCCGCGCACGAGCGGCTCGAGCGCGGCGCGCGGCGCTGGCTGGCCGACGCCGCGTTTCAGGCCGAGCTGAACCAGGAGCTGCGCGACTGGGTGGGCCGTCCGACGGCGCTCAGTCCGGCGCCGCATCTGTCGAGGCGATGGGGCGCGCAGGTGTGGCTCAAGCGCGAGGATCTCGCGCACACCGGCGCACACAAGATCAACAACGCCCTCGGCCAGGCGATGCTCGCGCGCCGGCTCGGCGCGCGCCGCATCGTGGCCGAGACCGGGGCGGGGCAGCACGGCGTCGCCTGCGCGGCCGCGTGCGCCCGCGTCGGCTTGCCGTGCACCGTGTACATGGGTGCGCTCGACATGGAGCGCCAGGCGCCGAATGTCGGCCGCATGAGACTGCTCGGTGCCAAGGTGGTGGCGGTCAACAGCGGCGATCGCACGTTGCGCGCCGCGATCGACGAAGCGCTGCGCGACTGGGTCGCGGACCCGACGGGCACCTACTATCTGCTGGGGTCGGCGGTCGGCGGCCATCCTTACCCGTATATCGTGCGCGAGCTGCAGGCGGTCATCGGCCGTGAGGCGCGCGCGCAGATGCTCGAGCGCGCCGGCGCGCTGCCCGATGCGCTGATCGCCTGCGTCGGCGGCGGCTCCAATTCGATCGGACTGTTTCACGCCTTCCTGGGCGATGCCGGCGTCGACATCATCGGGGTGGAGGCGGGCGGGCGCGGCGCGGCTCTGGGCGAGAACGCCGCGACCGTGGTCTACGGCCGTCCCGGGGTGCTGCACGGCAGTTATTCGCTGCTGCTGCAGGATCGGCATGGCCAGATCCAGGAGACGCACTCGATCTCGGCCGGCCTGGACTATCCCGGGGTCGGTCCGGAGCATGCGCTGCTGGCGTCGATCGGTCGCGTGCGCTACGAGACCGTGGACGACGGCGAAGCGCTCGAGGCGGTGCGCGAGTGTTGCCGGCTCGAGGGTATTCTGCCGGCGCTCGAAAGCGCGCATGCGCTCGCTGGTGCGCGCCGCTGGGCGGCGACCCACGCCGGCGCGCGCGTGCTGGTCGGTCTTTCGGGGCGCGGCGACAAGGACATGCCGACCCTGTCGCAGACGTTGCTGGCACAACCGGATGAGGCACAGCGATGAGCGAGGTGGCGCCGCGCACGGCGCGCACACTGCCGCGCGAGAGCATCGTGGCCGCACTGCGCGAGGCGGCCAAGAACGGCCAGCCGGCGCTGGTGGCCTTCCTGACCGCCGGTTTTCCGAGTCGTGAGCGCTTTCGCGAGGATCTGACGGCGATCGCGAGCGCGGCCGACGTGGTCGAGATCGGCGTGCCGTTCACCGATCCCATGGCAGACGGCGTCACCATCCAGCGCGCCAGCGAGCAGGCGCTGCGTGCCGGCGTGAGCCTGGAGTGGATCCTGAGCGAGCTCGCGGCGCTGCCATTGCTGGATACCCCGCTGCTGCTGATGAGTTATCTGAATCCGCTGCTTGCCTACGGCCTGGCGCGACTGGCGGCCGATGCCGCGCGCTGCCGCGTCTGCGGGTTCATCGTCCCGGATCTGCCGTTCGACGAGAGCGATGACTTTCGCGCCGCACTCGCGCCGCACGGCCTGGCGCTGGTGCAGATGGTGACGCCGGTGACGCCGCCTGAGCGGCTGGCGCGCGTGGCCGGCGCGAGCCAGGGCTTCGTCTATGCGGTGACCATGACCGGCACGACCGGCAAGAGCGTGACGGCGCCGAAGGAGATCGCCGACTACCTCGAACGCGTGCGCGCCGCGGCGGCGGTGCCGGTCTGCGCCGGCTTCGGCATTCGCAGCGCCGAGCAGGTCGAGGCGCTGCGCGGCCTGGTCGACGGGGTGGTCGTGGGCTCGGCGCTGGTGGAAGTGCTGGAACGCGGGGAATCCCCGCAGCGGTGGCTTGCCGCGCTGCGGCCGCCGCGCCGATGAGCGCGGGCCGGCGCCCGCGGCGGCCGCTGCGGCTGCGAGCGGGTGGTTGCTGCCGCGTCCGGCTCGGCGTTACCGTGGCCGTGCCGCGGCGCCCCGCCTGATGCGCGACGGCAGCGGAACGCCGCCTGCGGAGGTCATGCCATGCCGAGTCTCACGGTCGATCAACGCTTCTGTGGCCCGCCCGGCTGCGCCAACGGCGGCTATCTGGCCGGACTGCTGTCGCGGTTCTCGGCCGACCTGCTGCGAGTCCGGCTCGAGCGGCCGATTCCGCTGCGGGTGCCGCTGGAAGTCATGGCGGGCGAGGCCGGTGCACTCGAGCTGGCGCACGACGGCCTGATCCTGGCGCGCGCGCAGCCGGTGGCCTTCGAGCTCGCGGTCCCGCAGCCGCCGGATTATCTGCAGGCGCTCGAGGCGTCGCGCCACTACGTCGGCTTCACCCGCCACGCCTTTCCGGCATGCTTCGTCTGCGGGCCCGACCGGGCGCGCGGCGACGGGCTGCGCATCTTCGCCGGCGAGCTCGGCGGGCGCGGTAGCGGGCGCGGCCTGGTGGCTGCGACCTGGGTCCCCGACGCTTCCCTGTCGGCGGGCAACGGCAAGGTGCGGCCCGAATTCATGAGCGCAGCGCTCGACTGCCCCGGCTACTTCGCGGCCCGCGGCGACGCCATGCCGATGCTGCTGGGGGAATTCACCTCGCACATCGATCGCTGCGTGCATATCGATGAGCCGTGCATCCTGATCGGCTGGAGGATCGCAGTCAGCGGCCGCAAGTACGACGTCGGCACGGCGCTGTTCGACGAAGACGGCGATCTCTGCGCGCGCGCCAGGGCCTTGTGGATCGAGCCGAAACCGGACTCGGCGGCTGCGAGCCCCGCGCCATAGCACCTGCGCCGGGCCTAGTGCCAGTCCGGGCGGCCGGCGCGCCGGCGCGGCCGCCGCGCCGACAGCCAGCAGACCAGCCCCGCGGCCGCGAGCGCCGCGCCGATCCAGGGGTGCTCGAGCCTGCCCGCGAACCAGAGCATGGCGCCGAGCGCCAGTGCGGCGCCGATCAGGATTCGATCGCGGCGCCAGGCCTGCTCGAGCAGCTCGACGCGCAGCCGGTCGAGCGCGCGCGTATCGTGGCGCAGCCGCAGCCGGCCATCCTGCGCCTGCTCCAGCGCGCGCGCGGCCAGCGGCGGCAGGGCCTTGAGAATCTCGATCGCGTCGGGCCAGCTGCGGCGCAGCTCGCGCATCACCGTGCGCGGCCGCACGCGCTCGCGCATCCAGCGCCGCAGCACCGGGCTGGCGGTCTGCCAGATATCCAGATCCGGGTACAGCTGGCGTCCGAGGCCTTCGACGTTGAGCAGCGTCTTCTGCAACAGCAGCAGCTGCGGCTGGATCTGGCCGTTGAAGCGCCGCAGCGCCTCGAACAGCCGCAGCAGCACCGTGCCGAAGGAAATCTGCTTGAGCGGTCGATCGAAGATCGGCTCGCAGATCGTGCGTACGGCCGATTCCATCTCGTCGATGCGCGTGTCGGCCGGAACCCAGCCGGACCGGACGTGCAGGGTCGCGACGCGCCGATAGTCGCGGTCGAATACCGCCAGGAAGTTCTCCGCCAGGTAGCGCTGATCGCGCAGGTCTAGCGTGCCGACGATGCCGAAATCCACCGCCGCATAGCGCGGCTGCGCCGGATTCTCCAGCAGCACGAAGATGTTCCCCGGATGCATGTCGGCGTGGAAGAAGTTGTGCCGGAACACCTGGGTGAAGAAGATCTCGACGCCGCTTTCGGCCAGCCGCCGGAAATCGGTGCCCAGCTCGCGCAAGCGCGCCAGATCACCGATCGGCACGCCGCGGATGCGCTCCATCACCAGCACGTCGGTGCGGCAATAGTCCCAGTGTATCTCCGGCACGTACAGCAGCGGCGAGCCGAAGAAATTGCGCTTCAGCTGCGAGGCGTTGGCCGCCTCGCGCAGCAGATCGAGCTCGTCGAGTATGGTCTTCTCGTATTCGCGCACGATCTCGAGCGGTTTGAGGCGGCGGCTTTCGCCCCACCAGCGCTCGGCCATGCCGGCAATGGTGTAGAGCACCTCGATGTCGAGTGCGATCATGGCCTTCATGCCGGGCCGCAGCACCTTGACGATGACCTCGCGCCCGTCCTGCAGCTGCGCCGCGTGCACCTGCGCAATCGACGCCGCCGCCAGAGGCGCCTCCTCGAAGGCGCGCAGCCGGCTCTCGAGCGGTGCGCCGTAGGAGCGCTCGATCATCGCGCGGGCGATGGTGCCCGGAAACGGCGGCACATTGTCCTGCAGCCTGGCCAGCTCGTCGGCGATGTCGTCCGGCAGCAGATCGCGCCGCGTGGACAGGGCCTGGCCGAACTTGACGAAGATCGGACCGAGCTCCTCGAGGGCCAAACGCAGGCGTTGGGCGCGCGTCAGGCTCGAGCGCCGCTGGAACCAGGTCCACGGCGAGATCAGGTACACGAACCGCAGCGGCCGATACAGATGGGTCGCGCGCACGAAATCGTCGAGCCGGTGCCGGACCAGGACGCGCTGAATGCGTATCAGTCTGACGAGTACGCGTGGGCGCATCAGGCCGGTCCCGTGCCGCCGGCCAGGATCAGGGCGCGCTGCTCCAGATGCTGCAGCCGGGCAGCGGCTCGATCGAGCTGCTCGCGCAGCGCCTCGACTCCGCGCAGGAAATGCTCGGCCTCGGCACGCGAGACGAGATCGCCGCTCTCGTGGGCCAGGTACTCGGAGACGTTCAGCACCGAGCTCCAGGCCGCGGCGCGCGACCAGTCGAGCGCGCCGCGCATGGCGCGCATCGCGAGGTGCGCGGCGCTGCGCCCGAGCAGCCGCGCCATGGCGGCTTCCAGGTCCGGCCGCAGCAGCAACGCGAGCTCGCGAAACTGCTGCGCGAGCTCGGCGTCGCCCTCGATGCGCACGTCGCCGCGCCGGATGACCGCCTGCGCCTGCGCGCCGGCGAGCGCGAGCAGCGACAGCGGCGCGCCGATGATCCTGGCGTCGGCGTCGCCGGCGGGGCGAATCAGCCGGAGTCCCTGGCCCGAGCATTCGACCACCGTGGACCAGGATGTGCCGCTGACCGCGATCGCGAGCCGGCGTCCGCCGAGCGCGGTGAGCAGCGCCGCGGCCCGCGGCGAGTCGCTGCGCGCCTGCGCCACGGCCTTGTCGAGCAGCAGTTCCAGCACCAGGTCGGTCGCGGCCGCCACGGTCAGCACCGGTAGCCGCGATGCAGGGCCACGATACCCCCCGTCAGGTTGTGATAGCGGCAATGGCCGAGTCCGGCGGCCTGCATCATGCCGAGCAGCGTCTCCTGATCGGGATGGCGCCGGATGGATTCGGCCAGGTAGCGGTAGCTCTCGGCGTCGCCGGCAACGGTGCGCCCGAGCCATGGCAGGACATTGAAGGAATACAGATCGTATACGCGGCGCAGCGCCGGCACGACCGGCGTCGAGAACTCGAGCACCAGCAGCTGTCCGCCGCTCTTGAGCACGCGCCGCATGTCGGCCAGCGCGGCCGCCTTGTCGGTCACGTTTCGCAGGCCGAAGCCGATGGTGACGCAGTCGAAGCTGGCGTCGGCGAACGGTAGCCGTTCGGCGTTGGCCCGCACGTATTCCACGTTCGATACCAGCGCCTGATCCGTCAGGCGGTCGCGGCCGTGCTGGAGCATGTTGGCGTTGATGTCGGACAGCACGACCAGCCCCGAGCGACCGACCTGGCGCGCGAGCCCGGCGGCGAGGTCGCCGGTGCCGCCTGCGATATCGAGCGCTCGAGCGCCCTCCGACAGGCCGGTCAGGGCGAGCGCGAATCGCTTCCATAGACGGTGCGCACCGCCGGACATCAGGTCGTTCATCAGGTCGTAGCGATCGGCCACGGAGTCGAAAACCGCGCGCACGCGCCGGGCTTTTTCCTTCCAGGGTACTTCCTGAAAGCCGAAATCCGTGGTCGGGGGGCCGTTATCGGTCATCTGGATACCATCGCCGCCGAAACCGGCATTCTATTTATGTCAGAGCCCGATAGCATGCGGCATGCCGCCGGGCGGCGGGCCGGAGGAGGCGCCGGGCCGAATCGTAACGGACTGCCTGGCTATGCAGGGCCGGGGTTTGAAGCCCCTGATATATCTCGAACTTCCGGTGCGCATGAGCGTATCTAGATTCATTCAAAATCGCTGGCAATCCGGCGGCAGTTCGTTGAGAATCGCCATCCGGTTGATGGCCCAAAGGGCTCAACCGAGTGGGGGTCTTGTGAAGATTTGGCCGGGCGATTATCGCCCGGCCTTTCTTTTTCCGGCGACCCGATCGCGGCCTGCGCGGCGCCGCTGGCGCACGTCGATCGAGCAGCCGGCGAGCCGGCCCTCAACGCTGCCGCGAGTGGCCCGCGCTCGCTGCGCGGGCGAGATATTCCGACCACTTGCGTTCGCGCTGCGAGCCGAGCTCGTGCAGATACTTCCAGGTGAACAGGCCGGTGTCGTGCCCGTCATCGAACACCAGCCGGATCGCATATTGTCCAATCGGTTCGACCGCGCGGATGCCGACGTTCTGCTTGCCGAGCACGAGCAGCGGCGGGCCGTGCCCATGGCCCTGTACTTCCGCCGATGGGGAATGCACGCGCAGATATTCGAACGGCAGCTCGAAGCGACTGCCGTCCTCGAAGCTCACTTCGAGCAGCCGTGATCGCTGTCGCAACTTGATTTCGGTCACCGAAACTTCGGCCATTACTGATTCGCTTCCCGGCAGTTGATTTGTTATACAGAGTGATCTGGAGCTGGCTGCTATGAGTTCGAGCGATACTTCGAACCCTGATTATTACCATCGCGTGGTCGACTGTCAGTGGGCCTGTCCGGCACACACCGACGTACCGGAATATATCCGACTGATTGCGCAGCAGCGCTACACCGATGCCTACCTGCTGAACCGGCAGTCCAACGTCTTTCCGGGCATCCTCGGCCGGGTTTGCGATCGGCCCTGCGAGCCGGCCTGCCGCCGCGGCCGCGTCGAGGATAAACCGGTCGCGATCTGCCGTCTCAAGCGCGTGGCCTCGGACCTCAAGGGAGCGCTCGACGGACTCCTGCCGCGCGCGCCGGCGCTCAAGAACGGCAAACGCATCGCCTGCGTCGGCGCCGGTCCGGCGTCGTTGACGGTGGCGAACGATCTGGTGCCGCTGGGCTACGAGGTCACGATATTCGAGCGGCACGCCGTGCCGGGCGGGCTGATGCGCAGCAACATCCCATCCTTCCGGCTGCCGCAGAACGTACTCGACGAAGAGATCGGCATGATCGTCGACATGGGCGTGGCGCTGCGCCTGGATTCACCGATTGCGAGCCTGCGCGCACTGCTCGACGGCGGCGGCTATGACGCCGTGTTCGTCGGTTCGGGTGCGCCCAAGGGCAGGGAACTGGAGCTGCCGGGCCGGCACGAGACCGATCGCATCCATATCGGCATCAGCTGGCTCGAATCGGTGGCTTTCGGCCATGTCAGCTCGATCGGCAAGCGCGTGCTCATCATCGGCGTCGGCAATACCGCGATGGATTGCTGCCGCAGCTCGCTGCGCCTGGGCGCCCGGAGAGTCAAAGTCATGGCGCGCAAGCCGCGCGGCTTCTTCAAGGCCTCGTCGTGGGAGCTCGAGGATGCGGAGGAGGAAAGCGTCGAGATCCTGGTCAAGCACGCGCCGAAGGCGTTCGTGGTACAGGACGGCCGGCTCGAGGGCATGCTGTTCGAGCAGCTGGAGTACGAATTCGACGGCGATCGCGTCACGCGCGAGCGCGTGATCGGCGAGGTGACCATTCCGTGCGACGACGTGATCCTGGCCATCGGCCAGGAAAACGCGTTCCCCTGGATCGAGCGCGATATCGGCCTCGAGTTCGACCAATGGGACCGGCCGGTGGTGGACGCGCGAACCTTTCAGTCGACGCGGCCGCAGGTGTTCTTCGGCGGCGACGCCGCGCAGGGCCCGAAGAACATCATCTGGGCGGTCGAGCAGGGGCATCAGGCCGCGCTGTCGATCCACAACTACTGCTGCGGCCGGGCGGTGACCGATCGGCCGGCAAGCGCCGTGACGCTCTCGAGCCGCAAGATGGGCATGCACGAGTGGGCCTACAAGAACGACTACGCGGCGCTCGAGCGCCGCCTGATGCCGCACGTGTCGCTCAAGGAGCGCTTCAAGAAGCTCGATATCGAAGTCGAGCTGGGCTTCAATGCCGAGCAGGCGGCGCAGGAAGCACAGCGTTGCCTGAACTGCGACGTGCAGACGGTATTCGATGCCAAGCTCTGCATCGAATGCGACGCCTGCATCGATATCTGCCCGGTCGATTGCCTGACGATCACGCATGGCGGCGACGATTCGGAGCTGCGCTCGCGCCTGCGCGCGCCTGCGCTCGTGGCGACCCAGCCGCTGTTCGTCTCGCCGCTGTTGAAGCAGACCGGACGCGTGATGGTCAAGGACGAGAACCTGTGCGTGCACTGCGGTCTGTGCGCCGAGCGTTGTCCCACCGCGGCGTGGGACATGCAGAAATCGACGATCCACTGGCCGCAAGCCGCCGACGGGGGCTCCACATGCCAACCAGCAAAGCTCAAGACCGCGTAAACGATTTCGTCATCAAGATCGCCACGGTCAACGGCACCGGCTCGGCCAGCGCCAACGGCCTGCTGATGAAGGCGATCTTCCGCAGCGGCGTGCCGGTGGTCGGCAAGAACTACTTCCCCTCCAACATCCAGGGCTTGCCGACCTGGTACGAGATTCGCGTGACCCGCGACGCACATCGCGCGCGCGCCGGCCAGGTCGACATCATGGTCGCGCTCAATGCCGAGACCTACGCGCGCGATCTCCAGGAGGTGGCCTCGGGCGGCTACTTGATCTACGACTCGACCTGGCCGCGGCCGGCGCTGCTCAAGCGCGACGACATCAGCGTGCTCGAGGTGCCGCTCGCGCGGCTCTGCAACGAGCATTTCGACGGCGTGCGCACCCGCATCCTGATGAAGAACATCTGCTACGCGGGCGTGCTGGCGGCGCTCTGCAACCTCGACCTCGACGTCATCCATACGCTGCTGGCGCAGACCTATGCCAACAAGCCGCAGCTCGCCGACGCCAACATGAAGGCCATCCAGATCGGCTACGACCATGCGCGCGCGAGCTTCGGCTGCCCGCTGCCGCTGCGGATCGAGAAGATGAATGCGACCGACGGCCAGATCATCATCGACGGCAATACCGCCGCCGCGCTGGGCTGTGTCTATGCCGGCGCCACCATCGGCGCCTGGTACCCGATCACGCCGTCGACGTCGCTCATGGACGCGTACAAGGGTTTTTGCGAGCGGCTGCGCATCGACCCCGAGACCGGACGCAGGAACTACTTCATGATCCAGGCCGAGGACGAGCTGGCTTCGATCGGCATGGTGATCGGCGCCGGCTGGAATGGTGCGCGCGCCTTCACCGCGACTTCCGGTCCGGGGCTGTCGCTCATGCAGGAGTTCCTTGGGCTCGCGTATTACGCCGAAGTGCCGGCGGTGGTGTTCGACGTACAGCGCGTCGGGCCCTCGACCGGCATGCCGACGCGTACCCAACAGGCCGACATCCGGGCGGCGGCCTATGCCTCGCACGGCGACACGCGCCAGGTCTGTCTGTATCCGGCCAACCCCGAGGAGTGCTTCGAATTCGCCGCCAAGGCCTTTGATCTGGCCGAGCGCCTGCAGACCCCGGTATTGGTGCTGTCGGACCTCGACATCGGCATGAACGACTGGATGTGCCCCGAGTTCAAATGGGATCCGGGCTATCAGCCCGATCGCGGCAAGCTGCTCGACGCCGAGCAGCTGCAGCACATGGAGCGCTTCTGGCGCTACTACGACCACGACAACGACGGCATCGCGCAGCGCAGCCTGCCCGGCATGCATCCGCGAGCGGCCTACTTTGCCCGCGGCTCCGGCCACACGCAATACGGTGGCTATACCGAGGATTCGAAGGAATACCAGGTGGTGGTCGACCGGCTGCGCAAGAAATGGATCACCGCTGCGCATCTGGTGCCGAAGGCCGTCATCGAGCAGGATGAGGGCACCGACGTGGCGATCGTGTCGCTGGGCAGCTGCGATGGCGCGGTGCGCGAGGCGCGCACCCGGCTGGCCGCGCAGGGAATCCGCACCAATTACCTGCGCGTGCGCGGGTTTCCGTTCGATGACGAAGTCGAGAAGTTCCTGCAGGCGCACCGCATCAACTTCGTGGTCGAGCAGAATCGCGATGCGCAGCTGCGCTCGCTGCTGATCACCGAGACCGGCGTCGACAAGACCCGCCTGCGCTCGATCCTGCACTACGACGGCATGCCGATTCCGGCCAGCTACGTGTTCAAGGGCGTGGCCTCGGTGATCACCCCCGAGCGGCCGGCGGCGCAATTGGTGAGCTGATATGAGGACCGTTGCCGCCCGGCGCCGGGCCGGCAGCGGCTGGAGTACACGACGATGACATTCATGGCCAAGCCCAACATCATGCACCCGGAGCTGCCGAGGAACTCGCGCGGCATGACGCGGCGCGACTACGAGGGGGCGAGCTCGACGCTCTGTGCCGGCTGCGGCCACGACTCGATCACCGCTGCGATCGTCGAGGCCTGCTGGGCGAATGCGCTCGAGCCGCAGAACGTCGTCAAGCTCTCCGGCATCGGCTGCTCATCCAAGACCACCGCCTACTTCGTGAGCGGCGGCCACGGCTTCAACTCGGTGCACGGCCGCATGCCCTCGATTGCGACCGGTGCCAATGCCGCCAATCCCGATCTGACCTACATCGGCGTCTCCGGCGACGGCGACACCCTCTCGATCGGGCTCGGGCAGTTCTGCCATGCGATCCGCCGCAATCTCGACATGGTGTACGTGATCGAGAACAACGGCGTCTATGGCCTCACGAAGGGACAGTTCTCGGCCTCGGCCGACGTCGGCAGCAAGGCCAAGCGGGGCGAGACCAACAAGCAGCCGCCGATCGACCCGGTGCAGCTGGCCATCACGCTCGGCGCCTCGTTCGTCGCACGCAGCTTTTCGGGCGACAAGGCCCAGCTCGTGCCCTTGCTGCAGGCGGCGATGCACCATCGGGGTTTCGCGCTGATCGACGTGATTTCGCCGTGCGTGACCTTCAACGACCACGACGGCTCGACGCGCAGCTACGCCTACGCGCGCGAACACTATGAAGAGGTGGTGCACGCCGACTTCGTGCCGCCGGCGCCGCAGATCGCGGTCGCATACGGCGAAGGCGAGACGCAGTCGGTGACCATGCACGATGGCAGCCGCATCCTGCTGCGCAAGATCGAGCCGGCCTACGACGCCACCGATCGCGCGGTCGCACTGGAGACGATCCAGCAGCGCCTCAAGCAGGGCGAATATCTGACCGGACTGCTCTACATCGGCAGCGGACAGCCCGAGTTCCATGCGCTCAACGGCACCAGCGAGGTGCCGCTGAACCGGCTGGCCTACGCCAAGCTCAATCCTGGCCCGCGGGCGCTGGCGACGACGCTGGCGAAGTTTCGCTGATCAGATGGGCGGCCGCCGCCGCCATCGTCGCGCTGCTCGTCACCGCGGCCTACCTGGTGCATACGCGGCTGCCGCGCGTCGAGACCACGGAGACGCTCGGGCCGGTACGGGTCTATCCGGCCTGGCTGCGGAGCTCCGGTTTCGTCTACCTGTTCTCCGGCGACCGCGGCTGGGGCGCGGCGGAAGAGGACGCGGCGCGCAATCTTGCGCGCGCCGGCCGGCTGGTGGTCGGCATCGATACACCGCGATTCCTGAGCTGGGAGAACGCGGCGTCCGGCGATTGCGTCTTCCTGCCGGGCCAGCTCGAGTACGACAGCCGCACGCGGCAGCGGGCCGCGAATGCCGCGCAGTATCTGGAGCCGGTGCTGCTGGGGTACGACGTCGGCGGCACGCTGGCGTACCTGTCGCAATTGCAGGCCCCGCCGCTGTCGTTCCGTGCGGTGGTCGCGATCGATCCGCAGGCCGAGATCAAGCTGCGCCGGCCGCTGTGCGATCACCCGGCAGCGGCCCGCACGGCCGAGGGCCAGAGCATCAGGCCCGAGCCGCTCGGCGGCAATGTGCCGGCGCGAATACTGCTGGATCGGCAGGCGGCACCGGCGGCACGCCGGTTCGTGACGGCGATCGCGGGCGATGCGGCGGGAACGGTAGTCGCGGGCAGCTCGGTGTTCGCCGCCTATGAGAGCGCCCTCGAAAGCCTCGAGGCCGAGCGGATGCGCAGCGACGTGGCGGATCTGCCGCTGGTGGAAGTGCCGGCGCCGGCGCCCAGCGGCGCTGCGTTCGCAATCCTGTATTCCGGCGACGGCGGCTGGCGCGACCTGGATCGAACGCTGGCCGACGTGCTTGCGTCCAAGGGCATGAGCGTGGTCGGAGTCGACGTGCTGCGCTACTTCTGGCGCGAGAAATCACCGGCCGACGCCGCGCGCGACCTGGGCCGGATCATTCGCCATTACCAGCAGCGGTGGCGGCAGCAGAAGGTCGTTCTGATCGGCTTCTCGTTCGGCGCCGACGTGCTGCCGTTCCTGGTCAGCCGCCTGCCGCCCGATCTGCGGGCCGACGTCGGCCTGCTGACGCTGCTGTCGCCGGAGCGCAGCACCGCGTTCGAAGTCGAGCCGACCGGCTGGCTCCACATACAGAGCCGCGCTGGCGTGCCGATCGCACCCGAGATGCAGAAGCTCGCCGATATTCGCCTGCAGTGCATCTACGGCGAAGACGAAGCGGCCGACAGCCTGTGCACGAGCGCCGCGGTGCCGCCTGCCGCGGTGCTCGCCAAGAGCGGCGGGCACCATTTCGACCAGAATTACGGCGAGCTCGCGGACCAGATCCTGGCGGCGCAGGCCGATTGAGGCCATGGGTCGCCTCGCCGTCACTTCGGTGCTCGCGCTCCTGGCGCTCACGGGCGCTCTTGGTGCGTCGCAGGCGCGCGCCGTCGCGCAGCCCGGGAACTGGCATTGGGCCATGATCCACGGACACAGGATCTACTACGCCGTCGGCGGTAGCGGCTCGACGCTGCTGCTGCTGCACGGCGGCGGCGACTCCGGCGAGCATTCGTTCGAGCGGCAGATCGGTATCTTCTCGCAGCATCATCGCATCATTGCGCCCGACCAGGTGGGACAGGGACGTACGCCGGACGTTCCCGGGCCGTTGAGCTACACAGCCATGATGCAGGACACGGCGGCGCTGCTGCAGTTCCTGCGGTTGCGGCACGTCGATGTCATCGGCTTCAGCGACGGCGGCATCCTGGCGCTGATGCTCGCGGTGCGGCACCCCGAGCTGGTGCGCCGGATCGTGATCAGCGGCGTCAATATCGCGCCGGAAGGGCTGGGCGCGGATCAGCTGCAGGCGCTGCGTGCCGCGCAGACCAAGCGGCCCATAACGGTCGATGAAAAACTCGCCCAGCTCTGGCTCAGCTCGCCGACCGGGGAAGAGCTCAATCCCGCGCTGCTGTCGAAGATCGAGCAGCCGGTGCTGGTGATTTCCGGCGACCGGGACGCGATCACACTGGAGCATACGCTGCAAATATTTCACGCCTTGCCGCACGCGGAGCTGTGCGTGCTACCCGGGACCGACCACGGTACGTTCACGGGCCGCCCGGAGTGGGTCAATCCGATCATCGGCCAGTTCCTCGAACGCCCGGACGACGGCGGCCCGGCATTGCATTAGTGGATCCGGTGCGCAATCGGCCGCAGCCGCAGCCGCAGTCGCAATATTAAGATTTAGTTGCGGTTCGATTAACGGGCGTGAACAGTTCATGGCGGCGCGGAACTTCACCCGGCGCGCCGCGTCAGTCGACGTACCTATGCGACAGTCTTCGGCGCATCCAATGGAGGTCGACGTGAACCCAGCGTTTCTGCTCGCGCAGCAGCGAGAGTCCATCGTGGCCATGTCGCCGCGCACTCGGCCGCATCTGCCGCAGCTGAAGTTGAACGATCCTGCGGTGCGCGCGATGAACGATTTTCTGAGCGACCCGCCTCTGACGGTAGTCGAGGATATCGCGTTGGAGGCGGTGCTCGACGGCATGTTCCGGCTCGGCGTGCGCGCCATGCTGGTGGTGCGCGACCGTACGGTGGTGGGACTGATCACGGCCGAGGACGCCCGCGGCTCGCAGCTGCCCAGGCAGCACCGCGGTGCGCGCGGCGACGGGTCGTTCCCGCGGGTCGCCGACGTCATGACCGCATCATTCGACGTCCCGGCAATCGACTGGCAGACGTTGCAGGAGTCGCGGATCAGCGATCTGATCGAGATCTTCGAAGGCATGCGCGTCGGCCATCTGGTCGTGTTGCAGAGCGAGTCAGCCAACCTGAGCACCGTCCGGGGCCTGATTCATCGCGATCGCCTGGAGCGCCAGCTCGGCTCGTTCAGCTGGGCGCGGCTGGGCATGGGATAGTCGCCTGGCGGCGCGGGCCCCCCGGGGACGGCGCAGGACGCCGGAGCGCCGGGGCTGGCATTCGGGCGTGCGATATGTTTATCGTGCCGCAACGTGCGCTCCAGAGCCATCCACATGCCAGCAGACAGCCTGCGCGCCCGCCAGACGCGCGGGTTCCGGCAAACGCGGCGTTCCATGCTGGGCGCCGCCATGGCGGCGTGCCTGCCCGGCCTCTGGCCGCTCGTGCCGGCCGTGGGGCAGGCCAAGCCGCGGCGCCTGATCGACGTACACCACCATTTCCACACGCTCGAGCTCATGCGCTGGTGGGGCCGCGATTCGCTCGATCCCGCGTGGACCACGGCCGGCTCGCTCGCGGCCATGGATGGCGCCGGTGTGACGACCGCCTTGCTGTCGGTCACCCAGCCCGGAATCTGGCAGGCCAGCGACGCGGCCGGCTCGGTCAGCATGGCGCGCTCGTGCAACGAGCGCATGGCGCGGACCGTGCGCGATCATCCTGGGCGTTTCGGCTTCTTTCTCGCTTTGCCGTTGCCGCAGGTCGGCGCCAGCCTGGCCGAGATCGGCTATGGGCTCGACGTGCTCAAGGCCGACGGTGTCGGGCTGCTCTCGAGCTACGATGACAAATATCTCGGAGATCCGGCGTTCGCGCCGGTGTTCCAGGAGCTGAACCGGCGCCGCGCGGTCGTCTACGTGCATCCGATGGCGCCGCGCTGCTGTTCGACGCTCGTGCCCGGCATCCCCGCCACCGCCTTCGAGGTGCCGACCGATACCACCCGGACCATCGAGAGCCTGCTGATCAGCGGGACACTGGCGCACTCGAGCGAGATCCGGTTCATCTTCGCACACGGCGGCGGCACGCTGCCGTTCGTTGCCGAACGCATCATCCGCGTGGCGACCCAGGCGCCGGCGAGCCCGGCGCCGGCGGGCCCGGCCCGCCCGTCGGCCGACGCGCTGCGCACGGCCTTGCGCGGCCTGCACTTCGACACCGCGAGTGTGGCCAACCCGGCGGCCTGGGCGGCGCTCACGAATTTCACCTCGCCGAACCGGATTCTGTTCGGCAGCGATTATCCCTATCAGCCCATGGACGCGAACCTCGGCGCACTGCGCGCCATGGAACAGCGCTTCGAGCTCGGTCGCGCCGACATCGAGGCCATCGAATACGGCAACGCACGACAGCTGATGCCGGCACGGTCTGCCTGACGACGGTGATCGCGCGCTACGCGCCGGTCCGGCGGCTGCGCGACGGCGCTGATACACTGCCGCCACACGGATGTCGAACAGGAACGCGGCATGAGCGGCAGCAGAATTTTCGCCCTGATTCTGATCGCGGCTGGAATATTCGCACTGATCTATCACGGCTTCAGCTACACGCGGGACGAGCACGAGGCGAAGATCGGTTCGGTCGAGCTGTCGATCAGGCACGAGACGACGCTCGACATTCCGACCTGGCTGAGTGCCGGCGCGGTCGTCGCGGGCGTCGTGCTGCTGCTGACCGGCGGCCGGAAGCGCTGACGGCGCCGGAGGCGGGGCCGATGACGCGCCTGGCAGCGGGCGCGGATCTCTACGAATCCCAGGCGCACGGGCTGGAGTTGCCCGCCCTCGGCGCCCATGCGCCGCCATCGACGAGGAGCAGGTCATGACCGAACAGGCAGCGAACATCGCGCGGACCAGAGGCTGGGCTGCGATCCTGGCGTTCTGTGCCGGCGCAGCTGCCGCGGGTGCGGTCGATGCCGCGGTCGTGCCGGCGCAGCAGACGGCAATCGTGCAGATCGGCCACGGCGGCCCGGAAGTGCTGCAGCGGCGGACGATTCCGGTGCTCGAGCCCGGCGCCGATCAGGTGCTGATCCGTGTCTATGCGGCCGCCGTCAATCCGCTGGACTGGAAGCTGCGCATCGGCATCGCCCCGGTGACGCCGGGCCCGGAGACATCCGGCGAGCGCGTCCCCGGCAGGGACGTCGCCGGCGTGGTGGCCAAGCTTGGCCCCGGCGTGACGGGACTGAGAGTCGGCCAGGCGGTGTTCGCGATGCTCAGCCGCGGCGGCGGCACCGATGGTCTCAACGGCGCCTACGCCGAGTATGCGATCGCGCCGGCGGCGAACGTCGTGCCGAAGCCCGGCAAGCTGACCTACGCGCAAGCGGCCGGCATCGGTGTCGCCGGTGCGACGGCTGCCCGCTCCATCGATGCAGCCGGGATCGGCCACGGACAGCGTGTACTGATCACCGGTGTCGCCGGCGGCGTCGGCAGCTCGGCGGCGCAGATCGCGATCGCACGCGGCGCGCGCGTCATCGGCACCGCCACGCCTCGTCACGCCGCGTTCCTCAAGAGCATTGGAGTGACGGATGTCATCGACTACCGGCAGGGCGACTGGATCGAGCGGGTCAGGGGCGCGGACGTGGTGATCGACACGGTGGGGGCCGGCACCGCGCTGGCGGCCTTCAACGCGCTCAGGAAGGGCGGCACCTTCGTCAGCGTTGCGAGCAGGGACATCACCCCCGACAAGTGCGCTGCCGCAGACGTGCGCTGTCCGGCCGCCGGCCCGCCGGGGCCGGCGGGCGGGCCGAGTGAAGGCGAGCTGCTCAGGCAAGTCGCGGCGCTGGCCGAACAGGGCAGATTCCGAGTCCACATCGACAAGAGCTTCCCGCTCGAGCAGGCGGCCGAGGCGCAGGAATGCAACCGTGCCGGTCACACCGAAGGCAAGGTGGTCCTGATCGTGACCGAGCAGGCGAGGCGGCGCTAGAGCGCGCTCCCGGCCGCACCCCGCCGGGCTGGAATCACACCACCGGAATCACTAGACTGCCCGCGCGCTCGCAGGGCGCGCAACGAGCAGGAGTACAGCACACGTGGGTAAAGGCGATCGCAAGACCCGTCGCGGCAAGATCTACCGCGGCAGCTTCGGCAAGAGCAGGCCAAAGGATCCGAGCAAGGGCAAGAAGAAGACCACCGCCAAGAGCCCGATGACCAAGCGCTAGCAGCAGGCCGCCGGCCCGGGTCCGGGCGCTACAGGATGTAGCGGCTGAGATCCTCGTCCTTGGCCAGATTCGCCAGGTGCTCATCGACGTACTGCGCGTCGATGAGCAGCGCCGAGTCGCCGCGCTCGCTGGCTTCGAACGACACCGACTCGAGCAACCGCTCCATGACCGTGTGCAGGCGGCGAGCGCCGATGTTCTCGGTGCGCTCGTTGACCTGATGCGCGATCTCGGCGATGCGCCGCACCGCCTCCGGCGCGAATTCCAGCGACACCTTCTCGGTGCGCAGCAGCGCCCGGTACTGCGCCGTCAGCGATGCGTCCGGCTCGGTCAGGATGCGGACGAAATCCTCGACCTTGAGCGAATCGAGCTCGACGCGGATCGGGAAGCGGCCTTGCAGCTCCGGTATCAGGTCGGAGGGCTTGGACATGTGAAACGCCCCCGAGGCGATGAACAGCACGTGATCGGTCTTCAACGAACCGTACTTGGTGTTGACCGTGCAGCCTTCGACCAGCGGCAGCAGATCGCGCTGCACGCCTTCGCGCGACACGTCGGCACCCACCGTTTCCTGCCGGCGCGCGATCTTGTCGATCTCGTCGATGAATACGATGCCGTTCTGCTCGGCGTTCTGCAGCGCGCGTGCCTTGAGCTCCTCCTCGTTGACGAGCTTCGAAGCCTCCTCCTCGAGCATGAGCTTGAGCGCTTCGCGCACCTTGACCCGGCGGGTGCGCGTGCGGTTGCCGCCCAGATTCGACAGCACCGACTGCAGCTGCTGCTGCATCTCCTCCATGCCGGGCGGCGCCATGATCTCGACGCCCATCGACATCGAGCGCACCTCGATCTCCACCTCGCGCTCATCGATCTCCCCGCGCGCGAGCATGTCGCGCAGCTTGTGGCGCGTCTCGGCATCACGCGGCTGGGGCGGCTCGTCGGTCGAGAAGCCCATCATGCGCGGCTTCGGCAGCAGCGCGTCGAGCACCCGCTCGAGCGCGGCTTCGCGCGCGCCGTCGCGCACGCGCGCCAGCTCCTGCTCGCGAGTCATCTTGACGGCGACGTCGGCCAGTTCCTTGATGATCGAATCGACCTCGCGGCCGACGTAGCCGACCTCGGTGAACTTGGTGGCCTCGACCTTCACGAACGGCGCCTGCGCCAGACGCGCCAGGCGGCGTGCGATCTCGGTCTTGCCGACGCCGGTCGGGCCGATCATCAGGATGTTCTTGGGCGTGATCTCCTGGCGCAGCGGCCCGTCGACCTGCATGCGCCGCCAGCGGTTGCGCAGCGCGATGGCCACGGCGCGCTTGGCGGCCGCCTGGCCGACGATGTGCTTGTCGAGCTCCTGGACGATGGCCTGCGGGGTCATGGGCGCAATTCCTCGATCACGAGGTTGCGATTGGTGTAGATGCAGATATCGGCGGCGATGCCGAGCGAGCGTTCGACGATCGAGCGCGCATCGAGCGCGGTGTTCTCGCACAGTGCCCGGGCTGCGGCCTGCGCGTACGGCCCTCCCGAGCCGATTGCGACCGCGGGAACTTCGGGTTCGATGACGTCGCCGTTGCCCGAGATGACGAACAGGTTCTGCGGATCGCCGACCAGCAGCAGCGCCTCCAGGCGGCGCAGATAGCGGTCGGCGCGCCAGTCCTTGGCCAGCTCGATCGCGGCGCGGGTCAGGTTACCGTATTTCTCCAGCTTGCCCTCGAAGCGCTCATACAGCGTGAAGGCATCGGCCGTGCCGCCGGCGAAGCCGGCGAGGACCTTGCCGTTCGACAGCCGGCGCACCTTGCGCGCGTTGGCCTTCATGACCGTGTTGCCGAGGGTCACCTGGCCGTCGCCCCCGAGCGCGATCGCGTCGTCGCGCCGGACGGCCAGGATCGTGGTCGCGTGGGGATCGAAAGGCTCGCTCATGTCTCGTTTTCGTGGCTCATCAGGCGCGTGCTGTGGCTCAACCGCGGCGCTTGGCGCGCGGGTGAGCCTGTTCGTATGTGCGGGCGAGGTGCTGGAAATCAAGGTGCGTGTACACCTGGGTGGTGTTGATGTTCGCATGCCCCAGCAGTTCCTGCACCGCGCGCAAATCGCGGCTGGATTCAAGCAGATGCGTCGCGAAAGAATGGCGGAACAGGTGCGGATGCACGTGCTGCGGCAGACCGGCCGCGCGCGCGCGCGCCGCCACCCGCAGCTGTACGGCGCGCGCTCCGAGCGGCCGGCCGCGGCGGCCGACGAACAGCGCCGCCTGATCGGGCGCCGCGATCGCGGCGCGGCTCGAGAGCCAGCGCCGCAGCGCCTTGATCGCCATGGCGCCGACCGGTACCAGGCGTTCCTTGCGGCCCTTGCCGATGACGCGCACCTGGGCGCTGTCGAGGTCCAGGTCGCGGATCGTGAGCCCGGTGAGTTCGGCGAGCCGCAGGCCGCTCGAATAGAAGAGCTCCATCAGCGCAAGATCGCGTGCGCCCAGCGCATCGTTCGGCGGCGCGGCCAGCAGCCGGGCCATCTGATCGGCGTCGAGCGTGTGCGGCAGGCGCTTGGCCGCCTTCGGTGCGCGCACGTCGAGCGCCGGATTGCGCGCCAGGGCGCCCTCGCGCAGCAGGAAGCCGAAGAAGCTGCGCAGCGCCGCGAGCCGGCGCTGGATGCTGCGGCCGGCCAGTCCGCCGGCGTGGCTGCGGGCCGCGAAACGCCGCACGTGCTGGTGATCGATGTCGGGCCAGTCGCCCACGCCGATGCGCTCGCACCAATCGCGCAGCGCCGCCAGATCGCGGCGATAGCCGGCGACGGTGTGGGCGGACAGCCGCCGCTCGGTCAGCAGATGACGCTCGAAGCGTGCCAGCCACCCGATCGCCTGCGGAGTCACGCCGCCGCGATCTCAGGCGCGCGCGAGCGCGTCGGCGATCAACTCACCCATGCGCGACAGGAACTCGGTGCTCATGCCCGGATGGAAACGGTCCCGATCGATGCTGCCGAGGGCCAGCAGGCCCATCGGCGGCTGGCCGGCAAGCGGGATCAGCGCCACCGAGCCGATGTTCGGCGCTTCGGTGCCGAACAGGAACTCGCGCTGCGAGTCGCGGATCTGGCCGCAGCGCGGTTTGCCGGCCGCGAACAGGCCGTCGAAGCTGCGAAATGCGGGATCCTCGGCGAGGACGTGACGCAGGAAACGCGGCGGCGCGGCTTCGGCGGGCGGCGGGCTCGCCGACGCCAGCGCCAGCACGGCATGAAAGGTGTCGAAGTCCTCGCGCAGGCTGGCTTCGATCTCGGCGATCGACTGCGCGGCCCCTTGGGTACGCAGCAGCCGGCGCGTGAAGCGATGTACCTTCTCCGCCAGCACGTTGTTGGCACGCGCCACGCGCACGAACTCCGCCAGCTTCTGCTCCTGGGCCTGGAATTTCTCGCGCAGCACCTCGACCTGGCGCTCGATCAGCGACACGGTCGAGGCGTTGCGCGGATGCTGCAGCCGCAGGCGAGCCAGCAGCTGCGGGTGGCGTTCGAAGAAATCGGCGTTGTGCTGCAGATATTGGGCGACCGCCTGGTCTTCCATCGTCCCGGCCGCTATGCCGCGGACCTGATTGCTCGTCATCCTGCTCCCTCCGCTGGGGATCGCCACCGATACCCGTTGCCGAACCGGCGAAGCCGCGCGACGCCGCGGCCAATGCGGCCGTCAGATCTCGACCCGCCCTTCGAAAGCCTGCTGCGCCGGCCCGGTCAGCCAGACCGGCTGGCCGGGCCCGTCCCAGTGTACGCTCAACACCCCGCCGGGCACACGTACCTCGACGTCCGGACCGAGCCATCCCAGGTTGCGGCCGATCACCGCCGCGGCGCACGCGCCGGTGCCGCAGGCCAGCGTCTCGCCGACGCCGCGCTCGTAGACGCGCAGGCGCACGCGCCCCGCATCCACGACCTGCATGAAGCCGACGTTGACCTGGCGCGGAAAGTGCGGGCTGCTCTGCAGCGCGCTGCCGATCCGGTTCACGGCTGCGCTCTCCACCGCCTCGACGCGCAGTACGGCATGCGGATTGCCGATCGACACCGCGCCGATCTCGAGCGTCTCGCCGGCGGCGGTTATGGTGTAGGTCGGGCTCTGCACCGGTGCATCGAACGGCAGCGCGGCCGGATCGAAATTTGGCACCCCCATATCGACGCAGACGCGGCCATCGGCGAGCACGCGCGCGCGCACCACGCCGCCGGCGCTGTCGAGCATGAGCGTACGGTCCTCGCCACGGCCGCGCCGATGCAGCAGCGCCGCGACGCAACGTGCGCCATTGCCGCATTGCTCCACTTCGCTGCCGTCGGCGTTGATGATGCGGTAGAACACGTCCGTGCCGCTGGCACGCGGCGGCAGCAGCACCAGCGCCTGGTCGAAGCCGATGCCGGTGTGGCGGTCGGCCAGGGCGCGCCATTGCTCGCGGCTCGGCCAGCGCGCATCGGCCGGCAGCTCGAGCACGATGAAATCGTTGCCGAGGCCGTGCATCTTGGTGAAATCGATGCGCATGCGCTGCAAGAATACTCGATCCGCGGCGCGGGCCGGCACTCAGCCCGCGGGCCGCGCGTTGCGAAACAGCGCCGACTTCAGCCGGTAGATCGAGGATACGTCCTCGTCGCCGTGACCCTGCGCGATCAGCTGGGCGTAATCGTGCAGCACCTCCTCCACCACCGGCAGCTCGACACCGCTGCGCGCGGCCATGGCGCGGCAGATCTTCAGATCCTTCTCGTGCAGGCGCACGCGAAACCCCGGCGGATAATCGCCTTTCGCCATGTTGGGTCCGCGATTGCTCAGATACCAGCTGGCGGCCGCGCCGCGGCTCAAGGTGGCGATCACCTGCTCGAGCGGCAGCCCCTGCGCGGCGGCGAATGCCAGCGCCTCGGCGATCGCGCGAATGATGCCGGCGACCATGATCTGGTTGGTGGCCTTCGCCGCCTGACCGGCCCCGGTCGGGCCGAAATGCGTGATCGTGCTGCCCATGGCCGACAGCAACGGCATGGCGCGCTGCACGCTGGCCGCCTCGCCGCCCACCATGATCGCGAGGCTCCCGGCCCTGGCCCCCTCGACGCCGCCGCTGATCGGCGCATCGAGGAAGCGCGCGTGGCGCTCGCCGAGCCGGGCGGCCGCCAATCGAGCCGTGTCGGCGCTGACCGTGGAGCAGTCGATGATCAGCTGCTCGCGCTCGACCACCGGCGCGATCGCGTCGATGATCGCGAGCAGATCGGGATCCGCCGACACGCAGATGACGACCGCGTCGAGGCCACGGGCCAGCGCGGCCGGGTCGGCGGCGTGCTCGCAGCCGAGCTCCGCGGCCAGCGCGGCGGCGCGGGCCGGGGTGCGATTCCAGATGCGCCGCAGATATCCCGCCTTGGCGAGATTGCGGGCCATGTGCGCGCCCATGGCGCCGAGTCCGATGAATCCAGCCTGCATGCCAGTCTCTCCTGCCGGTAAGGGCGGAGACTTTAGGGCAAATGCGCGGGTTGATGCGAGTGCCGGCGGGCGCGTGCGCTGCCGGCAGGCGTGGCCGCTATTGCGGCTTGCAGAGATCTTCCATCTGCTGGCGGGTATTGAGGCGCTGCTGGTCCGCCTCGGCATCGGAGAGGTACTGGCGCTGGCCATCCGCGCCCGTGGTGTAGATGCGGCGCGCCAGCACCTGCTTCTGGTAGTCGTCCTGGGCCTTCTGGCATTGCTCGGCGCGCGTCTGTGCGACGTCGCTATGCACTTCGCGCGCCAGGTCTTCCTTCGTCAGTTGCTCGTGGATCTGGGCGTTCACCTTCGTCGGCGAGAAGCCGCTGTTGCCCGGCGGCGCATTGCTGGCCGGCGTGCTGCTGGGGCGCGAGCTGCTGACCTGAATGAGCTCGGCCCCGGGGCTGGGCGTGTCGCTGTACTGCACGTGTCCCTGCGCGTCCACCGAGCGGTAGACGTCGGCCTGGGTCGCGGACAGCGGCAGCCCGATCAGAATGGCGATCGCAGTGACACGGCGCATCGAATTGCTCTCCACTTCGAGGCCAAGTATCGGCCCTTACTGTACGCCCGCGGGGTGAACTGCGTCACATTCGTGGCTCCGGGCGTGTTATCCGCGCCACAGCCGCCGCATGTGCTGCAGTGCGGGCATTCCGGCAGGGTGGCGGGCCGCCGCGCACGCCATCGATGCGGTGCCCGATTACTCGATGCGCTCGCCGTGCTGCGAGAGGTCGAGACCCTCGCGCTCATCGTCGGTGGTGACGCGCAGGCCGATGGTCACGTCGACCAGCTTGAGGATGATCACGCTCATGATGAATCCGTAGAGCAGCGTCGTGCCGACACCCCAGAACTGCGTCAGCACCGAACCCTCGACGCCGCCGATGTCCTTGCTCGCCAGCGCGCCGGTCAGCAGCGCGCCGACGATGCCGCCGATGCAGTGCACGCCGAAGGCGTCGAGCGAGTCGTCGTAGCCGAAGGCCCGCTTGACCGAGGTCGCGCTGATGAAGCAGATGATTCCGGCGGCGATGCCGATGATCACCGCCGAGCTCGGGGCGACGAAGCCCGAGGCCGGCGTGATCGCGACCAGCCCGGCCACCGCACCGGAGGCGATACCGAGCACGCTGGGCTTACCTTTGGCGATCCACTCCGTGAACATCCAGGCGAGCGCGGCGGCTGCGGTGGCGATCTGGGTGGCCGCAAACGCCATGCCGGCGCGCCCGTCGGCGGCCACGGCCGAACCGGCGTTGAAGCCGAACCAACCCACCCACAACAGCGAGGCGCCGATCAGGGTCAAGGTCAGATTGTGGGGTGCCATGGCCTCCTTGCCGAAGCCCTCACGCTTGCCCAGCATCAGCGCGGTGGCAAGGCCGGCGATGCCGGCATTGATGTGCACCACGGTGCCACCGGCGAAGTCGAGCACGCCGAGCGCGTTGAGCCAGCCCGAGGGCTCCCACACCCAGTGCGCGATCGGGCAGTAGACCGCCAGCAGCCAGAGCGCCATGAACCACAACATGGCCGAGAATTTCATGCGCTCCGCGAACGAGCCGCAGATCAGCGCCGGGGTGATGATCGCGAACGTCAGCTGGAACATCGCGTACACGCTCTCGGGGACCGTCGTGCCGAGGTGCGATACGCTGAGCTTCATGGCATCGTGCATGTAGACGACACCGTTCATGAAGGCGCGGTTCAGGCCGCCGAGAAACGCGGTGCTGCCCGGCGTGAACGCCAGCGAATAGCCGACCATCCACCACAGCATCGTCACCAGGCAGGCAATCGTGAAACTCTGCATGAGCGTCGCCAGCACGTTCTTCTTGCGCACCATGCCGCCGTAGAACAGCGCCAGGCCCGGTATGGTCATCATCAGCACCAGTGCGGAGGAGGTGAGCATCCAGGCCGTGTCGCCGGCGCTGATGTGGTCGAACGGCACGACGATCGGGGCGGTCGGGGCGGGCGGGCCGGCCGCCGTGGGGGCGGCGGTGGTCGATCCGGGGGCCGGCTCGCCGACCGCGGCGCTCGAGGCAGCGTCATCGGCGGCCGCGGCTTCGTGCGCGTACGAGGCGGCCGGCGGCGCGCACAAGGCCAGGGCCAGCGCCAGCGCCGCGAGCGGCGCGGCGCCGACTCGAAGCGCCCGGCGCCCGTATTGCTTGATCTTCAAATCCCGGTGCATCGCATCCGACTCCCAGTCTCTTTATCCCAAGTCCGTTCGATGATCTTACGTGGCCGCGGTACCGGTTTCTCCGGTGCGAATGCGAATCGCCTGCTCGAGTTCTCCGACCAGGATTCGGCCATCCCCCGCCCGGCCGGTGCGGGAGATATTGGCAATGGCTTCGAGCACCGGCTCGACGATGGCATCATCGACCGCGATTTCGACTTTGGCTCGCGGCCCGTATTGTGCCTCGTACACCTCCGTCACCGTCACGCCCTGAACGCCGAGCTGCGCAATGGCCTGGCGCAGCTCGTCCAGCTTGAAGGGCCGCACGACCGCCGTGATCATCTTCATGAATGTGCATTTCGCAATGATCGAGCCGTGAATGCGCAATTCCGTGGTTCCAACGGCGCGCGTATCCTTGGTTTCATCCATGAATGGCGCTGGAGCGTAGGTGCAGAAACCGTGCCACGGGCGAAAGCGAGCAAATTCGGGCCTCCGTCCGAGGATTAGGCGCAGCGACGCACCATTTTGGACGAATAGCATTCTCTGGTGCTCGATTATAGGGTAAGCGGCCTCGAGCGGGTGGCTGCGTCGTGCAGCAAGCGAAGGGGAACAACGATGGAAAACCGGCATATCGACGAGCTCGCGAAGCGCCTTTTCGAAGGGCTGCCCGAGGCGGCGCGCGCCATGCGACGCGATATCGAGAGCAACTTCCGCGCCGTGCTGCAGTCCGGCCTCGGCAAGCTCGACCTGACCACGCGCACCGAGTTCGAAGTGCAGGCCAAGGTGCTCGAACGAGCACGGGCGCGCATCGACGAACTGGAGCAGCGCCTCGCGACGCTGGAGCGGCGCCTGAAAGAGTTCGAGGAGACGATCCCTCCGGTCTCGGACTAGCCGTCGGCACGGGCGTGCGCGATGGGCCTGGCGCGAATCCTGAGCCGCGCCGAGCTCGGCCTGGCGGCGCCGCTGGTGCACGTGGAACTGCATGTCGGCGGCGGACTGCCGAATTTCACCATCGTGGGGCTGCCTGCGCCGGTGGTGCGCGAGAGCCGCGAGCGCGTGCGCGCCGCACTGCTGAACTCCGGCTATGCGTTTCCGGCCGGTCGTATCACGGTCAATCTGGCGCCGGTCGAATTGTCCAAGCACGGCGGCCGCTTCGACCTGCCGATCGCGCTCGGGCTGTTGATGGCAAGCGGGCAGCTGCCGCCGTGCGCCCGAGTTTTCGAGTGCTACGGCGAGCTGGGGTTGGCCGGCGAGCTCAAACCGGTCGGCGGCCTGTTCCTGGCGGCGCTGCACGCCGGCGCGGCCGGGCACGCGTTGATCGTGCCGGCCGCGAATGGCGAGGAGGTCGCCCTGAGCGGACACGCGGAGGCCTATGGCGCCGCCAGTCTGCGCGAGGCCGCGGCCGGCCTGCGGGCAGGCGATGCGCGGCCGGGCTGCGCCATCGAGCCGTCGAGCGCCCGGCGCGCGGACCGCTCGCCGCCGCGCCCGCC
>DAHUYP010000032.1 GCA_027315105.1 Gammaproteobacteria bacterium
GCAGCATCTGGCTGCTGCTGATCCTCGCGGCGATGCGTCCGCAATGGCTCGGCGCACCCCTTCCGGTGCACACCGAGGGTCGCCAGATCATCCTCGCGATCGACTGCTCCGGCTCCATGGCCACGGAGGACATGGGGGGCCGGCAGAGCCGGTTGCAAGTGGTCCAGCAGGTCGCCGGCCGTTTCGTCAGCGGCCGGCACGGCGATCAGGTCGGACTGATCCTCTTCGGAACGCGCCCCTACCTGCAGGCGCCGCTCACCACGGATTTGGGCACCGTGCACCGTTTTCTCGACGAGGCCATGGTCGGCATCGCCGGGCCGCAGACTGCGATCGGCGACGCCATCGGACTGGCGATCAAGACGTTGCGCCAGGATGATCGCGGCGCACACGCTCACCGCCAGCCGCTGTTGATTCTGCTCACCGACGGGGGCAACAACACCGGCGTGATGCCGCCGCTCGAGGCCGCCCGGCTCGCGGCCGAAACCGGGCTGCGCATCGACACCATCGGGGTCGGCGCCGCGGTGCGCCAGTCGTTCTTCGGCGTCACCGGCAACACCGATCTGGATCAGAAGCTGTTGCAGAAAATTGCCCGCATCAGCGGCGGGCGCTACTTCCGCGCCACCGATCAGGGCGCGTTGCGCGCCGTGTACCGGCAGATCGATCGGCTCGAGCCGGTCGCGGGCGATCGGCGCTGGCTGCGCCCGGCGAGCGAGTGGTTCGGCGTGCCGCTCGCACTCGCGCTGCTGTTGAGCATTCCGGCCGCCTGGCGCATGACGGAGCGGACCTGAGCATGCCGCGCGCCCTGCATTTCCTGCATCCCTGGGCGCTCGCCGCGCTGCCGCCGATGTGGGCGCTCGCGCTGTGGCTGACGCGCCGGCGCGCGCGCACCGGCGCCTGGCCACGGCTGGTGGACGCGGACCTGCTCGCGCTGCTGCGACTGGAGGGCAGCGGCACGCGCGCCCGCTCCCCCTGGCCGCTGATCGGCGCGCTGTGGACGCTCGGTGTGGTGGCGCTCGCCGGCCCGAGTTGGCAACGGCAAGTCACCGCCGCATACCGCCTGCCGGCCGCCTGGGTGCTCGCCGTACAACTCTCACCGTCCATGGAGGCGACCGATGTGCCCCCGAATCGGGCCGCGCAGGCCCGCTTCGCCGTCGATAACCTGCTCGCAGCCGCGCACGATGCGCGTGTCGGACTCGTTGCCTTCGCTGGGGAAGCGTACACCGTCGCGCCGCTCACCGCCGACGGCGCGACGGTGCGCAATCTCAACCGGGCGCTCTCGCCGCAGCTGATGCCTGAACATGGCGCGCGACTCGCCCCGGCGCTCGGCGCCGCCGCGCGCCTGCTGCACGCCTGGGCGGGCAACGACCGGCAGGTCATCGTCCTGATGGACTCGGTGCACGACCCGGCCCGCGCGATCCAGGCGGCCGCACGCCTGCGCGCCGCGGGCATCACGGTCAACGTGGTCGGTGTCGGTACCACGACCGGTGCACCAACACCGCGCGCCACCGGCGGATTTCGCAGCGGCGCGGATGGCAAAGTGCTGATCAGTCGACTGCATCCGGCCGTGCTGCAGCGCATCGCCGAGGCCGGCGGCGGGGAATTCGTCCGACTCGATCAGCTGCCGCAGCTGATCGCCGCGCTGCACGCCGATGGCCTGCGCGCCCTCCCCGGAGCCCATGCCGCACCGCAAGTCCACTTGTCGAGCTGGCTCAACGACGGCGTGTGGCTGTTGCCGTTGATCGTGCTGCTCGGGGCGCTGCTCGCCCGTCGGGGGTGGACGTGAAGCGTCGGGGAGCTGCGCTGATGGTGCTCGGGTGTCTGGTGAGTGCGCCGGCAGTCGCCGGCGTCTGGTCGAATCTCTGGCGCACGCCCGATCAGCAGGGCGAGGCGCTGCTCGCGGCCGGCCGACCCGCACAGGCGGCGGCGCACTTCACCAGCCGGCGTCGCAAGGCGTACGCGGACCTGCTCGCGGGCCGCTACGCACCGGCGGCGCACCTGCTGCAGCCGCTGAAAGATCCGACCAGTGAATACAACCTCGGCAATGCGCTGGCGCACCTGGGGCGGCTGCACGCAGCACTCGCGGCCTACGATGCGGCGCTGAAGCAGCGTCCGCACGACCGCGACATCCGCCACAATCGCAACCTGGTGGCGCGCGCCCTGGCGCAGCAGCCGCCACAACAGTCCGCGACGCCTCCACACCCGCCGGGTACGCCGTCGCCTTCGGGCCAACGCAACGGCAGCCCCCAGGGCGGCCGCACAGGACAGGGAAAACACCAGAACGGCTCGCGCAGACAGCAGGGCGCGGCGCAGGGCCACGCGACTGCGCAGAACGGCCGCGGTGCGCAGCCCGGCGCGCCTCACGCGAGCGCATCCCACGGCGGTCGCACCGGTGCTGCGGCTGCGGCCCACCCGGCCTCCGCCACGGGAATGGCACCGCACAGCCCGGGGCAGACGCGGCGAAACGCCGAGCGCGCTGCGGCACTGGCGCGCGCACAGCAGCGCCAGAGCGCAGGCCAGGCGGCGGCCGGCCGCGTACGGCACGGCCCCCACGGCGCCGAACACGCCCTGCTGGCGCACGGCACACGCACGGCGCCACCGCCGAAGCCGCCGAGCGAACAAACGCTGGC
>DAHUYP010000029.1 GCA_027315105.1 Gammaproteobacteria bacterium
CGGCGCGGGCGGCGCAGGCGCCGGGGAGCCCGGCGGGGCTGGCCGGCCGGCCGCAGGACCGGCCGGACTCGCGGAGGCGGCCGCCGCGGCGTCCTCGGCGGATGCGATCGGCGTCACGGCGCCCGGCGGTGCCGACCGGTATGTTGCCTGG
Organism: Gammaproteobacteria bacterium; assembly: GCA_027315105.1. Lineage (GTDB taxonomy): Bacteria > Pseudomonadota > Gammaproteobacteria > Steroidobacterales > Steroidobacteraceae > FEN-1191. The sequence continues at coordinate 152 of DAHUYP010000029.1, forward strand.
AAACTGTCTCGCATGGCCCCACTCTAAGTACTCTGCAGGCGATGTTCACGTTCAGCCGCTGTTCACGCCGCCTGCGTCAACCTTTTGAAGGGTAAGTCGTTCCAAGGCGCATATGAGTCACCCGCTTCTCAATTCCCGTGTCTGCCTCGTCCTGGGCCTGTCGGCTGCGATGGCCGCCTGCGTGGCCCCGCCCCCCCGGCGCATGGTGGTGGCCGAGCCGCCGCCGCCGGCACCGCCGCGGCTGATCATCTACCCGGCGAAGGGCCAGAGCCAGCAGCAGCAGGAGCGCGATCGCTATGACTGCCACGTCTGGGCCGTGCAGCAGTCGGGTTTCGACCCGAGCGCGCCGGGCGTGCCTGCCGGCCAGCGGGTCGTGGTCGAGCCGGGCACGCCGCCGGGTGCCGGCACCGCGGTCGGCGCGATCGCCGGCGCCATCCTGGGCGCCGCCATCGCCGGTCCGCGCGACCCTGGCCTCGGCCTCGTGTTCGGCGGTCTCACCGGCGCCGCCGTCGGCACCGCGGCCGACGCCAACGCGCAGGCGCAGGCGAACGCCGAGCAGGCCCACCTCGACCAGCGCTATGAGCAGCAGAATGCGGAAGCCTTCAACAGCTATCGACGCGCGATTTCCGCCTGCCTCGATGCGCGCGGGTATACGATCGCCTGAGACCGGCGCAGGATGATCGAGCCATGAAAGCGATGCACGCCGCGTACGACGGCCGCTGGCTGCTGGCCGCGCTGCTGCTCATGACCGTGCTCGGGACCGCCTTCGCCGACCCCCCTCGGGCGGCCGCAGCGCGCGAACGCAATGCCCGCGGTGAAGTGCTCGATAACCGCTACAACCACGGCCGCTATTACCCGCCGCGCGGCATGCGGGTGCGCGACCTGCCCGGCGGCTACCGGCCGTACTATTTCCGCGGCCGCCCGTTCTACTTCAACGGCGGCGTCTGGTATGCGCCGGGCCCCGGCGGGTTCATCGTGACGCGTCCGCCGTTCGGGTTGTTCGTCAACGTGCTGCCGCCGTTCTATACCACCGTGTGGCTGGGCGGCGTGCCGTATTACTACGCCGACGACGTCTATTATCAGTGGCAGCCGGACATGAACGGCTACGTCGTGGCGCAGCCGCCCGCCGAGGCCGACCAGCCGGGTCCGCCGCCACCGCCGCCGGCGGAAGCGGCGCCCGCATCCGATTTCTTCATCTACCCGAAGAACGGCCAGAGCGCCGAGCAGCAGGCGGCCGATCGCTATGAATGCCATGGCTGGTCGAGAACGCAGACCGGCTTCGATTCGACGCAGCCGGACGGCGGCGTGCCGCCCGAGCAGTTGGCTTCGAAGCGCGAGCAGTATCGGCGCGCGATGAGCGCCTGCCTGGAAGCGCGCGGCTACAGTGTGAAGTAGCGCCGCGGCGTGCGAGTTCGACGCATTCTGAGGATTTTTTAATGAAGCGGGCTGCGCGGAAGGGGCGCGTCGGGCCCCGGGACGGCCAAAATCCTCGCCGGAGCGCCCGGCTGCGACGCGCGATCTAGCCTCCGGCGCCGGTTTCCGCGACAATCCGCAACCTTTCAGCCTGCGGATGGTGGCGGATGAATCTCCACGAGTACCAAGCAAAGAAGATCCTTGCGAGCTACGGCATTCCCGTGCCCGAGGGCCGCGTCGCGGCCAGCGCCGAGGAGGCGGTCGCGGCGGCCAAGGCCCTCGGCGGTTCGGTCTGGGTGGTCAAGGCGCAGGTGCATGCCGGCGGCCGCGGCAAGGCGGGCGGCGTCAAGCTCACGCGCAGCGCGGATGAAGTGCGCGCGGCGGCGGCGGCCATGCTCGGACAGCGGCTCGTCACCAAGCAGACCGGCGCGGCCGGGCTGCCGATCGAGCGCGTCTACGTAGAGGCCGGATCCGACATCGCGCGCGAGCTGTATCTGAGCCTGACGCTCAATCGCGAGCGCGGGCGCATCGCCGTGGTGGCGTCCGCGGCCGGCGGCATGGACATCGAGGAGGTCGCCGCAAAGACCCCCGAGCAGATCCTGTCGGTGACGGTGCATCCGGCCACCGGACTGCAGCCGTTCCAGTGCCGCCAGCTGGCGTTCGGACTCGGGCTCACGGGCAAGCAGATCGAGCAGTTCCAGTCGATCCTGCTGGGCCTGTACCGGCTCTACAGCGAGCGCGATGCCAGCCTGATCGAGATCAATCCGCTGATCATCACCAAGAGCGGCCGCCTCGTGGCGCTCGATGCCAAGCTCGACATCGAGGCCAATGCGCTGTTCCGGCACAAGGACATGGCGGCATTGCGCGACCCGGGGCAGGAGGATCCGATGGAGCGGCGCGCCAGCGAGCACGATCTGAACTACGTCTCGCTCGACGGCATCATCGCCTGCATGGTCAATGGCGCGGGACTCGCCATGGCGACCATGGACCTGATCAAGCTGCATGGCGGCCAGCACGCCAACTTCCTCGACGTCGGCGGCGGCGCCACCAGCGAGCGCGTCACGGCGGCGTTCGAGCTGATCCTGTCCAATCCCAACGTGCGCGCGATCCTGATCAACATCTTCGGCGGCATCGTGCGCTGCGACCTGATCGCGGACGGCATCGTCAACGCGGTCAAGAACGTCGGCGTCAAGGTGCCCGTCGTGGTGCGGCTGGAGGGCACCAACGCAGCGGCGGCCCGCGAGCAGCTGGCCAAGAGCGGACTGGCGATCATCGCCGCTTCCGATCTGACCGATGCGGCCAGGAAGGCGATCGCCTCGGCCAGGAAAGCCGCCTGAGCGCACGGGCTCACGACATCATCGAGCGCGCGCCGCGCGGCTGACGCCACGGCACGCGCGCCCAAGCCGAGACTGAAGGACCACCATGAGTATTCTCGTCAACAAACGCACCAAAGTGATCTGCCAGGGTTTCACCGGCAAGCAGGGCACGTTCCATTCCGAGCAATGCCTGGCCTACGGCACCAAGCTGGTCGGCGGCGTGACGCCGGGACGCGGCGGTGAGCAGCATCTGGGCCTGCCGGTGTTCGACACGGTGCGCGACGCCGTGCGCGAGACCGGCGCCACCGCGAGCATGATCTACGTGCCGGCGGCGTACGCGGCCGACGCCATCCTCGAGGCCGCCGACGCGGGCATCGAGCTGGTGGTCTGCATCACCGAGGGCCTGCCGGTCAACGACATGATCGGGGTCAAGGCCGCCCTGACGGGCTCGCCGACGCGGCTGATCGGGCCGAACTGCCCGGGCATCATCACGCCGGGCGAATGCAAGATCGGCATCATGCCCGGCTTCATCCACAGGAAGGGCGGCGTCGGCATCGTCTCGCGCTCCGGCACGCTGACCTACGAGGCCGTGTTCCAGACCACCAACAACGGCCTCGGCCAGAGCACCTGCGTCGGCATCGGCGGCGATCCGGTGCGCGGCATGAACTTCATCGACGTCATCGAACTGTTCGAGCGCGATCCGCAGACCGAGGGCATCATCATGGTGGGCGAGATCGGCGGCTCCGACGAGGAGGCCGCGGCCGAGCACATCCGCCGCTACGTCACCAAGCCGGTGGTCGCCTACATCGCCGGCGTCACGGCGCCGCCCGGCAAGCGCATGGGCCATGCCGGCGCGGTGATCGCGGGCGGCAAGGGCACGGCGGCCGACAAGTATCGCGCCCTCGAGGCGGCCCGCGTGCGCACCGTGAAGTCGCCCGCGGAGCTCGGCAGCGCCATGGCCGACCTGCTCGGCAAGCGCCGCGCACAGGCCGCGGCCAGGCGCACGCCGGCCCCGGCGCGCGCGCCGGCCAGGAAGGGGGCCGGGAAGGCGGCCGGGAAAGCCGCCAGCAAAGCCGCACGCCGGCCGCGCACCCCGGGCAAGCCGAAGAGCAAGCCGGCCAGGAGCAAGTCCGTGCGGCCCGCGGCCCGCAAGCGCGGCAGGAGCGCGGCGCGAGCGCGGCGTTGAGCGCGCGGCGCCGCGGCCGGCCCGACTGAGCGGAGCGCCGGCGGTGCCTGCCGACAGGCTGAGGATCGCGCTGGCGCAGATCGATCTGCTGGTCGGCGACGTGCGCGGCAACCTCGAGCGCGTGATCACCGAGGCACAGCGCGCACGCGCGGAGCTGCGCGCGGACCTGGTGCTGTTCCCCGAGCTCACGCTGTCGGGTTATCCGCCCGAGGACCTGCTGTTCCACCGCGGTCTGCGGCTGCAGATCGAGCGTGCGCTCGCCGAGCTGCAGCAGGCCGTGCCCGAGATCGGCATCGTGGTCGGCTACCCGGAGTACGAGCAGGGGCGCATCTACAATGCCGCGCTGCTGATGCGCGGCGGCCGCGCGCTCGCGCGGCACCGCAAGGCCTGCCTGCCGAACTACAAGGTGTTCGACGAGAAGCGCTACTTCGCGCCCGGCTCGGAGCCGACGGTGGCGGACTTCGACGGCCACCGACTGGGGTTGCTGGTGTGCGAGGACGCCTGGGAGCCGGAGCCGGCCCTGGCGGCGAAGGCCCGCGGCGCCGAGCTGCTGCTGATCATCAATGCCTCGCCGTACGAGAACCACAAGCAGCGCGAGCGCGAGCAGGTGCTCGCCGAGCGCGTGCGCCAGACGCAGCTGCCGGCCGCATACGTGAACCTGCTCGGCGGCCAGGACGAGCTGGTGTTCGACGGCAATTCATTCGTCATGGACGCGCAGGCGCGGCTGGTGATGCGCGCGGCGGCCTTCGAGGCCGGCCTCTACGGCGTCGAGTTCGAGCGGCGCGGCGCGGCGCTGGTGCCGCTCGCCGGCACGATCACGCCCGAGCTCCCGGACGAGGCGAGCGTGTATCGGGCGCTGGTGCTCGGCGTGCGCGACTACGTGCACAAGCACGGCTTTCCGGGCGTCGTCATGGGCCTGTCCGGTGGGGTGGATTCGGCGCTCACGCTCGCAGTCGCGGTCGATGCCCTGGGCGCGCAGCGCGTGCATGCCGTGATGATGCCGTCGCGCTATACCTCGAGCATGAGCCTGGAGGACGCCGCCGAGCAGGCGCGCGCGCTCGGCGTCGACCTGAGCGTCATCTCGATCGAGCGCATGTTCGAGGCGACCCTGGAGGCGCTCAAGGAAGAATTCGCCGGCCGCCAGCCGGACGCCACCGAGGAGAACATCCAGGCACGCTGCCGCGGCGTGCTGCTGATGGGGATCTCGAACAAGACCGGGCGCATGCTGCTGAGCACCGGCAACAAGAGCGAGATGGCGGTCGGCTACGCGACCCTGTACGGCGACATGGCCGGCGGCTTCGCGCCCATCAAGGACTGCAGCAAGCAGCTGGTGTACCGGCTCGCGCGCTACCGCAACACGCTCTCGGCCGCCATTCCGCCGCGCGTCATCGAGCGCGCACCCACGGCGGAGCTTCGTCACGGGCAGAAGGACACGGACTCGCTGCCGCCGTACGAGGTGCTCGATCCGATCCTCGAGGCCTTCATCGAGGAGGATCTGTCGGTCGAGGAGATCTGCGAGCGCGGCTTCGACCGCGCCGTGGTGGCGCGGGTACTGGACATGGTCAAGCGCGCCGAGTACAAGCGCCGCCAGGCGCCGCCCGGCGTGCGCGTGAGCCGGCGCGCATTCGGCCGCGACTGGCGCTATCCGATCACCAACGGCTACCGGCGCTAGCGCCGCAGCGCGTCAGCCGCTCGCCGGGCCCGGGTCCGGGACCGGGCCAGGGGGCGGGGTCGCGTCCGCGCTCGCGTCCGGGCCGGACTTCACGCGCCGGCGCCAGAACTGCCACCAGTGCTTGTGCAGCGGGCGCCCGGATTGCGTGAGGGCCGGATAGTTCTCCTGGTAGACGCGCTCGACGTTGGCGGCCAGATCCTTGAGGCCCAGGCGCAAATAGCAGTCGTGCATGATCTCGAGCGCCTCCTTCTCGGACGGCGCCCCGCCGTATTGCTCGACCACGTCCTCGGCGCGCCGCGCGGCGGCGACGTAGGCGCCGCGCTTGACGTAATAGCGCGCGACATTGACGTTGTATTCGGCCAGCCGATTGCGCAGATAGGTCATGCGGTGCAGCGCGTCGACCGCGTAGTCGCTGCCCGGATACTGCGTCACCACGGTGTTGAAGGCGGCGATGGCCTTGAGTGCATCGCTCGGGGGGTGCCTCGCCATGTCGACACCGAAGAAGCGCTCGATCGACAAGGGGGTGCGCTCGAAATAGATCAGCCCCTTCATGTACCAGGCGTAGTCGACGCGCGGGTGGGTCGGGTTCTCGCGCAGGAACTGGTCGGCGGCGTCGATCGCGGTTTCCTTCTCACCCTTGCGGTAGTAGACGTAGATCAGATCGAGCCGCGCCTGACGGGCCTGGTTGGTGAACGGGAAGCGCGCTGCCAGCCCCTCGTATTGCTTGATGGCATACTCGAAGTCGTTGTCGACCATCGCCTTGTGGGCGATGGCGTACAGCGACTCCGCGGTGGCGTTCTTGACGAACTTGCGCGCCGGCCGGGCGTGGCAGGCCGCCAGCAGCGTGAGGCTGGCCATGCCAAGGGCTCCCAGGAGCCGCCAACGACCGGTGAGCGCGCTGGCACTGGCGGCCGCGCGAGTGTGTGCAACCAAGGATGGACCCTAAGAGACTGAATGCCTGATCAAAGCAGTATAGCTGACCAACCCGATGCCACCTGAGTTCCAGACGCACCAGCTCGAGCTGCCGGCCGCGGCGGCCGGCCAGCGCCTGGACCAGGCACTGGCCGCCGCGCTGCCGCAATACTCGCGTGCGCGGCTGCAGCGCTGGATCGCCGCCGGACGGGTGCGGCTCGGCGGTGAGCTGCCGCGCGCGAGCGAGCGCGTGCGGGGCGGCGAGCAGGTCGTGGTGGAGGCGCTGTTCGAGCCCGATCACAGGCTCGAGGCCCAAGCGCTGCCGCTCGACATCGTGCATGAGGACCGCTGCCTGCTGGTGCTCAACAAACCCGCCGGACTGGTCGTGCACCCGGGCGCCGGCCATCGCGCGCACACGCTGCAGAACGCCTTGCTGGCACACGATCCGGCGCTCGCGCGGGTGCCGCGCGCGGGGCTCGTGCATCGGCTCGACAAGGACACCAGCGGGCTGCTGATCGTGGCGCGCACGCCGCTCGCGCACACGCGGCTGGTCGCGCAGCTGGCGGCGCGCCAGATCGGGCGCGAATACCTGGCGCTGGTCGTCGGCCGGCCCACCGGCGGCGGGCAGATCGACCAGCCGATCGGGCGGCACCGCAGTGTGCGCACCCGCATGGCCGTGCGCGCCGACGGCCGAGAGGCCGTCACGCACTATCGCATCGAGGAGCGCTTTCGCGCCCACACCCTGCTGCGCGTGCGCCTGCAGACCGGGCGCACGCACCAGATCCGGGTGCATCTGGCGCATGCCGGGCTGGCGCTGGTCGGCGATCCCGTCTACGGCGGGCGGCGCCGGTTGCCGGCGGGCGCCGATGCGGCGCTGCAGGAGCGGCTGCGCTCATTCGCGAGCCAGGCGCTGCACGCCCAGCGGCTGCACCTGAGCCACCCCACGAGCGGTGCCGAGCTGACGTTCCAGGCGCCGCCGCCGGCGGATCTCGCGGCGTTGCTCGAGGCGCTGAGGCAGGACCGTGACCGTGCTGCGGCCTGAATGGCCGGCCGCGCCGCGGCTGCGCAGCGCCTTTACGCTGCGCGACGGCGGCGTCAGCGCCGCGCCCTACCGGGCCTGCAATCTCGCCGCCCACGTGGGCGATGATGCCGCGGCGGTGGCCGAGAACCGGCGCCGCCTGCGGGCCGAGCTGGCGCTGCCCGCCGAGCCGCTGTGGCTGGCGCAGGTGCACGGCACCGAGGTGCTCGATGCCGATCGCTACGCCGCCGGTGCCGCGGCGCCGCGTGCCGATGCGGCGATCACCCGGCGCGCCGGCTGCGTGCTCGCCGTGCTGGTCGCCGACTGCCTGCCGGTGCTGATCGCGCGGCGCGATGGGACGGCGGTGGCGGTGGCGCACGCGGGCTGGCGCGGGCTGGCCGCCGGCGTGCTCGAGCACACGATCGCGGCCTTCGACTGCCCCGGCGATGCGCTGCAGGCCTGGCTCGGACCGGCCATCGGCCCGGCGCATTTCGAAGTCGGCGCGGAGGTCAGGGCCGCGTTCTGTGCCCGACAGGCGCAGGCCGAGGCCGCGTTCGCGGCCAATGCACGCGGCCGCTGGCAGTGCGATCTGCGGCGCCTGGCCGGCATGCGGCTGCGGGCGCTGGGGGTGGCCTCGATCCACGGCCGGCCGCGCTGCACCTTCGCCGAGTCCGAGAGCTTCTATTCGTTCCGGCGCGACGGGGTGACGGGCCGCATGGCGGCCTTGACGTGGATCGTCGAATCGGATGCGGGGACGCACTGAGCGCAGGCTGAAGGCGGGACCATGACATTGCTATGGATTCTACTGGCGACCTTCCTGGGCGGCGTGTTGAGCGCGGCGCTGGCGAGCCTGTTCCTGCTGCTGCCGGAGGCACGCCGCGCACGCCTGCTGCCGCACCTGATCAGCTTCGCCACCGGCGCGATGCTGGCGGCGGCGCTGGTCGGACTGCTGCCCGAGGCGATCGAGAGCGTCGGGCCGGGGCGCATCCAGGCCGTCGGAGCCGCCGTCCTGGGCGGCATCGCGCTGTTCTTCGTGCTCGAGAAGCTGGTGCTCTGGCGCCATTGCCACACCGAGAGCTGCGAGACGCATTCGCCGCACGAGGCGCATCGCGATCGCGCCGCCGGCTGGATCGTGCTGTTCGGCGACGGCGTGCACAACGCCTTCGACGGCGTGCTGATCGCGGCAGCCTTCCTGACCGAGCCGCGGCTCGGCCTGCTGACCACGATCGCGATCACCGCGCACGAGGTGCCGCAGGAACTGGGCGATCTGGCGGTGCTGCTGCATGCGCGCATGAGTCCGGCGCGTGCGCTGTGGTTCAACGCCGCCAGCAGCCTGACCTCGATCCTCGGCGGGCTGCTGGGCTACTTCGCGCTGCGCCGCACGCTCGACATCCTGCCGTACGCCATCGCGGTGGCCGCCGCGTCGCTGATCTACGTCGCCGTGGCCGACCTGATCCCGGGCCTGCACCGCCGGGTCGAGCCGGGGGCGAGCCTGGCGCAGGTGCTGCTGATCGCCTGCGGCGTCGGGGTCATCATCGGGGCGCAGCTCTGGCTCGGCTAGGCGCCCGGCCGGCGGCGGCGGCGGCGGCGGCGGCGGGCGGAGGCGCCGGCGCGCTTGAATTCCGCGGCCCGGCCCCCCACAAGAGCCTACGGGTTGATACGGATTAACCCGGCCGCCGGCCCGGCGGCACACTGTGGCTGGTTCTCGACAGGTCAAACACTTATGCGCATGGACAAACTCACCAGCCGGTTCCAGGCGGCGCTCGCGGAAGCGCAGTCGCTGGCGATCGGACGCGACAATCAGTTCATCGAGCCGGTGCACCTGCTGCTGGCGATGCTCGAGGTCCAGGGCGGGGGCGTGCGGCCGCTGCTGCTCAAGGCCGGCGCGGACGTCAATCGCCTGCGAACGCAGCTGGCCGAACTGGCCGACAAGCTGCCGAAGGTCGAGGGTACCGGCGGGGACGTGCAGGTCTCGAACGAGCTGTCGCGGCTGCTGAACGTCACCGACAAGCTGGCGCAGAAGCGCGGTGACCAGTACATCTCGAGCGAGCTGTTCCTGCTCGCGGCGATCGAGGACCGCGGCATCGCCGGCAAGGCCCTCAAGGACTGCGGCGCCCGGCGCGCCGCGCTCGAGCAGGCGATCGAGGAGGTGCGCGGCGGGGAGACGGTGCAGGATCCGGAGGCGGAGGAGAAGCGCCAGGCACTCGAGAAATACACCATCGACCTGACTGCGCGTGCGCGCGCCGGCAAGCTCGATCCGGTGATCGGACGCGACGATGAGATTCGACGCACGGTGCAGGTGCTGCAGCGCCGGACCAAGAACAACCCGGTGCTGATCGGCGAGCCCGGGGTCGGCAAGACGGCGATCGTCGAAGGCCTGGCGCTGCGCATCGTCAACGGCGAGGTGCCCGAGGGCCTCAAGAGCAAGAGCATTCTGGCGCTCGACATGGGCGCCCTGATCGCGGGCGCGAAGTTCCGCGGCGAATTCGAGGAGCGCCTCAAGGCGGTCCTGAGCGACCTGGCCAAGCAGGAAGGGCAGGTCATCCTGTTCATCGACGAGCTGCACACCATGGTCGGCGCGGGGCGCGCGGAAGGCTCGATGGACGCGAGCAACATGCTCAAGCCGGCGCTCGCACGCGGCGAGCTGCATTGCGTCGGGGCGACCACGCTCGATGAGTACCGCAAGTACATCGAGAAGGACGCGGCGCTCGAGCGGCGCTTCCAGATCGTCATGGTGGACGAGCCCAGCGTCGAGGACACGATCGCGATCCTGCGCGGCCTCAAGGAGCGCTACGAGGTGCATCACGGGGTCGAGATCACCGACCCGGCGATCGTCGCCGCGGCCACGCTCTCGCACCGCTACATCACCAACCGGCAGTTGCCGGACAAGGCCATCGACCTGATCGATGAGGCGGCGGCGCGCATTCGCATGGAGATCGACTCCAAGCCCGAGGCGCTGGATCGGCTCGAGCGGCGCATCATCCAGCTCAAGATCGAGCAGGAGGCGCTGAAGAAGGAGGGCGACGAGGCCTCCAAGCGGCGCCTGGCCACGCTGCAGCAGACGCTCGGCGGCCTGGAGAAGGAGTACGCCGACCTGGAGGAGATCTGGAAGGCGGAGAAGGCCTCGCTGCAGGGCGCGACCCAGGTCAAGGAGGAGCTCGAGCGCGTGCGCCTGGAGCTCGAGCAGGCCCGCCGCGCGAGCGATCTGTCGCGCATGGCGGAGCTGCAGTACGGCCGCATTCCGGAGCTCGAGAAGCGCCTGGCGCAGGCGCAGCGCGCGGAGCAGGCGCCGCCGCAGCTGGTGCGCAACAGCGTCACCGAGGAGGAGATCGCCGAGGTGGTCTCGAAGTGGACCGGCATCCCGGTGTCGAAGATGCTCGAGGGCGAGAAGGACAAGCTGCTGCGCATGGAGCAGGCCCTGGAGCGGCGCGTGGTCGGGCAGGACGAGGCGGTGCGCATCGTCTCGGACGCGATCCGGCGCTCGCGCGCGGGGCTGTCGGACCCGCGGCGCCCGAACGGCTCGTTCCTGTTCCTCGGGCCGACCGGCGTCGGCAAGACGGAGCTGTGCAAGGCGCTGGCGGAATTCCTGTTCGACACCGAAGAGGCCATGGTGCGGATCGACATGTCCGAATTCATGGAGAAGCACTCGGTGGCGCGCCTGATCGGAGCGCCCCCGGGCTACGTCGGCTACGAGGAGGGCGGCTACCTGACCGAGGCGATCCGGCGCCGGCCCTATGCGGTGGTGCTGCTCGACGAGGTCGAGAAGGCGCACCAGGACGTGTTCAACGTGCTGCTGCAGGTGCTCGACGACGGGCGGCTGACCGACGGCCAGGGGCGCACGGTCGATTTCCGCAACACGGTCATCATCATGACCTCGAACCTGGGCTCGCAGGTGATCCAGGAGCTCGCCGGCGAGGGCAACTATCAGCGCATGAAGAGCGCGGTCATGGAGATCGTGCAGCAGCACTTCCGCCCCGAGTTCATCAATCGGGTCGACGACATCGTGGTGTTCCACCCGCTGGGCACCGAGCAGATCCGTGCGATCGTCGACATCCAGCTCGGCCACCTGCGGCGGCGGCTCTCCGAGCGCAACATGGAGCTGGAGCTGGACGACAAGGGGCGCGACCTGATCGCCGAGGCCGGCTACGATCCGGTGTACGGCGCCCGCCCGCTCAAGCGCGCGATCCAGCAGCAGATCGAGAACCCGCTGGCGCAGCGCATCCTGCGCAACGAGTTCCTGCCCGGCGACCGCATCCGGGTCACGGCACGCGCATCGGAGCTGGTGTTCGAGAAGCGGCGCGAGATGCGGGCGGCCTCCTGACACTGCGCCCCGCGCGAGCGCACGCACGTGCGTGCGGGTAAGCTTGTGGCCGGAGGAATCATGACGGATCTGAAACGCCATATCGTCGACGTGCCGGATTTTCCGGCGCCCGGGATCCTGTTTCGCGACATCACGCCGCTGCTGCGCTCGCATTTCGAGGCCACGCTCGACGCGCTCGAGCAGCTCTTCAGCGCGCACGACTGGCAGCGCGCCGATGCGCTGGCGGGCATCGAGTCGCGCGGCTTCATCCTGGCCGCCGGGCTGGCCGCGCGCCGCGGCAAGGGCTTCGTGCCGATCCGCAAGCAGGGCAAGCTGCCGCCGCCGGTGGTGTCGGCGGGCTATGCGCTCGAGTACGGCAGCGGCGTGCTCGAGATGCAGCCGGGCCGCGGGCGGCTGCTGCTGCTCGACGACGTGCTCGCCACCGGCGGCACGATGCAGGCCGCCGCCGAGCTGTGCCTGGCCGCGGGCTACGAAGTGCAGGCGCTGGCGACGCTGATCGACCTGCGGCTCACGGGTGACTTCCTCTGGCGCGAGCTACCGCTGCGCGCGCTGCTGCGCTATGACTGACGGCGCGGCCGCGCTGCCGCCGACGCTGGTCGTCATGGCGCTGGAGGTCGAGTCGCAGGGCGTGTTCACGCAGGCCGGCGTGCCGGTGCTGTACACCGGGCTCGGCAAGGTCAACGCCGCCATGTCGCTGACACGGCGGCTGATGGCCTATCGCGCCGCCGCGCTGGCGCCGCCGCTGGTGGTGAACTTCGGCACCGCCGGCAGCCGCCGCTTCCCGACCGGCACGCTGGTGGCCTGCCAGCGCTTCATCCAGCGCGACATGGACGTCAGCGCCCTGGGCTTCGCGCTGGGGCAGACGCCGTTCGAGGAGCTGCCGCCGCAGCTGGAGTTCCCGCCGCTGTTCGAGGGCTTGCCGAGCGGCCTGTGCGGCAGCGGCGATTCGTTCGAGACCGGCGCGGCGCGGCTGCATTGCGAGGTCATCGACATGGAGGCGTATGCGCTCGCCAAGGTATGCCTGCTCGAGGGTGCGCGCTTCGCCTGCGTCAAGTACATCACCGACGGCGCCGATCACGCCGCGGCGGCCGACTGGCACAGCAACCTGCCGCGGGCGGCCGCGGCCTTCCGGGAGCTCTACGAGCGCATCGGCCGCCGCTGACGCGCCGCACCGGGCGCCGGCGGCGTCTATAATCGACCCCGTCACCACCCGATCGCACAACGACATGCCTTTCTACGAATACGAATGCAGCAGCTGCCGGTATTACGCCGAGGTGATGCAGAAGATCACCGATGCGCCGCTGAGGAAATGCCCGTCCTGCGGCAAGAACACGTTCAAGAAGCTGATTTCGGCGCCGGTGTTCCGGCTCAAGGGCTCGGGCTGGTACGAGACCGATTTCAAGTCCGATCAGGAGCGCAAGCGCAACCTGGCCGGCGCCGACAAGGCGCAGGAGGCGGCCGGCGACGGCGCCGCCAAGCCCGCAGCGGCCGCCCCGGCGGATGCCAAGGGCGAGGCCAAGGCCGGCGCGGCGGCCGAGTCCGGGAGCGGGCCCAAGGGCGAGGCGGCGCCGAAGCCGGGGGCGAGGGCGGCCGCGCCGTCGAGGCGCGGCTCGAGCG
>DAHUYP010000051.1 GCA_027315105.1 Gammaproteobacteria bacterium
GGCTCCAACAACACGCTGGACGGCATCGCCGCGGCGATCAATTCGGCCGGCGGCAATCCGGGCGTCACGGCCACCGTGCTGCAGGGTACCGGCGGCGCCTACCTCATACTGTCGTCGTCCCTGACCGGCGCCGCCAACACCATCCAGGTCAACGAGACCGACGGCGGCACCGGCCTTGCGGCCCTGACCTACAGCAGCACCAACACGGTCAACTACACGCAGCAGGTCGCGCCGCAGGATGCGAGCTTCAGCATCGCCGGCGTCAGCGCGACCAGCGCCAGCAATACCGTGAGCAACGCCATCAGCGGCGTCACCCTCGATCTGCTGGCAACCACCAGCAGCGCCACCATGACGGTGGGCAACGACACCGCGACCATCGAGAGCAACATCAGCGCGTTCGTGTCGGCCTACAACACGCTGGCCGGTACGTTCTCGTCGCTCGGCAGCTACGATGCGGCGAGCAATACCGCCGGGCCGATGATGGGCAACGCGCTGCTGACGAACACCGAGAGCCAGCTCAAGCAGGCGCTCTACAGCCTGGTGAATACCGGCTCCTCGACCTACAACTCGCTCGCCAGCATCGGTATCACGACCAACAGCGACGGCACCCTGAGCCTCGACAACACCAAGCTCGGGACCGCCCTGGCCACCAACTTCAGCGCCGTCAGCGCGCTCTTCAGCGGTACCAGCGGCGTCGCGGCGCAGCTCAATACCCAGCTCACGACCGACCTGGCCAGCGGCGGCACCTTCGACCAGGCGGGTCAGACGCTCACCAAAGAGAATAGCGCGCTCACCACGCAGAGCAACCAGCTCAACACGCAGATGGCGGCGCTGTCGGCGAGCCTGACGCAGCAGTACGCGGCGCTCAACACGCTGCTGTCCTCGCTGCAGACGACCTCCTCCTACCTGACCCAGGCGTTCGCGACGCTGCCGCAGGTGCAGGGATCGCAGAGCGCCTGAGCGCCTGCGCCTGCCGCCGGCGCACGCTCAAGTTCAGCGCCGCGCGGCCGTTAAATCCAGCATCAGGGTTCGCGATGGAGTACGGCGGCGTGAGCGCCTACGCACGAAATTCCAAGCTGGCGGCATATCAGAGTGTCTCGGCACACGGCGGGGTCGCACAGGCCGACCCGCACGGCCTGGTGCTGATGCTGATGGACGCCGCCGTGGAGCGGCTGACCTCGGCGCGCGGCTGCATCGAGCGCGCCGAGACCGTCAGAAAGGCCAGGCTGCTGCACAGCTGCGTGAGCATCATCGGCGAGCTGCGCGGCAGCCTCGACACGGTCCGGGGCGGCGCGCTGGCCCATAACCTCAGCGATCTGTACGACTACATGGTGCGCCAGGTGCTGCGGGCCAACGTCGAAAGCAATGCCGCCTGCGTCACGGAAGTACTGAGTCTGCTGGGAGAGATCCGCGGTGCCTGGGTCGCCATCGGACCCGAGGTGCGCCAGGTGGCGCGCACCGCCATGCCGCGCGCATAGGCGCGTAGAATAGGCCGCAGCGGGCAGCCGGGCGCGGGACTGCCGCGCCGAGCGAGGACAGCATGTACGAAGGCGTGGACACGGTCGTTCTCTACAACGAGCTCGCCTATCAGGACGTGCTGCCGGTGCAGTGGAAGACATTGACGCTGCCGCTCGATCGCTTCGAGCTGATCGGCCTGGAGGAGGCCAACCTGCTGCTGCTGCAGGCCTGCGTCGCGGTCGAGGAGCATCCGGCGCGCGACAAGAACGAGGATCTCGGCCCGATGGCCGGGGAGATCGCGCGCCTGGACTTCAAGCTCAATCTGGTGCTGCACCTGCTCGGCAAGCTGGTATTGAAGGAGAAGATGCCGCCCGCGAGCACCATCCAGTTCAACGCGCTGGGCGCTTCCTGGACCCAGATCGGCCCGCCTCCGCAAGCCGGTGCGCAGGGCCTGCTGCGGGTGCAGCTGCGCAGCTCGCTGCCGCAGCCGCTCGAGCTGCCGGCCGAAGTAGCGGCCGTGGAAGGCAGCCTGGTCAAGGTCAAGTTCCCGAGCCTGTCGGAGAGCGTGGCCGAGCTCATACAGAGGCTCGCGTTCCTTCGGCACCGCCGCCATATCGCCGACGTGCGCAAATCGCGCGGCTAGCGATTGCGCCAATGAGCCGTCGCTAGGTTGACAAACTGCGACGCCGTACTCACGGCCGTTGTGACGGAGTCCCTCACTTTGCCATAACCCGCCCCCTACTCTGTCCCACCAAGACAGAAGAGGGAATAACAACTCCATGGCTGACAGAGCCACCCTGACGGTAGCATTTGGCAAGAGCGACGCACGCGATCCGCGCGACGCCCGCGCCCCTGCCGTCGCGAGTCTTCCCAGCGGGACCTGCGCGGCAATCCGCCGCGTCAATCAGCTGATCGGCCAGGTGGCCGCCTTCGACAGCAACGTGCTGATCCTGGGTGAGTCGGGCACCGGCAAGGAAGTCGCGGCGCGCGCGATCCACGATGTCTCGCCGCGCCGCCTGCGGCCGTTCGTACCCATCAATTGCGGCGCAATCCCGGCCGAGCTGCTCGAGAGCGAGCTGTTCGGTCACGAGAAGGGCGCGTTCACGGGCGCGCTGGCGGCGCGTAAAGGCCGGTTCGAGATCGCCGAGGGCGGCACGATCTTCCTCGACGAGATCGGCGACATGAATCCGACCATGCAGGTGAAACTGCTGCGGGTGCTGCAGGAGCGCGTGTTCGAGCGCGTCGGCAGCTGCGTGTCACAGCGCTGCGACGTGCGCATCATCGCCGCGACCCATCGCAACCTGGAAGACGCCATCAGCAGGGGGACGTTCCGCGAGGATCTGTTCTACCGGCTCAACGTGGTGCCGATCGAGATGCCGCCGCTGCGAGAGCGCACGGACGATCTGCCGCTGCTGCTGGCCGACCTGACCGAGCGCTGCAGCGCCGCCGGCCGGCCGCAGGTGCAGCTCACCCAGGCGGCAATCGAGGCGTTGAAGGCCTACCGCTGGCCCGGCAACGTGCGCGAACTCGGCAATCTGATGGAACGACTGTCGGTTCAATGCGGCGGCCGGACGGTGACGATCGCCGATCTGCCGCCGCGCTACCGGCCGCCTGACTGGAACCCGTCCGCCGATGCGCCACCCGAGACCCTGATCGCAACGGCGAGCGCCGAGAGCGTGCTCGGGCCGGCGCTCGAAGCGCTCTTGAGCGCGCCACCGGCTGTCGCCGAGCCGGCTCAAGCCGATGGCGAGGAAGCGCCGGCGATGGATCCGGCACTCAGCGACGCCTTGCTCGAACGGCTGCCCAGCGGCTTCGACCTGCGCCACTATCTGGAATCCCTGGAGCAGCGGCTGATCGTGCGTGCGATGGAAGCCGCCGGCGGCACGGTGGCCCGGGCGGCCCGACTGCTCGGCCTGCGCCGCACCACCCTGGTGGAGAAGCTGCGCAAATACTCGCTTGCGGGTGGCGAGTTGGCGGTGTCGGAAACTTGACGTCGGCGGCGGCGCCAATGGCCCGCCGCCGTGAGCCGTGTCACAGATTCAGGACGGCACGCAAATTGCTCCTACCTCGCCGGCACGCCGAAGTCGAAGAGGCAATGAGAGTCCCGATGCACGTACAAGACCCTGTGGCCTGCGCCGAAGTGTCGCGCCGACTGATGGCGCTGGCGCGGCGCGTCGCACGCAGCGAATGCACGGTGCTGATTGCGGGCGAATCCGGCACCGGCAAGGAAGTGCTGGCGCAGTACATACATCGACACTCGCATCGCGCCGCCGAGCCGTTCGTGGCCGTCAATTGCGCGGCCATTCCGGAGAACATGCTCGAAGCGCTGCTGTTCGGATGGGAGCGGGGCGCCTTCACCGGCGCGCAATCGGCGCATCCAGGCAAGTTCGAACAGGCGCAGGGCGGCACGCTGCTGCTGGACGAGATTTCCGAGATCCCCCTGCTTCTTCAGGCCAAGCTGCTGCGGGTACTGCAGGAGCGCGAGGTCGAGCGGCTGGGCGCCAGGGCGCCCATCGGGCTTGATGTGCGCGTCATCGCGACCACCAACCGCCATCTGCGCGCCGAGGTCGCCGCCGGGCGATTCCGCGAGGATCTGTACTATCGGCTGAACGTGTTTCCGCTCACCCCGGTGCCATTGCGCACGCGGCGCGACGACGTGCTGGCGCTGGCGATGCGCCTGCTGGCCGCACACTGCAAGCCGGGCGCGCGCATCCCGGCGCTGTTGCCGGATGCGGCGCAGCTGCTGCTGACCTACGACTGGCCGGGCAACGTGCGCGAGCTCGACAACGTCATGCAACGGGCACTGGTGCTGTGCGACGGCGACCTGATCCGCGCCGTCCATGTCGTATTCGAGCCGCCGGGCGGCGAGAGCCGCAGCGGCGACGCGGCGCCATCGCCGCTGCCATCGCCGCCGATGCCGAGCGCGGGCGGCGAGTTGCCGGGCGGTGCACTGGCGGATTCGCTGGCACAGACCGAACAGCAGCTGATTCTGCGGGCCTTGCGCGCGCACGGCAGCCGCGAGCGCGCCGCCGAGGAACTCGGCATCAGCCCGCGGACGCTGCGCTACAAGATCGCACGCCTGCGCGCCGCCGGGATCGACTTGAACGATGCCTTGGAACCGAGCCGGAGCCTCGCATGAGCAACCTCGCGATCGATCAGGTACTGGCGCAGATCCGCTCGTTGTCGGCGCAGGCCGGTGCGGGCGCGAAGCCGGCGTCCCCGGCTGCGGCCGATGCAGCCACGGGCCAGACGCAGGCTCCGGGATTCGCCGAGCTCTTCAAGCAAGGCCTCGATTCGGTCAATCGCACCGAACAGGGCGCCAACGCCCTGGCCGATGCCTGGGAGCGCGGCGACTCCGGTGTCGATCTGGCACGGGTCATGATCGAGACCCAGAAAGCGTCGGTGTCCTTTCGCGCGCTCACCGAGGTGCGCAACCGCCTGGTCAGCGCGTACCAGGACATCATGAACATGTCGATTTGATGACGTGACGGAAGATAGCCAATGGCGACTAATCAAACGGTAACCCTGTCCCCTGCCCTGGGCCTCAGCCTGCGGCCGCTGCTGCTGCTGCTCGGGATCGCTGCGGCCGTGGCCGCCGGTGTGGCCGTGGTGCTCTGGTGGAAGGGTCCGAACTGGAATCTGCTGTACGGCAACCTGTCGGATGCCGATGCCAGCGCGGTGGTGCAGGCGCTGCAGACCGCGGGTATCGAATACAAGCTCGACAACACCAGCGGTGCGATCATGGTGCCCGCCGAGCGGGTGCACGATGCGCGCCTGCAGCTCGCCTCGCAAGGACTGCCGGAAGGCAAGAGCAGCACCCTGGAGCTGATGACCAAGGATCCGGGATTCGGGGTGAGCGAATTCATGGAAGGCGCGCGCTATCAATATGCGCTCGAGAGCGAGCTGGCACGCACCATCTCCTCGCTGCAGGCCGTGGAAGCCGCGCGGGTGCACCTCGCGTTGCCGAAGCAGTCGGCGTTCGTGCGCGACCGGCGCCCGGCCAGCGCCTCCGTGCTGCTGCAATTGCGTGCCGGCCATCGTCTGGCGCCGGAACAGGTCTCGGCCATCGTGCATCTGGTCGCCTCGAGCATCCCCGAACTCGATTCGGACAACGTCACCGTGGTCGATCAGCAGGGCCGGCTGCTGTCCTCGCCGAAGTCGGGCGAGGCGGCCGCGGCGGCCGTGCAATTCGAGGCCGCGCATCGCATCGAGGACACCTATATCCAGCGCATCGAGCAGTTGATCGCACCGCTGGTCGGCGACGGCCGCGTGCGGGCGCAGGTGACCGTGGACCTGGACGCGGCCGCGAGCGAAGAGGCGCACGAGCAGTTCAAGCCCGACGGCGCCGTGATACGCAGCGAGCAGAGCTCGGAGGAACTCAGCCGCGCCGGTGCCGCCGGCAACGGCGGCATCCCCGGCGCGCTCACCAATCAGCCGCCCGCCGGCGGCGTGGCCGTGCC
>DAHUYP010000038.1 GCA_027315105.1 Gammaproteobacteria bacterium
TGCATGCGCTGACCGAACGCTACAGCGGCGTGTTCACCAACCGCCCGGAGCTCGCCGGCGCATTGCTCGCCGCGGGCGCGGCCAGCGGCGAGCGCGTCTGGAATTTTCCGCTCGATGAGGATTTCGACAGCGACCTGGAAAGTCCGGTGGCCGACATCATGCAATGTAGCAGCGACGGGAAAGGCGATCACATCCTGGCGGCGCGCTTTCTCAAGCGCTTCATCGGCGATGAGCACGCCTGGGTGCACGTCGACCTGTCCTCGGCCACCCGGCGCGGCGGCCTGGCGCACGTGGGCACCGAGGTGACCGGCTTTGGCGTGCGCTTCACGCTCCAACTATTGTTATCGGAGAAGCTGCACCAACGCGCCGGCCGTGCGCGCAAGCCCGGGGCGGCGCCGGCATGATCACCGAGCTGCAGCTGCGCCGGCCGGACGACTGGCACCTGCACCTGCGTGATGGAGCGGGGCTTCGCGCCGTGCTGCCATTCAGCGCAGCGCGCTTCGCGCGCGCCATCGTCATGCCCAATCTCCAGCCGCCCGTGACCACTACGGCGCAGGCGGCCGCCTATCGACAACGCATCCTGGCGCTGCTGCCCGCCGGCTCGCGCTTTCAGCCGCTCATGACGCTGTACCTGACGGATCAGACCGGCGCCGCGGAGATTGAGCGCGCCCACGCCAGCGGCATCATCTTCGGTTGCAAACTCTATCCGGCCGGTGCCACCACCCACTCGGACGCCGGCGTCACCGACATCGCGCGGCTCGAGGAGACGCTGCAGGCCATGGCGGCGCTCGATCTGCCGCTGCTGGTGCACGGCGAGGTCACCGATGCGCAGGTCGATATCTTCGAGCGCGAAGCACGGTTCATCGATCGGGTGCTCGCGCCGCTGGTCGAGCGCTGGCCGCGGCTGCGCATCATATTCGAGCATGTGACCACGCGGGCCGCCGTGCAGTTCGTACGCAGCGCACGGCCCGGCGTGGCCGCGACGATCACCCCGCAGCACCTGCTGCTCAACCGCAACGCGCTGCTCGCCGGCGGCATCCGGCCGCACCATTACTGCCTGCCGATACTCAAGACCGAGCTCGACCGGCGCAGCCTGCTCGAGGCCGTGGCCGACGGCGACCGGCGCTTCTTCCTCGGCACCGACAGCGCGCCGCACGAGCGCCACACGAAGGAGAGCGCCTGCGGCTGCGCCGGGATCTTCTCCGCCCACGCCGGCATCGAGCTGTATGCCGAAATATTCGAGCGCGAAGGCATTCTGCCGCGGCTGGCGGGCTTCGCCAGCGAATTCGGTGCCGATTTCTACCGCTTGCCGCGCAACGAGGGGCACATCGTGCTGCTCAAGCAGGCGTGGACGCCGCCGGCGAGCTACCCGTTCGGCGAGGGCGAGCTGGTGCCCTTGCGCGCCGGCGAGCCCATCGCCTGGCGCCTGGAGAGCGAGGCGGCATGAGCGACGCGCCGACGCCCGAGCCGGGGCCCGCGTCCCCGCCGCTGCCGGATGCCGCACCCGGCACCGCGCTCATGGTGCGGCGCTTCCGGGGTTTCCTGCCTGTCGTGATCGACGTCGAGACCGGCGGCTTTCAGCCCGCCACCGACGCTCTGCTGCAGATCGCCGCCGTGCTGATCCAGATTGCGCCCGACGGTCGCCTGAGTCGCGGCGAGACCCATTCGTTTCATGTGCGGCCGTTCGAGAATTCGCGGCTCGATCCGGCGTCCCTGCTCGTCAACAAGATCGATCCCTGGCACCCGCTGCGACCCGCGATCGCCGAGCACGATGCGCTGCAGCGAATATTTCGCCAGGTGCGCGCCGCCATCCGACTGCATGGATGCCGGCGCGCCGTGCTGGTCGGCCATAACGCCTCGTTCGACCTGGCGTTCCTGAATGCAGCGGTGGCCCGCACAGGCATCAAGCGCAACCCGTTCCATCCATTCTCGTGCTTCGACACCGCGACGCTGGCCGGTGCCGCGCTGGGCCAGACCGTGCTCGCCAAGGCGGTCGCGGTCGCGGGTCTTCAGTGGGACAAAGCCTGCGCCCACTCCGCCATCTACGACGCCGAACGCACCGCCGATCTGTTCTGCATCATCTGCAACGAGCTCACGGACAGCTTCACGCGCGCCGAACAACGTGCCCGCCGCCTCGGCTGGCAGGAACTGAGCGCGGCCAGCGCCGAGCCGGATGAGCCGGACGAACAGAGCGCGCCGGCCGCGCCCTGAAGCGAGGCCCTCAGGCCGCCCCGGCCGTGACCGCCCCTGCCGACTCGAGCACTTTCTTGAGCTCGCCGCTGCGGTACATCTCCAGCGCAATGTCGCAGCCGCCGATCAACTCGCCCTTGACGTAGAGCTGCGGGTAGGTCGGCCAGTTCGAATGGCGCTTGAGCGCCTCGCGCAATTCCGGCTCGTCAAAGATATTGATGTAATGAAATTGCGCCCCCAGATTGCGCAGCGCGGCGACCGCCTGGGCGGAAAATCCGCACTGCGGAAAATCGGGGGTGCCTTTCATGAACAGCACCACCGGGGCGGCGGCCAGTTCCTTGCGGATACGATCGTTCACTTCCATCTGATTCACCTGCCGTGACGTATTGATTGAATTATGGGGGGCGCTGGCCTATTCTTCAAACCGCCTTTTTGCTCAGTCGGTCAAGCAGAACAACAAGTTAAGCGAGGTTTACATGAACCCTCTGAATTCGGTCCGCGGCGCCATCACGACCGGGGTCATCCTGGCGCTCATCATTTCGTTCGCGATTCAAGGCGCGCAGGTCGCAGAGCTCGGGCTGGCGGTGTGGCTCCACATTTTGTCCGGCGTCATGTGGATCGGGCTGCTTTATTACTTCAACGTCGTGCAGACTCCAGGCCTCGCCGCGGCGGCGGCCGACAAAGGCGGCCCGGGCGGCGCCGGCGTCACCAAATACATCGCGCCGCGCGCGCTGTTCTGGTTTCGCTGGGGGGCGGTCGCGACCTGGTTTACCGGAGTCTGGTACCTCGGGCGCGCCGGCAACTTCGTCAATGCGGCGAGCTTCGGGCATTTCGGCCAGGACCATTACGGCCTGGTGATCGGTATCGGCGGCTGGCTCGGCACCATCATGGCGTTCAACGTCTGGGTGTACATCTGGCCGAATCAGAAGAAGATCCTCGGCATCGTGCCCGCGACCGACGAAGAGAAGGCCAAGGCGCGCAAAGTCGCGGCTCTGGCTTCGCGCACGAATTTCGTGCTCTCGATCCCGATGCTGCTGTGCATGGGGGCATCCAATCATCCGATGCCGTTCTGACGCCGGCCCCACGTCCGGCTGACGTCCCGGGTGACGTGAGGCGACGTGGCCGACGACGGTCTTGATCCCGCACCGCGCAGCCCAGGGCCAGATGGTGACGGCATTGCCCCCGGATTTGTCCGACCAGGTGTCCCGCGCTCTGCGCGAGGACGTCGGCTCGGGGGATGTCACCGCCAACCTGATCCCGGTACGCGCGCAGGCGCGTGCCCAGGTGCTGTGCCGCGAGAGCGCGGTGCTGTGCGGCTCGCCGTGGTTCAGCGAGACCTTCCGGCAGCTGGATCCCGCGGTACAGGTCGGCTGGCGTCTCGCTGAGGGCCAGCTTGCGGCGCCGAACTCGATCCTCTGCGAGCTGTCCGGCCCGGCCCGCGCCATTCTGACCGGTGAGCGCACGGCGCTGAACTTCCTGCAGCTGCTATCGGCAACCGCGAGCATCACTCATCGTCATGTCGAGGCCCTGGCCGGCACGGCCTGCCAGATCCTGGACACCCGCAAGACCATTCCCGGTCTGCGCTCGGCGCAGAAATATGCCGTGCGTTGCGGCGGCGGCGTCAACCACCGCATCGGCCTGTACGACATGGTGCTCATCAAGGAAAACCACATCGCGGCCGCGGGCTCGATCGCCGCCGCCGTGAGTGCGGCGCGCACACATGCGCCGCAGCTGCGGGTCGAGGTCGAAGTGGAGAACCTCGAGCAGCTGCAGCAGGCGCTCGACGCGAACGCCGACATCATCATGCTCGACAACTTCGAGCTCGAGCACATGCGCGAGGCGGTGCAGCTCAATCGCGGGCGACAACGGCCCGCGCTGCTCGAGTGCTCCGGGGGCGTGATGCTCGAGCGCATGCGCGCCATCGCCGCGACCGGCGTGGATTACATTTCGGTCGGCGCGCTGACCAAGAACGTGATCGCGGTCGACTTGTCGATGCGATTCGTCGCCGCGAACCGCTGACGGCGCCGGCGGCGCTCGCCGCTCAGAGCCCCAGCTCGCTCAACCCCGGATGCCCGTCGGGGCGCCGGCCGAGCGGCCAGCCGAACTTGCGCTCGCTTTCCCGGATGGGCAGATCGTTGATGCTCGCGTAGCGGCGCATCATGTAACCCTGGGCGTTGAACTGCCAGTTCTCGTTGCCGTAGCTGCGAAACCACTGGCCGGAGTCATCATGCCATTCGTAGGCGAAGCGCACTGCAATGCGATCGCCGGCGCAGGCCCACAGCTCCTTGATCAGGCGGTAGTCGATTTCCCTGGCCCACTTGCGCTGCAGAAATTGCCGTACCTGCTCGCGTCCGACTGGAAATTCGGCGCGATTGCGCCAGCGGGTATCCTCGGTGTAGACGAGCACCACACGGTCCGGATCGCGTGTGTTCCAGGCATCCTCGGCCAGGCGCACCTTCTGCGATGCGGTATCCGCCGTGAACGGCGGCAGGGGCGGTTTGGCCTCCATGGTAAAGCCCTCAATAGGTCTTGTAGGGAAGGAACTTGCCGGACATGACGATTCGCACGCGATCCCCTTTCGGGTCGGGCTCGCGACTCAAGTCCATCGTGAAATCGATGGCGCTCATGATACCGTCGCCGAACTGCTCGTGGATCAGCTCCTTGATCGTCGTGCCATAGACGTTGACCAGCTCGTAGAAGCGGTAGATCAGCGGATCGGTCGGCACGCTGGTCGGCAACGACCCCTTATAGGGCACGGCCGTGAGCCACTTGCGCTCCTCCTCGCTCAACCCAAAGATCTCGCCGATCACGGCGGCCTGCACGGCATCGAGGGTCATCTGCCCGAGACAGGCCGCGGTGACCCATTCCTTGCTGCGGCCGACCCTGGTCGCCACGTCCGCCCACTTCAGCCCGCGGCTGATCTTGGCGGCGATGATCTTCTCGGTCACTTCGATTCGACTCATGCTGGCGTCTCCTGTCACCGATCGGTCTGCCGCGCGGTCCCGGCGTCGCTCGGATACTGCCCCAAGCGCGATTCGAATAGCCAGCGCCGCGCGCTAACGTCACTCCGCGGCCACGGCCACGGTAGCCGCGCCCGACCGGCGCGTGAGCCAGACCAGCACCAGCGGCATGAGCGTCAGCCAGCCGGAGATCCAGAAATAATCCAGCGCCGACAGCAGGTAAGCCTGATGCACCAGCCCCTGGGCCAGGATACCAAGAGCGGCGACCGAATCCCCGACGCCCAGCCCGACAAGCGCGTGCAATGCCTGCTGCAGGCTCGGACTCGATTGGCTGGCGTGCTCGGCCAGATGCGTCTGATGCAGTGCCTCATGACGGTCCCAGAAGGTGGTCGTGATCGAGGTGGCAAAGCTGCTTGCGACGATGCGCAGGAAATTCGATACCCCTGAAGCCGACGGCACACGCTCGGGCGGCAGGCCGTCGAGCAGGATCGCGAGCATGGCGACGAAGAATGTACCCATGCCGATGCCCATGACCAATTGCGGCAGCACGAACGCAGCCACGCTCGCATCCGCCGTGAGGCCCGCGCGCATGAAGAACGAGACAGCGAAGCTCAGAAAGCCGATCGTCGCCACCAGCCGCGCATCGGTCTTGCCGAGCGCGCGGCCCACGAATGGCGCCACCAGCACCGACACCACGCCGGCCGGCGCCGCGACCAGGCCGGCCCAGGTCGCGGTGTAGCCGATCTGCGTCTGCAGCCACAGCGGCAGCAGCACGATATTGCCGAAGAACACCGCGTACCCCAGGCAGTACGCCACCGTCCCCAAGGCGAAATTTCGCGACGCGAACAGCGACAGATCGACCATCGGGTGGCGATCGGTCAGCTCCCAGATCAGCCAGGCCAGGAAGGCAATCAGGGACAGCAGTCCCAGGACCACGATCGCGGGCGAGGCGAACCAATCGAGGTCCTTGCCCTGGTCGAGCATGACCTGCAGCGCGCCGACCCAGACCATCAGCAGTCCCAGGCCGACGGTGTCGATCGGCAGCCGTCGCGTCGGCGTGTCGCGCCGCCCCAGATAGCGGGCGCACAGCAGGCCGGTGAACACACCGACCGGAACGTTGATATAGAAGATCCACGGCCAGCTCCAGTTGTCGGAGATGTAGCCGCCCAGCACCGGACCGGTCACGGGCGCGACCAGGGTGGTGATCGACCAGATGCCGAGTGCCGTGCCCTTCTTCTCCGGCGGAAACAGGCCCAGCAGCAATGCCTGGGAACCCGGAATCATGGGACCCGATACCGCTCCCTGCAGCACGCGAAACAGCACCAGCGACGGCAGGCTCCATGCCGCGCCGCAGAGCAATGACGCAGCGGTGAACGCCAGCACCGAGGCCACGAACGTGCGTACCACGCCATAGCGTTGCATCAGCCAGCCCGTGAGCGGCACCGATATGCCGTTGCTGACTGCGAACGAGGTGATGACCCAGGTGCCCTGATCGGCAGATACGCCGAGATTGCCGGCGATGGTCGGAATCGCGACGTTGGCGATGCTCGTATCCAGCACCTGCATGAAGGTACCGAACGCCAGCGCGAGCGCCACCACCGCCTTGGCCGCGCCGGACAATGGCGCGGCGGCGCTCTGCACGCTCACGGCCCGGCCGCTTGCGCCGCGCGCGCCACCGCGATCGGCCGGGCGTGTCCGGCGTTCAGCGTCACGATGCGGCGGATGCGCGCCTCGACCTCCGGGTCGTCGCCGGCGCTCGCCTGCACCGGCGACACCGCGCTGCGCAGCTGGCTGGACACCACCGCACCCGAGGTGTCGCGCACGTCGACCTCGACGCTCATCGACAGTCCCACGCGCAGCGGATGCGCCTGCAGCTCCTGCGGCTCGAGCGCGATTCGCACCGGCAGACGCTGCACGATCTTGATCCAGTTGCCGGACGCATTTTGCGCCGGCAGCAGCGCGAAAGCGCTACCGCTGCCAGCCGACAGGCCCGCGAGCCGGCCGTGGAAAGTGACGCCGTTGCCGTAGAGATCGGCATGCAGCCGCACCGGCTGGCCGACGCGCATATCGCGCAGCTGCCCTTCCTTGAAGTTTGCGTCCACCCAGACATCGTCGAGCGGCACCACCGCCATCAGCGGCGCACCCGGGGCCACCCGCTCTCCGAGCTGCACCGCTCGCTTGGCCACCACACCGGACACCGGCGAGCGCAGCTGCGCGCGATGCAGCGCCAGCGAGGCATTGCGCACCGCCGCCTCGGCGTCGAGCACCAGCGGGTGCGTCTCGATCGTGGTGCCTTGAATCTGCGCTTCGGTGGCGTTGAGCTGCTCGCGGGCAGCGTCGAGTCCGGCGCGCGCCACGGCCAGCGCGTCGCGCGAATGCGAGAGTTCCTCGCCCGACACCGCGCCGTCGGACAACAGGCCCACCCGTCGCGCGAGGTCGTCCTGCGCGCGCTTCAAGTCCGCTTCGCGTTGCGCGATCTGCGCCTGCAGCTGATCGCGCTGCGCAAACAGGCCGCGTACCTCACGCACGGCGCGCGCGAGCTGTGCCTCGGCCGCATCGATCGCCACTCGCGCATCGGCCGGATCGAGCTCCGCCAGCAGCTGGCCGCGCTGCACGCTCTGCGTGTCATCCACGTGCACGGCGATCACGGTGCCCGGCACCTGGCTCGTGATCTGTACCAGATCACTGCTGACATAGGCGTCGTCGGTGCTCTCGTAGTGGCGGCCGACCAGCAGCCAGTGGCCCAGCCAGCCCAGTCCGCCGAGCAGCACGGCCAGACCGAGGACCAGCAGTCCGCGCCTGCGGGCACTGTCGTTATTGGCTTGCGTGGAGGGCTGCATGAGGATTCTCGTGACGATGAGATTGAAGGAATCGC
>DAHUYP010000067.1 GCA_027315105.1 Gammaproteobacteria bacterium
GCCGCCGCGGCGCGCTCGCGCAGCGGCCGTGCGCCGGCCGGCGCCGGCTCATACGGCCAGCGCACCGCCTTCATGCCGTGATCGCGGCCGACGCGCAGCAGCAGCGCCAGCAGCGTCGGGTGCAGGTGAAAGTGCTTGTGGGCGTTGACGTGATCGAGCGCCAGTCCGGTGGCCGCAAAGGCACGAAACTGGGCGCGGATCTCGGCCTCGAGCTCGCGGCGCGCGCGCGCGGAGAGGAAATAGCGCGCCCCGTCGAGCGCCATGTGATCGCGGAAGCGGCCGTGCCGATCCACCAGCCGCGGCAGCGCGGTGGCCGGCAGCACGGGCGCGGCATCGACCAGCGCCACGTGCAGGCCGACGCGCAGCTGCGGCAGCTCGAGCGCGCGGCGCACCGCATCGGCCGTGGCGGGGGCGCCCACCATCAGGCTGGCAGCCGTCAGCACGCCCGCGCGCGCGCCCTGCTGCACGGCTTCGTTGACCGCCTCGTGCAGACCGAAGTCATCGGCGGTCACGATCAGGAAGCGATCGCGACGCATGGCACCTGCCGCCAGGCTGCTCTCAGGTGGCGTGTGCACGCAGGAAGCGAAAGAATTCCACACCCTCGCGCAGGCGTCGCTTGGTCATTTCCCAGCTGGTCATCATCTCGGCGGTCAGCTCGGCGATCTTGCGCGGCCGGAAGTAGAAGCGCCGATAGAACGTCTCCACCGCGTGGTAGATGTCCTTGGCGCTCAGGTGCGGATAGCTGATCGGCGCGAGCTGCACGCCCTGCTCGTTGACCAGGTTAAGCGAGGTGTCTTCGCGCAGCCAGCCGTTGGCGACGGCCTGCGCGTACAGCTCGGTGCCGGGATAGGGCGCGGCCAGCGAGACCTGAATGGTGTGCGGATTGATGTCGATCGCAAACTGCATGGTCTCGCGCATCGTCTGCGGCGTCTCGCCCGGCAGGCCCAGGATGAAGGTGCCGTGAATGGTGATGCCCAGGCGCCGGCAGTCGCTGGTGAAGCGGCGCGCGATGTCGGTGCGCAGGCCCTTGCGGATGTTGTGCAGGATCTGATCGTTGCCCGACTCGTAGCCCACCAGCAGCAGGCGCAGTCCATTGTCCTTCATGACCTTGAGCGTCTCGTAGGGGACATTGGCCTTGGCGTTGCAGGACCAGGTCACGCCGAGGCGTCCCAGGCCGCGCGCAATCTCTTCCGCCCGCGGGCGAAAATCCGTGAAGGTGTCGTCGTCGAAGAAGATCTCCTTCACCTGCGGCATGTGCTCCTTGATCCACTGCACCTCGCCGAGCACGTTCTCCACGCTGCGCACGCGGTAGCGGTGGCCGCCGACGGTCTGCGGCCAGAGGCAGAAGGTGCACTTCGATCGACAGCCGCGCCCGGTATAGAACGAGACGTACGGATGTTTCAGGTAACCGATGAAGTAGTTCTCGATGCGCAGGTCGCGCTGGTAGATCGGCGCCACCCACGGCAGCTCGTCCATGTCGGTCAGCGGCGCCCGGGGCGGGTTGTGGCGAATGCCTTCCGGGGTGCGGAAACTCAGGCCCGCGATCGTATCGAGCGCACGGCCCTCGGCGACCTCCTTGCAGGCGTAGTCGAATTCCTCGCGCGCGACGAAATCGATCGCGCTCGAGGCCGCGAGCGAGCCCGCAGGGTCCACCGCCACCTTTGCGCCGACCATGCCGATCAGCAGCTTCGGGTTCTGCTGCTTGAGCAGCTCGGCCACCCGGGCATCGGTCGGGAACGACGGCACGCTGGTGTGCATGATCACCAGCTCGTATTCGTGCGCCAGCGGCAGCACCTGCTGCACGCTCATGCCGTCGGCGGGGGCGTCGATCAATTTGCTGCCCGGTACCAGCGCCGCGGGTTGGGCAAGCCAGGTCGGATACCAGAACGAGCGGATCTCCCGCTTGGCCTGATAGCGCGAGCCGGCGCCGCCGTCGAAGCCGTCGAAAGACGGCGGATGCAAGAATAACGTCTTCATTTTGCGACATCTCCAGTCGAGGCAGGCCGGGGAGCTCGGTCGAGCCGGTGCAGCGAGCCATCCCGGCCGACGTCGAAACGCTCCTGGCGCCAGGTAACCTCGCGATTGCGAAAGCTCCAGCACCACATGGCAAACAGCAGCAGGTCGTGCGGCAGGAGCAGCACGAGTTGCAGCCACTCGGCGCTGACGCCACCCCTGCGTAGGTGAAAATGTAACACGAGCCGGGCTGCGGCGGTGATTCCCAAGAGGATCAGGCCCCCAGCCGTGAAGCCTGTCAACGCCGCGCCGGCGAGCGCCAGCGGCAGGCTGAAGGTGAGGAAGCAGAACGCATAGCCCCAAGGCTGGATCGAATAGATGGTCCGCAGCCAGCGCAGGCTGTGTCGCCACCAGGCGGCGAAGCTCGGCTCGTCCACCACGGTGTCCACCCGCAGCCCCGACAGCACCACGCGCAGGCCCAGCCGGCGGACCTGCTCGCCGAGCTTGAAATCATCGGCCAGTTGATCGGCCAGCGCCGCGAGCCCTCCCGAGCGCTCCAGGACCTCGCGCCGCAGCGCAATCGTGGCGCCGGAGACGAACGACTGCGAGCCGAACAGCGCCGCGACCCGCACCTGCGGTATGAACCAATCATTGATAAATATCGCGCCGAGGGCCGAACTCACACCGGCACGCGGCCGTCCTGCATACGGACAGGTCACGAGCCCGACGCCCGGCTCGGCGAGTGGCGCCAGGACCTGCGAGAGGTAATCCGCCGGCACTCGGATGTCGCTGTCGGCGATTAGCAACAGTTCGTATCGCGCCCGATGCAGCATGTTCATGAGGTTGCTGACCTTGGCATTGCTGCCGTGACGGCTCGCGTCGATCACCAGATCGATCTCGAGCGCAGGAAATTCCTGCTGCAGCCGGCGCACCGCGCGCACGGCGCTGTCAGCGCCGTCCTGCACGCCGAACACGATCTGGAACCGAGGATAATTCTGGGCGCAGAAGGAGCGCAGATGCTCGTAGAGCTGAAATTCCTCGCCGCACAAGGGCTTCAACACCGTGGCCGGCGGCTGCGCCGGGCCACGGTCGGCGGGGCGCCCGCGCGCGTACGCGCTGGCGGTGGCGAGGATGGCATAGGCGGCGGCCAGCGCCGCGAGCAGCCAGCCCAATGATGACCATAGACCGTGCACGCGTGGCCTCTCGCTCTAGATCCAATGTGCCGCCCCCGCGGGACGTGTATTATCCAGTCGACGGCAGCGTTCCGGTAGCATATCTGTCAGCATAATCCTTGCGCAGAATCGGTAAGTTAGGAATGCAGGGTTCGTGTATGGAGGTGTTGCTTGCCTGCCGATGAGTTTCCTGGTCTGCCATCGCGGCCGGTCTCTGATCCGCTCGACGCGGAGGAATTGATCGTGGTCGATGAGGCCGATCGGGAGCTGGGCCATCTGAGCAAGGCCGAATGCCATCGCGGCGGTGGTATTCTGCACCGGGCGTTTTCCCTGTTCATCTTCAATGCCGATGACGAGCTGCTGCTGCAGCAGCGCAGCGAGTCGAAGCGGCTGTGGCCGCTCTACTGGTCCAACAGCTGCTGCAGCCATCCGCGCCGCGGAGAGAGCATGCACGCCGCCGTCCACCGTCGTTTATTCGAGGAGCTCGGATTGCACTGTCCATTGCGCTACCTGTTCAAGTTCCGCTACCAGGCGCAGTTCGACCCGCAGACCGCCGAGCACGAGCTGTGCTCGGTGTTCATCGGCCGCAGCAGCGAGGCGGTGAACGCCAATCGCAGCGAGATCGCCGACTGGCGCTGGATCAGCCAGCCGCGGCTGCAGCAGGAGCTCAGCGCCTCGGGCGCCGAACGCTTCACCCCCTGGTTCGTGCTCGAGTGGGCGCGCATCGGCCGCTATCATATCGACGACATCCGCAGCCATGAAGGAACGCGCCAATGGGCATCCCGCTGATCCAGCAATACCGCATCGGCAAGTACCTGCTGCAACGCAAGTTGCGCGGTGACGAGCGCTATCCGCTGGTGCTGATGCTCGAGCCGCTGTTCCAATGCAACCTGGCCTGCGCCGGTTGCGGCAAGATCGACTATCCGAAGGACATACTGCAGCGGCGCATGAGCGTCGCCGATGCGTTGCGGGCGGTCGATGAGTGCGGCGCACCGGTGGTGTCGATCCCGGGGGGCGAGCCGCTGATCCACAGGGAGCTGCCGCAGATCGTGGCCGGCATCGTGGCGCGCAAGAAGTTCGTCTACCTGTGCAGCAACGCGATCCTGGTGCCCAAGCACCTCGATGAGTACACCCCGTCGCCGTATCTGACGTTCTCGATTCACCTGGACGGCATGCAGCACAAGCACGACGCCTCGGTCTGCCAGGAGGGTGTGTTCGACAAGGCGGTCGCGGCCATCCGCCTGCTGCGCGAGCGCAACTTCCGCGTCACGGTCAACTGCACGGTATTCGCCGGCGAGGACCCGGATGAGATCGCCGAGTTCTTCGATTTCGCGATGGAGCTCGGGGTCGAGGGGATCACCGTCTCGCCGGGCTTCCAGTACGTGCACGCGCCGCGCCAGGACGTGTTCCTCGGCCGTACCGAGGGCAAACGGCTGTTCCGCGAGATCTTCGCGCGCGGGCGCCAGCGCGGGCGCCAGCGGCGCTGGGCATTCAACCATTCGAGCCTGTTCCTGGATTTTCTCGCCGGCAACCAGGCCTATCAGTGCACCCCGTGGAGCAACCCAACCTACAATGTGTTCGGCTGGCAGAAGCCGTGCTACCTGATGTCCGATGAGGGGTACGCGCCGAGCTTCCGCGCTCTGATGGACGACACCGCGTGGTCGCGCTACGGCGTGGGTCGGGACCCGCGTTGCGACAACTGCATGGCCCACTGCGGGTTCGAGGGCACTGCGGTCGGGGACGTGCTCAAGCACCCGCTCAAGGCGCTGGCGGTGGCCTTGCGCGGACCTCGGGTGAGCGGACCGATGGCGGCCGAATTGCCGATCACCTATGAATCGGGCGCGCATACCCGCACGGTGTTGGTGCCGTTGAGCACTCTCAAACGCGAGCAGGGCACCCGAGAGGTGTCGGCGGTCGGCGTTGAATAGTCTCATGGCACGGGGTGGCCCCCAGGAGACGGCCCCAGCGCCTGCGAGCCCCGGCATCGAGCACGACTTCGGCAGTCAGCTGCGCCATTGGCAGCTGCGCATGGAGCGCGCGCTGGCCGAGCGCCTGCCGAGCGCGGCCGCGGTGCCGGAGCGCCTGCACGCGGCGATGCGCTACAGCGTACTCGGGGCGGGTAAGCGCGTGCGGCCGGGACTGCTGTTCGCGACCGCGCGCGCCGTCGGGTTGTGCGAGGACGAGGTCGAGGGCGCGGCCTGTGCCATCGAGCTGATTCATGCCTATTCGCTGGTACACGATGACCTGCCGGCGATGGACGACGATGATCTGCGCCGCGGCCGACCGACCTGCCACAAGGCGTTCGACGAGCCGACGGCGATCCTGGTCGGCGATGCGCTGCAGTCGCTGGCGTTCGAATTGCTGGCGCGCGATCCGGCGCTGCCGGCGTCGGGCAGCGTGCGCCTGGCGCTCATCGGGCTGCTGGCGCAAGCGAGCGGGTCCTTCGGCATGGCGGGCGGGCAGGCGATCGATCTGGCAGCCCAGGGTCAGCGGCTCGACCTGGCCGGAATCGAGGAATTGCATGCGCGCAAGACCGGGGCCTTGATCCGGGCCGCGGTCCTCATGGCCGCGGAGTGCGCGCCGGGGCTCGAACCGCGGCTGAAGGCCGGCCTCGGCAGCTATGCCGCCGCGATCGGGCTGGCGTTTCAGATTCAGGACGACCTGCTGGATCTGGAGGGGGATGCCGGCGCCCCCGCGGCCGCGCCGCTCGACCGCGCCGCGCAGGCGCTGGCCAAGCCGTCATACCCGGCCGTGACCGGCGTCGCGGCGGCGCGCGAGCGTGTACAGGCGCTGCACGAGCGCGCGCTCGAGGCACTGGATCCGTTTGCGGAGCGGGCGCAGGCGCTGCGGCGCATGTCGAACTGGCTGCTGACGCGGCAAAGCTGAACGGACCGCAGGCACGATGAGCATCTCGGACTCATTTCCGCTGCTGTCGACCATCGAATCGCCGGCGGACCTGCGCCGCTGCTCGCCGGCGCAGCTGCCGGCCGTGGTCGATGAGCTGCGCCGCTACCTGATCGAGACCGTCAGCCAGGAAGGTGGCCATTTCGCAGCCGGCCTGGGGGTCATCGAGCTGACCGTGGCGCTGCACTACGTCTATCAGACCCCGGAAGATCGGTTGCTGTGGGACGTCGGCCATCAGGCCTACCCGCACAAGGTGCTCACGGGTCGGCGCGATCGCCTGCGCACCATCAAGAAGAAGGACGGCCTGGCGCCGTTTCCCTCGCGCCAGGAGAGCGAATACGACGCCTTCGGCGTCGGCCATTCGAGCACCTCGCTGAGCGCCGCGCTCGGGATGGCGATCGCCGCGGCACGCACGGGAGCGCAGCGGCGCACGGTGGCCGTGATCGGCGATGGGGCGATGAGTGCCGGCATGGCGTTCGAGGCGCTCAATCACATCGGTGCGCTCGATCTGGACATGCTCGTGGTGCTCAACGACAACGACATGTCGATCTCGGAGGCCATCGGCGCGTTCTCGAATTATCTGGCGCGGCTGCTGTCGGGCAAGCTGTACGCGGATCTGCGCGAGCGCGGCAAACGCGTGCTGCGGCGCTTGCCGCCGGCGATGGCGCTGGCGCGCCGCTCGCAGGCCCTGCTCAAGGAGATCGTCCGGCCGAGCACCATCTTCGACGACATGGGGCTGCATTACGTCGGTCCGGTCGATGGTCACGATGTCGGCGCGCTGGCGGTGACGCTGGCCAATCTGCGCCAGCGCCGCGGTCCCCATCTGCTGCACGTCGTGACCACCAAGGGCAAGGGTTACGC
This sequence comes from Gammaproteobacteria bacterium, assembly GCA_027315105.1. Lineage (GTDB taxonomy): Bacteria > Pseudomonadota > Gammaproteobacteria > Steroidobacterales > Steroidobacteraceae > FEN-1191. The sequence goes on from DAHUYP010000067.1 coordinate 6,891, forward strand.
GCCGGCAGAGGCCGACCCGATCGCCTGGCACGGGCCGGGGCCGTTCGATCATCGCACCGGCGTGGTGTTCAAGGAGAAGGCCGCAGGACCGGGCTATTCGCAGGTGTTCGGCCAATGGCTGTGCGACATCGCGCAGCGCGATCCGCGCGTGGTTGCCATCACGCCGGCGATGCGCGAAGGCTCCGGGCTGGTCGAGTTCTCCAGGCGTTTTCCGGAACGTTATTTCGACGTCGGCATAGCCGAGCAGCATGCGGTCACCGTGGCCGCGGGCATGGCCTGCGACGGCCTGCGTCCGGTGGTGGCGATCTATTCGACCTTCCTGCAGCGCGCCTATGACCAGCTCATCCACGATGTGGCCCTGCAGCGCCTGCCGGTGGTGTTCGCGATCGACCGCGCCGGCATGGTCGGCAGCGACGGTGCGACCCACCAGGGCAGCTTCGACATCTCGTACCAGCGCTGCGTGCCGAACCTCATCGTCATGGCGCCGGCCGACGAGAACGAGTGCCGGCAGATGCTGTTCACGGCCTTGCACCACGACGGCCCGGCCGCCGTGCGCTATCCGCGCGGGGCCGGTCCGGGCGTGAAACCCGAGCCGCAGATGTCCTGCTTGCCGATCGGCAAGGCGCAGTTACGGCGCAGCGGCCGCCATGGGATCGCGATCCTGGCTTTCGGTTCGATGGTGCCGAGCTGCGAAGCGATCGCCCAGCAGCACGACATGACGCTGGTGAACATGCGGTTCATCAAGCCGCTGGATCAGGAACTGGTGCTGCTGACGGCCGCGCAGCACGAGGCGCTGGTCACGGTCGAGGAGAATGTGGTCGCCGGCGGCGCCGGCAGCGCGGTCAACGAGCTGCTGCTGGCCGCAGGCGTCCAGATGCCGGTGCTGAACATCGGCATCCCCGATCGCTTCATCGAGCATGGCTCGCGCGACGACTGCCTGCGGGCGGCGCACCTGGATCGCGACAGCCTCGAGCGCACGCTGCTGCAGTGGTGGCGGCCGCGCGCGGCGGCGCCGATGCGCGCGCGCGGCGCGTGAATCAGCCGTTGTCGCGCGCCTGCGAGCGCGCATATGCCGGCCGCGAAACGATGCGCTGCACGTAGTCGTCGATGACGGCGGATTTCGGCATCATCGGGCTCTGTGCGAACATCGCGAACGTCGTCCCGTACAGCACGTCCGCGGCGCTGAAGCGCTCGCCCAGCAGGTAGGGGCCCGGGGACAGCCCCTGCAGGACCGCCGGCATGGCTTCTTCGACCGCCACCCAGCCGGCGGTGCCGCGGGGTACCTCGACGTTCATGAACTTGGACATGAACGCCGGCTCGAGTACACCGGTGTAGTAGCTCAGCCAGGACAGGTAGGTGCCGCGCTGGCGTTCGCCGACCAGCGGCCCGAGGCCATTCTTCGGGAACTTGTCGGTGAGGTAGAGCGCGATGGCGGGGGATTCGAACACGACCTCGCCGTCGTCCGAGATCGCCGGCACCTTGCCGTGCGGATGAGGATTGGCCGGGTCCACGGCCCCGGTGCCGTCACGCGTGCGCGTCGTGACGAGGCGGATGAGGTACGGCGCCTCGAGTTCCTCGAGCAGGAAGATGAAGCGCGAGGAGCGGGTCCGGGGGCGATGATACAGGGTGATCATGTCGAGCCCTCATTGCGTGCGCGGCTCGTCATGCCAGCAGCTCGCGGATGCTCGCGCGCGCGGGCGGCGGCCCGCCGTGCGGTGCGTACGGCAGATGCCACAGGCGCTGGCAGCGCTGAGCGACGATACGCGGGCTGCAGGCGGCGATGTCGAGCGCCAGATCCGTGGGCTTGAGCGGCCGATACAGGGTCGGATCGGTGGCCGAGAACAGGCCGACGGTCGGCACCGCGGTCGAGCTCGCCAGGTGCATGGGGCCGGAATCGGTAGTCACGAACACGCGCGTCGCAGCGATGGCGCTGGTGAGCGCGCGTTGCGAGGGCAGGTGCAGGTGCCGGAAGCGTTCGATGGTCGGCGCCGTCGTCGGCGTGGGCAGGAACTCGACCGGCACCGCTTCGGGCTCGAGCGCCAGGAATGCTTCCCAGAAGCCGTGCCACCAGCTGCGGGGGATCAGCTTGCTGGTTGCGGCATGGGCGAAAAAGCCGAACGCCAGACTCGAGGTCTGCCAGGGCTCGCAGCCGATGGCGCCGGCGATGGCTCGCCGGCCGGCCTCGCGCTCCGCGTCGCCGAGCGGCAGCCACAGGCGCACGCCCTGCGCATCGTAGGGCGCGCCGAGGATGCGGGTGAGCAGATACACCGGATGCAGCGCCTGGTGCATCGGTTCGGCCGGCAGCGGCACCGCGTGCGTCAGGTGCGCCCACTGCGAGCGCGTGGCGAACCCAAGCCGATAGCGTGCCCGCGCCAGGTTCAGCGCGGTGCGGCCGCTGCTCGATTCGGGCGTCGGATCGATGGCGAGGTCGTATTGGCGGGCACGCAGGCTGCGCAGCGCGGCGATGTAGCGCCACAGCCGCCAGCTCTTGTAGGGCACGACGATGATCCGGCGCACCCCGGGCGTGCCGGCCAGCAACTCCGGCGCGCGCGGATAGGCCAGCAGCAGATCGATGGACGCCTGCGGCAGCAGCGCGTGCAGGCGCTCGAGCAGCGGCGTCAGGAACAGGGTGTTGCCCATGCGGCCGTTGACGCGGCAGATCAATACGGTGTGAATATCCGAGGCGTCCAGCGCGCTGGCGTAGGGCCGCGCCGGCATCAGGTGCGCGAGTATGAAGCCCAGCAGCTCGCGGCCGCGATGGCGCACGAAGCGATGGGCGTGGCGGACGTGCACGCGCAGCCGCTGCCGTGGCGTCAGCAGGCCGGTTGCTCCGGCAGCGGCAGCCGGCGCCGGCGGCCGATGGTTCGATTGCTGGTTCAATTCCCTCACGTCCCGCGCAGCTTGGTCATGCGCCGTCGCAGCGACGGGCCGATCCTCGCATCATTCTATGCCGCGCGTTCCAGCGCGCCAAGCGGGGCCTGGCAGCGAAAACAGCGGCTCGCCGACTCGCACGACGTGGCCGGGCCGGATGGCATCGCAGCTGCGATAGCCGGCCGGCACGAACATCAGGATGGTCGAGCCATGCTCGAACCAGCCCATCGGCGCGCCCTTGCGCAGGGACCAGTCGCAGCCAATGACGTTCGGGCCGCGGTACTTGAGGTGCAGCCGCAGATCGAGCCCCTGCAGCCGCAGGCTTGCCACGAGGATCGCCGCCACCGGTACCAGCGTCACCAGCGCGCCGTCCGGCAGCTCGCATTCGATGATCGCGCGCTCGTTCTTGCAGAACAGGCGCTCGATGCGCGCGAGCGCGATCGGATTGACATTCCAGGTGTCGCCCGAGACATAGGTGACGCGCCGTACGCGACAGTCGTAGGGGGCGTGAAAGCGGTGGTACATGCCGGAGGTCAGGCGCAGCGTTACGTAGCCGCCGTCCTGGTAGCGGCGCACGAGACCCGGATCGGGCAGCAGATCGGCGATCGGGTAGGGGAACCCCTTGGCCTGGATGGCCGCGCCCCGTTCGACGCTGCCCATCGCGCCGACGATGGCGTCGCACGGGCTGACCAGCAGGCCCGGGTCGGCGGTGATCGGCCGGGCACCGTCCTTGAGCTGGCGCGTGAAGCACTCATGCAGGCTGCGGAAGCGCGTCTGGCGGGCGTCGCGCAGGTCGAGCTCGCCGAACAGCCGCCACAGGAACAGGCCGAGGGCGACCACCAGCGGATGCTCGATGCGGCTGATGCGCCCGACCAGCTGCGTCAGCCAGCGCCGCGGGATACGGTTGGTGAGCAGGAAATTGACGTCCTCCTGCATCACGATCCGCGTCAACGTGCGCCGCACGGTCATCGTATTGCAACCGGACTGCAATACGGTGTGCGGCAAGAAATCCCATGAGCCCGACATTGCTGCAAGTGTTCGCGGCCGCCGTGTCCGCCACCGTGCTCGGCCGCGCGGTCCACCAGCGTCTGCTGCTGAGCCTGGCCAAGCATCCGTCGCTCGCGGGCCATGCGCGGCTGGCGCGCCGCCTGGCCCGCTGGCTGCCGTACTACGCATTCGATGCCGCGAGCCTGTTTGCCGTCGACGGCGCCGATGCGGCGGTCGCGGCGCGGCGCCGCGAGGGCTTTCAGCGTCTGGCGGCGCGGTACGAGAGCCGTTTTCCGCGCACCATCGCCGTTACGCGCGCATCGCAGGATGGCATCGCCGATCTGGATTTCACGGCGCGCTATCGCGTGCCGTTCCCGTTCAGCGAGGTGGTGCGCCGGGCGCTGCCGAGCGGGGCCTACCTGCAGGCCTCGGCGGGGCCGATGGTCACCGATCTGGACGGCAATCGCCTGTATGACCTGGCCGGCTCGTACGGGGTGAACCTGTTCGGCTACGACTTCTACAAGGGCTGCATCGAGCGCGCGCTGGCGCGCGCCGGCGAGCTCGGGCCGGTGCTCGGAGCCTACCATCCGCTGGTGGCCGACAACGTGCGCCACCTGCGGCAGATCTCGGGCCTCGACGCGGTCTCGTTCCACATGTCCGGCACCGAGGCGGTCATGCAGGCCGTGCGGCTGGCGCGCTACCACACGCGCCGCACGCACCTGGTGCGCTTCTGCGGCGCGTACCACGGCTGGTGGGGCGAGGTGTAGCCGGGAGTCGGCAATCCGGCGGCCGCGCCCAGCACCTACACCCTCAAGGAGCTGTCGGCGGCGAGTCTGCGCGTGCTGCGCAGCCGGCGCGATATCGCCTGCGTGCTGGTCAATCCCCTGCAGGCGCTGCATCCCAACGCCAATGCGCCCAGCGATTCGGGGCTGCTGGACAGTTCGCGCCGCGCGGCCTTCGATCGCGCGGCCTACAGCCAATGGCTCAGGGATCTGCGTGCCGCGTGCAGTGCGCGCGGCATCGTGCTGATCTTCGATGAGGTGTTCGTCGGCTTTCGCCTGGCGCCCGGCGGCGCGCAGGAGTATTTCGGCGTGCGCGCCGATCTGGTCACCTACGGCAAGAGCCTCGGTGGCGGACTGCCGGTGGGTGTGCTGTGCGGCCGGCGCGAGCTCATGCGGCGCTATCGAGCGGACCGCCCGGCCGACATCTGCTTCGCGCGTGGCACGTTCAACTCGCATCCGTACGTGATGGCGGCGATGAACGAATTCCTGCAACAGCTCGAGCGCGAGCCGGCACGCCGTCTCTACCAGGATCTCGACTCGCGCTGGGATGCACGCGCGGCGCAGCTCAACCAACGCCTGCGGGCCGCTGGGCTGCCGCTGCAGGTGGCGAACCTGTCCTCCGTCTGGACCGTGCTGTATTCGCGGCCGTCGCGCTACAACTGGATGCTGCAGTACTACCTGCGCGCCGAGGGCCTGGCGCTGAGCTGGGTCGGAACCGGGCGCCTGATCTTCGGCCTCGACCTGACCGATGCGCAGTTCGAGGCCATCTGCGAGCGCATCGTCGCCGCCGCGAGCGCCATGCAGCGCGACGGCTGGTGGTCCGGCCCGGCGCTCAGCAACCGGCAAATCCGCCGGCAGGTGCTGCGCGAGACGCTTCACGCCGCATGGCGGTCGATCATCGGGTCGATCAGCTCGCCGCGCAACAGGCGCAGCGGTGCCTTGTGATAGAGCATCACGTCGTGAAACGGGTCGGTCAGGATCTTGGTGAGCCACACCAGGCCGGTCTGCAGGTCGCGGATGATGCACAGCTGCAGCGTGCGAAACACCAGCCCGCCGACGCCCACCGCGAGCCAGAGCTGGCCGGTGTGACGCACGAACTGGCTGAATGTGGCGCTGCGCTGCGGCGTGAACAGGCCGAAGAAGCCGGGATTGAGCCACAGCACGAGCGGCACCGCGATCCAGATCGCCAGCAGGATGGCCTTGCGCCGCAGGTTGTAGCCAACCTTGATGTGCTCCTTGTGCTCGTGCGTGGCCTGATTGACCGCATCGTAGCCCTTGGGCTCGAAGAAGAAATGCCCCGCCTGGCGGGTCACCATGGCCACCAGCCAGCCGATCATGGCGGCGGCGACGGGATCGCGAAACAACATGAAATAACCGACGATGAAGCTGCCCGCACTCACCAGATGCAGCGTCTGATTGATGCGGCTGTGATGATAGTAGCGATGGTCGTCCCAACGCTGGGTCTTCAGGGCCTGCCAGAATGATTGCATGCAACTCTCTCTTCATGGTTGGCGCGGCGCGGGATTCGCGCCGGATCGACTATAGCAACGCCCGTCACGCGCTCACAACACGGCAGCACCCGTGTGATCGCATGAATTCGCACGCAGCGCGAGTTGACGCAGCGACGCTCGGCCGCGCTCTTCGGTGCTGTCAGGAAACGGTCTCGCGGTCGTCATCTCGCTGTCATGCCGCGACGCGATGGTAGCGACCAGTATTCCAGCCGACCAAGGATCGCATGCGCATCATGATCGTCAGCGATGCCTGGTTTCCGCAGACCAACGGCGTCGTCACCACCTTGTCACATACCGCAACCTGGCTCGGCCGCTTCGGCCACGAAGTCAGTCTGATGACGCCGCAGGGGTGTCGCACCGTGACCTGTCCCACGTACCCCGAGATCCGCCTCGCGCTCCGGCCGCATGCCGTGTTCGCGCGGCGCTTCAGGGAATTCAGGCCGCAGATACTGCACATCGCGACCGAAGGGCCGCTGGGACTGGCCGCGCGACGTTACGCACGCCGGCACGCTCTGTCGTTCACCACCTCCTATCACACGCAGTTTCCGCAATACCTGCGCTCGCGCTGCCCGATCCCGCTGGCGGTGTCGTACGCGGCGCTGCGCTGGTTCCACGGCGCCGGCACGCGCTGCATGGTCAGCACGACGGGCGTGCAGGCGGAACTGACCGCGCGCGGCTTTCGCAACCTGGTGCGCTGGCGGCGCGGCGTGGACACGGCGCTGTTTCGGCCGCGGGACAAGGGGTTTCTATCCCTGCCGCGCCCGCTCGCGCTGTACGTCGGCCGCGTGGCGGTGGAAAAGAACGTCGAATCGTTCCTGCGCATGCCCTGGCAGGGCACGAAGCTCGTGGTCGGTGATGGACCGGAGCGCGCGCGCCTGATGAGGGCCTACCCGCAGGCGGTGTTTGCCGGCTTTCGCTTCGGCGAGGATCTGGCTGCGCACATGGCGGCCGCGGACGTGATGGTGTTCCCGAGCCGCACCGACACCTTCGGCCTGGTCAATCTCGAGGCCATGGCCTGCGGCGTGCCGGTTGCCGCCTACCCCGTCACCGGCCCGATCGACGTGGTCGAGGACGGACGGACCGGAGCGCTCGACTGGGATCTGGCGCGCGCGGCGCAGCGCGCCCTGACGCTCGACGGCGCGGTGTGTCGTGAGCAGGCGCTGCGCTCGGGCTGGGAGCTGTGTACGCGTGAGTTCGAGGCGCAGCTCGTGCCGTGCCACGCGGCGCGGCAGGGCGAGCGAGGCGGCTGGCGCGGCGCGCTGTCGCCGGCGGCCACGCGGCCGACCCCTTGAGAGTCGGTGCGCGGCATGCGCTCTGCGCGCACCGCGCAACTCGACCCGATCAGCCGGCGGTCGAGCGCGCCGCAGCGGCGGCAAAGGTGATCGTGATGCGCGTACCGCCCGCGTGCGGATCGGAATCCACGCGCACGCCGGCCTGATGCAGCTCGGCGATCTGCTTGACGATCGCGAGTCCCAGGCCGCAGCCTTCGCCCGCGGTGCCGGGCAGACGATGGAAGCGCTCGAAGATGCGCGCATGCTCGCTCGGATCGATGCCTGGACCGTCATCCTCGACATACACCGCGGGCGCGGGCGCGGCGAGCACACCGAGCGTCACGCGACCCGCAGGCCGGCCGTAACGCAGCGCGTTATCGAGCAGGTTCGAGAGCATCTCGGCCAGCAGCGACTCATCGGCAACCAGCGGCAGCGGCTCATCGCTGGCCGCAAGCCCGAAATCGATGCCGCGGGCGAGCATCTGCGGCACCCATTCTTCGCCGATCCGCCGCACCAGCACCGCCAGATCGATCGGCGCCATGCGTGCCGCCGCCGCCGCGGGCCCGGCGCGCATCAGCAGCAGCAATTGCTGGCTCAGGCGGGCGGCGCGATCGGCCGATTGACGCAGACTGCGTAACGCGCGCCGCCGGGCGTCCGGCTCCACGGCGCGCTCGGCGGCATCGGCGTGCAGCACCACGGCAGCGAGCGGCGTGCGCAACTGGTGTGCGGCGTCGGCCACGAAGCGCTCCTGCGACTGCATTGCCGCAGTGACGCGCGTGAACAGCTCGTTGAGCCTCGAGGCCAGCACGCGCGCTTCCAGCGGCAGCTCGGCCTCGGACACCGGCGTGAGATTGTCGTGACCGCGCGATTCGATCGCCTGCGCCAGGTCGGTGAGCGGCTTGAGACCGCGATTGACGTTGATCCAGGCCAGACCCAGGGCCACGGCCAGCAGCGCCACCTGCGGCGCCACCATGACGAGCAGGATCTCGCGCGTCAGTGCCGAGCGCTTGATGAGCGTCTCGGCGACGCTGACGGTGACGGCACTGCCGGGGATGAGCGGCCGCAGCCGCCCGCTCACGAGCCGCACGCGCCGGCCGCCGATCTGCGAATCCGCCAACCGCACCTGGCCTGCCGGCACGTCGGTGATCGGCGTCAGCGCCGGGTTGCCGGCGATCAGCCCCTGCGGCGCCGAATCGATGCGATAGTAGGTGGTGTCGACCTCGTCGAACTGGAACACCTCGAGCGCGGCGCGCGGCAGATCCACCTCGATGCGCCCGTCCTGCGCGTGCACGGCCGTGGCGAGCGAGCGATCGGAGTCGATGAGCCAGCGATCGTAGACCAGGTTGGCGAAGTGCAGTGCGGTGTAGTAGCAGGCGAACGCATCGAGCGCGAGCAGCAGGCACAGCAGGGCCGCCAGGCGCAGCAGCAGACCGAGCCGCAGGCTGCCGCTAAGCATCGGCGGCGGTTTCGAGCAGGTAACCGAAGCCGCGCAGCGTGCGCACCTTGAGTCCGTGCGGCTCGAGCCGGCGCCGCAGCCGGTGCACGCAGATCTCGATCGCGGTGTCCGACGGCGGGTCGCCGCTGCGTGTGAGCCGGGAGGCGATATGAGCGCGGCTCACGACGTGGCCGGCCCGCATCGCCAGGGCTTCGAGCAGTGCGAATTCGCCGGCCGGCAGATCGATCGTGGCATCACCGAGGGTGATGCGCGGCTCGCCCGGACGCAGCGTCAACGGACCCACGCGCAGCTCGCTGCCCGCCATCGCGTGCTGCCGGCGCAGCAGCGCGCGTACGCGCGCGCGCAGCTCCGGCAGATCGAACGGCTTGACGATGTAGTCGTCGGCGCCGGCATCCAGGCCGCCGACCCGGTCGTTGAGGCTGTCGCGCGCGGTGACGATCAGGATCGGCACCGTGCTGCCGCGGGCACGCAGCGCGCGCACGATCTCCAGGCCGCTCACCCCCGGCAGTCCCAGATCGATGATGCCCAGATCGTAGGGTGTCGCCAGCAGCGCCTCGAGCGCCTCGCGGCCGTTGCCGCGGCCATCGACCTCGTAGCCCGATTGCGCCAGCAACTCGGTCAGCACCTGGCGCAAATCCGCATCGTCTTCGGCAATGAGCAAGCGCATGGCAGGACTCATTCGCGTCTCATAACCACTGTCCGAAGCGCCCGATGTACCAGCGCTTGACCAGCTGCGTGAGCGTGCAATAGGACAGCAGGATCGCCAGCAGCCAGGCGAAGTAGGACGGCGGCAGCGGCAGCAGGCCCAGGTGGGCGCCAATCGAGACGAACGGCAGATAGATGCCGACCGCCATGATGGTCGCGGTCAGCAGCATCACCGGCGCGGAGGCGCGGCTCTGCAGGAACGGCACGTGCTGGGTGCGGATCATGTGCACGATCAGCGTCTGGGTGAGCAGACCGACCACGAACCAGCCGGACTGGAACAGCGATTGCTTCGCCACGGAGTCGGCGCCGAACACATGCCACATGACGAGGAAGGTCACCACGTCGAAGATCGAGCTGATCGGGCCGATGAACACCATGAAGCGCGCCAAGCCGCGCGCGTCCCATTTGCGCGGCAGCTTCAGGTAGTCCGCATCGACGTCATCCCATGGAATCGAGATCTGCGAGACGTCGTACAGCAGGTTCTGCGTCAGCAGCTGGATCGGCAGCATCGGCAGGAACGGCAGGAAGATGCTCGCGATCAGGACGCTGAAGACGTTCCCGAAGTTCGAGCTGGCGGTCATCTTGATGTACTTGATGATGTTGGCGAAGGTCTTGCGGCCCTCGACTACCGCCTCTTCGAGCACCATGAGGCTCTTTTCCAGCAGGATGATGTCGGCGGATTCCTTGGCGATGTCCACCGCGCTGTCGACCGAGATGCCGACGTCGGCGTCCTTGAGTGCCGCGGCATCGTTGATGCCGTCCCCCAGATACCCGACCGTGTGCCCGGCGGCCTTCAAGGCGCGGATGACGCGCGATTTCTGCAGCGGCGACATCTTGGCGAACACGGTGGTCTGCTCGGCGATGCGCGGCAGCTCCGCATCGCTCAGCGCCTCGACGTCCTTCCCGAGCATGGCGCGGTCGATGACCAGGCCGACCTCCTTGCAGATCTTGCGGGTGACCGTTTCGTTGTCGCCGGTGATGATCTTGATCGTAATGCCGTATTCCTTGAGCGCCTTGATCGCCTGTCCCGCGGAGTCCTTCGGCGGGTCGAGGAAGGCGACATAGCCGGCGAGCACCAGATTGCTCTCGTCGGCCACCGTGTAGGCGCGCTCCTCCACCGGCAGCGTGCGATAGGCGACGGCGATCGCCCGCAGCCCCTCCTCGTTGAGACGGCGCGTGAGTGTGCGCACCGCACGCCGCTTGTCATCGGTGAACGGCACGATGCCGCCGGGCCGGGCGCCGTTGTCGTCGGCGAAGCTGCAGATCGACAGCAGCTCCTCGATGGCGCCCTTGCAGATCAGCAGGTTCTGATGATCGCCATTGCGCACCACGACCGACATGCGCCGGCGTGCGAAATCGAACGGAATCTCGTCCACCTTGCGGTAGTTCCTGAGGCGCTCGTCGACCCCGTGCGACTGGCCAAATTCGAGCACCGCGACGTCAAGCAGATTCTTCAGGCCGGTTTGATGAAAGCTGTTGAGCCAGGCCAATTCCAGCACCTGGCTGTCTTCCTGGCCGTGAATGTCGAGGTGGCGCTCGAGGATGACCTTGTTCTGCGTCAAGGTGCCGGTCTTGTCGGTGCAGAGGATATCCATGGCGCCGAAGTTCTGGATCGCATTGAGGCGCTTGACGATGGTCTTGCGCCGCGCCATCACCACCGCGCCCTTGGCGAGATTCGCAGTGACGATCATCGGCAGCATCTCGGGCGTCAACCCCACCGCCACCGATACCGCGAACAGCAGCGCCTGCAGCCAGTCGCCTTTGGTGAAGCCGTTGATCAGGAACACGACCGGAGTCATCGCCAGGATGAAGCGGATCAGCATCCAGCTGACACGGCTGATGCCGAGGTCGAAGCTGGTCAATGGCCGCGCGCCGACGATGTCCTTGGCCACGGCGCCGAAGTAGGTGCCGTTGCCGGTCGCGGCGACGACCGCGGTGGCCGCGCCGCTGACCACCGTGGATCCCATGAAGCAGGCAACGTCCAGATCGAGCAGATTGCCGGCGGTGCCGGCCGGCGCGGCGGCGGACGGCGACAGCGCATACTTCTCGATCGGCAGCGACTCGCCGGTCAGCATCGCCTGGCTGACGAACAGATCCTTGGCCGTGAGCAGCCGCAGGTCGGCCGGGATCATGTCACCGGCGCACAGATAGACGATGTCGCCGGGCACCAGCTCCGAGATCGGCCGCTCCTGCGGCCGCTCCTCGCTGGCGCGCAGCACGGCGGTGGTGGACCGCACCATCGCCTTGAGCTCTTCGGCCGCGCGGTTGGAGCGATATTCCTGCCAGAAGCGCAGCACTGTGCTGAGCAGCACCATCGTTGCCAGCACGATGATCGTCTTGAAGGAGCGTTCGTCGCTCGGCGCGAAGATCACATCGGTGAACAGCGATACCACGCTGACCGCGAACAGCACGCCGTTGAAAGGGGTCAGGAAGGCATGAAACAGCTGCTGATGCCAGGTCGGCGGCTTCTCGTGGCTGACTTCGTTCGGACCGTAGCGCTCGCGCCGCTCCTCGACCTGCTCGGGGCTCAGACCGCCGGCTTGGGCCTCGGTACGCTGCAGGATCTCCTCGGGCGTGCAGGCGGCCAGAGTCAGCAGCGGCGAATTCACCGGCTGCCTCGGTGCCGCCGGAACTCGGACGCTGCGGCGCGGTGCGCTCTGGTCATTCATGCGTTCACTCCGCCAGGGCTGCCACTCGTCGGCGCGCGGCACTTACGCTCGGCTCGAGTCGCCGCGGTCCGCGCGGCCGTGCCGTCAGCCCGGTCCGTGGCCTCGATGCTGGCGCGCTCGAGGCGCCGCAGGTGCAGGGCGCCGGTGCTCAAGCCCTGCAGCATGAGCGCCCGAACGTGCGCCTCGTGCTCGACGCGGCAGACCACGTGGACCCCATGGCCGCCGGCCAGTTCACGCAAGTTCGGCGGCCGGCGGCCGATCCGCCGTACCCGTGGACGTAGCAGCAGAATTACGCCGGCCACCTTCACCGCCGCCATCGTAGCTTGCGCCCACGCGCCCGCGGCCGCCAGCACGCCGATGCCCGATGCGACCTGCGCCGCGACGAGGACGAGCGCGATGCCCAGGGTTGGCGCCGTCTGCTCGATGCTCAATGCCACGGAATCGCTCCTCGACGTGCTCGATGCGGCGCTCTCAATACTCGACGTGCAGGCGCAATGCCCAGAAGTGCACCGGGCCGCGATCGCGGTTGTAGCCGGGGTTGACGATATATTGGAAATCGGGGCCGAGCTGCCATCGCACCGGGCCGGGTTTGTCGGGCCAGTCGTACTCGAAGTGATAGTACGACTCGAAAATCTGCTCGTGGCCGTAGTTCAGGCGTCCATCGCACAGCAGAAAGCCGCAGCCGCCGGCCGCCAGATACTGCCGGTGCCAGGCGGACAGACCCTCGCCGGCGACCGCCAGACCGAACCGATCGTCGCGCCGATCCCAATGAATGCCGGACAGCTGGCCGCCGAAGCTGATTTCCTGATCCACCTCGGTGAAGGCGAAGGTTTCGGTCTTGCCGTCGTCCCAGCCCGAGCGCAGGAATAGTCCGGTATCGCCGTTGTCGGCCAGCGGCTGCTCGGCGTTGATGCCGAAGCCGTACTTGTGGCGGCCATTGTGATCATCGGCGGCGATGTTCGGTACCGTATGCTGTGCGGCCGCGATCGCCAGGGCGTCCTGGTAGATGCCCATGCGCGCAGTGTTCAGGTAGCCGAGCAGCCGCACCACCGTGCCGCTGGACCAGGGGGAGAGCCGCAGTTCCAGATTCTGGCCGTGTGCAAGCTCGGTCTGGTAGTCGAGCGTCTGGAAATTAGCGCGTAGCGGCATCATGTAGGCGCCGTACTTCAGGCTCCAGTCGGGGCTGATGTAGCCGAGCACGACGCCATTGGTATAGCCGCGGGTGTTGGCCGCGTAGTCATACGCCGAGTTGGCCCAGAGCGACCAGTTCAGGAACTCGGTGCGCGGATCGCCCGCGTAGCGGTTCTGGTCGAAATCGTCGAGTACCGCCATGCGGCCGACCTTGAGCTCCAGGCGCGTCGCGGCTTCGGTGCCCGGCAGCTGGTCCTTGCCGCGTTCCACCGTCTCCACTGCGTCGCCGAGCGGCAGCATGAAACGCGTAAACAGGCGGGCGATGTAGAACTCCTTCTTGATGCCCGAGGCGCCTTCGCGTATCACGTCGCCATTGGTCAGGCCGGCCAGCCCGGTCGCACCGCTGACCCCGGCACCGTCGAACCTCTCCACGTCCAGGTACAGCTGGCCCCAATTCACCGGCGCCCAGCCGCCATAGAATCCGATGGTGTTGGTCGCCTGCGTATCGCCCAGCGGATCCAGGCTCAGCGGGCCCCGGTACGGGGAGCGCAGGCTCGACTGGTTCTGATCGATGAAGGTGTACTGTGCGCCGACCAGCATCGGCCAGTAGCTCGCCGGCGCGGGCGGAGCGGCCGGCGCGGAGCTGGCGTCCGGCGGCGGGCTCGCCGGTGGCGCCGCCGGGCCGTCCGCATCGGCGGCGCGGCCGATCCGCGCGCCGTCCAGGGCCAATGCCAGGGCGCAGCACAGTACGCGCAGCCGCGAACAGGGGACGTGGTCGTTCATTCCGCCTCGCTTTCGAACTCGACACGCCCGTCACGGCATTGCGTTCAGGACTTACGGCATCGGCGCAACCAGGCCCGGGCGGCGGCGCACGCCTGGTACGCACACCGTCCCGCGCGAGCCGCGACACGGCGGCGAGGCAGTTCGAGTGACGCTGCCGCCGGCCGGTCCAGCCGATCAGGCAGCGATCATTCGATCGCTGTGACGGCCGTCCATCGGAGCTCCGCTTGCCGCGAAGACGCAGATTGTTGACCCGGATATGCCCGCTGTCAACAGCGCGTATACTATACCCCCTACCCTATATGAGGCGGCGGTGGAAATGAGACACACACTTCACGAAAAGACCAAGCTGCAGCAGCGGGTGCGCCGCCTGCGCGGCCAAGTCGAAGCGATCGAACGGGCGCTCGAGGCCGACACGGACTGCGCCGAGGTGATGCAGCTGGTGGTGTCGGTGCGCGGCGCGGCCAGCGGCCTGATGGCCGAACTGGTCGAGGATCACATCCGCATGCACGTCTCGGATCCGACGCGCGATCGAGATCGCCAGCGCGCCAAGGGCGCGAAGCACCTGATCGACGTGGTGCACGCCTATCTGAAATGACCGAGGGCAGGTGGCCGCGGGACGCACGGCGGGCGGCGCCGGCCGGCGTACGGACAGTGAGCGGGCAGCTTCGCTACCGCGACCTGAACTGCCGATGTTTCGGCTGGAAATTGTGCTGGTGTTTTGGCAGACTCGATCCGATTGCGGTGGTGGAGCGGCGATGATCCCCGGGGGCGGGCCGCGCCCCGGAGTCGCGCCGTCGCAGCAGGGGGGGGCGGAATTGGATCAACGCATCGACCGCATGTGCCGCCCGGCGCAAGCGCGTGGTTGGAGATCATGGCGGCTGGCTTAGCGCCGAAGAGAGCGGCGGTCACCCGTGCCCTGGGACGGGCTCTCGAGCCCGTGGCGGAGCTGTGCCTGGAGCTGGGCTTCACGAGCGCGGAGCTGGAGAGTCTGGTGCGCTCGGTGTTCGTGCACCAGGCGATCGCCTTGCTCGCCAGGAAGGCCAAGCGCAAGCAGGACCGCAGGGCGGTCAGTGATGTCCGGGTCGGCTTGGCGACCGGACTGCATCGCAACGAGGTGAGAAAGATCCGCGGCGCCAAGCCTCGCGTCGAGCCCAAGAAGCTCGGCCGCCGACATCGCGCATTGCGAATCCTGCGGGGCTGGACCGAGGACTGGCGGTTTCTCAACGATTCCGGCCAGCCGCGCGAGCTGCCGCTGCACCCGCTGGAAGACGAGCCGAGCTTCGAGGAACTGGTGCGCAAATACATGCCTGGGGCGGCAGTGGGTTCGGCCCTCAGCGAACTGCGCCGCTCGGGAACCATACAGCTGCTGCCGGATGAGATGGTTCGCGTGCTGAGTCGGACGCCGCGACCGATCGGACTGAACGCCACCAGTCTGGCCGATGCCACCGACAAGGTGGCTGCGCTGGCGCATACCGTGTTCCGCAATCTTCTCGAGCGCGACGGCCAGCTGGTCTGCGGGGAGTCCGAGGTCGTCGAAGTCGCGCGCGCGCGGTTGCCGCTGGTTCGGAAGGTACTCGAGCGCCGGGTGCGAACGTTCCTGGATACGCTCGCGAAGGAGTTGAGCGTCGAAGAGAAGGATACGTCCGAAGCGGTGAAGATGCGGATCGTGGTATTTGCCCCGGAGGGCTGACCGCCGCCGGACTGCGTTCGGCGGGGATGGACGCGACTAGCGAGATGGCGGCAACCGGATGAGGACGCGGCAATGGTGAAGAGGAGCCGAAGCGATATGTCCAGGGGGAAACGGCGCGGAGCGAGGGGGGTAGAGATTGGGTGACACTTTCTCTCTTCCCGTACCCTATCCGCCAGCAATCTGCAATGCAGATAGCACTTGTTATCGCCGATTCCGGTGACTAAATGACAATCCGGGTCGGAAGTAGGGCGAGGCTCTGTAGGAATGCGAGTCTATTTGCGGCTACTGAGCGAATGGTCTACCTGAAGGTGGCGCGTCATCACATTTGATGAGGTCTTGATGGAGTGCGTTGCAATATCGGTTCAGCTGAGTTGAGTTTAGGGATTTGATGGAGGCCCATATTCGGAGGCTGCGCCGGTATTGGAACTCCGACGCGAACCGTCATTGCGCCGAATTGGAAATCGCATGCATCAACGAGAATGGGGCATTGAAACGAGCAATGAGAGGTCGCCCAGGGAGTTGGCGAACGGAAGACATATCGGCGAGATCAGGCAATACATCTATTGCATTTCTCTTGCATTCCGGGACCTGCGAATGCCGCCGTGCCGGATCTCTTCGGATCTCGCTTCCGCTCGGCGGCAAGGACGGTGAGAACGAGGAGGAACGGAGGTCACCTGAGATAGGGAGAATGGCCTTTTTCGGCGGAGCGATCGAGTGAGTAGAGAAACGAGGGTTCGCATGATCAGTACGAAGAAAGACAAGGCACCGTCGGCACGCGTTCGGCGAATGGCCCCTAAATCTGAAACTTCGCGAGACCGTCAACACCGGAAAGAATTAGGTGAGGAGCTCGTTGGCGTTTGCCTTTGGGCCTTGCAGCGTTTCCGAGCGCTCCCTCGGAATCGGCGGGTATTTGGGAAGCTGTATTTTCCATCCAAGGCTCAACTGGCGCGCCAATTTCTTGCCGATGTCGATCATCTCAGTGAGATGTTCACGCTTTGGAAGGAAGATACAGAATATCTCGACGAGCATTGTGAGCCTCGCGTGATTGCCATCAGTGGCCGCAGTCCGAGCTTCGGCGCACTGTGTACGAGTCAGAAGGCAATGACCAGAAAGCGCCAATTATTGGCTCTGGCGTTACGTATGGGCATGTGCAAGAGATTGGGTAGAAATCGCATTGCCCATTCGACGGACTTCGTACGATTAAATGGAAATCCAACGCTGCTGCTGGCACATACCGTGTTGAATGTCGAGCGTCTGATAAAGACGGCCGTCTTTAATAGTAGACACACGCGCGAAGACGGCCTCTTCCAACGAATGGTTTGGGGTTACCTGTCTGATAAGAATTTTGCGAGCTTCATGGATATGGGACGCCACTCTCTTGCAGGCTTTTTCGAACAACAGCACCGATGGTTGATGGGCCATAGCGATGTATTGACGGGCAAACGAGGCAAGCGCCCGTCTGGAATTTCGGCGTTTATCTTTCGCGACTAACGTTGCGAGCGCGGAACGCTGCCTTCTGCCCTCGCACGAGCGAATATTGGCTGCGCCAATCTGGGTGCACAGCATGGCCGCGATTATTCCGGTAAGGGCGGAAGGCGCAAATTCGCCAGAATACGTCGCCCCTACATCCATCCTTCCGTAAGCCTCCGCCGCTGGCAAGCGCATCAGATTCTCATCGGTTTGCCGCTTCAGGGCGGCGCGGGTGTGTTGACCGTCGTGCGCGATGGCGGCGCAACCGATCGGCGGGACGGCGCCGAGCGTGACCTGGCCGCCGGCGCTGATCACGAACCACTCCAGGGTGGCGAGCAGTGGGCTGCCCGGGGCGGTTTGACGAAGAGCGCGAGCGACTCGGGGCAGTTTCCCGCCATGATTGCCGCGATCGAGCGCAATACCGGTGAGGCCGCCGCGGTGGCGCTGGCCGGTGCGGGTTACTGCAACGAAGCGGCACTGGCCGCACCGGCCGAGTCGGCCCCGCGCACGGAGCTGATTGTGGCGCTCGGCCGGGAGGGCAAGCGGCTCGCGGACGTCAATGCGGCCCAACTCTCGCACACCGCGGCGATGGCCGGGAAGCTCGAGAGCCCCGCGGAGCGCAGCCGCTACCATCGACGCAGAGCGATTGTCGAGCCCGCCAACGGCTGGATCAGGCACGACTTGGGGTTTCTCCTCGCCAGTTCAGCTTGCGTGGCGCCGAGAAGGTGCGCTGTGAGTTCAAGATCGTGTGCGCGGCGCTGAACTTGCGGCGCATGGCAACGGTGGCGTTCTGAAGGATGCGAAAGATGTTCAAAACAGCCTCCGCAGCATCGATGCTCAGCTGCGCCCCTCTGCCGTGTTGCTCACCTTCCGCGTCAGCGCTGCCCAGATGTCCTGTCACTCCGGCCGGCGACTCTTTGAATTCCGCCTGCCGTGCAGACTCCTCGGAATTAGGCAGTCGGGCGTCAGGCGAGCAGCCAACCGTCAGGCGAATGTGACTGTAATCTCAATCTTTCTCTCCCTTATGTTAAATATAGCTATAAAATCAATAAGTTAGAGAAATCCAGTGAGACATATTTTGAATTGACATAAGGCTTCGCTGGATTTACCTTAACCTTGTAAAAAGAAAGCAGCCGCTCGGCGAGGGCGCGTGACTACAAGGGACGAACAGGGAGTAGCGCTGATTGACGCGATCGAAGCACTGCTTCGACCGCTGATGCCGCTTTTTCGCAACTATGGCGTATCGCACCATGATCTTTCGCAAGTGATAGCGAGGTTATTCGTCTATGACACTGCGGAGACGCTGAAGAAGGAAGGTCGACCTACAACAGTTGCGCGCCTTGCGCTGATCAATGGGCTCACGCGTGGCGAGGTGGAAAAACATCTAAACGACCGCGAAGTCGCAGTCACGCGGCGCATTACCAAGACTTCGCAAGTCATGATCCCGTCGATCGTTCTTTCTGTGTGGAATACGGATTCTCGGTTTTCGACGCCGTATGGCGTGGCACTGGACCTTTCCCTCAAGTCTGGCGCAGGACGTCGCTCCTTTCTCGATCTTGTCATGGCATCGGCCCCCGGCGCTGATCCCGATGCGGTACTTGATCAACTGGTCGCAGCTAAATGCGTCGAGGTCTTCGAAGGCGAATTTGTCCGCTGTACCAACTGGGCTTACATCCCAGCAGGTGTCAGCGTCGAGAAGATCGCGCGGACCGGTCTCGTCATGGGCGCGCTGGCGTCGACATTTACACAGAACCTTCTTGAACTCTCGGATATCGGCAGTTATCCGGAGAGACAAGTCGTATCGGATTTCCCGCTGTCAGTCGAGGGACGGACTGAAGTTCGTCGATGGCTGGTCGAGCAAGGCACACAGTTCTTAATGTCGCTTGATGCGTGGATTACCGAAAACAAATCAAGGTTAGAGGCGCCCGGCGGGCGGCGAATTGGCTTGGAAATGTTCATGTTTGATGTGCCGGGCGAGGCTTCTGTCGCCCCAAACATTCAATCGGTTGCAAACGGCTGAGGGATCTAACAATGAAAAGGGTTACCAATTCAGTGCAGTTCGCGATCGCGGCGCTATTTGCGTCGGGACTCTGCGCTCCTACAGCGCACGCGGATAATCAAGGCGCTCCGGGGGACATTATCGCAATTGGTCCCCTCGAATTGATTGAGTCCCAAAGCGTTACTGTACTTGGGCGCTCGTACCATACCGAGGATACGAGCGGTCTGGTCGCTGGGGACAAGGTAGCAGTCCACGGGAATCTGATGCCCGACGGCTCGGCAAATAATGTCAGGGTCGAAGCATTAGGTAGCTACGTTGCTGGGTCCGATCAGGTTTTCGAAACCGGAGTCGTGAGCGACGTAAAATCGGAACTGGGCCGCCTGACGATGGGCGGTAGCGAAGTTGACTATACAAATGCTCTTGCGAATGCCGGAACGGTGACTCCCACCGTAGGCGCTGTAGTTTCAGTGTCCGGTACTCAGCCAGTTGCCGACGGGGTCGTAGTTAGCACCACAACGACCGCTGGTAATGAAGAGATGCGAGCTGCGTACTTTGGCGCAGCGCAAGCGGCCTCCATCAATGGAGGCGGTGCGCGCAGTGCGTCGATCAATGGCGGCGGAGCTGCCACGGCCTCCATCAATGGCGGCGGTGCGCGCACCGCGTCGTTTACTGGCTTTCGAGCGCAATGATCCGAAGGATCCGGTTTCCCCAGCACGCAATTTAGTGGTAATTTTTTTGAAGTCGCGCTAGCAGAGCAGCGCGACGGTGGTGTCTGCCTTCTGCCGTCGAGAGCAGGTGCCGACTTGACGAAGTCAGAGTAGGGCGCTAGGGATTCCGGCGATAGTGGCGTTGCTGCGCAGTTGTTTCGCCAATACAGCGCACGAGCAGCAGACGGGAAGGATCAAAGGAATCCACCTTAGCCATTCCAGCAATCGATCGGGTTGCCCCCGAGAGGGACTGGACCGACACAGCGAGAGCGGCTTTTCCACTCAATGGCTTGCACCGGCGCCAACGGCCGTGTCTCCTTTACGTCTCCTCGCCCTGCGCGCCCCGAGCTTCGGCTGGGCACCGTTCCCGCGATGGGCGGCCAGGATATCCACTGGTGGGAAGGGGGAAACAGATGGACGGAGCGGCTCGATGACACATTCACGAGACGTAGAAATCCGGGACGAATGTCCAACGCCATTGAGTGGCCTAACCGAATGGGCCAGGGGAGGATTCCGCACGCCGCTTTTATTCGATCGCTTACTTTCTCACGGCACGAGCGTTGTATGAGGCGTTCAAAGAGTTGCGGAAGGATGCCAGTGCGGGGATCGACGGAGTCACGTACCAGGACTACCAGAAGGAACTGTGGCCGGAATCTCCAAGTTCAGCGACCTTCTGTCCCGCCATCCACTGCGGAAGCCGCAAATTACGCATTCCTGGTCCAGTACGAGGAGTTCAGCATGAGAAGTAACCGTCCGGTCTTGGCCGCATAGCCAGCCACTCCGCTTGCGCAGATTATGCGCTACGTGGGCGCATCCAGGTGTCCACGTAGGATTTTAGGTGGACGCCTCCGCAGAAGAGACCGTCGCGACCGATTCGTTGGGCCGTCGTACCGGTCCGCGCCGCGCACATTCCCTGGAAGAGAAGCTGCAGATCGTCAATGAGACACACGTAGTGGGGGCCTCGGTCTCGACAGTTGCCCGGCACCACAACGTCAACCCCAACCAGGTGTTCGCCTGGCGCCAGCTCTACCGGCAGGGACTGCTCAAGCCCGGCGCTGAGGTAGGGACCAGCCCGCTGCTGCCAGTAAAGGTGAGCACGCTGGCAATGCACCGGTTGTTTCATGACTTTAGCGATGGATGTAGCACGCTGATATTCTTATATTGCTTCTCCGCGCAGACCAGCTTGGGAGCCAAAAGGCGACTATTCATAAGATGAATAGGAGACCGATTACCCCTCGCCCGAGCTTACTATGGGACACAACTGCCAGGCACGGAGGCGAAGACGCTCCGGGATTTTTCCAGCCAATAGGCTTAGCACGCCCCGGGCGAATGCATAGAGTTGTTGGCCTACGCCTGGGGCGAGGGCGTGCCGATGACTTTGCTGGAAAAATACGCGAGAAAGGCGCCAGCGGTAGGCACGCCCCAGCCAAGGGCGGCCACCACCAGGGGCGGCACGAATTTGAGCCAGAAGCGCAGTTCCACCTGGGATTCCACGGTATTCATACAGGAGCCTTGAGATGAATGCTGTCGAACGGCCGACAGAAGTCCACAGAAAGTTTTTTAGTGGGCTGGGCCGGGTGACCCGTCAGACCATTTGGATACCCACACCATGAAGATGGTAGCGCGCTCTTCTGGGTCGTCCACCGCAATGATGGGCGAGTCAGGCAGGTTGGCGCCCCAGCTCTTGGTCGCGTCCCCTGCCACGAAGAACATCAGGTGTGGGTGCCAGTGTTTGCCCGCGTCGTTTAGGTATTGGCCCTTCGAGAGCATGTAGCACATGGCGCCGGGCTCCAGCACCGGCAACTCACCCTTCGCGAAGGCCACATCGGTGGCTTGCAGCATTTCCGCCTTGGACTTGCCCTCCAGCACCAGTTTGGTCCTCGTCAAGTAGATGGGCATGAAAGTCCTGGCTGCTGCCGGGTTAAAACAAACAGGGGACCGTATCTTGGGATTCCAGAAATCCGGGTCCGTAGTGCTGGCGCCCCAGCTCCGCTCCACCAGGCACATGAAACCGTTGTTACCCTTTGCCACTGTGGTGTATCCGTGCTTCCCCAACACCATCACCCCGGCGCTATCCCCGATAGAAGCCGGTGCTGCCGTACGGGCGAACGCCGCTTCGGCAGCCGCGTCCGGCATCATGTACTGATCAACGGGCGCCATAGCTGGATAAGAGGTTGGTGCCGTGTCGGCCTGGACCATCCCGCTGAGCAAAGCCACCGGTACAAGGGATATCAAGGCTAGGAATCTCATATTTGAGGGGGACATCATCGGTGTGCGCTCCTTTAAGTAATTACCGGCGGGCCGATAAAGCAGCTCTTGTAAGACCATGGTCTGTTGCCTGATGCTAGCGGGCAAGACCAGTCAACTGATCCTCCGTCGATGGCTCGCTCATCAACCTCCGTGATGCTGCGCGATGAACATGTATCTCGACGGATTACGGTCCAGCACGTTGAGTTGCCACCCTCTCACGTAGGGCTTAATCAGGTGCCGGGTGGCGTAGTAGAAGAGCGGAATGAAGACTACGTCGCGATTCAGTAGTTCCTCGGCCTGCCTGAAGAGAGCGTAGCGCGTCTGATTGTCGGCCTCGCGTCTGGCAGTCGTGATCAACGCATCATAGGCGGGATTCGAATAGCCGCTGTAGTTGAGCTGCGAGCCGGTCTCCATGAGTTGCAGGAAGGTCAGGGGATCGAGATAGTCGCCGTCCCAGGCGTATTGGAAGAGCTCGAGCTTGTGGAGCTTCGCGTTCTGCAACATGACCTTGAACTCGGGTTGCTCGAGACCAATGCGCGCGCCGAGGACCGATCTCCAGTATGCGGTGACGGCCTCCATATAGTGTCGATCGTCGGTGCCTTGCGCGGGGGTCGTCAGGACGACATCGCGCAACGGATGTGCATCGGAATACCCCGCCTGCCGGTACAGCTCCCTTGCGGCCGCGTTGCGTTGCACCGAAGCCAGCCGCGCCCAGTCTGGAACGACCGGTTCATAGCCTGGCAGCGGCGGCACGAGCGAGTATGCGGGCGTATAGATATCCTGCTTCAAGTATTTCGACAGCGCGGCGCGATCGATGGACATCGTCAGCGCCTGGCGTAGCTTCGGATTGGACTTGAATGGGCCTTGCCGAAAACTCAGCGCAATGCCGTAGGTCGCGAAATAGGGGGACGTTTGAACCTGCGCGCCGAGACTTGCGCGCAGCGAGTCGTATTGACTGGCCGGAAAGGAGCTGGTGAACAGCACGTCTCCAGCCCGAAACAGCAGCGTCTGGACCGGCTTTTCTGGAACCGGAAGGTAGATGACGGCGGTCAAGTGGACGGACGCGGCATCCCAATAGTAGGGATTCTTCGCCAGACGAAATCGGCCATCCAGCACTGCTTCCACGAGATGGAACGGACCGTTGCTGACCATGTGCTCCGGGCGTACCCAGGTATCCCCGTAGCGCTCCACGACCGGTCGGTACAGTGGATAGAAATACGGCTGGTCGAGAAGCTGCAGCAGGTAGGGTGCGGGGGTCACGAGCTGCACGCGCAGCGTGTGGGTGTCCACCACGGTGACGCCGAGCGAGGCAACCGGAAGCTTCCCGGCCGTGATCTCGGAGGCATGCTCGATGAGCGACAGGGAGTCGGCGTACTCGGCGGCCGTGCGAGGATCGACTTCGCGTTGCCAGGCGTACTGGAAATCGCCGGCGGTGACCGGCTCGCCGTTGGACCAGTGGGCGTTGGGACGCAGATGAAAAGTCCAAGTCCTGCCGTCGTCGCTGGTCTCCCAACCCTCCGCGACACCGGGAACGGCGCGCCCATCGGGACCGATGGCCGTCAGCCCCTCGAACAGATCATCGCCGATGGGAAACGATGACACGTCCGTCATGAACGATGGGTCGATGGTGCGCGGGACGCTGTCGATGCTGCGAGTAAGCGTCTGGTCTTCGGCCAGTTCCGGGCCGACCCGGACATCGGGCACCTGCAGTACATCGGATTGAGCGGCCGCACCGCAGCCGGCCAGAGCGGCGAGGCTCGACGCGGCGGCGAGCAAAGAGCCAAGGAGCGGCGCGCCTCGCTTGCGTAGAGGTCGGCGGGCGAGGCGGGCGGCCGTGGGAGCGACGCTCAATGGGATCCGCGATCGGTTGCGGTGCTGCGTTTGGAGCCGAATTGTACCTCCATCGGCGGCCTTCGATGGCGTGACGCCGGGCACATTCTGCCGCCTCGCTGCCGCCGACCGCGGCGGGCTTCAGCGGCGGTCGTCAAGCCGTGATCGATCGAGCCTGTCGGGCGGGTGGTGAGGAATTCGCGCAGTCATGGGTGCCGCGGCTCATCGATCGACGCTGGGGGTCACCGGGTCCGATCGCATCATCTCGCACATTGCGGCTTGCGCCCGCGCCTGTGGGAGTCCAGCCAGGCCCTGATGGCGGCCTTGGAGAGCACCCATGCCTGATCGGGCGCACTCAGCAGGCATTCGCGGGAAAAGGCTGGAGCCAGTGCGAGCGCTCTGCGGGAGGTGAATCCGACTGCAGCCTGACAGTCACGCGCACGGGTGGCGTAGGTCAACAGGTTTACCGCGAGCGTCGCCAGGGCAGTGCTGTAAACGCGCGTGCAGGCCATCTGCACCGACGCGTCCAGCCAAACCCGCTGTGTGAAGTTGAAGTGCTGCCGCCCCTGATGATCGAGGAAATAGCGAAATTCGTCGCGCGGCGGGCGGCGGCGCACAGCCTGGCCAGAATGCGCGATCGGCCGGGAGCGGCCGGTGGCGCCGGTCACGACGGCGGGCGCGACGACCGTGCGATGCAGATATGCTCTGGACCTGGCGTGGGGACGGGTCGCGCCGTGCATGCTTGACTCCCGTGCGATCGGGCCGCAGTAGCTGCTTAGAATAAGGCACGTAATACTGCCAGAATTATGGCATGTCGTAAATAGCGGCTCGATCCCGGATGGGGGGATTCTTCCTGGCGGGCTGCCCGGTCAGCGCACCGCGCGTCACCGGGCCCGCATCCCGGCCGAGGTCGCCTCCGCGCGAACGCGACGCGGCGCACTGCCCGGCCAGCGGCAGCAGCGCCGCCGTCTGGCCAGATCGTGCCCCGGTGCCGGCGCTGCACTGATGTGGCGCGCGCTTATGTCGTGATGGGCCGGAACGCGCGCCGCCGGCAGGCGGCCGGGTGGAAATCCCGCCGCCGCCGCCGCGATCTGTGATGCCGGTCGCACCGCCCCCCGATCGTCGAAGACTACTCTGTGACGCGCCGCTCAACTGCGTCGTCGCACCGCTCGCATCTGGAGATCCACATTATGGGAAACCCATACGATACGGCCACCGAACGGACGTCGGTCCTGGGACCGACGCTGCGATTCAAGGGGGAGTTGCACGCCGACGAGGAATTGCTGATACGCGGGCAGATCGAAGGATCGATCACTCACTCGCAACGTGTCACGGTGTGCCCGGAAGGGGTGGTGAAGGCCAGCATTCGGGCCCAGATCATCGCCGTGGAAGGCACGGTGGAGGGGGATCTGCAGGCGGACAAGGCGGTGCACGTGAAAGGTACTGCGCGCCTGAAGGGCAACATCCAGGCTCCGAGCGTGAGCATCGTCGACGGTGCGCAATTCAGCGGTAACGTCGCCATGGACGTCTCCAAGCGCAGCGCCGTTCAGGCGCCGTCGGGCGCTGTGGCGGACGGCGTGGCACATGCGGCCAGGTCCGCGGGCCTGAGCAAATGAACTGCAAGGAGTAAATGCAATGGCCGTATTCAACAATCCACGCGAGCGCCCGCCGGCGTCGGCGGATGACCGTGGCCCCGCGGGCGGCAGACCCGGAATGCCCGGCCTGCCCGGCAGATCCGCCGTGCCCGGCGCGCCTCCTCCGCAGGCGGGCCCGGCCGCGGCCGAGGCCACCGCAGCGCGCCCCTCGGTGCTGGGCAAGACCCTGGTCTTCAAAGGTGAACTGTCAGCGGACGAGGATCTGGTGCTGCAGGGGCGGGTCGAGGGCTCCATCCATCACACTCAGAACCTCACCGTCGGCGTCGATGGCGTCGTGATCGGAGATATCCACGCCCGCAGTATCGTGGTCGAAGGCACTGTCGACGGCGATCTGCGCGGCGGCACCACGGTGCTGATTGCGGCGACCGCCAAAGTGCGCGGCAACATCGCGGCGCCGCGCGTGGGCATCACGGAGGGCGCGACGTTCAACGGCTCGGTGGACATGAGTGCAGCGCATGCGGTTGCCAGCAACCCGCCGCGCGCACACGCAGGCACGTCCGGGGAGTTCCCGTTGAGCGATGGATCCGTGGATCGCATTCTCGGCCGCGGCTGAACCGGCTTCAGGGCGGCAGGTTCCGGCGCTGATGCCGGAGCCCCGCCGATGCCGCGCCGAAATGCCGGGACTCTGGCCGAGACAGGGGGGCGGCGACTAAGATAGCGCATTGATCACATCAGGGGACCAGAACCGCATGAATGCGCTCGTTGGCTATGCAGCCGTCCTTGCTCTGGCGGCCGGGCCGGTCTACGCCGACTGCACTTACCCGCGGGCGCCGACCCGGATTCCGGACGGCTCCACCGCGAGCCTGGACGAGATGATGGCGGCCAAGCAGGAGGTCAAGGAATACAACGATGCGACCAGCGCCTATCTGAGTTGCATCCAGCAGGAACGCGACGATGCGATCGCCAAGCAGGGCGACAAGATATCGGCACCGGACAGAGCCAAGCTGGAGCACATCGAGGCGGAAAAGCACAACGCCGCCATTGCGCAGCTGCAGGGTATCGCCGACCGTTTCAACGAGCAGGTTCGGGCGTTCAAGGCCAAGAACAAGAACTGACGCGCCTGGCGTCGCGGCGGACGCGCGGACGGCGTGATCGGGCCCCCGCGGCTAGCGCCGTGAGGCCACGCTCTGCAGCAGCGTCACCACGCATGCGCACAGGCCGCAGATCAGCAGCAGGGCGGCGATCGTGGCTGCAAGGCGGTTGCCGGCGGTGCGGTGCCCGAGCGCACCGGCCGCGAGCACTCCAAGGGCGAGCAGCGATGCGGACAGCAAGGCCCGCCGCTTCAGCTGGCGGCGCGTGAGCGGCCGCCCGATCGATCGTTTCGGCGTCAGGTCGAAGCCCGCCGGTGCGTTCACGGGAGCGCCGCAGCCGATGCAGGCTCCGGCCTTGTTGCTGATGGCGCGCCCGCATTCGCCACACTGAATGATCGCCATCCGCGGATCCTCGCCTGTCCGGCCCCGGCCGCCACGCCGGCCACGGCGGCCATCATCCTCCCGGGCGGCGGCCCTGGATAGGCAGGGCGCCGCGGTGGCCCCTGGATTTGAATGTCGGCCGGCTTCTGATTAGTCTGGCTCTGCCATGCTGCAGGGTATCGGCGGCGCCCATTCGAAGTCGCCCCGCAGCCGATCCAAGAAAAACCCGGCCAGCCGTTGCGACCCCCCCAAGCGGCAGCCGGCCCGGGCGTGCCGAGCGGGGGCACCGGCATTCATGACCAGCGATTGGAGAGCCATGACAAAGACAAAGTTGGGTTCACACGGGCGCGTGCCCGCTACCGACGATCGGCTACCCGGGTGGATTGCCAGCATATTGTGCGCCACAGCATCGGCGCTCTGCCTGACCGCAGCTTCGGCCGCCGACGATGCGCCGGCGGAGCACGCACGCGCGCTGCGCGCCTCCGGGATCGATCTGCAGTACGTCGACAGCGCCGTGCGGCCGCAGGACGACTTCTACACCTACGTCAATGGCAAGTGGCTGGCGACAGCGGAGATTCCGGCCGACAAGCCGGGATTCGGCGCCTTCGACCAGCTGCAGGACACGCTGCAGGAGCAGTTGCGCCAGATCATCGAGACCGCCATGCAGAATGCGGCCGCGGGGCCCGACAGCGAACAGCGCAAGATCGTGAACCTCTATCAGAGCTTCCTCGATGAGACGCGTCTGGAGCAACTCGGCGTCCGGCCGTTGGCGGATGAATTCGCCGGCATCGAGGCACTCAAGAGCACCAAGGACATTCCGGCCCTGATCGCGCATCTGCAGCGGCTCGGCGTGACCGTGCCGTTCTCGCCGATGGTGCACCTGGACGCCAAGGACTCGACCAAATACGTCTTCGATCTGGTCCAGGACGGCCTCGGGATGCCGGACCGCGATTACTACCTCACGGATGACGACGTCAAGCTCAAGCAGGTGCGCGCCGCCTACCTGGCGCACGTGCAGAAGATGCTGCAGCTGCAGGGCGATGCGGCAGCCGCGGCTCAGGCGCGCGACATCCTCGCACTCGAGACCCGCATCGCCAGGGCGCAATGGACCAAGGTGCAGAACCGCGATCCGGTCAAGACCTACAACGTCGTCAAGATCGACCGGCTCGCGGCGTTGGCGCCCGGCTTCGACTGGAAGCGCTACCTGGTGGCCGCCGGTGTGGACGGCAAGGTCGGTTATCTGGTCATCAGCCAGCCGAGCTACGTGCGCGGGCTCGACCGGATCCTGGCCGGTACGCCGCTGCCGGTGTGGAAGGCCTATTTCAAATGGCATCTGCTGTCCGACTACGCGCGCTACCTTTCCAGCTCGTTCGTCGACGAAAGCTTCGCCTTCAATGGCACCGAGCTGCAGGATATTCCGGAGAACCTTCCGCGCTGGAAGCGCGCCGTGCAGCTGGTGGATCGCTCAATCGGAGAGGCGCTCGGCAAGCTCTATGTGGCGCGCAATTTCCCGCCCGACAGCAAGGCCCGGTCGGACGCTTTGGTCAAGAACCTGCTCGCCGCGTTCCGTCAGGACATCGATTCGCTCGATTGGATGGGCGCCGCCACCAAGCAGCAAGCGCAGGCGAAGCTGGCCAAGATCACGACCAAGATCGGCTATCCGGCGCAGTGGCGCGACTACTCGACGCTCGAATTGCGCGCCGACGACCTGGTCGGCAACGTCATGCGCGCCAACATGTTCGAATACCAGCGCAACGTCAACAAGCTCGGCAAGCCGGTCGATCGCAACGAGTGGGGCATGACGCCGCAGACCATCAATGCCTACTACGACTCGGAGATGAATGAAATCGTGTTTCCGGCCGCCATCCTGCAACCGCCGTTCTTCAATTCCGCGGCCGATGAAGCGGTCAATTACGGCGCGATCGGCGCCGTGATCGGCCATGAGATCAGTCATGGCTTCGACGATCAGGGAGCGCAATACGATGGCGACGGCAATCTGCGCGACTGGTGGACCGCGGCCGACCATGCGGCATTTGCGGCGAAAACCAAGGCGCTGGTGGCGGAGTACGATGCCTTCGAGCCGCTGCCGGGCTATCACCTCAACGGCGAGCTGACGCTGGGCGAAAATATCGCCGACAACTCCGGGCTCGCCGTGGCCTACAAGGCCTACCAGATATCGCTCGCGGGAGCCAGCGCGCCGGTGATCGACGGGCTGACCGGAGCTCAGCGCTTCTACATGGGCTACGCGCAGGAGTGGCGCGAGAAGGACCGCGACAATTTTCTGATCGAGATGATCAAGGTCGACCCGCATTCGACCGCGCCTTTCCGCGTGCTCGGGGCGCTGGTCAATCAGCCCGGGTTCTACGAGGCCTTCAACGTCAAGGAAGGCGACAAGATGTACCGGCCGCCCGCAGAGCGCGTGACTATATGGTAAGAGGGCGCGACGACGGCGCCGAAGCAGCCGGCACTACGGCCAGCCGCAGGATGGTCGACGAGGACTTCACTCTCACGCAGGAGCCGCGCATGCCGGGGGAGCGCGAGCGCGTCGGCGGCAGGGATGCCACGGTGCTGAAGCTGTTCTGCTCGTGGCAAACCGAAACACCGCCCAAGACCGGGCGGCAATTCATCCGCGACGCGCTGCGCGAGGCGGCCGAGCAGCTGCAGTTCGCCGCGGATATCGCCGAGCCCGATCGATACCGCCGGCAGCTCGACCAGGACGGTGAGCGCGTACCTGGTGATCCCGAGCTGGTCCGCGGCATCCTGCAGCAGATCGAGGCCTGCGCGCTGCTCGTGGCCGACGTGACGGCTGTCGGCAGGTCATCGTCTGGCACCGATGGCGCCGATGCCGGCGGCGGCAGCGGTCTCATCGATTCGGACGTCGCGATCGAACTCGGTTATGCGCTGCGTGCGCTGGGCGAGCACAGGCTGCTGCGGGTGTTCAACGCCCACTACGGCCGGCTCGAGGAGTTGTCGTTCAACGTGCGCAATCACAGCGGCGCGGTCGGCTTCACGCTCGCCCCGACCGCCGACCGTCAGGAGATCGCAGCGGAGAAGATCCGATTCATCGCGCAGCTGGTCGGCGCGCTGGGCGCTTGTCTTCAGGGCGCCAAGCCCGGCGCCGAATCGACCGCCACGCCGACGACGTTCAGCCGGGCCGCCTATTTCAAGGCCGGAGCGGCGCTGGCGCACGTCGGCGGGCCGGAGCGGGAGATTCACTACAGCTTCCAGACCGACCGCTTGTGTTATCTGCGCTTGACGCCGCAGCCGAAGCTCGAGCGGGCGCTGCCGCCCGCTGCCCTGGAGCAGGCGCTGGACCAGGCGCCGCTGCTCAGCCGGCACCGCGCCAAGGCCATGAGCAGCCGCAATGATCATGGAGCCGTGCGTTTCGAGCCCGAAGTGCACCCGGACGTCGCACCCGGCCGGCTTGCGGCCACCACGCAGCTGTTTGCGAGCGGCGAGCTCTGGAGCATCGGCGCGGGGATGATCGTGCATGAGCACGGCGAGGCGCCGAGCTGGATCAAGCTGCCGTATCTGTCGTCGATCGTGCTCGAGCGCATCTATTATGATCATCTGCGTTCGCTGGTCGCTTTTGCGGGACAGTATCTATCGCTCAGCCCGCCCTGGCAGGTGGAATGCGGCCTGGCCGGCGTGCAGGGTGTGCACCTGGGCATCTCGGCGGAGGAGATTCGAGGTCCGATCCAGAAGCCCGAGGTGACGCTGCAGCGCGGCCTCAAGAACGACGATCCGGCGGCAATGGACCGCATTCTGCTCGAATTCTTCGGCTCGGTGCACGCCGCGGCCGGCCATCCGCGGCCGGCGCAACTGCACGGCTTTCCGCCGAATCCGCCGCGCTAGCGCCGGGCGCTCTGCCCGGCGACGCCGCGATTCCCCGGCCGAGCGCGATTCCTTATGCTGGTCGTGCACGATGAATGAGCACACCACCGGGCCCGGCCAGCGCGCGGGGGATTGTTCGCAATGCCGTTGGGTGCGTGGCGGTCGTCGCATGAGACCGCGCGCGCCACCGACGCTGCGATTCCTGCGTGCGCTGATCGGCGCCATGGCGCTGGCCGTTTCCGGATCGCCGCACGCCGCCGCGGCCCCGCAACCGGGCCTGGCTCATCCGCAGCTCTGGCCACAGGCGCACAGCGCCGGCCTCGTGGACGGCGCCAGCGAGGCCCTGGTGACCGAGCGCATGGAACGTATGAGCCTGGAGGAAAAGGTCGGTCAGGTCATCCAGGCGGACATCATGAGTATCCGCCCGCAGGACCTGCGCCGCTATCCGCTCGGCGCAATTCTTGCCGGAGGTGATTCGCCGCCGCTGGGCGCCGGCGATCGGGCATCGGCGCGCGCCTGGCTGCAGACGACGCGCGCCTTTCATGCCGCGGCGCTCGAGGCACGGCCGGGCCACACGCCGATTCCGCTCCTGTTCGGCGTCGATGCCGTGCACGGCAATAACAAGGTGCGCGGCGCGGTGCTGTTTCCGCACGCCATCGGGCTTGGCGCCGCGCACGATGCGGCGCTGATACGCGGCATCGGCGAGGCGACGGCCCAGGAGAGCGTCGCGGTCGGCTTCGACTGGGTGTTCGCTCCGACCGTCGCCGTGCCGCAGGATCTGCGCTGGGGCCGCAGCTACGAGGCCTATTCGCAGGATCCGGCACTGGTACGCCGCTACGCGCCGCAGATGGTGCTCGGGCTGCAGGGAGATCCGGACGGCGCGCAGGGTCCGCGCAGCGGCCACGTGGCCGCCTCGGCGAAGCATTTTCTGGGCGATGGCGCTACCGCCGGCGGCATCGACGAAGGCGACACCGACGTCTCCGAGCAGGTGCTGATCGAACAGCACGCCCAGGGGTACGTGTCGGCCATCGACGCCGGCGTGATGACGGTGATGGCGTCGTATTCGAGCTGGCAGGGCGTCAAGATGCACGGCAATGAGAGCCTGCTGACGGGCGTTCTCAAGGGCCGGCTGGGCTTCGAAGGCTTCATCGTCGGCGACTGGGATGGCCATGCGCAGCTGCCCGGCTGCAGCGCCGTGAGCTGTCCGGCCGCCTTCAACGCCGGCGTCGATATGCTCATGGCGCCGGGGGGCTGGAAGCAGCTGTACGAGAACACGCTGTCGCAGGTGCGTGCGGGAGATATCTCACCCGCGCGGCTGGACGATGCGGTGCGCCGCATCCTGCGCGTGAAGGTGAAGCTCGGCCTGTTCGGGCGCGCGCGGCCCTGGGAGGGCCGGCTGGATGTGCTGGGCTCGGATGAACACCGTGCGCTGGCGCGCGCCGCGGT
>DAHUYP010000071.1 GCA_027315105.1 Gammaproteobacteria bacterium
ACCGCGCGCCTGGTGACCGAGCAGATCCAGCCCTCGGTGTTCGATCAGCTGTTCGGCGATCTGCAGCCGTACTACCGCCGCCGCGTCGAGCGTGCCCTCGGCTCGGGGGTGATCGTCGATGCCGCAGGCCACATCATCACCAACAACCACGTCATCGCCAATGCCGACACGATCGTGGTGCAGCTCGCCGACGGCCGCGTGACGCGCGCAAGCGTGGTGGGCCGCGACCCGGACACGGATCTGGCGCTGCTCTCGATCAAGCTCAAGAACCTGCCGGTCATGCCGCTCGGGCGCTCGGACGAGCTGCAGGTCGGCGATCCGGTGCTGGCGATCGGCAACCCGCTGGGCCTGTCGCAGACGGTCACTCACGGCATCGTCAGCGCCACCGGCCGCAGCCAGCTCGGGGTGGCGACGTTCGAGAATTTCATCCAGACGGATGCGGCGATCAACGCCGGCAATTCGGGCGGTGCGCTGATTGACGCGCGCGGGGAATTGATCGGCATCAACACCGCCGTGCTCAACAAGAGCGGCGGCGGCAACATCAGCGTCGAGGGCATCGGCTTCGCCATCCCGGTCAATCTGGCGCGCGGCGTGATGAACGAGATCCTCGATCATGGCCGCGTGATCCGCGGCTGGATCGGCATCCTGCCCGAGGACGTCGATGACGATCAGGCGCGGCAGCTCGGCCTGCCGCGCGCCGGGGTCGTGATCACCAACATGTACCGCAACAGTCCGGCGGTGACGGCCGGGCTGCGAATCGGCGACATCGTGACCACGGTCGATCGCAAGCCGGTGCACAGCGCGCAGGATGCGCTGGCACAGATCGCGGCCAAGCGGCCCGGCGCGGGCCTGACGCTGCACATCCTGCGCGGGCGCAGCGAATTCGACACCGCGGTGCAGGTGACCGAGCGGCCGGGCGCCATCCAGGGTACCTAGCCCCTCGGTTGGGGCCCCTCAGTTGGGCACGCGCTTGATGCGCGCCCCGAGCTGCGCGAGCTTCTCCTCGATCGTCTCGTAGCCGCGATCGATATGGTAAATGCGTTCGATTTCGGTCCGCCCCTCGGCGATCAGCCCGGCGAGCACCAGGCTGGCCGAGGCGCGCAGGTCGGTCGCCATCACCGGCGCGGCGGTCAGCCGGCCGACGCCGTGGATGATCGCGGTATTGCCCTCGAGGCGGATCTCCGCGCCCATGCGGCGCATCTCGAGCATGTGCATGAAGCGATTCTCGAATATCGTCTCGACCACGGTGCCCACGCCCGAGGCGATCGTGTCGAGCGCCGCGAACTGCGCCTGCATATCGGTGGGGAATGCCGGATAGGGCGCGGTTCGCACGTCGACCGAGCGCGGACGGCGGCCGCGCATGTCGACTTCCACCCAGTTGTCGCCGCTGGCGACGCTGGCGCCGGCCTCGCGCAGTTTGACCACCACGGCATCCAGGTGCTCCGGCCGCGCGTGCTTGATGCGCACGTGTCCGGCCGTGATCGCACCGGCGACCAGGTAGGTGCCGGCCTCGATGCGGTCGGGCAGGACTTCGTAGTGCACGCCGCGCAGCGCGCGCACCCCCTCGATCACGACCCGATCGGTGCCGGCCCCGGCGATCTTCGCTCCCATGGCGATCAGGAAATTCGCCAGATCGACCACCTCGGGCTCGCGCGCGGCGTTCTCGATCACCGTCTCCCCGTCGGCCAGGGTGGCAGCCATCATCAGGTTCTCGGTGCCGGTGACCGTCACCGTGTCGAGCACCAGGCGCGCGCCCTTGAGGCGCTCGGCGCGGGCGCGAATGTAGCCGCCCTCGATGTGAATGTCGGCTCCCATGGCCTGCAGGCCGGCGACGTGTATGTTGACCGGGCGCGCACCGATCGCGCAGCCGCCGGGCAGCGACACGTCGGCGCGGCCGAAGCGCGCCAGCAGCGGCCCGAGCACCAGTATCGATGCGCGCATCGTCTTGACCAGCTCGTAGGGCGCGAAATACTCGCGGATCGTGCTCGGATCGACCTCGATGCGCATGCGCTCATCGATGGTCACGGTCACGCCCATGCGCCCGAGCAGCTCGATGGTGGTCGTGACGTCCTGCAGGTGCGGCACGTTGCCGATGGTGACCGGCCCATCCGCCAGCAGCGCCCCGGCCAGGATCGGCAGCGTGGCATTCTTGGCGCCGGAGATCCGCACCTCGCCTTCGAGGGCGACCCCGCCGCCGATCTGCAGTTTATCCACGGCCCGGCCCCGCCTGGCCGCGCGCCGCCCATTCCTGCGGCGTGTACGCCTCGATGGACAACGCATGGATGTCGCGGCCCACCAGCTCCCCGAGCGCCCGATAGACCAGCTGATGCCGTGCCAGCGGCCGCAGTCCGGCGAACGCCTCGGCCACGAGCAGCGCCGCGAAGTGGGTATTGTCGTCCGAGCGCACTTCCACGCGCGCGTCGGGCATCGATTGGCGGATCAGGTCCGCGATCTGCTGTGGGTTCATATGCGGGTGCGATCTTATGACATTGCGCGCTGCGCAAGGCGCCCCTCGTACATCCGCAGGGCGCCCACGCAGGCGCTATTATGGGGCGTGAGGCCCATGGATGAATGCGGTAGGACATAGTGCACCGAGCGAGGCGAGCCTGCTGGCCTCCGCCCGCCGCACCATCGACGTCGAGAATGCGGCGCTGGCCGCGCTCGGCCTGCGGCTGGACGCCGCCTTTGCGGCCGCCTGCCGCGCCTGCCTGAGCTGCGGCGGGCGGACGATCGTCACCGGCATGGGCAAATCCGGCCATATCGCCCGCAAGATCGCGGCCACCCTGGCCAGCACCGGCACCCCCTCGTTCTTTCTGCATCCGGGCGAGGCCAGCCACGGCGATATCGGCATGATCACCCGCGGCGACCTGCTGCTGGCGCTGTCGAACTCCGGTGAGACCGCGGAGGTGCTGGAGCTGCTGCCGCACCTCAAGCGCCTCGGGGTGCCGGTGATCGCCCTGACCGGCCATGCCGAGTCGACGCTCGCGCGCGCCGCCGACGTGCATCTGGACGTGGGGGTCGCGCAGGAGGCCTGTCCGCACAATCTGGCGCCGACGGCCAGCACCACCGCGGCGCTCGTCATGGGCGATGCGCTCGCGGTCGCACTGCTCGAGGCGCGCGGCTTCTCGGCCGACGACTTTGCACGCTCGCACCCCGGCGGCAACCTCGGCCGCCGGCTGCTGCTGCACGTCGGGGACGTCATGCGGCGCGGCGAGCTGCTGCCGTGTGTGCGTCCGGACACCCCGCTCGCCGAGGGACTGCTGGAGATGACCCGCAAGGGGCTCGGCATGACCGCCGTGCTCGATGAATCGCGGCGGGTCGTGGGCATATTCACCGACGGCGACCTGCGCCGCGCGCTCGACCGCCGGATCGACGTGCACGCGGCCGTCATGCGCGACGTCATGACCGAGGGCGCACGTACCATCGGCGCGCGCGAGCTGGCCGCGGCCGCCGCCCGGACCATGGAAACGCACCAGATCACGGCACTGCTGGTTACCGACGCCGAGCGGCGGCTGATCGGCGCGCTCAACGTCCACGATCTGATGCGCGCAGGTGTGGTCTGATGCCGCAACGCACGGCGCGCCGGCGGCCGGCGGCGCTGTCGGGCATTCGCCTGCTGGTACTCGACGTCGACGGCGTGCTGACGGACGGACGGCTGCGCTATGGGGCGACCGGCGAGCTCGACAAGACCTTCCACGTGCGCGACGGCTACGGCATCCGGGCCGTGCAGGCAGCCGGCATCGCGGTCGCGGTCATCTCGGGCCGCCAGTCGCCGGCGGTGTCGCGCCGTTGCGAGGAGCTCGGCATCCGCCATGCGCACCAGGGCGTCGATGACAAGGCGGCCGTGCTGGCGCAGCTGCTCGCCTCGCTCGGCATCCCGGCACGGCAATGCGCCTGCGTCGGCGACGATTGCCCGGACCTGCCGCTGCTGGCGCAGGCCGGCTTCGCGGTTGCGGTCGCCGACGCGCATCCCGCGGCGCTCGCGCTCGCCCACCGGCGCACGCGGCTGCCCGGCGGCGCCGGCGCAGTGCGCGAGGTCTGCGACTGGTTGCTGGCCGCCAGGCAGGCCCATCGGCGGGCAGACCGGCGGCCATGATTCTGCGGGGGCTGTTCGCATTGGTGTCGCTCGCCATTCTGGGCGCGCTGCTCTATGTGCAGCGCGAGGACGGCGCCGCCAGCGAGGCGGCCGCGGGCGACACGATCAACACCGAGCCCGGTTACGTCGCGACCCATGCGGTGATGATCGAGACCGGTGAGGATGGCCGTCCGCTGTTCCAGCTCACCGCCGATCGCATCGCGCAGCCCACTCCCCAGGGCACGATATTCCTGACCTCGCCCAAGCTCGATTATCAGCCGGAGGCCGGCAACCGCTGGACCCTGATCGCCCGGCAAGGCGAGCTGCCGCAGGCGGCGACCACCGCCGATCTGAGCGGACAGGTCCACGCCGAGGGCATACCCACCGGGTCCAACGCGCCGATACGCATCGACACCGAGGTCCTGCATCTGGACATGGAGCAGCAGCTCGCGACCACGAACGCCGACGTGCGCGTGGACTGGGGCGGCAACGTGCTGCGCGGCCGCGGCATGCGCGCCGACCTGAAGAACGACCGCCTGGAACTGGCCGGAGACGTCCGCGGTGTCATCTCGCACTGACCGCCCGGCGCCGCCCGCCGGGGCTCGCCTGCGCGACTGGCTGCGGCCGGTCGTGACCGCGGCCGTGCTGGCGTCGGGACCGGCATGGCCGGCGGC
>DAHUYP010000082.1 GCA_027315105.1 Gammaproteobacteria bacterium
CGCGGGCGGCTGCCGGCCGCAGCCGGCCGCCAGCAGCAGCACGGCGGCGGCCGTCGCCGTGACGGCCGCCGCCGTGCCGGCCGGACGCTGGCCCGCCGGGCGTTCGCGCAGATCCATCGGCTACCTCCGCTAGAAATGATAGCTCACGAAAGCGCGCCAGCTGGTGAAATCCTGCTCGAAGCCGGTGTAGTTGCGGTCGATGTATCCCGCATAGTCGATGCGCGCGCCGAGACTCACATGCGGAGTGACGTTGTAGCCGAGCGCGGCGTTGAACAGCGGCACCGCCAGACCGTCGAAGCCGTCGTGCGCCGCCATGCTCAGATAGCCGCCGCCGAGGCTCGCGTACCACTGCTCGCCGAACGGCCACAGGAACCCAGCCTTGGCGCCGATGCCGTCGTGCCGTTCCGTCGGGCAGGGACCGCCGCAGATGCTCGGGCTGTTGCCGTCGAACTGGACGCGGGCATAGACGGCCTCCACGTACCAGCTCGACCAGATGCCGATCGGTCCGCGATAGCCGACGCCGAGCTCCAGCTGCTGGCGCGTCAGGGCCAGGTCCTGGAGCGTCGCCTGATCGTGGTTGTAGTCGGCGTCGATGATGAGGCCGGGCAGCGGGTTGAGCCGCCCCGAGACGCCGAAACTGCCGCCCACGGCGGCGCCCTGGTTGAAGAAGTTGCCGTAATAGTCCGAATAGTTGTCGGTCACGGTGACGCCGCCGCCGCTGAGCGTCAGGTGATTGTCCGGCGGCGGGTAAGCGATTGCCTGCGCCTGCGCCGCCGCCGGCACGCCCAGCAGGCAGGCCAGTGCCGCCGAGGTCAATGTGACTGCATTCAGATTGGTTCGCATACGCTTCTCCTAGACGTTGAGCAGCAGGTGCTCCCGCTCCCACGAGCTGATCACCTGCAGGAACACCTCATGCTCGGCCTGTTTGACGATCGTATAGGCCGCCACGAACGGCTCGCCGAGAATCTGCAGCAGCGGCTCGCATTCTCGCAGCCGCGCCAGCGCCTCGTCGAGCGAGCGCGGCAATGAGAACGGCAGGTCGTGCGCGCTGCCGGTCACCGGCTCGGTCGGTTGCAGCCCCTCGATCATGCCGAGGTAGCCGCACGCCAGTGAGGCGGCGATCGCAATGTAGGGGTTGGCATCGGCCCCGCCGACGCGGTTCTCGACGCGCCGCGCGTCGGGCGCGGACATCGGCACGCGCAGGCCGGCGGTGCGGTTGTCATAGCCCCACTGCACGTTGATCGGCGCCGACAGGTAGCGCGTCATGCGTCGATACGAGTTGACGTTCGAGCAGAACAGCGACATGGCGGCCGGCACGTAGCGCTGCAGGCCCGCGATGTGCGAGAAGAACAGCGCCGATGGCGTGCCATCCGGGTTGCTGAAGACGTTCGCGCGGCTCTTCTTGTCGAGAATGCTCTGGTGGATGTGCATGGCGCTGCCGGGCTCCTTGGCGTGCGGCTTGGCCATGAACGTGGCGTACATCTTGTGCCGCAACGCGGCCTCGCGCGCGGTGCGCTTGAACAGGAACGCCTGGTCGGCCAGATCCAGCGCCGCCCCGTGCAGCAGGTTGATCTCCATCTGCGCCGGGCCGTCCTCGTGGATCAGGGTATCGATCGCGATGTCCTGCGCCTCGCAGAAGGCGTAGATGTCGTCGAACAGCGGATCGAATTCGTTCACCGCGGCAATGCTGTAGGACTGGCGCCCGGGCTCGGCGCGACCGGATCGGCCGACCGGCGGCTTGAGCTGGTAGTCCGCATCGGTATTGGGCTCGATCAGGTAGAACTCCAGTTCCGGCGCGATCACGGGCTCCCAGCCGCGCTGGGCGTACAGCTCGAGCACATGGCGCAGCAGATGCCGCGGCGCCATCATCACGCGCCGCCCGTCGGAGTAAAAGCAGTCGTGGATCACCTGGGCGGTCGGTTCCGCGGCCCATGGCACCACGCGCACCGTCTTCGGATCGGCCTTCAGTACGATGTCGATCTCGGCCGGGCTCATCGCCTCGCTGGTGTCGGGCGGGTAGTCGCCGGTGACCGTCTGCAGGAAGATGCTCTCGGGCAGGCGCATGCCCTCGTCCTCGGCGAATTTCTCGGCCGGCATGATCTTGCCGCGCGCGATGCCGGCCATATCGGGAATGATCGCCTCGACCTCCGAGATGCCATGATCACGAAAGAATTGTTGTATTTCAGTAGTCATAGATCACCTATTTTCGAGCGGCATGCAGATCCTCGTGCATGCCCAGACAGCGCCTCGTGTCCGTTCCTGGACGCGCGGCTCAACTTCGTGCGCGGCAGGCATCGCCGAAGGCGGCGAACAGTGCGCGCGAGAACGCATTGCCGCGCACACGCCATTCCGGGTGCCACTGCACCGCCAGCGCGAAGCTGCGCGCCTGCTCGACGCGAAATGCCTCGATCACGCCGTCGCTCGCTCGTGCCTCGACCGCCAGACCGGCTCCGAGGTCGCGAATGCCCTGCCCGTGCAGCGAATTGACCTGGATGCGCTCGCTGCCGGCCAGGCGCCGCAGCCAGCCGTCGGGCGCGAGGATCACCTCGTGCGCCGCCGCGTACTGCTCCTCGATCGGCCGCTCCGGGTCCTCGCGATGGTCCATGTGCCCCGGCACTTCATGCAGCTTCTGCCAGAGCGTGCCGCCGAACGCGACGTTCATCTCCTGGAAGCCGCGGCAGATGCCCAGCACCGGCACCCCGGCCGCCACCGCCCTCGGAATCAGCGGCAGCGTGGTCTCGTCGCGGTGCGGGTCGTGCAAGGTGCCGCTGTCGCTCGGCTCGCCGCGGTAGTGGTGCGGCTCGACGTTCGACGGGCTGCCCATGAACAGCAGGCCATCCAGCGTCTCGAGCAGCTCCTCGAGGCCGAGCTCGCGGCCGATGGCCGGCACGATCAGCGGCATCCCGCCGGCCGCGTCCAGCACGGCCGTCAGGTATTTCTCACCGACCAGATGGTACGGATGCGGACCCAGCACTCGCCGGTCCGCCGGAATGCCGATGACAGGACGCTTCGAAGCCATGGCTGCGTGGTGCGCCGGCGTGAGTCCTGTATGGACATACAGTCCCGCCGTCGCCTCGATTGCTCTGGGTGGCTGCCATTAGACCATAGGCAGCCGCTGAACGGCGCCGCACAGTGCGACCTGGCGACCATATCACACAACCGCTCGTCGAAATTCAACCTATTGATCCAACGCGGGATTTCTGGCATGAGAGATCGATGAGCAGCGACCCTCTCCTGCAGCACACCGACAGCTATTATGCCGCCGCGGCGCCAACGTTGCCGGCCGCAGCGGCGCTCGCGGGCCGGGTCAGCTGCGACGTCTGCGTCGTCGGCGGCGGCATCGCCGGCTGCTCGGCCGCCCTGGCGCTGGCCGAGCGCGGCTACCGCGTCGTGCTGCTCGAGGCACAGCGGCTCGGCTGGGGCGCCTCGGGCCGCAGCGGCGGCCAGGTGATCTTCGGCACCGCGGTCGATCAGAGCGAGCTGGAAGGCATGCTCGGAGCCGACGATGCGCGCCGGATCTGGGATATCTCGCTCGCCGGACTGGCGCTGCTCAAGCAGCGCATCGAGCGCCACCGCATCGACTGCGACTGGGTGGACGGCCAGATGTTTGCGGCCATCAAGCCGCGGCAATGGCTGCAGCTGCGGGCCTGGCAGGCCGAGCTGGCGCAGCGCTACGGCTATGGCAGCACGCGTCTGATCGAGCGCGCCGAGCTGCGCGCGCTGCTCGCGACCGAGCGCTATCTCGGCGCCATGCACGATTCCAACGGCGGCCACCTGCACCCGCTGCGCTATACGCTCGGGCTGGCACGCGCGGCCGCGCTCGCCGGGGTCGAGATTCACGAGCACAGCCGCGCGCTGGGCTTCACCGCCGCGGGCGGCAAAGTGCGGGTGCGCACCGCTGCCGGCGCGGTCGAGTGCGCGCAGCTGGTGCTGGCCGGCAACGCCTGGCTCGGGGATACGGCGCCGGCGTTGCAGCGCAAGCTCATGGCCATCGCGAGCTACGTGATCGCGACCGAGCCGCTGGGCGAGCAGCGGGCGCAGCGGCTGATCGCCAACAATGCCGCGGTGTGCGACACCAACTGGATCCTGGACTACTTCCGCCGCTCCAGCGATCACCGCCTGCTGTTCGGCGGACGCGTGAACTACTCACTGCTCGACATGCGCGCCGTCGCGCCGGCGACCCGGCGGCGCATGCTGGGCGTGTTTCCGCAGCTCGCCGGCGTGCGGATCGACTACGCCTGGGGCTGCCTGCTCGACATCACGCTCAGCCGCGCGCCGCATTTCGGCCGGCTCGAGCCGAACGTGTACTTTCTACAGGGCTTCTCGGGCCATGGGGTGGCGCTGGCCGGCATCGCGGGGCAGCTCGCGGCCGAGGCGATCGCGGGCACGGCCGAGCGCTTCGACGTCTTCGCGCGCATCCCACACCGTGATTTCCCGGGCGGCATGTGGCTGCGCCGCCCGGCGCTCGCGCTCGCCATGCTCTGGTATCGGCTGCGCGATCTGCTCTAACATGCCGCCATGACACCGACTGCGGTGCAACCGCCGCTCCTCCTGATCATCTGCGCCGCGACCGCCGGCCTCGCCGGCAGGGGCCTGGCGGGCACTGCGGCGAGCGGCGCCGCCGGCGCGGCCGCCGAGGCCCGGCAGGCGCAGGAAGCCAGGCAGACCGAGCAGCGCCTCGAGCAGCAGCTCGACGCCGCGCAGCAGCTCGACGCCGAGCGGCGCGCGCAGGCGGAGAAGGACGCGCAATAACCCCGGCCGGCGCGATCCTCGCGTCAGCTCGCCCGGCGAATCTCGAAGCAGCGGTGAATGCGCGGATTGCGCACGAAATCGAACGGCAGCGTCCGCGCCGAGATGTCGCTGATGCGCCAGCGTTGCTCGAGCCCCTCGGCGAGGCGAAAGCGCTGCGCGTTGGTCGAGAACAGCAGCACGCCGTGCGCCGAGAGCAGCTGCATGCAGTGCTCGATCAGCTCGGGGTGATCGCGCTGGATGTCGAGCACGCCCTGCATGCGCTTGGAATTGGAGAACGTCGGCGGATCGAGAAAGATCAGATCGAAGCGGCTCGCGCCGTCGGCGGCGCGCGGCGCTGCCGGCGCCGGCCCTGCCGGGCCCGCCGCCGCACGCAGCCACTCGCGGCAGTCCGCGCGCTCCAGCCGGTGCTGCGCCGGGTCCAGACCGTTGAGCCGCAGGTTCGCCGCCGCCCAATCGAGATAGCGGTTGGACAGATCGACGCTGAGCGTCGCGCGCGCACCGCCGGCGGCGGCATAGACCGTGGCGCTCGCCGTATAGCAGAACAGGTTCAGGAAATGCGCGCCGCGCGCGAGCTCGCGCAGGCGCGCGCGCGTCAGGCGATGATCGAGGAACAGCCCGGTATCGAGGTAATCATCCAGGTTCACGAGGAACTTGAGACCGCCCTCCTGGACCGCGAAGCCGTGCTCCCCCGGGCTCGGGCTCGAGTCGGGCCCCGCGCCGAGGCGCTGGTACTGCTCGCTGCCGCTCTGGCGCCTGCGCAACCGCAGATGAATGCGCTCGGGCGGCACCTGCAATACCTGCGGCAAGCTCGCCAGCGCCTCGCGCCGCCGCCGGCGCGCCGCCTGCGCATCGATGCTCGCGGGCGGCGCGTACTCCTGCACGTGCAGGTGCACGACGCCCGAGCTTGCGTCCGCATAGCGGTCGACCGCAAAGGCATATTCCGGCATGTCCGCGTCATAGACCCGGTAGCAGCTCACACCCGCTCGCGCGGCCTGCCTGGCCAGGCGCTTTAGATTCTTCTCCAGGCGGTTGGCGAACATCTGCGCACCGGGGCTGGCGGCGGCCTCGCTCGCCTGCTGTTGCCGCCGCTGCTCGACGTCCTCGGCGCCCGGAGCGGCGAGGTCGATGCGCAGCAATCGGCAGGGGATGGCGCCATTCCAGAGCTCGTGCACCCGATAACTGCGCAGCCGCAGCTCGCGCGCCGTCTCGCTCGAGGCGCTCAGGATGGCGGCATCCCAGCCGGCGAAGTGGGCGCGCAGCGTGCGCCCGAGCTCGGCATAGAGAGCGCGCGCCTCGGTCTCATCGCCCAGCCGCGCACCGTACGGCGGATTG
Organism: Gammaproteobacteria bacterium; assembly: GCA_027315105.1. Classification (GTDB taxonomy): domain Bacteria; phylum Pseudomonadota; class Gammaproteobacteria; order Steroidobacterales; family Steroidobacteraceae; genus FEN-1191. Next base: position 6,085 of record DAHUYP010000082.1, read on the forward strand.
GTGCACAGCAGTCCGGGAGCGTCGCTGACAGCCCGCACGCTCGCGACCGCCTGCCGCTCGAAGCGCAGCAGCGGGGCGACCCCGGCGCGCTCGGCGTTGGCGGCGGCGATCGCCAGCGCCCGCTGGTCGATGTCGCTGCCGCGGATGATGCTCGCCACTGAATCCGCAGCGCGCTGCTCGGCCTCGCGCTTGAGGCGCTGCCAGAGGGCCGGATCGTGGCCCTTCCAGCCGAGGAAGCCGAAATAGTCGCGCTTGAGGCCCGGCGCGCGCCGGCCGGCGATCATGGCCGCCTCGATCACGAGCGTACCGGAGCCGCACATCGGATCGAGAAACTCCGCGCCGCGCTCGGCCGCTTCGGGCCAGCGCGCGCGCAGCAGGATCCCGGCGGCGAGATTCTCGCGCAGCGGCGCCGCGAGCGCCTCCGTGCGGTAGCCGCGCCGGTGCAGGCCCTCGCCGGCCAGATCGAGCGCCAGCGTCACATGGCTGCCGTGAGCGTGCGCATGCAGACGCACCGCCGGGCGCGCCGGCTCGACGTCCGGCCGGGCGCCGGTGTCCGCGCGCAGGCGATCGCACACCGCGTCCTTCAGGCGCAAGGCGCCGAAATGCGTGTGCGTGATGCCCGGATGCGCGCCGGTGAACGCGCAGGCGATGCTGCCCGCCGGGTCGATGTGCGCCGCCCAATCGATGGCGCGGACCTGGCGATAGAACTCGTCGGCCGTCGCCGCCTCGAAATCCGCGAGCTGCAGCAGCACGCGGCTGGCGACGCGCGACCACAGGCAGGCCCGATAGCCGGCCTCGAGCGGGCCGCTGAACGACACCCCGGCGCCGCGCTCGCGCACCCCGCCCGCTCCGAACGACTCGAGCTCGCGCGCCAGCAGATCGGCGAGGCCGCGCGGCGCCGTGGCGACGAAGGCATGCTCGACCGCGCTCAAGTCAGGTCGATCCAGGTCGTCTTCAGCTCGGTGTATTTGTCGAACGCGTGCAACGACTTGTCGCGGCCGAAGCCCGATTGCTTATAGCCGCCGAAGGGCACGGTGATGTCGTCGGCATCGTAACAATTGACGTACACCACGCCGGCGCGCAGCGCGCGTGCCGCGCGGTGCGCGCTCGTCAGGTCGCGCGTCCAGATCGCCGCCGCGAGCCCGTAGCTGACGTCGTTGGCGATGCGCAGCGCCTCATCCAGGTCGCGAAAGCTCAGGGTGGCGAGTACCGGACCGAAGATCTCCTCGCGCGCGATGCGCATCTGCGGCGTGACCTCATCGAACACCGTGGGCTCGATGTAACAGCCGCCGCTGCCCTGGCGCACGCGCCGGCCGCCGAGCGCGAGCCGGGCGCCCGCGCTGCGGCCGCTATCGATGTATTCCAGTACGCGTTGCGTCTGGGTCTCATCGACCATCGCCCCGAGCAGCGTCTGCGGATCGAGCGGATCGCCGGGTGCCATGGCGCGGCCGATGCGGCTGATCTCCTGCAGCAGCGGCTCGCGCACCCCTTCCTGGACCAGCAGCCGCGAGCCCGCCGAGCACATCTCGCCCTGATTGAAGAAGATGGCGGCCGCGGCCGCCCTGGCGGCGCGCTGCAGATCCGGATAGTCGGCCATGATGATGTTGGGCGACTTGCCGCCGCACTCGAGCGACACGCGCTTGAGATTGGACTGCGCCGCGTACTGCATGACGAGCTTGCCGGTAGCCGTGGAGCCGGTGAAGGCGATCGCGTCCACGTCCGCGTGCAGCGCCAGCGCCTTGCCGGCCGTGTGGCCATGGCCCGGCACGACGTTGAACACCCCGGGCGGCAGGCCGGCCGCCAGCGCGAGCTCGCCGAGCCGGATCGCGCTCAGCGGCGACTTCTCCGACGGCTTGAGCACCAGTGAATTGCCGCTCGCGAGCACCGGCGCGATCTTCCAGGCGGCCATGAGCATCGGAAAATTCCACGGCACGATCGCGCCGACCACTCCCACCGGCTCGCGCGTGACCAGCGCCAGCGCGCCCGGTCCGGTGGGCGCCACTTCATCGTAGATCTTGTCGATCGCCTCGGCGTACCAGCGCAGGCACCGCACCGTGGCCGGAACGTCGACCATGAGGCTGTCGCGGATCGGCTTGCCGACGTCGAGCGTCTCGAGCAGCGCCAGCTCGTGCGTCGCCGCCTCCACCAGCTCCGCGAAGCGCAGCAGCACGCGCTTGCGCTCGGCTGGCGGTCGCCCGGCCCAGTCGCCGCGCTCGAACGCGGCGCGCGCCGCGGCCACGGCGGCCTCGACGTCCGCCGCGTCGCAGGCCGCAACCGCTGCCAGCTTGCGGCCGTCGATCGGACTGATGCAGTCGAAGGTCGCACCGCTCGCTGCCGGCGCGGTCGCGCCGCCGATCAGCGCCAGGCAGTGCGGCCGCAGCGCGCGGGCACGCGCGTGCCAGTCCGATGCCGCGTCCGTATCGATTGCGTCGCCCATGGGGTCACAATCTGGCGATGCACCCGGGCGCTGTCAAATCCAGGGCCGGCGCACAAGTCCCGGCAACGCGCGGCGGCCCGGCGCGGGCGATTACCAGGCACCCTTCTTCTGACCGACCCACCACACCAGTCCCAGGCCGATCGTTGGCTGGGCTCTCTCCAGCACTCCGAGCGAGTCGCCCAGGAAGTAGCGTTTATCGGACTGGTCGCGACGCAGCTCACCCATCACCAGAAAGCCATCGGCGGGGCGATAGTCGAGCGTCAACGTACCTTCCTTGAGGTACTGGGTCGTGCCGCTGAAGAGTCCGCCGACATCGGCGAGGTACTCGGCCCGCGCCGCGAGCGTCAACTTTTGCGTCAGCTGATAGGCGCCGTAGAGCGCGCCGCCGCTGACATGCTCGGGGCTCGAGAAGGAATACAGGCGCTGCTGCACGTAGTCCGCTTCGGCCTGCAGCGTGAGGGCCGCCGATGCTTGCCAGCTCACGTAGGTATCGGCGATCTGCAGCTTGCCGTCCGGTGCGTTGGCGATCGGCAGCACGTAGCTGCCCTGCTGATTCGGCAGATTCGGCTGTCCGGCAGGGGCACTCTGCAGATAGGCCACGTCCGCATGCTCCTGGCCCCGGTAGTAGTTGAACGTCCAGGTGATCGACGCAGCGGGCGTCAGCACGAAGCCCAGGAGCTGATCCTTGTAATTGTTGTTGTCCTCGGTCTGCTGCACGCCGTTGACGATCCACAGATTGACCACGAGCTCGTCGTTGACCGCGTATTTGGTCCGCAGGCCCATGTGATAGAAGGGCAGGAAGTCGTACCAGAGGGAGCGTGAGTAGTTCAGCTGGTCCTTGGTGTAATTGCCCTCGATCCCGAGCGAGCTGGCCCATTTGCCGAAATCCACAGTGAGGCCGCCGCCGACCGGAGCGACGTACGTGCCGTAGGCCTGGTAGATCGACCGGTAGAGGTTCGGTCGCAGCTCGTTGGCGGGGTTGCCCTGCATGGCCGCCGCCGCCTGGCCGTACTGCAGATCGAGGCGCAGGCCCGTCCGCTTGTCGATCGTCGGATCCGGCGCACTCTCCACCACCAGATCCGCCTGATTGAGGCTGAAGCTGTTGCTGCTCACGTCATAGGCGCGCAGCGAATTGACGCGCCCGACCGGTGAATTGGTGTTGTACTCGTAGTAGCCATCCAGCAGCGCGTTGATGGTCATGCCGCGCAGCATGTCCGCGGCGACAGTGGCGGGCGTCGTTGCCGGCTTGCTCTCGCCGGCACCGGCGGCCGGGGATTGTGCTGCGGAGGATGCCGCCGGCACCGGCGGGCTCGCCGCGGCCGGGGCCGGCGATCCGGCGCTCGCGCCTTGCCCCGAGAGCTCTTCAACGCGGCGCCTGAGCTGTTCGACTTCGCGCCTGAGCTCGTCCACGCGCGGATCGGCGTCTGGCGCCGCCGCGCCCTCCGGCGCCGCCGCCGCGTCCGACGTGGCGGCGCCTTGGCTTTGAGCGGCAGCGAGCGGCATGTAGAGCACGGCGCACGCGGCGCCGGCCGCCATCAAGCGGCCGGCTGCGGACTCGATGGCGCGCCTGCAGCGGTGCATATCAGCGTCCCCTCGCCTCGCAGCGCGCACTGGCATTTCAGCATGAGTGTTCAGGGTTCGGAGCTCGTGACCCACGGTTCGTGGTTCGCATACCTTAGACACGGACACGTAAAATCCTCGTATAGATAGCCGGGCGGCTGCCGGACGCCCGATGACCCGGCGTCGGCAGCGCGCAGCCGCCGATGGTGCGCATGGCAGGAGCCGTCATGGCCAATTCACCGGACTGCCACGGAAATGTCATCCCTCGCCTCGAGACTGTATACCCGGCTCCAAGGACTGCAGAGGCGCTCATGGGCCCTGGCCCGCGACCGGCGATTCACGTACGCACGACATTTCTGTCGGACATTCATCTGGGCTCGCGCGACTGCCGCACGGACCTGGTGCTCGACTTCCTGCGCACGGTGCACACCGATCAGCTGATTCTGGTCGGGGATATTATCGACGTCTGGAGCCTGCGCCGCAGCTTCTACTGGCCGCAGTCACATAGCGATGTCCTGCGTACGATCCTCGGCAAGACCAAGCACGGCACGCGCGTCATCTACGTGCCCGGCAACCACGACGAGCAATTCCGCCAGGTCTGCGGCATGAGCTTCGGCAACCTGGAAGTGCAGCGCGAGTACGTGCATGAAACCCTGCGCGGGCTACGCTTGCTGGTCATGCACGGCGACGAATTCGACGGCGCCGTGCGCTGCAATCGCCGGCTCGCCGCCCTCGGTTCGGGGCTCTACGACCTCGTGCTCGGCCTGAACCGCGGCCTCAACGACCTGCGGCACCGGCTCGGCTACGGCTACTGGTCGCTCGCCGGCTACCTCAAGAGCCGGGTCGGCAACGCCATGGACTACGTGCGCAGCTTCGAGCAGGCGGCCGCGCACACCGCGCGCCGGCGCGGCCTGGACGGCATCGTCTGCGGCCACATCCATCGCCCGGAGATCAGCGAGCTCGCGGGCGTGCTCTACTGCAACGATGGCGACTGGGTCGATAGCTGCTCGGCGCTCATCGAAGATCGCACCGGCGAGCTCGAGCTCTGGCACTGGAGCGACGGCGGCGCGGCGCGGCCCGCGCTGCAGCGCGCCGAGATCCTGGCTCGCGCCGCCTGATGAGCCCGCGCTCATGACCATCCCTGGGCCGCGAACACCGCGGCCACCAGGGCGCAGACCGGGTCCGCGTGGCACTCGATGCCGACGATCTCGCTTTGAATCGGGCCGTAGGCCTCGCCGCGGTTGGCAACCATGGCGGCCAGCGATCGTTCGATGCCGCGCTCGACCACGCGCCGGCTGGTGCCACGCACCTCCACCAGCAGGCCCTTGCCGGTCGCTGGCGCCTGAACCCAGCCGAGCCCCGCCCACGCGGACTCGCCGTGGATGCGCGCGTCCTGGCGCGCCATGACGACGAACAGCCGGTGGCCGTATTGCCCGGGGGGCGCGACGAATGCCCGCCGCTCGATGACGCTGCCGGGCGGAATCACCGAGGACAGCAACAGCAGGTTGTAATCGGCGATGCCGGCACCGATCAGGGCGTGGTCGAAGGCGGATATCGGCGTCGGTGCGCTTCCCGTGCCGCTCGTGATGACAATCTGCATGGGCCGTTCCTCGCAGTGCTCGGGCGCGCCGACGGGACTAGTCGAACTCTGTCATCAGCCCGGGGTTGCGCCAATGCTCGAACATGCGCGCGATCTGCGCCGGTGTCACGCGCCCGAGCGACAGCTTCGGCAGCTGCTCGAGCGCGAAGAAGCCGACCTCGCTGGTTTCGATGCTCGGCCGCGCAGCACCGCCAGTGAGCTCGCAGACGAAGAACAGCTTGTAGATATAGTAGGGGTGGCTGTAGACGTGGCCCTGCCGGCGGTAGTCCCAGACCGCCGCCAGCTTGAGCGCTCGGGCCTCGAACCCGGACTCCTCCTGGATCTCGCGCTCGACGCACTCCTTGGCGGACTGATTGACGTCGGCCCAGCCGCCCGGCAGTGTCCAGCCGCCGTCGCTGATCTCGCGCACCAGCAGGATCCTGCGGTCGCGAAACACGGCCCCGCGAACGTCCACCTTGGGTGTCGGATAGCCGAGGTCCTGCTCGAACAGCGCGCTGATGCGCTCGAGCGGCGCGCCGGACCCGGCTGCGTACATCTCGGCCGCGATCGCCCGCAGCCGCTGATAGCGCAGCCGGTCGTGACTGTCGGTCGTGAAGGTCAGGCCCGTCTGCGCCAGTGCCTGCAGTTCGCGCGCCCACGACAGCCACTTCGGCTCCTCCATGGCGGCCATTCTATGGCGTGACGGGCGGATCCCGCAGTTGCGTATCCGACCAGCCGCCGCCCAGATCGCCGATCAGCGCCACCGCGTCCACCAGGCGGCTCTGCTGCACGCTCAGGGCGCTGAGCTGATCGGCCAGCTGCACCTCCTGGGCCTGGGCCACGGTGGTGTAATCGACGGTGCCGGCCTGGAATTCGGCCAGCGCGATCTGCGTGCCGCGCTCGGCGTCGCGCACCGCGACGTCGAGCGCCTGCGCCTGCTCGGCGAGGATCCGCAGTCCGGACAGATCGTTCTCGACCTGCTGGAACGCCGTCAGCACGGTAGCGCGATAATTCGCGACCGCCGCCTCGTAGGCGGCCTTGGCCGCCGCGACTTCGGCGCGGCGAGTGCCGAAGTCGAGCAGCGTCTCGGCGCCGCTCGCCCCGATCGACCAGACATGATTGGCGGCGTGCAGCAGACCGTCCAGCGGAGCTTGCGAGAAACCCGCCGCGGCCGATAACGACAGCGTCGGGTAGTACGCCGAGACGGCGATTCCGACCGCGGCGTTCTGCGCCGCCATGTTACGTTCGGCGGCGGCGATGTCGGGCCGGCGCTGCAACAGGGTCGAGGGCACGCCGACCGGGACCGCCGGCAGGATCGGCATGACGGTGCTGTGTGGAATTTCGAGCTCCTCGGGATTCTTGCCGACCAGGACCGCGATGGCGTGCACGTACTGGGCGCGCGCGACACCGAGGCCGATCAGATTAGCACGCGCCGTTTCCAGGGCGACGCGCGCCGTGATCACCGCGGAAGGCGGGGCCGCGGTGATACCCGCCTCGCCCTGGTGCTCGGTGACGGCCAGCGATTCCCGATACGCATCGACCGTTCTCTGCTGCAGGTCGATGCCCGCGTCGGCCAGCCGCAGCTCGATCACGCTGATGGCCAGCAAGGTCTGCTCGGACAAGGTGGCATTCGCCAGAATCGCCGCGCCCGCTTGCGCCGATGCGACGTTCTGCTCGACCAGGCGGCGCACGGCGCCCCACAGATCGAGCGACCAGCTGGCCGTGCCCTCGAGCGAGGCCGCATTGATCACCGTACCGGTGCTTGCGGCACCGAAGCCGGTGCCGGGAGTGCCGACGATGGCGCTGCCCCCGCCGGAGCGGGTGGCCGAGCCGGCGACGCCGAAGACGGGAAACAGCTCGCTGCGCGCCAGGCTCACCTGCGCCAGCGCCTGCTGGTAGTTCGCCAGGTCCTGGCGCACGGTCTGGTTCGACACCGCCACCATCGGTTCGAGCTGGTCGAGCAGGGGATCGTGGAAATCCGTCCACCAGTCGCCCTTGGGAGCGCTGTCCGCCGGCGTGGCCGCCGTCCAGCCGGTCAGTTCCTGGTAGTGCGCGGGCGTATTGACCGCCGGACGGCGATAGTCGGGACCGACCATGCAGGCGCCGAGCGCGCACCCCAGCGCGATGATCGCGCACAGCCTGATGCCGCTGATCTGGCTGCCGTCGGTTCTCACGTTTGCGCCCCCGCATCTTCGCGCCCGGTCAGTTGCGCAATGCCCTTGCGCAACCTGACCCGCAACCGGTCGAGATACAGATAGATCACCGGCGTCGTATACAGCGTGAACACCTGGCTCAGGATCAGGCCGCCCATCACGGTGATGCCGAGCGGCTGGCGCAAAGCGGCGCCCTGGCCGATGCCGATCGCGAGCGGCAGGGCCCCGAGCACGGCGGCCGCCGTGGTCATCATGATCGGCCGCAGGCGCATCACCGCGGCCTCGTGAATCGCCCGTTGAGCCTCGATCTTGCGTTCGCGCTGCGTGTGAATGGCCACGTCGATCATCATGATGGCGTTCTTCTTGACGATGCCGATGAGCAGGATGATGCCGATCAGCGCGATCACCGAGAACGGCGTGCCGAAGATCAGCAGCGCCAGGGTCGCGCCGATGCCGGCCGATGGCAGCGTGGACAGGATGGTCAGCGGATGGACGGTATTCTCATAGAGAATGCCAAGCACGATGTAGACCGCCGCCAGCGCCGCGAGCACCAGGATCGGCAGCGTGGACATCGAACTGGCATAGATCTGACCGGCGCCGGCGAAACTGCCGCGAATCGACGCCGGCAAGCCCAGGTCGCGCATCGCCTTGTCGATCGCCGCCGCGGCCCGGCTCAACGAGCCGCCGGGGGGCAGGTTGAAGGAAATCGTCGCGGCGATCAGGCCGCCCTGGTGATTGACCTGGGTCGCCGTATGGTTGTTCACGTACGAGCCCAGTGCCGGCAGCGGCACCATGGTCTCGGCCGCGGTGCTGTCCGGGCTGCCGGTGGAGCTGCCGCCGCGGCTGTTGGCGATGCTGTTGGTGACCGCGTTGGCTTCCGGATTGGCATTGAGCGCGCTGGTGGCGGACGATCTGGTCCTGGCGGCGGATATGGCGGCGAACGCCGCCACCGGGCTGACGGTGTTGCCCGGCGCCTGGGTCTGCTGGGTACCGCTCGGATTGCCCGCCGCCGTACTGAGGTAGATGCGCCCGAGCATCTGCGGGAACTGCCAGTATTTCGGTGCCACCTCCATCACCACGAAATATTGATTGTACGGATTGAAGATCGTCGACACGGTACGCTGCCCGAAGGCATCGTACAGCACATTGTCGATCTGGTTCGGCACGAAGCCGTAGCGCATCGCGGTCCCGCGATCGATCGTGACGTAGGTCTGCAGCCCGTTCTGCTGCATGTCCGAATTGACGTCCACGAGCTCACCGCGGTACTTGTCGAGCTCGTCGACGAGCTTGGGCGCCCAGGCGTACAACGCCGCGCTGTCATCGCTGGTCAGCGTGTACTGGTACTCGGCGGCCGACTGGCGCCCGCCGATATGCAGATCCTGCACCGCCTGCAGGAATAGCCGCCCGCCGGAGACGCGCATGAGCTTGGGGCGCAGGCGCTGGACCACCTGGTCGGCCGAGACGTGGCGTTGAGCGAGCGGCTTGAGCGCCACGTAGACGTTGGCGTTATTGATGGCGCGGGTGCCGGTGAAGCCGATCACCGAGGCGACCGCGCGATCGGCCTGTACGATCTGCTGCGCCTGCTGGAGCTTCTTGGCCATCGATTGGAAGGAGATGGCCTGGTCGGCCACGATCTGGCCCATCAGCAACCCGTTGTCCTGCTCCGGAAAGAACGTCGTCGGCACCAGCCGGAACAGCACCACATTGAGCACGATCAGCACGATCAGCGACGCGCCAACCAGCAGCGCATGCTCGAGCACGGCGCTGAGCGAGCGCGAGTACACGGCCTTGAAGCGCTCGAACTGCGCTTCGGCCCAGATCGCCCAGCGGCCGCGGGAGTGCAGCGCATCGCCGCGGCCCAGCAGGTAGGCGCACATCATCGGCGTGACCGTGAGCGAGAGCAGCAGCGAGAACAGGATCGCAATCGACAGCGTCACCGCGAACTCGTGGAACAGCAGGCCGAAGATCCCCGGCATCAGCAGTATCGGTATGAATACCGCGATCAGCGACAGGCTCATCGATATCACGGTGAAGCTCACCTCCGCGCTGCCGCGCAGCGCCGCCGCGCGCGCCTCCATGCCCGAATCGAGGTGGCGCACGACGTTCTCCAGCACCACCACGGCGTCATCGACCACGAACCCGGTTGCGATCGTGAGCGCCATCAGCGAGAAGTTGTCGACGCTGTAGCCGAGCAGGTACATCGGCCCGAAAGTGCCGAGGATGGACAGCGGCAGCACCACCGCCGGTATCAGCGTGGCGCGCGGCGACTGCAGGAACACGTACACCACGCCGACGACCAGCAATACGGCCAGCACCAGGCTGCGCTGGGTGTCGCCCACCGCCGCGGTCACCGACTGCGATCGATCGAGCGCGATGTGAACCTGCATATTGGGCGGCAAGGTCGCCTCGACCGCCGGCAGGACCTTCTTGATCTGCGCCACGGTCTTGATGATGTTGGCGCCCGGCAGCGCGAAGACGATCACCCCCGCCGTCGGCACATTGTTGTAGAGGCCGGCATTGCGGATGTTCTCGTTGGAATCCACGACCTCGGCGAGGTCGTGCAGGAACACCGGGGAGCCGCTGCGATAGGCAATCACGAGATCGCGGTAATCCGCCGCCTTGGTCGCCTGGTCGTTGGAGACGACCTCGTAGCGCTGCTCGCCCTGATCGATGTAACCCTTGGCGCTGTTGGCGTTCGCGGCACTGACCGCGGCGCGCACATCCTCCAGGCCGATGCCGTAGCTGCTGAGCTTGTCGGGCTCGAGCTCGACCCGGACCGATGGCAGGGCGCTGCCGCCGAGCGTGATCTGGCCGACGCCGTCGATCTGCGAGAGCTGCTGCTGAATGATCGTATTGGCCGAGTCATACATCTGCGCCCGCGTCAGCGTGCTGGAGGTCAACGCCAGGATGAGGATCGGCGAATCCGCCGGGTTGTATTCCCGGTAGGACGGATTGTTGCGCAGCGTGGTCGGCAGGTCGGCGCGCGCCGCCTGGATCGCCGCTTGCACGTCGCGCGCGGCGCCGTTGATGTCGCGGTTCAGGTCGAACTGGATCACGACCATCGACATGCCGATGACGTTGGTCGAGGTGAGCTCGGTCACACCGGCGATCGTCGCCAGCCGCCGTTCGAGCGGCTCCGCCACGGTGGCGGCCATGATCGCCGGGCTGGCGCCGGCCATGTTCGCCTGCACCACGATCACCGGAAAGGTGACGTTCGGCAGCGGCGCGACCGGCAGATTGAAGTACGCCAGCAGGCCGGACAGCCCGATGGCGATCGCCAGCAGCGTGGTCGCCACCGGCCGCTCGATGAACAGCGCCGGGATGTTCACGCCGCGCTCCCGGCCGCCGGCGAGGCAGGCCTCGGGCGCAACCGCCGCGACAGGCGGTCGAACAGCAGATAGATCACCGGCGTGGTGAACAAGGTGAGCATCTGGCTGAGCGCGAGGCCGCCGATGATGGCGAGACCGAGCGGCCGCCGCAGCTCCGAGCCGGTGCCGGCGCCGAGCAGCAGCGGCAGGGCGCCGAGCATCGCCGCCAGCGTGGTCATCAGGATCGGCCGGAAGCGCAGCAGCGACGCTTCGAATATCGCCTCCTGCGCCGCCTTGCCGTGCTTGCGCTCCGCTTCGAGCGCGAAGTCCACGATCATGATGCCGTTCTTCTTGACGATGCCGATCAGCAGCACGATGCCGATGATGCCGATCACATCCAGGTCCTTGCCGGCCAGCATGAGCGCCAGCAGCGCCCCGATCCCGGCCGACGGCAGCGTCGACAGGATCGTCACCGGATGGATATAGCTCTCGTACAGCACGCCCAGCACGATGTAGACGGTGACCAGCGCGGCAATCAGCAGGAACACCTCGCTCGACAGCGACTCCCGGAAGGCCTGCGCGGCGCCCTGAAACGAGCTGGTGATCGACGCCGGCAGCTGCACCGCGCGTTCAGCGCGCTCGATCTCGTCCACCGCCGTGCTGAGCGAGGCGCCCCGGGCGAGGTCGAACGACACGGTGACGGCCGGGAACTGCGCCAGGTGGCTGATCACGAGCGGGGCCCTGGTGGCCTTGATGTCGGCGATGCCGCTCAGGGGCACCTGGCCGGTGCTGCCGGTCTGCGTCGGCAGGTACAGGGTGCCGAGCGCTTGCAGATTGGCAAGGCTTGCGGGCGTGGCGACCAGTATCACGCGATACTGATTGGACTGATTGAAGATCGTCGACACGATGCGCTGGCCGAGCGCGTCGTAGAGCGCGTTGTCGATGCTCGCCGCGGTGATACCGAAGCGCGCGGCCAGCTGCCGATTGACCTCGACCATGACGCTCAGGCCGTCGTTGTTCAGATCACTGGTGACGTCGGTGATCGATCTGATCTGCTTCATGCGCGCGACCAGCTCGGGCACGTATTTCTGGAACGCCTGCTGATCCGGCCCCCTGAGCACGAACTGGTACTGGTTCGGCGACACCACGGTATCGAGCGTGAGGTCCTGCTCGGGCTGCAGATGCAGCTGGATTCCGGACACGCCGGCGACTTCCTCCTGCAGGCGTCGGGCGATCTGCCTGGCGCTCTGCGAGCGCTCATCGTGCGGCCGCAGATTGATCAGGAAGCGGCCCTTGTTGAGGGTGGTGTTGGTACCGTCGATGCCGATGTACGAGGTCAGCGACGCCACGTCGGGATCCTTCAGTATCACGTCGGCCAGAGCCTGCTGGCGCAGCGCCATCGCCTTGTAGGACACCGAGTTGTCGGCGATGCTGATGCCCTGGAGCACGCCGACGTCCTGCACCGGAAACAGGCCCTTCGGGATGACCAGGTACAGGACCACGGTCAGCACCACGGTCAGCGTCGCGACCGCCAGCGTCAGGGCCTGGTGACGCATGACCCAGGCGAGGCCGCGCTCGTAGGCCGCGAGCGTCCGGTCGAACAGCTCTTCGCTGACGTGCTCGAAGCGGCTCGGACGCCGCTCGGCCTTGCGCCGCACGATGCGTGCGCACATCATCGGTACCAGCGTCAGGGACACCACGGCGGAGATCACGATGGTCACGGCGAGGGTGACCGCGAACTCGCTGAACAGCCGTCCGATCACCCCGCCCATGAACAGCAGTGGAATCAGCACCGCGATCAGCGACGCCGTCAGCGACAGGATGGTGAAGCCGATCTGCCCGGCGCCTTCGAGTGCCGCCTCCAGTGCACTCCTGCCTTCCTCCAGGTAGCGCACGATGTTCTCGATCATCACGATGGAGTCGTCGACCACGAAGCCGGTGGCGATGATCAGGGCCATCAGCGACAGATTATCGATCGAGTAATTGAGCTGGTACATGACCGCGAGCGTCCCGACCAGGGAGACCGGCACGGAGATGCTCGGGATGAGGGTCGCCGGCAGGTTGCGCAGGAACGCGAAGATCACCAGCACCACCAGCACGATCGACAGCAGCAGCTCGAACGCGGCGTCGGACACCGAGGCGCGGATCACGCCGGTGCCGTCCGCGACCACCTGCACGTGCATCGCCTGCGGCAGGCTCGCCAGCAGCTGCGGCAGCTGCTTCTTGATCTGATTGACCGTGGCGATCACGTTCGCCCCCGGCTGGCGCATCACATCGAGCACGATCGCCGGCGCGTGGTCGTACCACGCGCCCTGTTCGACGTCCTGCGCAGCCTGCGTGACGCGGGCCACGTCGCGCATGAAGACCGGTGTCCCGTTCTGGTAGGCGATCACCGTGTCCAGGTAGTCCTGCGGGTCCTCGATCTGGTCGTTGGCGTTGATCGTGTAATTCAGATCCGGGCCATCGAAATTGCCCTTCGGCTGGCTGACATTGATGTCGGCCAGCAGGATGCGCAGATCGTCGATATTGAGCCCGTAGGCGGCGAGCTTGTGCGGATCCGCCTCGACGCGCACCGCCGGGACATTGCCGCCGGCGGGGATGACCTGCCCGACTCCGGGCACCTCGGAGATCTTCGAGGCCAGCCGGTTGTTGGCCAGGTCCTGCAGCGCCGTCAGCGACAGCGATTCGGAGGTGACCGCGAGCGTCATGATCGGCCGGTCGGCGGGATTGACCTTTGCATAGACCGGCGGCGCCGGCAGCCCGATCGGCAGCAGACTGTTGGCCGCGTTGATGGCCTCCTGGACGTTCTGTTCCGCGACGTCGAGGTTGAGCGCGAGACTGAACTGCAGGGTGATCACCGAGGCACCGGCGGAGCTCGCGGAGGTCATCTGCGTCAGCCCGGGAATCTGCCCCAGCTGCACCTCGAGCGGCGCAGTCACGGTGGTCGCCATCACCTGCGGACTGGCACCGGGGTAGAAGGTCTGCACCTGGATGGTCGGGTAGTCCACCACCGGCAGCGAGGAGATCGGCAGGAACCGCACGGCCACCAGGCCGGCGAGCACCAGCGCGATCATCAGCAGCGAGGTCGCCACCGGCCGCAGGACGAACAGGCGGGAGATGTTCATGCAGCCGGCATCGGCGATTACTGCTTCTTCGCCGTACTTCTTTCCACCGTACGCGAATCCGGGCCGCCGATGCTGATCTTCGCACCGTCGCTGAGCCGGTCGGTGCCATCGATCACGACCATGTCGCTGGCCGCCAGTCCGGACAGGATGGCGGTGTTGGTGCCGTCGCTCGGACCGGCGGTGATCTTGCGCACCGAGACGGTGTCATCGGCGTTGGCCAGATAGACGTACTCGCCCGGCGCGCCGTTCAATACCGCCGCCGTGGGAACGACCAGGGTCTGGCTCAGCGTGTCCACGAGCAGCTTGACGTTGACGAATTCGTTCGGGAACAGCGCCTCGTCATCGTTGCGAAACAGCGCACGCAGCGTGACGGTGCCGGTGCTCGTGGTCATCTGGTTGCTGATTGCATACAGCATTCCAGTGGCGATCTCGCGGCTGTTGTCGCTCGTATAGGCCGTGACCGGCAGCTTGGCGCCGGAATTGACGCGCTGGACGACCTTGTCGAGGTCGTTCTGCGCCACGGTGAATTCCACCGTCGTCGGCTTCATGGTCGTGATCACGACGATGCCGGGGGAGCTCGAGGCCGTGACGAAATTGCCGGGGTCGACCAGGCGCAGGCCGACCCGGCCGGCGACCGGCGCCGTGATGCGGCAATACACCAGGTCGAGCTGATACTGGGCAATACTGGCCTCGTCGGTCTTCACCTGGGCCACCTGCTGCTCGACCGTGAAGCGCTGGTCGATGACGATCTGCTCGGCGATGGCCTTCTGCTCATTCAATTGTTCGTAGCGCCCCAGGTCGGAGCGACCCTGGGCCAGCGCCGCCTGGTCCTTCAGCAGCTGCGCCTGCGCCTGCTGCAGATCGATCTGATACGGGCGCGGATCGATCTGCGCGAGGAACTGCCCCTGCGCCACGTCCCGCCCTTCCCGGTAGCCGACCTCGGTCAGATAGCCGCTCAACTCCGGCAGCACGGTCACTGTGGCAATCGGCGTGACCGTGCCGAGTTCCATCAGCGTCTCCGGCATGTCGCCGCGGGCCACCCGGGCGACCCTGACGACCTGCGGCGCCGCACCACGTGCGGGCGGCTTGCGCGCGAACAGGTGTACGATCACCGGGACCAGCAGGATCACGGCCACCGTCACCAGCACCCATCGCGCTCGACGGGGTGGAGGATCCTTCCCTGCCTGCGCATCCAGCGTCGTGTCCATCCCGTCTCCCGATGCCGCGCCGCCCGAACTCATATGGCCGCGCCCCAGCTGAGGAATGATAGGCGGCCGGGGATGGCTCCCTACCTTGTCAAACGATTAAAAAGGGTTAACGTGGCACTTCGGCCGCCACGGAGCAATGCCATGAAGCGAACTGGGTCGGCGATTTGGACGGGCGACCTCAAGAGCGGGCACGGCGCGCTCGCGACCCATAGCGGCGTGCTCAAGGACACCCCTTATTCCTTCGCCACCCGGTTCGAAGCCGCCCACGGCACCAATCCGGAAGAGCTGATCGCCGCGGCCCATGCCGGCTGCTTCACGATGGCGCTGTCGGCAGGTCTGGCGCAAGCCGGCTTCACGCCCAAGCGACTCGCGACCCAGGCCACCCTGTCACTGGAGCTCGTCAACGGCAACTGGAGCATCACCAGCGTGCACCTGGAGAACGAAGCCTGGGTGCCAGGCATCGACCGGCAGAAGTTCGCCCAGATCGCCGCCGACGCCAAGGCGAATTGCCCGGTGTCGCGGCTGCTGCGCGCGGACATCTCGCTTACGGCCAAGCTCGAGGCCAGCGGCGCGACCTGACGGGAGCGACCTGACGGGAGCGCTCCGATCCCGGGCGCGATGGTGGACGGAGCATGAGGCCCGGCGGGACCATCGGTCGCGCCCCCTTATGAGTCGCGCCGCCTTATGGGTGGCGCCGCCTGATCGGTCGCACGCAGCTCGCCGCCAGGGTCGCCCACCCCGCGGTACCGGCCGGGGCCGGCGCCCCGGGGCGCACGCCTCGCGCGGCGCTCCGCGCAACCAGGCGCCGCGGCCGTCGGCCGATCGAGCCGGCGACCGCGGCGGCAACCAGTGGCTTATTTCGAGCTGCCGCCGGAGCTGCTGCTCGAGCTGCCCTTCTTGCTCTTCTTGCTGTGGTGATGCGCGGACTTCTTGCTCGTGGTTCCCGAGCTCGAAGCCGACGTGCCGGCGCCGGAGGACGAGGTATCCGCCGCCGAGGCAATCACGGGTGCGGCGCTCAAGGTGGCGGCCATGATGGTCAGAACTGCAAGGTTGAACTTCATTTTTCGGTCCTTAAACGGGTTGATGACTGCCCGCGACGCGGGGCGGCAATCTTAACGCCATTTCAACGGTAAATCAGCGGCTGTGGGCCGGGCCGGCGGCGATTTTCGCCGCCCGCGGCGGCCGGTGCCACCGCTGCGGTGCGCCGTCGGTCGCCGGCTGCCTACCGCCGCAGCGCCTGCGCGTGAGATCGATACCAGTCGTAGGTCGACTCGATCCCGGCCTGGAGCGTGATGTTCGGTTGCCAGCCGAGCCGCGTCAGGCGTGACGTGTCGAGCAGCTTGCGCGGCGTGCCATCGGGCTTGGTGCCGTCGAAGCGCAGCTCGCCTTCGAATCCGACCGCGGCGGCGACCATGCGCGCCAATTCGGCAATGCTGACGTCCTTGCCCCAGCCGACGTTGATCGGCGCCTCATCGCTGTAGTGGCGCATCAGATGGACGCAGGCGTCGGCCAGGTCGTCCACGTGCAGGAATTCCCGCCGCGGCGTGCCGGTGCCCCATACCTCCACCGCCTCGGCGTGCTGCAGCTTCGCTTCGTGGCATTTGCGGATCAGCGCCGGCAGCACGTGCGAGCCGGTGAGGCTGAAGTTGTCGCCCGGCCCGTAGAGATTGGTCGGCATGGCGCAGATGGCGTCGAAACCGAACTCGCGCCGGTAGGCCTGGCACATCTTCAAACCGGCGATCTTGGCGATCGCGTACCATTCGTTGGTCGGCTCGAGCGGCCCGGTGAGCAGGCAGTCCTCGGTGAGCGGCTGCGGCGCCAGCCGCGGATAGATGCAGCTCGAGCCGAGGAACAGCAGCTTGCGCGTACCGTGGCGGTAGGCCGCGTCGATCACGTTGGTCTGGATCTGCAGGTTATCGCGCAGGAACTGCGCCGGCTGGCTGCGGTTGGCCTCGATGCCGCCGACCTTGGCCGCCGCCAGGAACACGTAGTGCGGCCGGTGCTCGGCGAAGAAGCGCTCGACTTCGGCCTGTCGGCACAGATCCAGCTCGCGCCGCGTGCGCAGCAGCAGTTGTCTTGCGCCGCCGGCCAGCAGGCGGCGCACGATCGCCGAGCCGACCAGGCCTTGATGGCCTGCAACCAGAATCGGTGAGTCGTCCACGGTGCGGGCGCTATTCCCTGTACTTGTAGGTCTTGAACCCTTCGCGCGCCATGAGGCCGTCACGGCGCGCGAGTTCGAGGTCCTGCGCGATCATCTCGCCGACCAATGCGTCGAAGCCGATCTCCGGTTGCCAGCCGAGCTGCTGGCGTGCCTTGCTGGCGTCGCCGAGCAGCGTATCCACCTCGGTCGGACGGAAGTAGTGCGGATCGACCCGGATGATGGTGCGGCCGCTCCCGGCCTCTACACCGCGCTCTTCGACACCGTGTCCATGCCATTCCAGGCGCATGTCCAGCAGCGTCGCGGCGCGCTCGCAGAACTCGCGCACCGAATGCTGCTCGCCGGTCGCGATGACGTAGTCCTCCGGCTGCTGCTGCTGCAGCATCAGCCACTGCGCGCGCACGAAATCGCGCGCATGACCCCAGTCGCGCCGCGAGTCCAGATTGCCCAGGTACAGGCACTCTTCGAGCCCTTGGTGCACGCGCGCCAGCCCGCGCGTGATCTTGCGCGTGACGAAGGTCTCGCCGCGGACCGGTGATTCGTGATTGAAGAGAATGCCGTTGCAGGCGTAGAGGCCATAAGCCTCGCGGTAATTGACCGTGATCCAGTACGCGTACACCTTCGCCACGCCGTACGGCGAGCGCGGATAGAACGGCGTGGTCTCGCGCTGCGGGGTCTCGCAGACCTTGCCGAACATCTCCGAGGTCGAGGCCTGGTAGAAGCGCGTCTTCGCGCCCAGGCCGAGGATCCGGATCGCCTCGAGCAGCCGCAGCGCCCCCAGCGCATCCGAGTTGGCCGTGTATTCCGGGGTCTCGAACGACACCGCGACGTGGCTCTGCGCCGCCAGATTGTAGATTTCGTCCGGCTGCACCTGCTGGATGATGCGGATCAGATTGGTCGCATCGGTCAGGTCACCGTAGTGCAGATGCAGCCGCACGCCGCGCTCGTGCGGATCCTGGTAGAGGTGATCGATGCGATCGGTATTGAACGAGGATGCGCGGCGCTTGATGCCGTGCACTTCGTAGCCTTTCTCGAGCAGCAGCTCGGCCAGATAGGCGCCGTCCTGTCCGGTCACGCCCGTGATCAATGCGCGCTTCATATCACCCGTGGGAACGTTGGGGGCTCGCACGCATTGTAGGGCCTCGGCCGCGAGCACGCACTACGCGCCGCCGCCGCAGGCGGCCGCCCCCGACGCGGGCGATCGAGGCCGCCGGGCCGATGGGCGCCGGCGGCGAGGCCGGCAATGGCTCGGGCGCGCCACCGCCTGCTCCTTGCTTGCGATCCGCGAGTCGCCGATCATTCCCGGCAGCCCCTTCAGCACGGCGGATCGAGGTCCGCAGGAGCGACGATGAGCGAATCCGGTGGCATCTCGAAGGCCTGGCTGCGCCGCAGCCCGGGGGAGCATGCGGCCGTCCGCCGGGTGCCCGGGCTGGCACGCGTCGGCGGCGCTGGTGCGCCGCGATCGGGCCCCAAGACACATTCATGCTCCATCTAGACAAGAGCCGGCTCGAAGCCGCGCGCGTACTGGTCGTCGGCGACGCGATGCTGGATCGCTATCTGTTCGGCAATGTCGAGCGCATCTCGCCCGAGGCACCGGTGCCGGTCGTGCGCGTCACGCGCGAGGAGGATCGGCTCGGCGGCGCCGCCAACGTCGCTCTGAACGCCAAGGCCCTGGGCGCCCAGGTGACGCTGGTGACGGTCGTCGGCGACGACGAGCCGGCAAGGCGGCTGCAGCAACTGCTGCAGGCGCAGGGCGTGGAATCGGTTCTCGGCCGCGACCCGAATCTCTACACCTGCGTCAAATTGCGCGTCATCGGGCGCGCACAGCAGCTGGTGCGGGTGGACTTCGAGAACCAGCCGGCACGCGAGGTCCTGGCCGACATGCTGCAGGAGTTCGAGGTCCACACACCGCGTCACGACGCGGTCCTGTTCTCCGACTACGGCAAGGGCGGCCTGGCGCACATCCCGCGCATGATCCAGATAGCGCGTTCCGCGCACAAGCCGGTGCTGATCGACCCCAAGGGCAGCGATTACGGCCGCTACGCGGGTGCCACGGTCATTACGCCCAATCGTGCCGAACTCGCGCACGTGATCGGACAATGGAATAGCGAACAGCAGCTCGCCGAGCGCGCCCAGGCGCTGCGCGCCTCGCTCGATATCGACGCGCTGGTGCTCACGCGCAGCGAAGAGGGCATGTCGCTGTTCGACGCTCAGGGGCATCTGCAGGTTGCCGCGCAGTCGCGCGAAGTGTTCGACGTGACCGGCGCCGGCGACACGGTGATCGCCGCCATGGCGGCGTTGCTCGCCTGCGGCGCGACCGTGCGCGAGGCGCTGCCACTGGCCAATCGCGCCGCCGGCATCGTGGTCGGCAAGTTCGGTACCGCCAGCGTCAGTTACGAGGAGCTGTTCGCTTGAGAATCGTCGTCACCGGCGCCGCCGGCATGATCGGCAGCAATCTGCTCCACGGCCTCAATGCCGCGGGCGTGGATGATGTCATCGCCGTGGATGATCTGAGCGAGCCCGACAAGTACCGCAATCTGCTCGGCGCGCGCATCAGCGACTACTTCGATCGCAGCGAATTCTACGGTCGCTTCGGCCGCGGTGAACTGGGCCGCGTGGATGCCGTCTTCCACGAAGGCGCCTGCTCGGACACGATGCAGCACGACGGGCGCTACATGCTGGACAACAACTACCGCTGTTCCAAGGATCTGCTCGACGCCTGCCAGTCCCAGGGAACCCGATTGCTGTATGCGTCCTCGGCCGCAGTCTATGGCGACAGCACGACGTTTCGCGAACAGCGGCCCTACGAGCGGCCGCTGAACGTCTACGGCTACTCGAAACTGCTGTTCGACGAGGTGGTGCGCCGCCGGCTGCCGCATGTCGGCCCGCAGGTCGTGGGGTTGCGCTATTTCAACGTCTATGGCCCGCGCGAGCAGCACAAGGGCCGCATGGCCTCCGTGGCCTTCCACCATTTCGGCGAGTTCGCGCATGGCGGGCACGTCGATCTGTTCGGCGCCTACGGCGGCTATGCCGCCGGTGCGCAGCTGCGCGACTTCGTGTTCGTCGACGATGTGGTGGCGGTGAACCTGTGGTTTCTCGAGCATCCGGATCGCAGCGGCATCTTCAACCTCGGCACCGGCTGCGCGCAACCGTTCAACGACGTCGCGCACGCGGTCGTGAACGCCGTTCGGCGGCGGCGCGGCGAACCGGCGCTCACGCTCGCCGAGCAGGTCGCGCAGGATCTGGTGCGCTACATCCCGTTCCCTCAGGCCCTGGTGGGCAAGTATCAGTGCCATACGCAAGCCGACCTCGGCGCCCTGCGCGGCACAGGCTGTGCGCTGCCCTTCGTGGACGTCGCCACCGGCGTGCGGCGCTATGCCGAGTGGCTCGGCGCATCGACCGCGCCGCCCGCCGCGAGCCCCGGGGCCCCATGAGCGAGCTGCCGGCATCCCTGGCGCGCAAGATTCTGCCGGTGCCGCCGGCGGCCGCGGATGCAGCACGCATCGAGCGGCCGCTGGTGTTCACGAACGGCGTGTTCGACGTTCTGCATCGCGGCCACGTCGTCTACCTGGCGGCCGCCCGGGAGCTCGGCGCGACCTTGCTGGTCGGGCTCAACAACGATCGGTCGGCGCGGCAACTGGGCAAGGGCCCCGGGCGACCGCTCAACGGCGAAGCCGATCGAGCCGTCGTGCTCGCGGCGCTGGCGAGCGTGTCGTTCGTCGTCTTGTTCGACGAGCAGACCCCGTGCGACTTGATACGGCGCTGCCGGCCCGACGTCTACGTCAAGGGCGGCGACTATGACGTCGATGGCCTGGAGGAGACCCGGCTGGTTCGCAGCTGGGGCGGCCGCGCGGTCGCAATTCCGTTCGTCGCCGGCTATTCGACCAGCGCTCTCGTGCGCCGCATTCGCGGCGCTCCGTGATGCCGCCGTTGCAGCACTCCGGCGGCATGAACGTCGCGGCCGCTCGAAAGGCGGCCTTCATCGATCGCGATGGCGTCATCAACGCGGAGCGCGCCTACGTGTATCGGGTCGAGGACTTCGAGTTCCTGCCCGGAGCGGTGGCCGCGCTGCAGCGGCTGCAGGCCGACGGCTATGCGCTCGTGGTCATCACCAATCAGTCCGGCATCGCCCGCGGCCTGTACACCGAAGCGGATTACCTGCAGCTCACGGCGCACATGCAGCGGGCGCTGCTGCAGGCCGGCGTGCGGCTGGCTGCGGTCGAGTATTGCCCGCACCTGCCGGATGCGCCGCTGGCTCGCTACCGCCTGGAGTGCGACTGCCGCAAACCCCAGCCGGGAATGCTGACGCGCTCGATCGCGGCACTGCGCCTCGATGCGCCGCGCTCCATCCTGGTGGGAGACCGTGCGTCGGACATCGACGCGGGCCGCGCCGCGGCGATCGGTCGCTGCTTCCTGGTGCGCAGCGGCCATGCATTGAGCGATTGCGATCCCGCTGCGGCCGACGGCACCTACGACGATCTGGCCGCGTGCGTCGATGCCCTGCTGGGCTGAGGCTCGACCCGCTCCCGCCCCGCATCCGGCAGCGCCGCGGCGCGCGCGCCGGCCCTATTCGATGCGGCTCTCACCCGAGCCGAGAAAGCTCGACAGCAGCCGCGCGATTATGCTCAGCAGCAACACGAACAGCGTGATCAGCAGCGCCCCCGTCCAGGCCAGGGACTGCCAGTTCTTGTACGGGCTCATCGCGAACTGGAAGATCACCACCGGCAGATTCGCCATCGGCTGATCGAGCGTATTGCTCCAATACTGGTTATTCAGCGCGGTGAACAGCAGTGGCGCAGTCTCGCCGCTGATGCGCGCCAGCGCGAGCAGCACGCCGGTCAGCAGGCCGCTGCGCGCCGCCGGATAGACCACATGCATGACGGTGCGCCAGGGCTGGGCGCCCAGGGCCGCCGACGCATGGCGCAGGCCGAGCGGGATCAGGTGCAGCATGTCCTCCGCCGTCCGCACCACCACCGGGATCACGATGATGCTCAGGGCCACTGCACCCGCGAGCGCGGAAAAATGCCCCATCTTCACGACCATGAGCGTATACACGAACAGGCCCACGACGATCGAAGGCGCGCTCAGCAGCACGTCGTTGATGAAGCGGATCAGCACGCTCACGCGTTCGGTGCGGCCGTATTCGGCAAGAAAGGTTGCCGCCAGAATACCGACCGGCGTGCCGATCAGGATTCCGAGCACCGTCATCGTCACGCTGCCGACGATGGCGTTGAGCAATCCGCCGCTGCCGCCCGGCGGCGGCGTCATCTGCGTGAACACCCGCCACGACAGGCCGCCGAAACCGCGCGACAGCAACGACCATAGGATGATCGCCAGGATCCCCAGGGCGATGAGCGTCGTGAGACCGGAGATACCCAGCCCCACCGCCGCGATGATCCTGCGTCGCCGGATATTGCTCACAGCCTGGGTCCCCGCGCATTGAGGCGCAGCAGCATCAGGCGCGCCGCGGCGATGATCGAGAGCGTCAACAGGAACAGGATCAACCCCAGGGCAATCAAGGCCGACAGGTACAGCGGGCCGACCGCTTCGGTGAATTCGTTGGCAATAGCAGCCGAGATCGTCGTTCCCGGCGCGAGCAGCGAGACGGAGATATTCTGCGCATTGCCGGCGACGAAGGTCACGGCCATGGTCTCGCCGAGCGCGCGGCCGAGCCCGAGCATGATGGCGCCGATGATGCCTGCGCGGGCGTTCGGCACCACGACGTGCCAGACCACCTCCCATTGGGTCGCACCGAGGCCGTAGGCCGCCTCCTTCAAGGAAGTGGGTGTGGCGCGGAACACCTCACGCATGACGGCCGTGATGAACGGCAGCACCATGATCGCCAGCACCAATCCCGCCGTCAACAAGCCGATCCCGAACGGCGGCCCGCGAAACAGCCTGCCGATGCCCGGAATCGGCCCGAGATGCGCGATCAACCACGGCTGCAATGTCTGCTGCAGCACGGGTGCGAACAGAAACAGGCCCCACAGGCCATAGACGATGCTCGGCACTCCCGCCAGCAGTTCGATGCACGTGGCGATCGGCGTTCGCAGCCACATCGGACAGGTTTCGGTCAGAAAGATCGCGGCGCCGAAGGCAAACGGCACCGCGAGCAGCATCGCGATCAGCGAAGTGACCACGGTGCCATAGAGAGGTGCGAGCGCGCCGAACTGCCCGGCCACCGGGTCCCAGACTTCGCGCGTCAGGAACGCGAGCTTGAAGGTCTTGAGGGCCGGCCAGCTGCCGTAGATCAGCGTGAGCAGGACGCCGGCCAGCAACGCGAGCACCAGATAGGCGCACGAGCGCGTCAGCAGGCCGAACACGACCTCCACTCGCGCCTCGTGGCGCATCCGCAGCTGATAGGGCAGCACTCTTGCGACCATGGACGCGATCCTAAACCAGATAACGCCCGCTGGCCTGGTTCCCGATCGAGATCCCGGCCACGATCCCGCGCGGCAGCCCGGGCCGGAAACCGCTCGTCAGGTGTCTTTGGCCGACCTCAGGTTCCGGTCTTGATATTGGCCTTCCAGGAGGCCTCGATGCTCTTGACCAGGGGGGGCGGCAGCGGCACATAGTCGAGTTCTTCGGCCTGCTTCTGGCCATCTTCCAGTGCCCATTTGAAGAAGTCGAGCGCCGCCTTGGTCTCGCCGGGAACCTTCGGCGTCTTGTACATGATCACGAACACGGTGGCGGAGATCGGATACGCATCCGCGCCCGGCGCATTGGTGATCACCAGATTGAAGTCGTTGGCATGGGCCCAGTCCGCCGTCGCGGCGGCGGCCTGGAACGACTTGGCTTCCGGCGTGATGAAATTGCCGGCGCTGTTCTGTACCTGGACGAAATTCATCTTGTTCTGCTTCACGTAGGCGTATTCGACGTAGCCGATCGAGCCCTTGATCTGACCCACGTAGGCGGCGACGCCCTCGTTTCCCTTACCGCCGACGCCGCTCGGCCAGGATACCGATGTGCTCTCGCCGACCTTCGTCTTCCATTCCGGGCTGACCTTCGACAGGTAATCGACCCAGTTGAAGGTGGTGCCCGAGCCGTCCGACCGATGGACCACCGAGATGTCCATCGCCGGCAGCCTGATGCCGGGGTTGAGCCGCACGATCGCCGGATCATTCCACTTCGTCACCTTGCCCAGATAGATGTCGGCCAGCAGCGGACCGGTGAATTTGAGCGAACCGGGTTGGACGCCGTCGAGATTGACGACCGGCACGACACCGCCGATCACCAGCGGAAACTGCGTGGCTCCGAAGGCAGCCAGATCAGCCGGTTCCAACGGCTTGTCGCTGGCGCCGAAAGTGACCGTTCCGGCCTTGATCTGCGCGATGCCACCGCCCGAGCCGATGGACTGGTAGTTGAGCTGCACACCGGTCCTGGCGTTATAGTCGGCCGACCACTTCGATAGGATCGGATACACGAAGGTCGAGCCGGCACCGGTGACATTGACTGCGCCAGCCGGTGCGCAGACGGCGGAGCCGATGAAGGCGAGAGCGCCGGCGGCTGCGACTTGTTTGAAGAATCTTTTCATGGCTCCACTATTGCATTGGATATGTGAATCGGATGCGAATTGCGTGCGGTTGGTGCCGGTCTCTGCCCGGTGCGTCATTGAGCCGTGCGCATGTTACAGGCGTATGACAATGACGGCCGGGGGCGGCGAGGCCGCAGCAGGAGCGACCTGAAGTCTACCCAGCCGCCGGATGTTCGAATAGCGCGCGCAGCCGGACTCAGCCCTCGCCGATCGGACCGATGAAATCGCTCTTGCCGAGCCTGACGCCGCAGTGCCGCAGGATGGCGTAGGCCGTGGTGCTGTGGAAGTACACGTTCGGCAGCACGAACCCGGTCAGGTAATCCCAGCCGTTCCTGAAGCTCATCGTGCGGTTCGGGAATTTCAGCACCACCTGGCGGCCGTCGGCGCCGTCGAACTGCCGCGGCTCGCAGCTCTTGACGTAGGTGGCGGTCTTGTCGATGCGCTCATTGAGCTCGCCGAAGCTCGCTTCGGAATCGGCATACCTGGGCGGCTCGACGCCGATCAGCCGCGCGACGCCGCCCTTGGCCTGATCGGACACGATCTGCACCTGGCGGCTCAAGGGGAACATGTCCGGGTAGAGCCGCGTGGCAAGCAGCACCGCCGGATCGATCTTCGCGCTCTCCGCATGCGCTCGGCCCTTGTCCAGCACCACGGCGAGATTGCTCAATGCACGCAGCAGTACCGGGACCGAAGCCTCATGGATAGACTGGCTCATGGCGCAATGCTCCTCGTTCGTCCGCCGGATCGTCGCCACGCGCGGCGCGCGTGATCTGCAGTGTATCTTGTGCCAGGAGGATGCGCGCCCGCAATCCGGGCCGATTGTCCTCCAGGACCAGCGAGCTGCCATGCAGACGCGCCACCGCCTCGACCAGGCTCAGGCCCAGGCCGACGCCCGGGGTGCCGCGACTGGCGTCGCCGCGATAGAAGCGCTCCACCACCTTCGGCTTGTCCGCGTCCGGGATGCCCGCCCCGCTGTCCGCCACCAGCACCTCGACGCCGCGCTCGACCTCGCCGCGCACCGCCACCGTGATTGCGCCGTTGTCGGGCGTGTACTTGAGCGCATTGTCGATCAGGTTGCCGAGTGCCTGGGCCAGTAGCACCGGGTCGCCGCGGATGCTCGCCGGACCGCCGCTCTCGAATGACAGCTGGATGTTCTTGAGCTCGGCGGCGGGCTGATAGAACTCGACCGCCGCTGCCGCGATATCGGCCATATCGATCGGCACGAAGCCCGATCGGCGCAGGCCGCTGTCGATCTCCGCCAGCCGCAACAGCGCGTTGAAGATGCTGATCACGCGATCGACGTCAGCCACTGCAGCGTCGATCTCGGCGAAGGTCTGCTGCGGCGACGGCCTGGTCAGCGCCAGCTCCTCGAGTCGCGATCGCAGCTCGGCGAGCGGCGTGCGCAGATCGTGCGCGATCGCGTTCGAGACGTTGCGGATGCCGTGCACCAGCTGCTCGGTCTGATCGAGCATGCCGTTGATGGTCTGCGAGAGCGTATTGAGTTCATCGGCGCTGCGATCGGTGTGCAGGCGCTGACTCAGGTCGCTCTGAATGATGGTCGACACGGTTGCCCGGATGCCGTGAATGCGCGCCATCAGCAGTCGTCGGACCAGAATGCCCCCCGCCGTGCCCAGCACCGAGAGAATCGCGACCGCGCTCGCCAGCGCGTACCAGAAGCGTCGTTCGAGCGGCTCGAGCCGGGCCGTATCGCGGCCGACCAGCAGATGGTAGCCGCCGTTGAGCACGGAGTGCACCAGCGCGACATCGGTGAGGCCGCGGCCCAGATCGGCCTTGATCGTGTAGGTCCCCGGCGTTGGCGGCACGCTGCTCGGCCAGGCGCGCAGATTGCCGGCCATGGGCTGGAGCTGCGCGTCGGCCAGCAGCAGCAGCCGTTCGCCGGCGATCTGCATGCCGACGCGCGCATTCATGAAGCTGACCAGCCCGGCGGCGCCTTCGCGGCGGAACACCTCCGCCAGGCGCGTGGCATCGGCCCCCAGGATCTCGCGGCGCCCGTCCTGGATCGTGACGCGCCAGGCGAACCACAGCGGCGCGGCAAACAGCGCCAGCGCCGCCAGCCCCAGGCTGATGTAGCCCACGGCGAGCGTCAGCGCCGAGGCGCGCAGCACTCTCATCGCGCACCCCGGTCGTCGTGCGCGGTCAGCGTATAGCCGGCGTTGCGCACCGTGCGCAGCAACGGGCGCTCGAAGTCGGCGTCGATCTTCTGCCTGAGCTTGCTGATATGCACATCCACCACGTTGGTCTGCGGGTCGAAATGATAGTCCCACACGTTCTCGAGCAGCATGGTGCGCGTCACTACCTGGTCGGCGTGGCGCATCAGATACTCCAGCAGCTTGAATTCCCGCGGCTGCAGCACGATGCTGCGACTGCCGCGCGTCACCTTGCGCGTCAGCAGATCGACCCGCAGATCCGCGACTTCCAGTTTCGTCTGCGCGCCCTCGCCCTGGGCACGCCGCGTGAGCGCGTCGAGGCGTGCCAGCAGCTCGCCGAACGCGAACGGCTTGGTCAGATAGTCGTCGCCGCCGGCACGCAGCCCGCGAATGCGCTCATCGACGTCGGATAGCGCGCTCAGGATCAGGATCGGGGTGCGCTTGCCGGACCTGCGCAATGCCTCCACGATCGCGAGGCCGTCGATGTCGCCCGGCAGCATGCGGTCCATGATGATCACATCATAGGGCTCGCTGGCGGCCAGGAACATGCCTTCGCGGCCGCTGGCGGCGTGATCGGCCGTATGGCCGGCTTCCTGCAGACCCTTGAGCACGAACTGCGTCACGCGCTCGTTGTCCTCGACCAGAAGTACCTTCATGCAGCTCCTTGCGCCACGGCACCGCCGGGCGCGGCCGATCGACGCTTGCCAGTACTGGTCATGCAAGCCGGCAACGTACTCTGCGGGCGATTAAATGCCCATGGCGCGGAGATTAAAAGGTATTAATGCTGCGCGCAGGGCTACTCCGCGTCGCTCTGCGCCGCGGGCGCCGCGCGCGCGAATGCCGGCATTCGCATGCAGTGCGCGTGAATGCGGCGGATCGTGGGATAGCTCGCCAGCGAACAGCCGGCCCGTTCGGCGTTGAAAACCTGGGGTATCAGGCAGCAGTCGGCCAGCGTCGGTGCATCTCCGTGGCAGCACGAGCCGGTCGCGCCGCCCTCGACCAGCACGCGCTCGATGGCACCGAATCCGAGCTCGATCCAGTGCCGCGACCATTCGGTGCGGCGTGGCTCATCGATCTGCAGCGCCGACCTCAGGTACTGCAGCACCCGCAGGTTGTTGAGCGGATGAATGTCACAGGCCACGCTCAGTGCCAGTGCGCGCACCCGCGCGCGCGCATCGGCGCCCGAGGGCAGCAACGCCGGCGCTGGATGCGTCTCCTCCAGATACTCGATGATGGCGAGCGATTGCGACAGGGTCATGGTCCCGGCCTGCAGCACCGGCACCAGCCGCGCCGGATTGCGCCCCGCAAACGCCTCGCCGTGCTGCTCGCCGCCGCCGACCAGCAGGTGCACGGGTATCGCCTCGTAGGGCAGCGCCTTCAGATTGAGCGCGATGCGTACCCGGAAGGACGCCGAGCTGCGGAAATAGGTGTAAAGCCGCAACACGGTTTCAAGCCTCCGCGCCCATTCGCGCCCGCTGGCTAGAGATCGATCGGCAGGCCGGCATTCTTGACCACCGAGCGCAGCACGAAGCTCGAATCGACGCGTGCCACGCCGGGCAGCTTGGTGAGCACGGTGCTGTGCAGGCGTTCGAAATCGGCCGCGTCGCGCGCCACTACCCGCAGCACGTAATCCGACTCCCCGGTGGTCAGGTCGCATTCGGTGACCTCCGGCACGCCCTGCACCGCCTGCTCGAACGCGCTTAGATCCCGGTCGGTCTGGCCCTTGAGCGTGATTCGGATGATGAAGCCCACCGTCACCCCGATCTTCGGCGCATTCAGCATCGCCGTGTAGCGCTCGATCACCGCGGCCTGCTCGAGCAGGCGTACACGGCGCAGGCAGGCCGATTCGGACAGCCCGACACGCGCCGCCAGCGCGGCGTTGGACAGCCTGGCGTCCCGCTGCAGTTCGCGGAGAATCTTGCGGTCAGCGCGGTCGAGTTGCATTAACAGTCAATATACCCCAGTTTGTCGCAAGAATCTGCGACCACACCCCCACTTTCGGCTCCAATTCGCAATCCTCTGCCAGCGGCGACGCTCACAATGATCGGCATCGAGCCTCTGCACGGCACCGTCAACCCTCGGAGCCCCCCATGCGCATCGGCGTCCCCAAGGAAATCAAAGTCCACGAGTATCGGGTAGGCCTGGTCCCCGCCGCGGTACGCGAGCTCACCGCGCTCGCGCACGAGGTCCTGATTCAGACCGGTGCCGGCGCCGGCATCGGCTGCAGCGACGAGGACTACCGCAGCGCGGGCGCCAGGATCGCGCCGGACGCCGACAGCGTCTTCAGCGACTCGCAGCTCATCGTCAAGGTGAAGGAGCCGCAGCTCAACGAATGCGCGCGGCTGCGACCCGACCAGGTGCTGTTCACCTACTTGCATCTGGCGGCCGACCGCGCGCAGGCCGAGGCCTTGGTCCGCTCCCGATGCGTCGCCATCGCCTACGAGACCGTGACCGCGCCCGATGGCTCCTTGCCGCTGCTCACGCCGATGAGCGAGGTCGCCGGTCGCATGTCGATCCAGATCGGCGCCCAATACCTGCAGCAAGCCAACGGCGGCCGCGGCATCCTGCTCGGCGGCGTCCCCGGCGTGCCGCCGGCGAGAGTCGTCGTGCTCGGTGCCGGCGTCGCGGGCACCAACGCCATCGAAATGGCGCATGGCCAGCGCGCCGAGGTCACCGCGATCGACCGCTCGATCCGGCGGCTGCGTGAATTGGACGTCCAGTTCCACGGCGCCGTGCGCACGCTGTACTCGACCGCCGACACCATCGAGCGTGCTCTCACGGAAGCCGACCTGGTCATCGGCGCGGTGCTGCTGCCGGGCGCCGCGGCACCGAAGCTCGTGACCGCCGCGATGGTCAAACGCATGCGGCCTGGCTCAGTCGTGGTGGATATCGCGATCGACCAGGGCGGCTGCTTCCAGACCAGCCGTCCGACGACGCATGCTGCGCCCACCTATCTGGTCGACGGCGTCATCCATTACTGCGTCACCAACATGCCCGGCGCTCTGCCGCGCACCTCCGCCTTCGCGCTCAACAACGCGACCCTGCCGTTCGTCAAGGCGCTGGCGGACAAGGGCTGGGAGCGCGCGACCGCCGAGGACCGCGGACTGGCCGCCGGTTTGAACGTCGTTCGCGGTGCCGTCGTGCATCCCGCGGTTGCGCACGAATTGGGCCTGGCCGCGGCCGCCTGATCCGACGGGCGGGTGCGCCTGCGCGCGATCCGGCCCGATGATTGCAGCTCTCGAGAAAAATGGAGCGGCGGCCGCCTTGCAGGCCCGGCACCGTGGTACGGGGGCTGCACCATCCGGCACCGACGGGAAAACAAATCAACAAGACCGTCGCCGCCGCTCCCCTGCAACCTGCCGCGCACCAGACTCGAGGCGTGGTCCCGAGTCGGTGGCGCGTCCGGAACGATTATAGCGCGCTGGCCGCGCCATTCAGGCCGTTCCGCCCAAACAGAGATATTTCATGTCGAGATATTCATGGATGCCATGGCGTGAGCCCTCGCGCCCCATCCCGGACTGCTTGACGCCGCCGAAGGGCGCCACGGCCGTGCTGATGAGGCCGGTGTTGATGCCGACCATGCCGTATTCGAGCGCGCCCGAGACGCGGAACACGCGAGCGAGATCGCGCGCATAGAGATAAGCCGCCAGGCCGAACTCTGTGTCGTTTGCCATACAAATCGCTTCCTGTTCGTCCTTGAAGCGAAACAGCGGCGCAACAGGCCCGAAGATCTCCTCGCGTGCCACCCGCATGCCGGCGCGCACGCCGACCAATACCGTGGGCTCGTAGTAGGTGCCGCCGAGCGCATGCCGGCGCCCGCCGACGACGGCGCGCGCACCCTGGCCGAGCGCATCGCCCACCATCGCCTCGACCTTGTCGAGCGCCGCGGCATCGATGAGCGGACCTTGCTCCACTCCAGGCTCGATGCCATTGCCGACCTTGAGCTTCGCCACCGCGGCACCGAGTTTGTGCGCGAACGCCTCATAGACACCGTCCTGGACCAGCAGGCGATTGGCGCACACGCAGGTCTGGCCGCTGTTGCGATACTTCGATGTCATGGCTCCATCGACGGCCGCGTCCAGGTCGGCATCGTCGAACACGATGAACGGCGCGTTGCCGCCGAGCTCGAGCGACATGCGCTTCAGGGTCGGAGCGCATTGGGCCGCCAGCAGACGGCCGGTCTGCGTCGAGCCGGTGAAGGTCAGCTTGCGGACCGCAGGATTGCCCGTGAGCTCACCGCCGATCGCGCGCGCCTCGCCCGTCACGACACTGAACGCGCCAGCGGGCACGCCGGCCCGCGCCGCCAGCTCCGCCATGGCCAATGCCGACAGCGGCGTCTGCAGCGCCGGTTTGACGACGATGGTGCAGCCCGCGGCCAGCGCGGGTGCCACTTTGCGCGTGATCATGGCAGCCGGAAAATTCCACGGCGTGATTGCCGCGCAGACCCCGACCGGCTCGCGCGTCACGACGATGCGCTTGTCGGGCCAGGGAGAGGGAATCGTATCGCCATAGACGCGGCGCGCCTCCTCGGCGAACCACTCGATGTAGGAGGCCGCGTAGGCGATCTCGCTGCGCGCCTCCGCCAGCGGCTTGCCCTGTTCGCTGGTCATCAGGCACGCCAGATCGTCCTGGTTGGCCAACATGAGATCGTACCAGCAGCGCAGCACGCGACCGCGCTCCTCGGCCGTCCGCGCGCGCCAGGAGCGCAGGGCGCGCGTGGCGGCCTCGATCGCCCGCCGCGTCTCGGCTGCGCCGGCGTCGGGCACCGAAGTCAGCGTTTCTCCGGTCGCGGGATTGTGCACTTCATGCACGGCGCCGCTGTCGGCGCCGACCCATTGACCATCGATGAGGCAATGGCTCTTGAGCAGGCTCGGGTCCTTCAGACGCATGGGCAGCCATCGCCGTGGCGCCAGCGTCGATGAGCTGGCGCGCCCTTATAAGGCAGAGCAGGGACGCGGCGCAAATCGCCCGCGCATGGCGCGCGACGGCCGAGGTCAGTCCTCGCCCGCGAGCCGGAATCGGACCCAAACCGCGTAGTTGAGGGCCTGATGCAGCAGCTTGGGCGGCGGGTCGGGAAAGCGCGTATCGCGGACCGTTGCCAGCGCCGCGGCATCGAGCAGCGGCAGTCCGCTCGATTGCAGCAGCCGGATATTGCTGATCGCGCCATCCAGGTAATCGAAGCTCACCTGCACCTGGCCATGCTGATGCAGCATGCGCGCGGCCGCGGGATAGTGGGTATTCACCGCCGCCTGAACCGCCCTCAATATCCTGGCCTCGAAGGTCTCTTCGGTCTGCGGCGCGGGAGCTGCCGGCGGGGGCGTGTAGGTCGGCCGCGGCGCCGCCACCGGTTGCTGCGGTACGTCGGTCTCGAGGTGCAGATCCAGCAGCGCCGGCACCACGATCGGCTGTATCTGCTGCTTGAGCAACGGCTTGAACTGCTCGTGCGGCTCGCGCCTGGGTTCTGGTTTCGGCGCCGGGGGCGCCACGATCGACACCTGCAGCGCCTTGCTCTCCATTCTCACGATCCTGGGGGTCAAGCCGATGATCAGCGCCGCGGCCACCAGTCCCTCGAGCAGCAGTGCGCCGCCGAGTGCGCCGAGGCGCGGCCGGCGGCACAGGCGGGGCGCGGGCAGCGCCACCGGTGGTGGCAGCGCGGCCGGTCCCAACTGCATGGCCGTCGCGTCCACCAGTGACAGGTCCAACCGCTGCGCCGCCGCGCCGCCCATGACCGCGCTCAAAACGGTACCGACACGCTCGCGAACACGCTGCGTTCCGGAATCGTCCAGTACAGCGGCGTCCCGAGAGCGCCGGTATAGCCGGCCAGCGCGTAGATCTTGTTGGAGTTCAGCAGATTGTTGAACGCCACTTTGACCGTGGGCTTGGACGAGCCCCACAGTCCGTTCTCGAACGTATAGTCGAGCGCCCCATCCAGCGTGCTGTAGCTGCTGAGCGGGACCGCGGCATTGACGTCCCCGTATCGGTCGCCGACCCACTTGTCCATCAGCGAGGCATACCAGCCCGCATGGTTGTAGATCACGCCGAGGGCCGCGGTGCCGGTCGGTGCGTTCGGCAGCATCATGCCGGTGGCCTTTTCGGTGGTCCGGTTCACCGAGCCGTTGGCGTACAGGCTCACGCCCGAACCGACGTACAAGGTGGCCTCGGTCTCGACGCCCTGGTAGGTCGAGCCGCCGAGGTTGGTGTAGGTCGTGATGCCACCGACCGTCACCGGATTGATCTCGTTGTTGAAGTCGATGTAGTAGACGTCGGCGCCGAGGGTGAGCCGCTGGCTTTGCCAGACGGTCCCGAGCTGATAGTTCCAGGTCGTTTGCGGCTGCAGCGTGCTGTTGGACGCATTGACCCCCGGCCCGCGGTTGAAGAAATTCTCGTTCGGTGCGAGGAACCCTTTCGCCACCTGTGCGTAGGCGCTCCAGTTGCCGGCGATCTGGTAATGCGCCAGCAACGACGGCAGCACCGAGTCGTAGTTATTGGTGTAGTTCGCCCCGATGCCGCTCTTGACGTCGACCTGCGCATCGACGTGCCGGCTGAAGTAGTCGTAGCGCACGCCGGGCGAGAGCGTCAGCCCGGGCAGCGCTTTCCAGTCCAGCTGCACGAACGGCTGCACGGTCGTCAGGGTCTGATCGAGCTCGCGGTCGATGCCGAGCAGGGCGTTGCCGACGTTGATCGGGTTGAATGCGCCCCCGAGCGTGTCGTCGATCTCGGTCAGCCGCCGCGTGTTGGTCTGGTAATCGCCCCAGATGCCGGTCTGAACGTCGCCGAAGGAGAAATCCTTCCTGAGCTTGAAGGTATCACCCCAGGAGCGGTAGTAGTTCACCAGGTGCTGGCCCGGCACATCGAGCCCGGCGGGATCGTTCGGATTCACGTAACCGATCGTATTGTAATAGGTGCCGTTGGGTGTCTCGCCGTTGACGTCCTCGCCGTTGAAGCCGTCGTGGTAATAGGCGTAGGTGTAGACCTTGTTGTCGATCGCCCAGCCGGAATCGAGCACTGACTTGAGCCCGACGTATTCGAAGTCGGTATGGATCTGGTCCTGGTTGTAGCCGTGGTAGGCCTGGCTGTCCGGATTGTTGTTCAGCCCGTAGCTCGGTCCATTGGCAGCGATCTGGGCCTGCGTTGCGCCGATCGGCACGCCCTGGAACACGTTGTTGAACATGCCGACGAAGGTCAGCACGGTGTTGTCGCCGATGGGCTGCTCGCCCTTGGCAAACAGGTTCTTGCGCTGTTGCGACGCGTAGCTCAGGTAGCCATCGCTCGACAGGCTCTCGCCGTCGATGAACAGCCGGCCGCCGCCATACTTCGACGATTCGCCGCTGTCGAACTGGGCGCCGTAGACCTGCGTGTTCCAGCTGCCGAAGCTCGCGTACGGCGTGATGGTCGTGGTCGCGAGCGGATCCTTGGAGGCGATGCTGATCGTGCCGCCGAAGGTCGCGTTGCCGATGGTCGCCGCGGTGCCCGGACCGCGATCGAGCGCCATCGGACCGAGATCGTGATCCATGAAATACGAAGTCGAATGATGAGTGAAGTCGTTCGAGTCGTTCCACGGGATGCCATCGAAGGTCACGTTGTAGAAACCGTCCTGAAAGCCGCGGATGCTCATGATCTGGTTCTCCATGAGCCCCGGGCCGTTGGGATTCACGGAATAAACGCTCGGTGCCATGGCCAGGACGTCGGTGTAATTGGAAGACAGCGGCGTATTGTGCTCGATGTATTGCTGGCTGATCACCGAGGTCGGCTGGATCGCATCGAGCGGCACCTTGGTCGGCGCCTGGTAGGGCGCGGACTCGGGATTCTGCGCGGATTCCTGCTGCTCGCCGGTACCCGTGGTCTGCACGGTGCCGAGATTGACCGGATCGGCGGCCTCGGCCGGCGGCCCGGCGAACATCGCAAGATTGGTTCCGAGAACCAGTATCAGGGCGTGCTTGACGTGGACTTTGGACACAGGACCGGCCTCCGCTCGTGCTATTCGTTGTTGATTCGCAGAATCGCGCGCCGCCCGGTGGGTGCGGTCGGCGCAGCGGCCCGCAGGCGGCTTGATTCAGCCGACGCTGCAGGGTCGGGGCACGTTAGCGACGCAATGTGTCAGCTGTATTGCAGAGGCGCAGCACGCCGTCTGCTACGGGTCTTTGCGCGCCGCCGCGCGCGCAATGCGCCCGAGGTGCCAGGCCAGCACGATCCCGGTGACGCTGCCGAGCACGGCGATCGGCAGCAGATCCGTCAACAGTTGCGATGAGCTGTGGCCGGCCGCCTTGAGCGTGCCGCCGAGCTTCGGTCCGACGATCGAGCCGATGCGTCCGATGGCCACCGCCATGCCAACCCCCGCCCCGCGGATCGAGGTCGGATAGCACGCCGGCGCGACCGCATACAGGAACGCCGGTGCGGCCAGGACCGAGCAGCCCAGCGCGGCGACGATCAGCACCACCCAGAGCAGCTGCGCGGGCGCCCGGCTCAGCAACAGCAGCGTCACCGGCACGGCGATGAAGATCGTCAGCACGGTGGCGCGCCGCAGCCGGCCTTCGAGCAGACGGCCGACCAGCAGCGCCGCCAGGCCGCCGCCGACGTTGAACGCGATCTGTGCCCCGGCGGCCTGCGCCTTTGTCAGGCCGTTGCCGGCCAGCAGAGTCGGCAGCCAGCTCAACAGCAGATAGATCATCACCAGGCTCAGAAAGAAGCTGCTCCAGAGCAGCAGCGTCGAGACCGCCCGGCCGCCCGAAAGCACCGCCTTGAAGCTGCCGGCCCTGGGAGTCGCGATCGGCCCGCCGCCCGCGATGCCGGGTGCGCTCACGAGCGAGCGAGCGCGCTCGAAGGCCGGTGATTCTCGCAGCACCGAAAGCATGATCGGCACGATCAGCAACGGTGCCACGCCACCGGCGATGAATATCCATCGCCAATGCGAGGACGCGATCGACATGCTGATCAGGCTGGCCAGCGCACCGCCGAAAGGCATGCCGGCGTAGACCAACGCGACGTTGGCGCTGCGGCGGTTGGCGGCACTGCATTCATTGACCAGCGCCACGAGGTTCGGCAGCGCGCCGCCGAGACCGAGTCCCGTCAGCAGCCGGGCCCAGGACAGCGACCGGATGTCCCAGGCCAGCGGCGTGAGCAGCGAGAACGAGCCGAACAGGGCGATCGACGCGATCAGCACGCGCCTGCGGCCGATCAGGTCCGACCATCGCCCCCCTGCCAGGGCGCCGAAGAACAGGCCGAGCGTGCTGGCACTGAAGAACGTGCCCAGCTGCTGCGCATCGGGCCTGAGCTCGGGCACGATGCCGCCTGCAGCCACGCCGGCGGCCTGCAGATCCATGCCCTCGCAGAACGCCGCCAGTACGCAACAGATGATCGTCGCCGCGCTGTGTGCCGCATGCTGGCGATTCGGGAGCCGTCCACGATCCAACACCGCCGCCGCGAGCAGGTCGAGCACGGTGAATGCGATGACGGTGCCGCAGATCTCTGCGACGCTCAAGCCGAGCGGGGCCGCCAGCACGAGCATCGGCAGCAGGGCTTCGGGCAGTTGATCGATCAGCGGCGCGGACCGTCCGCTCGCTTGACCGAGACGTCGCTTCAGGAACGAGGACAGCAGATCGCCCAGCAGGGTCAGCAATCCGAAAGCCGCGCCCGTCAACACTCCGACCCGCAGCAGGGCGCCCGTCAGCGCCGCCGCAAGCGTACCCGCGATCAGGCCGCGCCAGGTCTTGTGGGCCCCGAACAGGGCTCGCCCGTCGGGCAATGTGACGCCGGCATCGATCGGTCGATCGAAGCGCCGGTGCAGCAGCCAGGCGCTGAGCACCGGGGCGGAATTGGCTGCGATCACCAGCAGCAGCGCGCGCGCGTCGATGAACGCAGACAGGTGCGTCACCGCGGCAGTATAGCCGCGAGCGCATGCGCGTGAAGGCCGTAACCGGCGGACCGCGCCGACGCCGTCGCCCGCCGTTCAGCGCGAGAACAGATGCCGTCCGCCCTCTTCGCTGACCTTGTAGCGGCTGCCGAGGCTGTAGCGCGATCCGGGGTAGGTGAAGATGCTCCGGGTGACGGGCACGCCGCCGACCCAGGTGCGGCGCGTGAGCACCAGGCACGGCTCGTCGGTGTCGATCTTGAGCAGTTTCTGCGCGCGTTTGTCGGGCAGCGTCGCGAACACCACGTGATCGACTTCGGTGGGCGGTCCGATGCCGAGCAGGTACTTGCCGGGGGCCTGCCGCGAGAAATCCTGCTCCAGATAGGCCGGGGCGAATGCCGGTGTCACATAGCGCTCCTCCAGCTGCACCGGCACGCCGTCCTCCTTGTGCACCACGATCGAGTGGAAGATCTTGGCGCCGGGCCGCAGCTCCAACAGCGAGGCCATGTCGGCGCTCGCGCGTACGGCCTCCAGGGCCACGATCTTCGCTTGATGGGTGTGGCCCCGGGAGACGACGTCGTCGGTGATGTCGCGTACCTCGAGCAGCTCCGATCGGGTCTGCGGCGCGGCGACGAACGTGCCGACGCCCTGAACCCGCGACAGCAGCCCCTGCGTGGACAATTCGCGCAGCGCGCGATGCACGGTCATGCGCGACACGCCGAGCGTGCGTACCAGTTCGTTCTCCGACGGCAGGCGCATGCCGCTGGTCCACTCGCCGCCCCGAATGCGCGTCAGGATGTAGCGCTTCACTCTCTCGTAGAGTGCGGTCGGTCCCGTATCGGCGCCGGCGATCGGCATCAGACTCTCCCGACCTGGCATGGCGGGGCGCGGCGCCCGGCATCGAGGTTCATGTCGGCATCCGTGCCGCGGGCGAGGCCGCGGGCGAGGCCGCGGTCGGCTCGCCGCGAAAGACGCGGCCAAGCGGCGTGATGCCGTCGATCCAATAGCTGAGCTCGGCCGGTCCGCTGCAGTCCCAGATGGCAAAATCGGCGCTCTTGCCCTGCTCGAGCGTGCCGATCTCGTGCAGCAGCCCGAGCGCGCGCGCCGCCTCGCGCGTGTAGCCGGCCAGCGCCTCGGCCGGCGTCAGGCGGAACAGCGTGCACGCCATGTTCATGATCGTTCCGGGGTTCAGGATCGGCGCCGTTCCCGGGTTGCAGTCGCTCGCGATCGCCATCCTGACGCCGTTGGCGCGCAGCGCGTCGATGGGCGGTGGGTGCGTCTCGCGCAGGCAGTAGAACGCCGCGGGCAGCAGCAGCGCCACCGTGCCCGCCTGCGCCAGGCGCGCGATGCCGTCGGCGCTGGTGTATTCGACATGATCGGCGGACAGCGCGCGATACCGCGCCGCCAGCGCACCGCCGCCGCCGTCGCTCAGCTGGTCGGCGTGCAGCTTGACGGGCAGCCCGAGCGCGCGCGCGGCGTCGAACAGGATTGAGATTTCCGGCGCCGAGAAGGCAACGTGCTCGCAGTACGCATCCACGGCGTCGATCAGCCCCTCGGCGGCCAGCGCCGGCAGCAGCTCGCGCGCGACGTGCGACACATACTCGGCGCGGCTGGCGCCGAATTCCGGCGGCATGGCATGGGCGCCGAGAAAGGTCTTGCTGACACGCATGGACAGGCGCTCGCCGACCAGCTGCGCTGCACGCAATTGCTTGCGCTCGTCCGCCAGCGACAAGCCGTAGCCCGATTTGATTTCCACCGTGGTCACGCCCAGGGCGGCCAGGCGCGCGGCGCGCGCCAATGTCAGCTCGGCGAGTCGCTCCGGTGAGGCGGCCCGCACCGCGCGCACGGTCGACAGGATGCCGCCGCCGCGCTGCTGGATGTCCTGGTAGCTGGTGCCTGCCAGCCGCTGCTCGAACTCCGCGCTGCGCTCGCCGGCGAATGCCAGATGCGTGTGGGCGTCGATGAGGCCGGGTGTCAGCCACGCGCCATGCAGGTCGATGCATTGCCTGGAGAGTTCCGATGGTTCCCCGGGCAGCTCGGCGCGCCGGCCGATCCATGCGATCCGGCCCGCGGCGGCCGCCACGGCGCCATCTTCAATGATCCCATAGGATCCATCGGCACCGGCCATGGTCGCCGCACGGCAGTTGATCCATAAGCGATCCCAACGCATCGCGCTCCGGTGGCCCTGCGGACCTCAAGACGTCTATACATGTCGTGGCAGACGACGTGGGCCGCATTGTAGGAAACAAATGCCGCTGCTGACTAGAAGCCGCGTCCAGCGCTTGTTCCGGAATTCCGGACGGCCTGGAAGTGGGCTAAGCTAGCCTCGGAGGGCCCCTGGCGCCGAACCCTCCAGGAAATGGCGTGGAACATGTCGGCTGGCACCCGGAACCGCATTCTTTTTCTGCTCGTGTGGTCTTCCTCCGCCGTCGCGCTGGCGCAAGGAAGACTGGAGCTCACGTACCTGGGAACGGCCGGATGGGAGATCAGTGACGGCCAAACGGTAGTTCTCGTCGATCCGTACCTGACGCGACTGAAGAGCAACACGCCTAACGATCCGGCATTGGCGTCCGATCCGCGTCCGCTCGTGGGAGACGACGATTTCGTCACATCCGACCAGACGGTGATCGATGCGCATATCAGAAAAGCGGATTACATTCTGATCACGCATACTCACGTCGATCATGTGCTCGATATGCCCTATATCGCGCGCAAGACCGGCGCGCTGGTCATCGGAACGGAGAGCACGGCTAATTTCGCCCGCGACAGCGGGGTGTCCGGCAGCCGGATTCTGACCGTAAGGGGCGGCGAGGACCTGCAACTGCGCGATTGTTCCATCCGCGTCATCCCCAGTCTGCACGGCATCTTGCCGGGCAGCGCGCAGTTGCCGCCGCCGTCAACCATTTTTCCCGCCAACACGAAACCGCCGTTCCGGCTCGGGCAACTCTTCGTGGAAGGCGGAACGCTCGCCTTCCTGATTCGCATGGCTGGCCACCAGATCATTGCATTTGGATCGATGAACTACATCGAACGTGAGATCGACGGCTTGCGGCCGGATGTGGCATTGATCGGTGCTATGCCGGAGCGGCAAAAGATCTATCACTACACGCAACGCCTGCTTCAGGCCATCGGCTACCCCCCTCTCGTGATGCCGACTCACTGGGACCGTTTCAATGTTCCGTACGATGTCTCACAACAGCCCGCCATCGACAGGCTTCAGTCCTTCGTTGCAGAAGTGCAGGCGGTATCCCCGCACACACAAGTGATCGTCCCGGAGTATTTCACTCCGATCATTGTTGAGTCCTCTCCTGCGGCTGGTAGAGAGAAAGCCTCGAATCCCGCCGATCGTCCGACACCGTAAAGCGAACACGGCACCGGGACTTAATCCGATCACGACCCGACACTCGGTTTTCTGCCGCACTTGCCTATACAAGTATAGGTGTGATTAGCTTCCGGATCGGGGCCGACGGCACCGCAGGACCAGCCATGAACGATCGAGCCACGCTGCACGACCTCGGCGACGCCCGGGCGCCGGATCGGGGTTGCGTGCGGCGCTGCTGCGCGGCCCGCCGTGGCGCACGGCCGCGACACGGGAGGGGCGGTGCAGTTGCTGTTTGAGCGCGCGCTGCTTCCTTCCGGCATAGCCCGCAACATCGCCGTTTCGGTCGCTGCCGACGGCACCATCGATCGCGTGAGCGCCGATGCGCCGCCCGACGGCTGCATCCCCGTGCGGGGGCTGGCCCTCCCCGGCATGCCGAATCTGCACAGTCATGCCTTCCAGCGTGCGATCGCGGGCACCGCCGAGATCGCAGCCGGCGCCGACAACTCATTCTGGAGCTGGCGCGACGTGATGTATCGATTCGTCGAGCGCCTGCAGCCCGAGGACGTCGCCGCAATCGCG
Organism: Gammaproteobacteria bacterium; assembly: GCA_027315105.1. GTDB lineage: Bacteria > Pseudomonadota > Gammaproteobacteria > Steroidobacterales > Steroidobacteraceae > FEN-1191. The sequence continues at coordinate 47,063 of DAHUYP010000082.1, forward strand.
GCCTTCCTGTACGTCGAGATGCTCGAAGCCGGTTACACGTCGGTGGCCGAGTTCCACTACCTGCATCATCTGACCGACGGTGGGCCATACCTGGACCCGGCCACCTTGTCGCATGCGGTCCGGGACGGCGCCCGCCAGGCCGGAATCCGCCAATTGTTGCTGCCCTGCCTCTACCAGCGATCCGGATTCGACGCCGCCGCGACGCGGCCGGAGCAACGCCGCTTCGCACTGCAGACCGATGCCTTTCTGCGCCTGTTCGAGACGCTGCGCTGCCAGAGCGAACCGCTGCAGACGGCCGGCGTGGCACTGCACAGCCTGCGGGCCGTCCCGCCCGCAGCGATTGCAGACGTGGTCGCGGCCGCGCCGGCGCCGATACCCGTGCATGTGCACGTCTCGGAGCAGCGGCGCGAAGTCGATGAGTGCCGGCGGCGCTTCGGCCGACGGCCGATCGAGCTGCTGTTCGATTCGGCCCGCATCGATGCCCGCTGGTGTCTGGTGCACGCCACGCACGCCGCGCCAACCGAGCTCGAGGCGATCGTGCAGGCCGGAGCGGTGGTCGGCCTGTGCCCCACGACCGAGGGCAACCTGGGCGATGGCCGATTCCCGCTCGATGAGTTCGCGGCCTCCGGAGGCCGCTTCGGCATCGGCTCCGACAGTCACGTGTCGGTCGATCCGCGCGAGGAGTTGCGCACGGCCGAATATGCGCTGCGGGTCTGGCGAGAGCGCCGCGCGCTGGCTTCGAGCGCCTCGCGGCCGCATTGCGGCAGCTTTCTCTACGCCGCCGCGGCCGCCGGCGGCGCGCAGGCGCTGTCGCTCGGGCGCGGCGAGCTGGCCGCGGGCGAGCCGGCCGACATCGTCGTGCTCGACACCGATCGTGCCGAGTTCGCGGGCGTCCCGGCTGAGGCGCTGCTCGATGCCTACATCTTCGCGCCGCGCCCGGGCGCGCTGCGCGACGTGCTGGTCGGTGGGGCCTGGACCGTGCGCGACGGCCGCCATCCGCGACGCGACGCCATCGCGCAGTCGTATCGGCGCTGCCTGGCGCGCCTGCGCTCGGCCGAGCCGGGGGCAGGACAGCCATGATCGATATCGCCGCAGCACGGCCCTGCGATCGAGGACCTTAGCCATGGACCCGCTCAACCGCACGGATCCCGAACGAGTCATACGCGCGCAGCGGGGAACCGCACTCGAGGCCGGCAGCTGGCTGACCGAGGCGGCGTTGCGACTGCTGCGCAACAATCTCGACCCGGAGGTCGCGGAACGGCCGGACGAATTGGTCGTGTACGGCGGCATCGGGCGCGCCGCACGCAATTGGCAATGTTTCGACCGAATCGTGTCGACGCTCAAGCGGCTCGGCGAGGACGAGACGTTGCTGGTCCAGTCCGGCAAGCCGGTCGGCGTCTTTCGCACCCATGCCGATGCGCCGCGCGTGCTGATCGCCAATTCCAATCTCGTGCCGCACTGGGCGACCTGGGAGCATTTCAACGAGCTCGACCGCCGCGGCCTGATGATGTTCGGCCAGATGACCGCCGGATCGTGGATTTACATCGGCAGCCAGGGGATCGTCCAGGGCACGTACGAGACGTTCGTCGAGATGGGCCGGCAGCACTTCGGCGGCCAGCTGCCGGGTCGCTGGATCCTCACCGCCGGGCTCGGCGGCATGGGCGGCGCGCAGCCTCTGGCCGCCACGATGGCCGGGGCCTCGATGCTGGCGATCGAGTGCCAGCCGAGCCGGATCCAGAAGCGTCTGGAGACGCGCTATCTCGATGTCGGCACGACCAGCCTCGAGGAGGCGCTGACGCTGATCGAGCGCTCGGTCGCCGAGCGCCGGCCGCTGTCGGTCGGCCTGCTCGGCAACGCGGCCGAGCTACTGCCCGAGCTGCTGCGTCGCGGAGTGACACCCGACGCCGTCACCGATCAGACGTCCGCGCACGATCCGGTCAACGGCTACCTGCCCGCGGGCTGGACACTGGCGCAATGGGAGACCGGCCGCCGCACGGATCCGGCCGGCGTCGCGGCCGCGGCCCGGCGCTCGATGGCGGTACACGTTCAGGCAATGCTGGAGTTCCACCGGCGCGGCATTCCCACCTTCGACTACGGCAACAACATTCGCCAGATGGCGCTGGACGAAGGTGTGAAGGACGCGTTCGCGTTCCCGGGATTCGTGCCCGCCTATATCCGTCCGCTCTTCTGCCGCGGCATCGGGCCGTTCCGCTGGGTGGCATTGTCCGGCGATCCGGAGGACATCTATCGGACCGACGCCAGGGTCAAACAGCTGATCCCCGACGATCCGCAGCTGCATCGCTGGCTCGACAGCGCACGGACGAGGATCCGGTTCCAGGGTCTGCCGGCGCGCATCTGCTGGGTCGGGCTCGGGCAGCGCCATCGCCTCGGGCTCGCCTTCAACGAGATGGTGGCGCGCGGCGAGCTGAAGGCACCGATCGTGATCGGCCGCGACCACCTTGATGCCGGCTCGGTCCCGAGCCCCAATCGCGAGACCGAGGCCATGCGCGACGGCTCCGACGCCGTATCGGACTGGCCGCTGCTCAACGCGCTGCTGAACACGGCCAGCGGCGCCACCTGGGTATCGATCCACCATGGCGGCGGTGTGGGCATGGGTTATTCGCAGCATGCCGGCGTGGTGATCGTCTGCGACGGCAGCAGCGCCGCCGCCCGCCGCATCGAACGAGTGCTGTGGAACGATCCGGCGACGGGGGTCATGCGGCACGCCGACGCGGGCTACGAGCAGGCCATCGACTGTGCCCGCGAGCATCATCTCGATCTGCCGATGGTCACCTGAATGGCTGCGCGCGGCACCAGGCCCGGCAAACCGCAGGCGCGCATGCACCTGCGGCTCGGCGAATTGGACCTCGCGACGCTGCGGCGGGTCACCCGGCAGCCGGTCTCGGTCGCGCTCGGCCGCGATCAATTGCAGAAGCTCAAGGCCGGCGCCGCGGTGGTCGGCAGGCTGGTGGCGCAGGAGCAGATCGCCTACGGCATCAACACCGGGTTCGGGCTGCTCGCCCAGACCCGCATCGCACGCGATCAGATCGAAGCGCTGCAGCGCAATCTCGTGCTGTCGCATGCAGCCGGCACCGGTGAGCTGCTGGCGGACGAGATCGTGCGCCTGATTCTGCTGCTGAAGGTCGCGAGTCTCGCGCAGGGCTACTCCGGCGTGCGGCCCCGGACCGTGCGTGCGTTGTGCGCCTTGCTGGAACACGGCGTCTATCCCTGCATACCCTGCCAGGGTTCGGTCGGTGCTTCGGGCGATCTGGCGCCGCTGGCCCACCTCGCGGCGGCGCTGATCGGCGTCGGCGAGGTGCGGATCGGCGGCGAGATCATGCCGGCGCTCGCCGGCCTGCAGCGCGTGGGCCTTGCGCCCGTGGCGCTCGGACCCAAGGAAGGGTTGGCGCTTCTGAATGGAACCCAGGTGTCGACGGCGCTGGCGCTGTGCGGATTGTTTCGCATCGAGGACGTCATGGCCGCGGCGCTGCTGGCCGGCGCGCTGTCGGTGGACGCCGTCAAGGGCAGCGACGTGCCGTTCGAAGCGCGCATCCACGCCATTCGGCGCCAGCAGGGCCAGCAGGACGTCGCCGCCGCCTTTCGCCGGCTGCTTGCCGGCAGCGCCATCCGCGCATCGCACCTGAACTGCGAACGCGTGCAGGATCCGTACTCGATCCGCTGCCAGCCGCAGGTCATGGGAGCCTGCCTCGATCTGTGGCGCGCCGCGGCCGCGACCCTGGCACGCGAGGCCAACGCCGTGACCGACAATCCACTGGTATTTCCGGACGACGGCGCGGTCTGTTCCGGCGGCAACTTCCACGCCGAGCCGGTCGGCTTCGCGGCCGACCAGCTGGCGCTCGCGATCGCCGAGATCGGCTCCATCGCCGAGCGGCGCATCGCCATTCTGGTCGACCCGAAGATGAGCGGCCTGCCGCCGTTCCTGGTCGACAACAGCGGCGTGAATTCGGGCTTCATGGTGCCGCAGGTGACCGCGGCCGCACTGGTGGCCGAGAACAAGGCCCTGGCCCATCCGTGCAGCGTCGACAGCATCCCGACGTCCGCCAATCAGGAAGATCACGTGTCGATGGCGACCTACGGCGCACGCCGGCTCGCGAGCATGGCGGACAATGCCGCCGTGATCGTCGCGATCGAGCTGCTCGCCGCCGTGCAGGGCATCGAGTTCCATCGGCCCCTCAGAAGCTCGCCGATCCTCGAGCGCACCGTGGCGCTGGTGCGCGCGCGAGTCGCGCATTACGCCGCGGACCGCTTCTTTGCGCCCGACATCGCCGCGGCGAAGGCACTGGTGGTGTCCGGGGTGTTTCGGTCCTATCTGCGGGAGGCGGGACTTGAGTCATGAGGACGGCAGCGTGGCCGTGCTGCAGCGGGGCAGCACGCCGCTGATCGTGAGCCTGCCGCACGTCGGCACGCAGCTGCCGGCAGACGTCGCCGCGCCGCTGAACGCGGCGGCACGACGCCTGAGCGACACCGACTGGCACGTCGATCGTCTGTATGCGTTCGCGCGCGAGGCGGGCGCCTCCTGGCTGCAGGCGCGCTTGTCGCGCTACGTGATCGACCTCAACCGTCCGCCCGACGACCAGTCGCTGTATCCCGGCCAGGCGACCACCGGGCTGTGCCCGAGCTCGAGCTTTTCCGGCGAGCCGCTCTATGACGGGGCCGCACCTTCGGCGCAGGAGATCGATCGGCGCCGGCAGCGCTACTGGCTGCCGTACCACACTGCATTGCAGGAACTGATCGCCGCCACCCGCGCACGGTTCGGCTACGCGCTGCTGCTCGACGCGCACTCGATACGCAGCCAGTTGCCGCGCCTGTTCGCGGGCCGGCTGCCGGATGTGAACGTCGGTACCCATGGCGGCCGCTCCTGCGCCACCGCGTTCGCCGCTCACGTCGTCGGCGTGCTCGCACGCCAGACGCGGTTCAGCCACGTGCTGAACGGCCGCTTCCAGGGCGGCTACATCACGCGCGCCTACGGCGATCCGGCCGCGAATGTGCATGCCATTCAGATCGAGCTGGCGCAGGCGGCCTACATGGATGAATCCGGCACCGACTATGATCCGCACCTCGCGCTGCCGTTGCAGTCGCTGCTGCGCCAGGTGCTGGCGGCCATGCTGAGCTTCGCACCGTCCGTGCCGAACGGCTGACGGGCTGCGCGCGGCTTCGATTCGCTCAGCCGCCGCGCCGATCGAGATAGGCACGTGCCAGCGCGCGCAGCCGCCGGCCGTCGAAGCTGGGGTCGTGGCCGGCATGAACCACCTCTGCCGGCAGCCTCAGCAGCCGGCGCATGGTCTGCCGATAGACGGCGATGTCGCTGCCGGGCAGCTCATCGAGCAGCGGCCCGTCGTAGATCGCATCGCCGGAAAACAGCGTGCCGGTCGCGGCTTCCCATAGGCCGATGCTGCCCGGTGAATGCCCCGGCAGGTGCAGCACCTCGAACACCCGGTTGCCGAGATCGATGACGTCTCCCTCGCCCACGGTACGAGTCGCGGGCGCCGCCCGGCGCGTGAATTCGCGCAGCTTGAAATCAGCGTGCGGCAGCGCCGTGATGAAGGTCGGTCCGACTTCGTAGCCGGCCCGCTCGATGGACGCGATGAAATCGGCCGGGTGATCGGCGCGCTGGAGGCTGAAGTTCCCGGATGCCGCGGCGATGTCATCGGCCTCCGCCCGGTGGACGATGCGGTCGCCGAATTCGTGCAGCGAGCCCACGTGGTCCAGGTGCGCGTGCGTCGCGACGGCGCTCAGCGGCTTGTCGAACAGGTGCCGCGCGGCGTCTTGCAGACTCGCCACCCCGAAGCCGGTATCGATCAGCAGGTCCCGGTCGCGCCCGCGAACGTGCCAGATATTGCACTGCATGAGCCGGATGGCATGCGGCTCCCAGATGCGCGTGATGTCGTCGGACACGCGCTCGAAGGCGAACCAGCGGTCGGCAATCTGCAACCCCATGCTCAGGCCGCGGCGCGCCGCGCGGCGTTCGGCGGCGACGTCCTCATGGGCTCCCTCGCGCTGTGCGCTCGATGGCTATCATTATCACACTCGGGACGTGCGCGCCCGGCGGCGGCACCGCCTCGATACCTGGTGCGCCGACACGGCCCGGCCGCCTCCCCGTGACTTTTGATATTTCGATAAACATCGTAATATCGTAAGTGCGATGAAGACCCCGCAAGTCGTGGCGGCCCTGGCGGCCCTGGCGCATGCGCACCGGCTTGCGGTGTACCGGTTGCTGGTCGAACGCGGACCCGACGGGCTGCCGGCGGGCACGATCGCGCAGCGCGTCAGGCTCGTCCCCTCGTCACTGACGTTCCACGTCCAGGCGCTGCAGCGGGCCGGGCTCATCAGGTCGCGGCGCGTGAGCCGGCAGGTGTTCTACGCCGCGGACTTCGGCGTCATGAACGCCCTGGTGGGCTATCTGACCGAGAATTGCTGCGGCCGGAGCGGCGCATGCGCCGCGGCCTGCAAGACCGATCGCACGGCCGGCAAGGGCAGCGCGAAAAGCAGCCGCGCCGCATGACCGAGCGCATCTACAACACCCTGTTCGTCTGCACCGGCAATTCCGCGCGCAGCATCATGGCCGAGGCGCTGCTGAATCGTCTCGGCAAGCAGCGCTTTCGCGCCTACAGCGCCGGCAGCCAGCCGGCCGCTCGGGTCCACCCGCTGGCCATCGAGCAATTGAGTCTGGCCGGATTGCCGACCCAGGAGCTGAGAAGCAAGAACTGGGAGGAGTTCGCGCGCCCCGATGCGCCACCGCTCGATTTCGTCTTCACGGTGTGCGACCGGGCGGCCGGGGAGATCTGTCCGGTATGGCCAGGCCGGCCGATCACGGCTCATTGGGGCATCGAGGACCCGGCCGCGGTACCGGGCGGCGAGCATCGGCAGCGGCGCGCCTTCGCGTTGGCGTTCTCGCTGCTGCAGCGGCGGATCTCCCTGTTCCTCAGCCTGCCGCTCTCCAAGCTCGATGCGATGGCTCTCGAGCGCGAGCTCGATACGATCGGCCGCCTGCGCGAGCCGGATTGAGAGCTCCCGCTCGAGCAGCGCTCACCATGAGAACGCCCCGAACGGTACTCGTGCTCTGCACCGGCAATTCATGCCGCTCGCAGATGGCCGAGGCCATTCTCAGACACGATCTTCGGGGGCAGGTTCACGTCTTGTCCGCCGGTATCCGCCCCCAGCCTGCCGTCGCCGCAGGAGCCCTGGAGGCCCTGCGCCTGGCACGGATACCTACTGAAGGACTGTTTCCCAAAGATCTGGACTCAGTGTTGAGCAAGGCCATCGATCTGGTCGTGACAGTCTGCGACGACGCGAAGGAGGCGTGCCCGGTGTTCCCGCGGCCGGTGCCGAGCATCCACCTGCCGTTCCACGATCCGCACGGCGAGCCGCTCGAGAGCTTCGTGCGCGTACGCGACGACATCCGCGCCAGAATGGTCCCGGCCGTGCGCGCAGCCCTCGGGCTCTGAGGCAGACCATGGGCACCCGACGCGAAGTCGCCGCCGTTCGTGGATCGGCCGCCACACGCGGATCGGCGGCGCCGCTGAGCCGATTCGAGCGCTACCTGAGCGTCTGGGTGCTGCTGTGCATCGGCGTCGGCATTGCACTCGGCCAGGCCGCGTCACCGGAAATCCAGGCGATCGCCCGCATCCAGATCGCACAGGTCAACCTGCCGGTCGGCCTTCTGATCTGGGTGATGATCATCCCCATGCTGATCAAAGTCGACTTCGCCGCCCTGCATGAGGTGCGCCGGCACGTGCGCGGCATCGGCGTGACGCTGTTCGTCAACTGGCTGGTGAAACCCTTCTCGATGGCGCTGCTCGGCTGGCTGTTCATACGCCATCTGTTCGCGCCGTGGCTGCCGGCGGCACAGCTCGACAGCTACGTTGCAGGGCTGATCCTGCTCGCGGCCGCACCCTGCACGGCCATGGTATTCGTCTGGAGCCGGCTGTCGAACGGCGATCCGCTGTTCACGCTCTCGCAGGTGGCGCTCAACGACACCATCATGGTATTCGCGTTCGCACCGATCGTCGGCCTGTTGCTCGGCATCTCCAGTATCCGGGTACCGTGGGACACGCTGTTCACCTCGGTGGTGCTCTACATCGTGATCCCGGTCATTCTGGCGCAGCTCTGGCGCCGGTATCTTCTGCGCCGGAGCCGCGAGCACTTCGATGCCACGATGCAACGCATTGCTCCGTGGTCGACCGCGGCATTGCTGCTGACCCTGGTGTTGCTGTTCGCGTTCCAGGGCCAGGCCATCATCGGACAGCCGCTGGTGATCGTACTGCTGGCCGTGCCGATCCTGATACAGGTGCTGTTCAATTCCGCGCTCGCCTACGGGCTCAATCGACTCGCCGGCGAGAGCCACGACATCGCCTGTCCGTCGGCGCTGATCGGCGCCTCCAATTTCTTCGAGCTGGCGGTGGCCACCGCCATCAGCCTGTTCGGCTTCCGGTCTGGCGCGGCCCTGGCAACCGTGGTCGGCGTACTGATCGAGGTGCCGGTGATGCTGCTGGTGGTCAGAGCCGTCAACGCCAGTCGCGACTGGTACCAGCGCAAGCCGGCGGTACAGGACCGCCGTAGTTGCGACCGCCCTAGTTGCGACCGCCGTAGTTGAGCGGCAGCGTCGGGTCCGCTATGTTCGCCGCGAATGCGGGCGCGATGCGTTCGGCTCGAAACGTTCGATCGTCGCGCCGCGAAGTCCGCTCGTTCGAAGAACTCGAGCTCATCCGGGAGAAAGCACGTGGAACGAGACACCGACGGCGCCGGCCGCCACAACGCCGACGCCAGGACCGCGCACTTCCCCTGGCGGTGGTCCGGCAGGCCGAGCCCACGCGCGGCGCGGCCGTGGATGGCACCGCTTTCGGCCGGGATGCTGGTGTCGCTGATCACCTCGGCGCCCGCCGCGAATGCCTCCCCGAATGTCTGCCGTCTGCAGCTGGACGCAGAGCTGCCCGTGACCATGCAGGGCAATGCGCCGTTGGTCCCCGCATCGATCAACGGCCACGCCGTCATGATGCTGCTGGATACCGGCGCCGCGAGGAGCACCATCTGGCGCTCCTCGGCAGCGGAATTGAAGCTGGACATCCATTCGACCAACACCAGGTTTTTCGGCGTGGGCGGCGGGGAAAGCGCCGGCATGGTCTGGATCGATGATTTCGCGCTCGCGGGAGCGACGGTTCACAAGCTGCAGCTCTACGCAGTCGGACACGGACAATGGCCGGGGAGCGCCGGCATACTGGGTGAGGATCTGCTGTCCAACTTTGACCTCGAGATCGATCTGTCGGCCGGCAAGGTTCGCCTGTTCACCCCCAAGCATTGCACCGGCGATCAGGTGGTGTACTGGTCGCCCACCTATTCCATGCTCAAGCTCATTCCTGCCCCCAACGGCTCCAATTGGCTGGAAGCCCTCGTGCGCCTCAATGACCGCGAGATTCTGGCGATGTTTGACAGCGGTGCCTCGCTATCGGTGGTCGCCACCCAGGCCCTGAAGCACATCGGCGTCAATCCCGAAACACCCGTCGTGGCGGCGGGTTCGAGCCGTGGCATAGCTGCGAAACCAGTCGATACCGCCATCGCCGTGTTTCCGAGCATCAGCATTGGCCAGGAGAGCGTTCAGAACGCCAAGCTGCGCATTGCCGATCTGTTCAGCAGAGACGCTGAGACCCACACGGGTTCGTTGATTTCGCAGGATATGATGCAAGGGCCCGACATGCTCATCGGCGCGGATTTCTTTCTGTCGCACCGCGTCTACGTGGCCAGAAGCCAGGGGCGCCTGTACTTCACCTACAAGGGCGGGCCCGTGTTCCAGCACATCCAGCCCGCGTCCAGCGCCCCGCCGGCGGCGGGCGCCGCATCCGGAGAACCGGCCGGTGCGGCCAGCGCAGATCCGAACGGCAGCGATCCGGAGCAGAAATGACGGCGGGAAGCGATCCCCCCTCGGCGAACGCTGTCGCGTCGCCTCAGGCGCGCGGCTCCGCCAGCAATTGAACCCAGTACAAGCCGCGCCGCGATAGCTTGCCAGGTGCATCGGCGATGCCCATCTGGGCGAATCTCGGGTCCATGATGTTTTCGCAGTGACCGGGGCTGTCGAGCCAGCCTTGAACCACCTCGTCGATCGACTTGGGGCCGTAGGCGATGTTTTCGCCCACCAGCTTTTCCTGATAGCCCGCGGCACGGACTCGTTGCGCTGGCGAGCCGCCGGTCAGATCCTCGTGCTCGAAGTAGTCGTGCTCGGCCATGTCAGTTGCATGCAGGAAGGCGACCTTCGCCAACGTCGAAGAAAGCGTGACCGGCGGCGCCGGGGCAAACGATCGCTGGCCGCAGCGGGTACCGTCGGCACGCACTTGATTGACCAGCTGCAGCGCGCGCGCCGCAAGCGCAGAGGCGGTCGAGGGACTCGGCGGCGAGTGGCGAGCGGCCAGCACGAGCCAGTTATCGGCACCACGATGATAGACCCCGATCTCCTGCAGATCAGGGCTCATCACGGAGCGGCAACTCGATCGCCGAAGCACGCCGATCAGATCGGTGTCGGCGCCGCGAACGCGCAGGCCCCCGGTCGCATCCGGGGAATAACCGTCCCGCTGGGCCGCTGCCGACAAGGCGAGTCCGTCGGCCCACTGCTCGGCGGCCCGATCGAGCGCGACGCTGTGATGCAACGGCGCCGCGGCGGGCATCAGACCGCCGCAGCCGCCCTCCCGGAGCACCTGGACTGCCGAGAGTGCGTCCGCCCGCGTGTTCGAGGTCATCGCCGAGGCTGCGATCAGGACCCAGGCGGCGTGCAGGCTGGCCCGCGGCAGGCGACTCATGGTGAGGACTCCTGTGCATGGTGCTCCATGACACAGAACGGCTGCATCCCGCGGCGGATGACGTCCGTGCGCCAGCGGCACGCTCCGGCGGCCGCGCAGATGACTGATTCAATTGATAGCTATGGCGACTCGGGGAAGAAGCGGCGCGAATGCGGCCTCCCCGTGCGCATTCGACGCTGAAATGTCGTTTTCAGCGCTGTGCTGCAGCAAGGCGGCTTCACCTGAAGAGTAGCGTGATCGCGTCCCGGTCATTGCCGGCAGCAGAACATGCTGGCGCGGCACGTCCCATTCGGCTGGCTGGATCCGGCTGGGATGCACTCAGGCGCGGGCGCAACCTCTCGGACGCGGGCTCAATTGATTCCAATTCGGGACGCGCTCCTACCGGTGGGGTCTGTAGGCGCGGCTGACATGACTGTGCCACAACTGACGCTCGCGGCTGTCGGCGAAGATTGGGTATATGCTCGTCTCGCGCTCAACAATAGCCTCCGGATCGAGGCGCTGGTGATCGAGCCGTTGCTACAGGATGCGCGCGATGTGTGAGCCCTATTTGGGTCCACGCGTTGAGTGGTAGACCTCAATCGATCATAAGCAAAACACTAGGGGAACTCGCTATGAAACAGTTGACCGCTCTATCCTTAAGCATTGCAATCCTCGGCGCCATATGGGCATTTCTCGCGCTCGGCCCATTGAGTGGTTTCGTATTGGTCTGGGTTGGCTTTATCGCCTGGGGAAGCTTCTTTCATTCCGGCGCCGATAACGACGCCCTCACAAAGACGATCGCGGGCACCGCCTATGGTGCGCTCATTGGCTGGATTGCGTTACTGATCATCGTCAAAGTCTCTATGCCCGCACTCGGCGTGGCTTGGCCCGCAATCGTCGTTGGAGTCACGGTGTTCTTTCTCGTGATCGTAGCGTCGATAAAGCAGTTGTCAGCGGTTCCCGCAAACGTCTACGGCTATGCCGCGATCGTCGGCTACTCGTTGCATCAGCCCTCGTCGCCGCCGGCCACCGGACCGCTTCAAAATCTGACGGCTGCATCGTTTGCCAATCCGCTCGTGCTGGTCGTCGTCTCGCTGGTGATCGGAGCATTGCTCGGCCTTGTCTCCAATAAGCTTTCGGGGGCACTGACCAAGCAGGCGTGAAGCCCACGATGCTGGTGGCGGCGCGCGATCCAGGCCCCATCTTCGCGCGCGTGCCGCCATCAGCTCGGTTGGACTTGCCTTGGACTTGCCTTGGACTTGCTGAATGTCTACGCGATCCGATCACGCACTGGATTCGTACGATCAGATTGGTGGCTAGGGTGGCTACCCCATAGCGGGGCCAACCCATTGGTGCACCAAGAGTATTCGTGAGCTTCTCACGGATTATGCCCCCAGCAATGCCCCTTTTCGTTCTGGCTGCAGCCGGACGTCTGTGGACACAGCCGATCGCGACCGAACGACGACAATTGCCACGCCGACGTGGAGCGGCGGGGGCAGTGAGGCGGCGCGAGCGCCCCTCATCGGGGCTATCTCTACTTCTGTATCCTGGGTCAGATCCTCCTTGCAAAGGGCCTAATTCACACGGCTCCTCAATCAGGAGCACTCGCAGAATGACCGTAATGCTAGATATTGCGCTCTAACCGGCCTCGCGGGAAGCGATGGGCTTCGATGTGGCCATCGCGTCGGCGCCGGTCCTGCCGGCCCTGTTACGGCCGTTCGCTTGAAGCAAACTGCTGCCGCACGCGAGGGCTCGCGGATGGCGTCGCGACCCTATTCTTTCCCGATGCCGAGCTTGTCAACTTGAGTCCCATCAGATAGCTCGCCCATGAAACCATCAAAAAGCGTGAGCACGCTCACAGCTCGATCTCGCCATTGACGACATGGGTAAGCTGGACGGCGCCAATCTGCAGCGTCATTTTTGCAGCGAGTTTCTCGTCTCCCCGCAGATGGCCTGCCCGTATCGCTTCTCGCACGGCGGTTTCGATTTGGTGCTGCCCGGTGATGCCGACTTCTTTCAGGAATTTCCGGATGGTTCTGTTGAACTTCTCTTCGTCCATGGCTCGCTTACTCCAGTTCTAATGCCCCAATTCCAAACTCAGTCATTTCGGCGAATGGCGTCCCCCACATACTGCGATGAGCAGGCATTGAGAATTCCCTCCTCACGCCGTGTTGGACGGCGGGCTCTTCGGATTGAGGTTCCTAAGATGACCGCTTTCGGCACCTGCCATCGGATCCATAAGACAATTGATGAGCGCAGGTTTTCCTGCTGCGAGGGCGTCGATCAGCGCTTTGGTAAGACTCGGTGTATCGGTCACGTGATACCCAGCGCCGCCGAATGCCTCAATGATTCTGCCGTAGCGTGCGTTCCGGATAGGGCCGGTCGGTGAGGGAGCGCTACCGATCTCGTCGCCCCTGTAAATACCACTGTTGTCGAAGATCAGAGCGACGACCAGTAGCTGGTAACGGCAGATGGCCTCGATTTCCATTCCACAGAAGCAAAAGGCGCTGTCGCCTACAATTGCGAGGACGCGCTTTCCGCTCACGGCAGCTGCACCAATGGTGTATCCCATGCTTATACCCATCACCCCCCACGTTCCGCTGTCAAGACGCATCCGAAGTCCGTACATGTCGATGATATTACGGGCAACATCGAGCGTATTCGCACCATTGTTGACGACATAGACGTCGGGCATGCCATCGAGAGCAGCGTCAGCGTCCGGTATCGGGCAGTCCAAGGCGATCTGCGGTCTTGTGTCGGCGAAGGGGCTTGCCAGTTCGCCGCCGCGCGTTTTCCCCGCAGACCCTCAGGTAAGCCGTTCGGAAGCGACACAGCGAGTACCAGAATTGACCGCGTGCGATACGGACTGTTGGCGAAAACGCCGGAATTCCCGCACGCAATCGGCAGCTAGCCGAGGTCACCAGTGATGTAGTGTTGGAGCTGTTCAATTGCAAATCTCTGCTCGGATACGACGTCCTTGACGAGGTCGCCGATGGAAATGAGGCCGATCAGCTTCCCATTGTCGATCACGGGGAGGTGCCGGAGCCGATGTTCTGTCATCAGTGCCATGCATTCCTCGCTCGTCTGATCGGAATGCACATATATCACTGGGGTTGTCATGATGTCGCGCACGGCCGTTGTTTTCGACGACCGCGCCATTAGCACGATGGCCCGCGCGTAGTCGCGCTCGGTGATCAGCCCGACGACTTTTTCACCTTCCAGGACTACCACTGAGCCAATATTCTTTTCTGCCATCAGCTTGACGGCCTCGAACACTGACGCCGTCGGCGTTATCGTATACACGGTGCGGTCAGGCTTGGACTTCAGGATATGAGCTAGCATTGACATCATGCCCAGTGCCAACAAGACACTCCTCCGTGCACGCTCTTTTGATGACTACCCTTCCCTATAGCGCTTATAGGCCGTTGGCGCGCGCCCGCAATCCGTGGTTGCATATCGAGGTCTGTGGAAAATACGTAGCGCAGGGATTGAATGAGGTTTGATCCCCGCCGCTCTTAACTGCATTAGTGCAAAAATGGGTGTTTAGGGGCGCCGTTCCGGCACCGTCGGGTGATCAATCTAGGCTGCAACCTGCCGTTGGCCAAGCGTAGAGTTGCACGGAATTCCGTGCGATTCGGCGGAAAGAAGGATTGAGGGCAGGCCATTTAACTAGTTGATTTGGAAAGTGCGTAAAGTAAGCAATGGGATGGACGCCCCCACCCGATAACGGCATCGATGTGCCAGAGTGGAAGCGACCTCTTGGCTCAATGGGAGCCGGGTCTGCCGTCGACCCTTGCCGGCGACGTGTAACCATGCACCCTTCCAGTCGATATCCTGCAATCGCATGTGCACGATATTGCTGGCTCGCAATCCCAGGCGGGCGAGCAAAAGCGGGATCGTCCGCTCGCGCTTGCCTGTCGGCGAGGACGGTTTGCAGGAATCAATGAGGCGCTCGATATCTCCTGGCGGCAGATATCTTGGCAGAGCTGCGAGGCGCCAATGTGCGACTACCGGTACGGCGCCCAAGAGGCCGGCACGGCAGCGACCGTTGGCAATGAGAAATCGCAGAAACATCCGAAGTGCCGTCGCGCACCGCTGGGCCACCCAACGGCTGGTGCCGCGACTTTGCTTGAGGACGAACCGGCGGAGGCGTCGAGCATCCAACCGTTGGGGTTGCCCACAAGCTCGCAGCAAACCCCGAATCGGGATGCGATAGTTCTTGAGTGTCAGCTCATTAGTGCCGCGCTGAACTCGCATCCACTGGCAGAACTCATCCGACAGCGGCGGATCAGATACAGTCGCCGCCCGCTCCTTGATCGCCGGCTCGTTGATCGCCTGCAGATGCCGAAGGAACAATCGGGCTCCCCCACAACCTCGCGGCGGCCTGCACAGGCATAACGGCCGCACTGACACCGACCAAGATGGCGAGCAAAGTGAGCGAGGGCCTCATCGTCCAGATCGGAGATGGAAAGAGCTCGACGGCCAGCCCAGCGGACGATGTGCTCGGCGGATCGTATGTGCTTGCGAGCGGCGATCTCAGCTTAGCCGCGATGAAACAGCGCTTCCGCGAATCCCTCGATGAATGTTCCTGCCGGACTGCTGCGGATCTCTCGGACGCGTGCCGCAGCGTGAAGATACTTTGACAGCATGACGATCTCCCTCGGAATGCCCGTTCCCAGGCGGAAGGAGGTCATTGTTATGCGGAGCTCGACTCCTCAGTTAATGTGCACGCGGCTGCCGGAAGGCCGCCGTGACGTCAGGGCGCGAGCATGCCGACTCTGCATAACAATACTCGCCGCATTAAACCAGCCCTTC
This sequence comes from Gammaproteobacteria bacterium, assembly GCA_027315105.1. GTDB lineage: Bacteria > Pseudomonadota > Gammaproteobacteria > Steroidobacterales > Steroidobacteraceae > FEN-1191. The sequence continues at coordinate 62,662 of DAHUYP010000082.1, forward strand.
GGCGAATGGGGCACAATCTTCACCGATCCCGCCATGACGCTGGCCGCCGTCGACCGGCTCGTGCACCACGCGACGATCTTCGAGATGAACGTGGAGAGCTACCGCCGTCGCACCGCCATCGATCGCAAGCGCGGGCCAGGAAGGCCTGCGCATTACGCCACACCGAAGAACGTCGGGCCCGTGTCGCCGCGCGACAATCAATCGAAGGTATAGCCCTTGCCAGCGACAATCACCCACGGCATGATCGTCCTGCCGCGACCACTCCTCTCACCTTGATTGTCGCGCGCTATCACCCTGATCGTCGCGCCACACTCAAGAGCCTGAAGCTGCACGGCATGATCGAGGCCCTCGAGCAGCAGCAGCAAACCCCGGCGATCCAGGCGCTGTCCTTCGAGGAGCGCATCGCGCTCATCGTGGCTCGCGAGCGGCTCTACCGCGACAACCAGCGGCGCACGCGACTACTGCGCGGCGCGCACCTGAAGGTCGCCGAAGCGTGTGTCGAAGACATCAACTACAAAGCTGCCCGCGGCCTCGACAAACGTCAGATCGCCACTCTCGCCACGGGCGAGTGGATCCGTCGCGCGCAGAATCTGCTGATCACCGGGGCGACCGGCTCGGGCAAGACCTGGCTCGCCTGCGCCCTCGCGCAGCAGAACTGTCGCCAGGGTGCATCCGTCCTCTACTGGCGAGTACCCCGTCTGATCGAGGAGCTGCGCATCGCGCACGGCGACGGCAGCTACATCAAGTTCCTCAAGACCGCTGCAAAAGCCTCGCTCGTCGTCCTGGACGACTGGGGCCTGAGCGCGCTGTCGACGCAGGATCGAGCCGATCTGCTCGAGATCCTCGATGACCGCGTCAGCACCGGCTCGACGCTCATTGCCAGCCAGCTGCCCGTGGACACCTGGCATGCGTATCTGGGCGAGCCCACCCTGGCCGACGCCATCCTCGACCGCCTGGTGCATCACAGTCATCGCATCGAGCTGAAGATCCCCGGCGAATCGATGCGCAAGTCCCGTGAGCAGGTGGCGGTATGAGGCCGAATCCGCGGTCCCTATCTGCCGCCTTCGGCGTCAGACTGCGCTGCGGTTGAACCGATATATGACATCCGATCGGAATCGAGCACGATGGCCGCGGCCTGCCTCGAGCTTGACCGATCGCGAACACTTGCCGTACAAGGTCGATGTCCAGCAGCCCACACTACAGCACTGTTCACCATCGTGTGGAAACAGCGTTCACGATCGCTGGAATACGCACTGAAGCGCTACTGCAGGACCGGGGTCTCGGCATTTGGGGCCCAGGTTCGTGCGCGACAAGGTCTCACGGACAGACCTGACTCGTCGATGAAGACGATTATTCGGCCTTGTTATTGACCGGCGAGCAATCCTACCCGGACAAAGAGGTGTAACCGGCGTCCAAAATTGACCACCCCCGTACCCTGTTGGGCCGGTCTGAGCCCGAACGGGGAGAACTGGGGTGTTGACGCGTGGCGCGGGTCAGCCTTGCAGCCTGACGGCCGCCCAGGAGCGGCAAGTATTTCGATGGGTCAATGGCTGCGATCCGCGTCAATACGGATTGAATTTCGGCTTGTGGACGCGCGCGAGCGTCGCGCTGTTGATCGAGCAGAACTTCGGAGTTGACATGGGAGTCACGTCGATCGGATCGCTGTTGGCGAAGCTGCAGCTGACTGCGCAGAAACCTCTTGAGCCTGCGTGTCAGCGAGATCCAGAGTCGATTGCCTTGTGGCAGCAGCAGACGTATCCGGCGCTGGCCCGCGACGGTAAGCGCGACGGCACGCAGATCCTGCTTTCGAATGAATCGGGCCTTCGCGCTGACACTGTGCATGGAACGACATGGAGCTGTCGGCGCTCTGCCCGGCGACTATATTCGTGACCGCTGAGTAAAAGTCTCCGCATAAAGCACAGTACAGGTAGTCGATGGATGCCGCGATCATCTGAGAGTTCCGCGTTGATCATCGGCAATCCATACGCTCTTGGCGAACACCGGTCACAAGATGGTAGTTCATCCGTTGCAACGACAATGGACCGGATTGCACCAGCCCACTATATATCTGAACCAGCGCCGCACCGGCGGCTAGTCTGTCGGAAACGTCCTGCGGCGTGCGAATGCCGCCCACCGAAATAATCGGCATTCCCAGGGTCCTGGCAACTCTTTCCAAACTGGCAAGTACCACACTTTCCTCTCCCTTGCGTGCGTCACTACCCAGAATCACGCCATCGAAGGAACATTCCCGCACGCAGTCCAGCAGGGCGTTGGTGTAGCCGCGAGTCTGGTCCACTTTCACTACCATCGGCCGATGCAACCCGTGCTCCCTCAAGATGCGCGCTTGTTCGTTCTTGGCGGCTGCCAGGACACCGCGCAGGGTGTCGCGGTACTCCGGCAGATGCAGGTCGGGGCCGAGGCGGCCGCCGAGGTTGAGCGTGATGTAGTCGGCGTATTTCCAGGAGCCTCGCAAGCAGGCAAGGTAGTCTTCGACCATTCCCCCGGATGGCGTCTTGCGGTTCATGCTGATGCTCACTCCCAGCGGAATCGGATGCGGCCGGGGATAGCGCGACAGGATCGCCGCGACGGCGTCAAGTCCGTGGCTGCGCCGTAGCTCGGGCAGCGGGGTGACAGAGCCGATCTCGGCGAAGCCGAATCCCAGTGGCGGCAAGGACGGATAGAGTGTGCCGTGCTTGTCGAATCCGGCGGCCAGCCCGACAGGACCAGGGAACGACAGGCCCATGACCGTAAGCCGCAGGGCCGTCGGCGCCTCACTTGCGAGCACCATGGCAGCGAGCCTCATCGAAACCCTCGCCAGGGCACGCGCCTTCGGTTGGCTTAACTTGGCGACGATCAAATCATACATGGCAGCCGTGTTCCACGGTAAACCGCCGCATGAAATCGGTAAGGGCTGCTACCCCTTCATCCGGCATGGCGTTGTACAGGCTGGCGCGGATACCACCCGTCACGGCATGGCCCTTGAGGTTAACCAACCCCTGCGCTGCCGCCCCGGACAGGAAGCGCGTCGTGAACCCTTCGTTCGCCAGAGTGAAACAGATGTTCATGCGAGAGCGGTGCGCGGACTGTACCGGGCAGCGATAAAAACCGTCGCTGGTATCGATAACATGATAGATCTGCGCACTGCGTTGCACGCTTCTGCGCTCCATTTCAGCTACGCCGCCCATGTCCGCGATCCAGCGGAACACCAGCCCGGCCAGATAGACGGCAAAGGTAATGGGTGTGTTGAGCATGGAATCAGCTTCGGCCTGAGCCTGATAGTTGAATACTGCAGGAGCAGACGGGCGAGCACGCCCGAGAAGATCGTTGCGCACTATGACCACAGTGAGTCCGGCCGGACCGATGTTTTTTTGCGCGCCCGCATAAATCAGTCCGTAGCGTTGGACATTGACAGGTTTGCTAAGAAAGTCCGAAGTCATGTCCGCGATCAACGGCAAGTGCCCGGTGTTCGGAATGCCGTGAAACTGCGAGCCATTGGCGGTCTCGTTACTGGTGAGGTGGCAATAGGCGGCGTGCGCATCGAGATGCCATGACTGCGGCATCCGATCGAAATACGTACCCGCGCTGCTCGCGGCGATATTGACGCCGCAATAGCGGCTGGCCTCGCGTATGGCTTTACACGACCAGTAGCCGGTTTCGATGTAATCCGCCAGGCGCGCGTTGCCAAGCAGGTTGAGTGGAACCAGCGAGAACTGTGCTGAAGCTCCGCCCTGCATGAACAAAATATGATAGTTGTCAGGCATGTCGAGCAAGGCGCGCAACGCCTCGCGCGCCTGCCGCAGTACACCTTTGAACTCTTCCCCGGTGAACGGCATTTCCAGCATGGAAAGTCCGCTGCCGTTCCAACTCAGAAATTCCCGTTGCGCCTGTGCCAGCACCGCGGCTGGCATCACCCCGGGGCCGGCGGAAAAGTTGAATACCTTCGACGTTGCGGCCACCTCAGGTAAACAGAGCCAGCCCATGCTGGCTAGCGGCCATGAAGAACAGCAAGGGAATGGAAAGCATGGTGTTGACGCGCGCCGAAAGGAAGGTGATGCGGGCGCTGCGCACACGCTCTTCCAGCGGCGCCGACACGAAACCCAGCACTTTCCTCTGATGTGGCCACAGCACCAGCCAGAGGTTGAGAAGCATCAGCGTGCCAATCCAGAACCCGGTGCCGATCACGGCCAGAAAGCCTTTTAGCATCACGGCATCAAACAGCATGCCGCGCTGCCACAACATGCCCACGCCAGCCAACCAGGTCACGATGGCGGCATAGCGAAATGTGCCATGCTCTCGGCCAAGCAACGCCATGTAGGTCGGGCTCCGTTCATCTTCCAGATCTTCCGGTCGCAGCGGCCTGAATCCGGGACGCTGCACTACGCTGGCATAGTTATGTCCGATCCAGATGATGGCGGCGAAAAGATGCACCCAGAGCAGCATTACGCCCAGTAAGTTTCCCATCTTGCCTCAGCCTCGCAGCACTAATCTGTGCACGATCAGGTAAAGAACCAGCGTCAGCAGCAGGCCGAGAGCGATGGTGCCGGTGGCGGTGTTGAGCGGTGTTTTAATCGTCACTCCATGAATGCGGTGGTGACCGCACCGGGCTGGCGCCGGACCAAAGGCTGCAGCTCATGATGCTTGTGACGCGCGTTCTTGTTGACGGCCATCTCGATCACATAGTGGTGTGGCGACTTGGCGCAGGCCGGATCGGTGTTGGAGGCATCGCCGGTGAGCAGGAAGGCTTGGCAGCGGCAGCCGCCGAAGTCTTTTTCCTTCTCGTCGCAAGTGCGGCAGGGTTCCTGCATCCAGTCGTCGCCGCGGAACTTCTTGAACAATGGGGAGTCGTTCCACAGCCAGTCCAAGCTGTGCTCGCGTACGCTGGGAAACTCCAGCCCTTTGATCACGCGCACTTCCTGGCAGGGTAACGCGGCGCCATCCGGCGCAATGGTAAGGTGAATGGTCCCCCAACCATTCATGCAAGCCTTGGGGCGCGACGCATAATAGTCCGGGACGACGAAATAGATTGTCATGCGCTTGCCAACGCGTTCCCGTGCGGCAGCGACGGCGGCTTCTGCACGCGCGATCTGCGCACGCGTCGGCAGCAATTCCGCCCGATTCAGCAATGCCCAGTTGTAATATTGGATATTGGCGAATTCCAGGAAATCGACGCCGATATCCTCGGCCAGCGCAAGAATCTTTTCGGCCTGGTCGATATTCTGACGGCATATCGGCACGTTGAGCACCATCGGAAAACCTTCGGCTTTGATTAAGCGGGCCACTTTGACCTTCAGGTCGTGTGCCCGCGCCCCGCACAGTTCATCGGTCAGGCTGCCGTTGGCGGATTGTAGGCTGAGCTGGATCTGCTTAAGGCCGGCCTTCTTCAAGGCCTTAAGACGCTCCTGGGTCAGGCCGACACCGGAAGTGATCAGGTTGGTGTAATAGCCGAGGCGTTCCGCTTCTTCGACCAATTCCTCGAGATCGTCCCGAAGCATGGGTTCGCCGCCCGAGAAGCCGAGTTGCAGGGCGCCCAGTTCGCGCCCTTCGTGCAGTACCCGCTTCCATTCCTCAGTGTTGAGTTCCCGCGTGCCGTATTTTTCGAAATCCAGCGGGTTGTTGCACCAGACGCACTTGAGCGGGCATCGATAGGTAAGCTCCAGCAGCAGCCACATCGGCTTGCCCTGCCCATCCAGACTAGTGGCCGATCCATCCTTTGGCATGTGAAACCTCCAGGAATCTGTAAATACTGTCTTCTATATCTGTCGCGTTCACGAACAGACCTTTGAGTTCGGCAACGATGTCCGCAACGGTGGATTCACCTGTGCAGCGCTTGAGAATTTCCGAAGCGCTGGCGCTAAGCTTGACGATTCCTTCGGGGTAGAGAAGGACGAAAGTGCCTTGTGATTTCTCCCAGCGGAACACAAACGTGGAGTTGAGCCGCGGACGATCTTCCGGCTGAATATGAATGCTCCCAGACATAAGGACTCCTGATTAGTGTCGAAACTCCGTCGAGATGCCTCGAAACCATTGGCAAATAGAACTTTGCAGCACTCGACGCCTTTCCCATGGCCGAGACACAGGCAGATCCGTCCGAGCAAGTAGTGGCGCGGCGGTATCCAGCCGTTGGATCGGCCGAGTTTCGATACTAATCAGACAAGTACCTTCTCATTCTCGATCCCGCGGGCGCGGCCGAATGCCGCGCCCGCTACTGCATAAGAGAGATCCGAACAAGTCCCGATTTCATCGCTCGGAGACGTCTAACTCAGTGATTGTCATAGAGCCAGCAATCCGGCGCCCGACTTGTCCAGTCATTTCTTAACGGACGTACACATAGGCGGTTACTTCGAAGCCAAGGCGCAGATCGCAAAATTCAGGTTCGAGCCATTGCATTGCAATCTCCTAATTATTAACTGCATTGAGGTGCCAAACGCGATGGGAGGAACAGGTAACAAGCAAGGCTCCATTGCAATTGGCGCCGCGCGAGGTTGAACCCACCACGCATTACAAAACTACGCTTGGGCATCACGGCGGACCTCGAGGAAATACCGATTGGTACCTCAGCGAATCAATTAAAGTGACTTAGCTATTTTCTTGGTTTTTCGATAACCGATCGCTTATTTGATCTGGGTCAATGTATTTCCTGAGTAAGTGTGGCCCTTATCGAGCGCGAACCGGGGGGCGCCA
>DAHUYP010000084.1 GCA_027315105.1 Gammaproteobacteria bacterium
CACGGCCGCTGCGCGAGCGCGCCGCGGCGGCTGCGCTCGCGCCGTGGCTGGCGCTGATGCGCCGGCGCCTGCGCCGCGCCGGGCTGCTGCACAACGATCAGCTGTTCGGCATTCGCGGCAGCGGCGCCATGGACGAGGCGACGCTGCTCGAGCTGCTGCGCACGCTGCCGCCCGGTGTCACCGAGATCTACCTGCATCCGGCCACTTGCTCGGGCGCTGCGATCGCGCCCTCCATGGCCGGCTACCGGCACGGCGACGAGCTGGCGGCGCTGCTGAGCCCGCGTGTGGGTGCGGCACTGGCACAGTCGCGCGTCGAGCGCGGCGGCTACGGCGACTGGGGGCGTCTGCTCGCGTCGAGGCGCGCGGCATGAAGCACCTGACCCGCATCGCCGGTGTCCTGGGACTGCTCGTGGCCGGCGCGCTGATCGTGCACGAAGGGACCTCGGCCATCCTGGCGCTGCTGGCACGGGCGGGTTGGGTGCTGTTGTGGCTCGCGCCGCTGCACGCCGCGCCGCTGCTGCTCGACGTCATGGGCTGGCGCACGCTGCTCAAGGTCGCCGACCGCGAGCGGCGCGCCGGGCTCGCGTTCCTGTTCGGCATTGCCGCGGTGCGCGAGGCGATCAATCGCCTGTTGCCGGTCGCCAACGTCGGCGGCGATATCATTGGCATCCGCCTGGTGACGATGCGCGGCGTGGCTGGAGCGGGCGCGGCCGCCAGCGTGATCGTCGAGACCGCCTTGACGCTGGTATCGCAGTTCGTGTTCGTCGCCCTGGGCCTGCTGAGCCTGCTGCACGTCACCGCCGCGGCGCATTGGACCGGCGACGTGCTCTGGATGCTGGCAATGGCGCTGCCACTGATCGTCACGCTGCTGCTGCTGCTGCGCTACGGCTCGATCTTCGAGCGCTGCGGCCGCTGGATCGAGGGCCTGCTCAGTCATGACTCACGCTGGCGGCCGCTGCTGGCCCGGTCCGCCGACATCGACCAGGCGATCCGGCAGCTCTACCGTTCGCGCGCGCGGCTGCTCGCCTGCGCGCTCTGGCAGCTGGCCGGATTCATCCTCGCGACGCTCGAGACCTGGCTGGCCCTGCGCTGGCTCGGCTCGCCGGTGTCGCTGCCCCATGCGCTCGCGCTCGAGAGCCTGACGCAGGCGGTGCGCAACTTCGTGTTCGTGGTACCCGCCGGCATGGGCGTGCAGGAGGCCGGATTGATCGCCTGCGGTGCGCTGCTCGGTGTCAGCGGACCGGCCGCCATCGCCCTGTCGCTGGCCAAGCGGCTGCGCGAGGTCCTGTTCGGCCTGCCGGCGCTGATCGGCTGGCAGTGGTTCGAGACACAGCATGTGATTCGACGGGCGCGCGCGCCCGTCGCGATCGCGGGATCCGAGGGGTCGCAGCCGAAGTAGACGCCACGGCAGGACGTCGTGAACGACGCGAGTGCGCGCCTGGTAGCACGCGCTACCGTCGAGTCTCCAGGAACCAGCGCACCGCATCCTGCAGCGCCAGCTGCGGCGCTCGCCAGCGGTAGCCGAGCTCGCGTGCCGCCTTGGCGCTCGAGAAGTACATGCGATGGCGCGCCATGCGCACGCCGTCGACGGTCACGCGCGTGTCCCCGCCGCGCAGTCGCGCCCAGGCCTGCGCCGCATAGGCGAGCGGCAGCACCACGGCCTGCGGCAGGCGCAGCCGCGGCGCCCGCCGCCCGGTGAGCGATGCGATGACGCTCAGGATCTGCTGCAGGCTCATGTCCGTGCCGCCGAGAATATAGCGCTCGCCGATGCGGCCGTGCTCGAAAGCCTGCAGGTGGCCGGCCGCGACGTCATCGACGTGCACGATATTGAGCCCGGTGTCGACGTACGCCGGCATGCGGCCCGTGGCGGCATCACGCACCAGCTGCCCCGTGGGGGTCGGCTTGACGTCGCCGGGCCCGATCGGGGTGGAGGGGTTGACGATCACGATCGGCTGCCCGGCGTGCGCAGCCGCGAGCGCGACCTGTTCGGCGAGGAACTTGGAGCGCTTGTAGTGCCCGATCATGTCGTCGAGCGTCGCCGGCACCTGCTCATCCGACGGCGCACCGTCGGCGCGCAGGCCGATGGTCGCGACGCTGCTGGTGTAGACCGTGCGCCGCACGCCCGCGCGCCGCGCCGCTTCGAGGATGTTGCGTGTGCCGTCGACATTGCTGCGATAGAGCAGCCGCGGCTCGGGTGTCCACAGGCGATATTCCGCCGCCGCGTGGAACAGCGCCTCGCAGCCCTCGAGCGCCTACTCGAGCGCGCGCGCCTCGCCGAGATCGGCGAGCGCCAGTTCCACGTCCAGGCCCGCAAGATTGCTGCGATCGGAGCGCTCCCGCAGCAGGCATCGCACCTGCCAGCCCGCCGCGAGCAGTGCACGCACCACGGCCGCACCGACGAAGCCGCTCGCGCCGCTCACCAGCGCCCGCATCAGCGTACCTGCGGCCGGTCGCGGTCCGGCTGTGCGCCGCGGCGCATCGGCGCGCCGAATCGCGCGCAGCGGCGCAACGAGCGTCGCGCGCGGCGATAGCGCCAGGCCAGGCGCAGCAGCGCCGCCCAGTCCGCGGGCGCACGCATCAGGTGCGCCAGGCGCCGCGCCGGCGACCCGCGTGCACCGTCGGCGGCGAAGGCGCGCAGCACGCTCTCGGGCACACTGTCGTGCGCGGTATCGACGATGATTCGCAGCGCCATGAAAGGCAAACCGTGCTGTGCCGCCGCCTCGGCCACCGCGGCACTCTCCATGTCCACGGCCGCGGCCTGCGTGGCCTGGAACAGCAGCGCCTTGTCCTGCACCGAGGCGACCGGCCGCTCGCTCGTGAGCAGCGTCGACTGCACCACCTCCACGTGACCGGCGAGCGCGACGGCCAGGCGCTCGCGCCACGCGACATCGCACGTCCACTGCGGCGCGGGCGCGTCGTCCGCAGCGGCACGGCGGACCTGCGTCGCCAGTACCGCGCTGCCACAGCGCACGCTGGGATCGAGCGCCCCGGCCACCCCCCAGCTCAGCAGCGCACCGGCCCCCGAGCGCACCAGCAGCTGCGCGGCGGCGGCGGCGCTCTGCCCGCCCATGCCGGCGAGGCACAGCAGCGAGCCATCGGCCAACCGCGACAGCCTCAGCGGCAGGTCCGACGCGCTGCGCAGATCGCGCTTCGGGGCGCCGAGACAGCGCGCTTCGAACGCCAGCGCGGCGACGATGCCCGTGGCGTTCAAGCGTCCTTGCCGGGCTGCGCCAGACGGCGGTATTGCGCCAGCGCCCAGAGCGGGAAGAAAGCGCAATAGCCGTGGTACTTCAGATAGAACACGCGCGGAAAGCCAGGGGCGGTGAAGCTCGGATGGTCCCACAGTCCATCGCTCTGCTGGCAGCGCAGCAGGAAGTTCACTCCTCGCCGCAGCACCGCAGCGTCGGCGCCGCCGCTCGCCATCAGCGCCAGCAGCGCCCACGCGGTCTGATAGGGATTGCTGCCCAGGCCGCGTCCGGCCAGTGCGCTGTCCTGATAGCTGTCGTTGCTCTCGCCCCAACCACCGTCGGCCTGCTGACAACCGGCAAGCCATGCCACCGCGCGGCGCACCGCCGGATCCTGCGGGCCGATGCCCGCGGCCGCCCATGCCACCAGCACCGACCAGGTGCCGTAGATGTAGTTCGTGCCCCAACGCCCGAACCAGGCGCCGCTGGCGTCCTGCGTCGCGCGCAGATAGGCGATGGCCCGCTCGAGCACCGCTCGATCCTGCGGTCGGCCGATGCGCGCCAGCACCGCGACCACGCGCGCCGTGACATCGGCGGTCGGCGGGTCGAGCAAGGCACCGTGATCGGCGAACGGAATCTCGTTCAGATAATAATGGGTATTGTCCACGTCGAACGCCGCGAAACCGCCGTTCCTGCTCTGCATGCCGGCCAGCCAGTCGAGCGCGCGCGCGATCCCGGCCGCATGGCGCTCGCGCTGCGGACCGGCATGCATCGCCCAGGCGACCACCGCGGTATCGTCGAGGTCCGGGTAGTAGCCGTTGGCAAACTGGAATGCCCAGCCGCCGCCCGCCAGCCCGGGCCGCCGCACCCGCCAGTCCCCCGCATCCTCCAGCAGCTGCAACGGCCGCAGCCACTCCAACGCCCGATCGATCGCCGCCTGCGCGGCGCCGCTGCCCTCCTCATCGAGCGCCAGGCAGCTCAGCGCCGTATCCCAGACCGGCGAGACGCAGGGCTGGCAATAGGCCGAGCGCTCCCCGACCACCAGCAGTTTGTAGAGCGAACGCCTGGCCAGCACGCGGCGCGGATCGTCGGCCGCGTAGCCGAGCAGCACCATCACTTCCAGGGCATTGACCATTGCCGGAAAGATCGCCCCCAGGCCGTCCTCGCCGTTGGCGCGTGCATTGATCCAGTCCTCGGCGCGGCGCATGGCGCGCGCGCGCAGCGCGCGCGGTATCAGCGGATCGATCAGGCGGCCGAGCCGATCGGCCAGCAGAAACAGCCGGTTGGTCAAGCCGCCGCGGCGAAAGTAGTGTCGCTCCTCTTCAGGCGGCACCGTGAACAGCTCCGGCACGTGCACGCCGCGCGGATTGGCGGCTCGAGCCTTGAGCGTGCAGAGCACGAACAGCGGCACCATCACGGCCCGCGACCAGTAGGAGACCTTGTCGATGTGGAATGGAAACCACTTCGGCAGCAGCATGATCTCCACGGGGATATAGGGTACGCCGCGCCAGGGCAGCTGCTCGAACATCGCCAACGTCAGGCGCGTGAACACGTTGGCGCGCGCGGCGCCGCCGTGCTGCAATATGGCGCCGCGCGCACGCACCATGTGCGGCGACTGCGGATCGTCGCCCGCGAGCTTGAGCGCGTAGTAGGCCTTCACGCTGCAGCTGATGTCGAAGGCGCCGCCGTGATAGAGCGGCCAGCCGCCGTGCTCGGCCTGCCGTTCGCGCAGGTATGCGGCGAGCTTGGGTTGCAGGCCGATGTCGATCTCGTCCAGGAAATGCATCATCAGGATGAATTCCGCCGGGATGGTGCAGTCGGCTTCGAGCTCGAACAGCCAGTAGCCGCCCGCGGCCTGCCGCCCGAGCAGCGCGTCGCGCGCAGCGTCGATCGCCCGCTGCAGCGCCGAACGGCCTACGGCCTGCGGCGCCACCGCGCCCTTGAGAACCTGATCCACCGGCATGAGCTGAGGTCTCTCCTTACAATTGCTTCAACTGCGCCGCGCCGAGCGCGCGCTCGCGTCCTGCTGCAATTCCATGCCCTCCGCCAGCGGCGCGTGCAGTGCCGCCGGGTCGGGCAGGTTCGATTGCAGCTGCAGCGGCAGACCTCGAGCCGCATAGGCGAACAGGCCGGTCAACAGCCGGTCGCTGCGTGCGCTCAGCTTGCTGATCGTGGTGACCAGCATGACCGCCCGGCGCGACACCTTGACCTGCGCGCCGGCCGTGAACCGCGGCTGCTCGTGGATTGCGCGCAGCGTGAGCAGCGCAAGTCCGATCGACCACAGGCAGAAGCGCCGGATCCCGGTCTGCGCCGGCGGAATCAGCAGCGTGAACGCGAGCGCATTGCGCAGGTGCCCGTGGGCGATGCCGATCAGCTCGCGCAGGCCGTCACCGAAGCCGCGATCGTGGCGCTGCTCCGCGAGCTGATCGAGGTTCACGCCGTGGCGCTCGAAGATCTCGCGCGGCAGCCAGCAGGCACCGCGGCTGCGATCCTCCCAGATGTCCTTCAGGATGTTGGTCATCTGCAGCCCCTGGCCGAACGACGGCGCCAGCCGCCGCAGCGCCGTGCCGTGCTGCTCGATGTCGCCGAATCGCGCACAGAACAGATCCGTCAGCATCTCCCCGACCACGCCGGCCACGTGGTAGCAGTAGCTGTCCAGATCGGACAGCCGCTCCAGGCCGCGCAGACTCGCCTGCAGCTGGAAATGATGCATGCCGATGCACATGATCTCGACGCAGCGCCGGATCGCGGCCTGCTCGCGCGGCTCGAGCCGGTGCGCCGCGCGCACCACGCGCGCCAGGTTGCGCACCAGGTCGCGCTCGTGCACCGAGGTTCCATCCGACAGCCGCGCGCCGAGCTCGGCACTTAAGGCCTGCGCATCGGCTTCGCCGGCCACCACCCGGCTGAACCGCTGCAGGAAACCGCGCTTGTCGCCGGATGGCAACGCCGGTTCGTCCTCGATCGTATCGGCGAGCCGGCACAGCAGATAGGCGGTCGTCACCGCCTCGGCGAGGCCGCCCGGCAGCTGCGGAATCGTGAGCGCAAAGGTGCGCGACACATAGACCAGAATGTGGCTTTGGTAGTCCTTGTCGGAGTCGAGGTCATATCCTGGCACGGCTCGAAGCATCATCCTTCAATCGCAGGTTAAGGCAGCATCGAGGATGCTGCACTGATGGGCGCCGGAGCGCAACCGGACCTCACCGGGCATCGCCGCCGGCGGACGGCGCTCCCGGCTGGTCCCACCAGCCGCCCCCGAGCGCCTGGAACAGCGCCACGGTGTCGCTCAGCCGCGCCGCGCGCGCCTGCGCCACCGCGAGCACGGCCTGGCTTTCGCTGCGCTCGGCCTGCAGCAGATCCAGATAGCTCGCCGAGCCGAGCTGCAGGTTCTGCCGCGTCAGCGCCAGCGTCTGCGCCGCCGCGCCTTCGGCGCGCGCCTGCGCTTCCAGCGTGGCCGCGTCGGCCTGGAGGGCGGCGAGCACATCGGCCACCTGGCGGAAGGCGGCCAGCACGGCGCTGCGATACTGGGCCGCGGCCTGATCCATCGTCGCCACCGCCGCGCGCTTGCGATGCACCAGGCTGCCGCCCGCGAACAGCGTCTGGCTCAACGAGGCTCCGAGGCTCCAGAAGCGCGTACCGGCCTGCATCAACTGGCCCAGCGCCACGGCGGTGGTGCCGGCGTTTGCACTCAGCGCGATGTCGGGCAGCATGTTGGCGAGCGCCACACCCACCTGCGCCGTGGCGGCGTGCAGCTGCGCCTCGGCGATACGAATGTCCGGCCGCTGCTCGATCAGCCTGGACGGCAAAGTCAGCGGCAGTTCCTGCGGCAGGCTCAGCATCGACAGATCCAGTTCCGACGGCGCCAGTTCGTTCGGGAAGCGGCCGGTGAGCGCCGCCAGCAGATCGTGCTGCTGGGCCAACTGCTGGCCGAGCGACGGCAGCATCGCCTCCGCCTGCGCAAGACTCGCCTCCTGGGCGCTGACATCGGCGCGCGAGATCGAGCCGAGCGCGTACTGGCGCTCGAGGATCGCGAGCGATTCGCGCTCGCTGCGCACGATCTCGCGTGCCGCGGTCAGCTGCGTGCGGGCTGCGGCCTGCGTGATCGCGGCCGCGACCGAATTGGAGACCAGCGTCAGGTAGGTGGCCTGCGCCTGGAAGCGCAGCGCATCGGCGCCGGCCACGAGCGACTCGAGCTGGCGGCGGTTGGCCCCGAACAGGTCGAGCATGTAGGACACCTGCAGCTGCCCGGAGTACAGACTGAACAGCGGCGCTCCGGAGCTCAAGGTCGGCGCCAGCGTACCGGTCGGATTCTGTTGCTGGCTCGCGCCGAGGCCGGCCGAGAGCGTCGGGAAGTACGCCGCGCGCTGCGCGGCCGCGGTCTCCAGCGCCGCCCGCAGCGCCGCCTGGGCTGCCTGCAGATCGGGATTGGCCGCCAGCGCCCGCTGCACCAGCGCGTCGATCTCCGGCGACTGGAATGCCGTCCACCACTGCTGCGGCGGCTCCAGACCAGTATGGAAGTGCTGCGCTTCGCCCAGCGCGGTCGGCGCCGCCGCAGTGTCGCCCGGCGGCCGTGCACCGTACTGCGCCGCGCTCGGGGCCGCGGGGCGATGGAAATCCGGCCCCACGGCGCAGGCCCCCGCCAGCGCCCCGCAGGCGAGCAGCGCTGCCAGGCGCGCCGCTCTCATTCGCCCACCCCGGCGCCGCCCGGCCGGCGGCGCGAGAAGATCAGGATCAGCACCGGCAGCACGATCAGGATCAGCACCGGCGCGAGCAGCATGCCGCCGACCACCACCAGGGCCAGCGGCCGCTGAACCTGTGAGCCGATGCCGCTCGAGAACGCCGCCGGCACCAGGCCGACGCAGGCGACGATGCAGGTCATCAGCACCGGGCGCATCTGCGTGCGGCAGGTCTGCCGCATCGCGCTGAGCCGGTCCATGCCGCCATCGACGTGCATGTTGTAGTACGACAGCACGATGATGCCGTCCATGGTGGCGATGCCGAACAGGGCCACGAATCCGATCGCTGCCGAGACGCTGAACGCGGTGTGGCTCAGGAACAGCGCGAAGATGCCGCCGATCAGCGCCATCGGGATCACGCTGGCCGCCAGTGCGACGTCCATCAGCGAGCCGAAGTTGAAATACAGCAGCACGCAGATCAGCAGCAGGCTCAGCGGCACCACGATCTCCAGCCGCTGCAGCGCGTCCTGCAGGTTGCCGAACTCGCCCACCCATTCGAGCCGATAGCCGCCCGGCAGCGTCACCTGCTGCGCCACCTTGCGCTGCGCCTCCAGCACCGCGCTGCCGAGGTCGCGTCCGCGCACGCTGAACTTGATCGGGATGTAGCGCTGCTGCTGCTCGCGATAGATGAACGACGCGCCCGACACCAGCCGCACGTTGGCGACGTCGCTGATCGGCACCTGCGCCACCGTGCCGCTGGCCGCATCGGCGGCCGGTATGGTGATGCGGCCGATTGCCTCGAGGCTGTCGCGAAACGGCAGCGCATAGCGCACCAGGATCGGAAAATGCCGGTCGCTGCCCTGCTCGTACAGGTCCCCCGGACTGCTGCCGCCGATCGCGGTCTGGATCGCGCTGTCGATGTCGCCGGGAGCAAGGTCGTAGCGCGCCGCGCGCGCGCGATCGACGTCGATTTCGACGGTCGGCTGGCCGAGGGAGTTGAACACCGCAAGATCGGTGATCCCGGCCACGGTCGACAGCACCGCCTTGATCCGATCCGCGCTCTGCTCGAGCGCCGCCAGCTCGTTGCCGAACAGCTTCACCGAGTTCTCGCCCTTGACGCCCGAGGCCGCTTCCTCGACGTTGTCCTGAATGTATTGCGAGAAGTTGAAGTCCACGCCGGGGAATTCGGCCTGCAGGCCGGCCATCATCTGCGCCGTCAGCGCCTGCTTGTCCACGCCCGCGGGCCAGAGTGCGGCGCTCTTGAGCGGCACGAAGAACTCGGCGTTGAAGAAACCCGTGGCATCGGTGCCGTCATCGGGCCGGCCGTGCTGTGAGATCACGGTCTGCACCTCGGGATAGCCGCCGATCAGGCGCCGCATGCGGTTGACGTAGCCGTTGCCGGCCTCGAGCGAGATCGAGGCCGGCATCTCGGCGCGGATCCACAGATTGCCCTCCTCGAGCTTGGGCAGGAATTCGAGGCCGAGCGTGCGCAGCGTCGCCCACGACAGCAGCAGCAGCACACCGAGTCCGACCAGCACCGCGGCGCGATGATCGAGCGCATGCCTGATCACGCGCTCGTAATGGCGGCGCAGGCCCCGCACGATGAAGGTCTCGGTCTCCTGCACGGCGTTGGGCAGGATCAGCGCGCTCAGCGCCGGTGAGATGGTGAAGGTCGCGATCAGGCCGCCGGCGATCGCGTAGCCGTAGGTCCGCGCCATCGGGCCGAAGATGTGGCCTTCGATGCCGCTCAGGGTGAACAGCGGCACGAAGCCGGCGATGATGACCGCCGCCGCGAACAGGATCGCCTGGTTCACCTCGGTGGCGGCATTGGCGATCACCGCGAACTTGCCGCGAAACTCGTCACGCCCGCGCACCCGGTGCAGCAGCGGCGCGCCGGTGCGCCGCGCCTCGCGGCTCTCGGCCAGATGGCGGAAGATGTTCTCGACCATGATCACCGAGGCATCCACGATCAGGCCGAAGTCGATCGCCCCGACCGACAGCAGATTGGCCGACTCGCCGCTGAGCAGCAGCAGGCCGATCGCGAACGACAGCGCGAACGGGATCGTGGTGGCGACGATCAGCGCGCTGCGCAGATTGCCGAGGAACAGCCACTGGATGAGGAAGATCAGCACGATTCCGAGCACCATGTTGTGCAGCACGGTGCGCGTGGTCACGCTGATGAGCTCGCTGCGGTCGTAGATGCGCTCGATGCGCACGCCGGGCGGCAGGACGCCGGAGGCGTTGATCTTGTCGGACTCGGCTTCGACCGCGCGGATGGTGGGGATGCTCTTGGCGCCGCGGCGCATGAGCACCACGCCCTGCACGATGTCATCCGCTCCATCCTGTCCCGCAATGCCGAGCCGCGGCAGGTGGCCGACCTCGACCGTGGCCACGTCGCGCACCAGCACCGGCGTGCCGCGGCTCGAGCTCAGCATCGTGTCGCGAATGTCGTCGAGCGAGTGGATCAGCCCCACGCCGCGCACCACGGCCGCCTGCGACCCGATATTGACCGTCTGCCCGCCGACGTTGAGATTGCTGTTGCCCAGTGCCTGCAGCACCTGCGGCAGCGACAGGCGGAACGCGGCGAGCCGATGCTGATCGACCGTGATCTGGTAGGCCTTGGTCATGCCGCCCCAACCGGTCACGTCGACCACGCCGGGAACGGCCTTGAAGCGTCGCTCGAGCACCCAGTCCTGCAGCGTCTTGGCGTCCATGACCGAATAGCCGGGCGGCCCGAGCACGCGATAGCGATAGATCTCGCCGATCGGGCTGTCCGGCGAGAGTTGCGGCTGCGCGCCATTGGGCAGCGGCGGCAGCTGCGCCAGCCGGTTGATCACCCACTGCTCCGCCTGCTGGTAAGTGAAGTCGTAGGTGAACTGCACCTTGACGTCCGACAATCCGAACAACGAGATCGTGCGCACCGAACTGACGTTCGGGATACCGGCCATCTGCACCTCGATCGGAATCGTGATGTAGCGCTCGATCTCCTCGGCCGACTGTCCCGAGGACTGCGTGACGATGTCCACCAGCGGCGGCACCGGGTCCGGGTAGGCCTCGATGTTCAGCCGTGTGAAGCTCACCACGCCGGCGATCAGCACCATCGCCAGCAGCACCAGCATGAGCAGGCGCTGCTTGAGCGCGAAAGCGACGATCGCGTTCATCATGGCCGTGCGGCGCCTGCGGCTACTGCGCCCTCAAGCCGCGCCTGGCTCAATTGCCGCTCGCGGCGCGGTCGATGAACAGCGCACCGCGCGTGACCACGCGCTCGCCGGCGACAAGGCCCTGCAGCACCTCGATCCAGTCCTCGTGCACACGTCCGAGACGCACCGCGCGCAATTCCACATCGTGCTCCGTGCGCAGCACCCACACCCGCGCCGTCTCGCCTTCGTAGATCACGGCTTCCCGCGGCACCGCGCTCGCGAGCGAATCCGGACTGGTCGCGATCGCGAAGGTCGCGAACATCTCGTTCTTCAGAAGATGATCGGGGTTCTGGATCACCGCATACACCGGCACGCGCCGACTGGCGGGATCGACCGCCGGGCCGACATGGGACAGGTGCGCCTTGAAGACACGATCCGGCAGTGCCAGCACCTGCACCGTCATGCTCTGTCCGACCCGAACCCGCGCGGCGTCGGCTTCGCGCACGTTCGCGACCAGCCACACCGTGGACAGATCGGCGATCGTATAGACCGGCGTCGCCGCCCCGGCCTGCACGAACTGACCCGGACCGATCTGCCGATCGACCACCACGCCGGCGATCGGGGCCACGGCCGCCACGCGCGCGTCGGGCTTGGACTGCGCGATGATGGCGTCGATCTGGCCGTCGCTCCTGCCCAGAATGCGCAACCGGTTGCGCACCGCCGCGAGCGCCGCCCGGCTGGCGCTCAGATCGTTCTGCGCCTCCTGCCAGTCCTGCAGCGAGCCGCCGTGCGCGTCGTATTGGGCGTGCTTGCGCTGCTCGTTGATGCTGTCGAGCTTGACTCGCGCCGCGGCACTGAGCAGATCGCTCTCGGCCTGCGCATACTCGGAGGCCTCGAGCTCGAACAGCGGCTCGCCCTTTCGGACCGCGGCACCGAGCGCCGCCAGCACCCGCGTGACGCGCCCGGAATACGGGGAGTACACCGGCGTGAGTGCATCGCCGTTGTAGGCGATCTTGCCGTCGGTGATCTCCTCGCTGTGGAACTTGATGCTGACCACGGGCTCGATCGTGATCGAGCGCAGCTGCTGATCCGTGAGCCGAAATGTGCCGGCCGCCGGCGCCGTCGCGCTCGGCGCCGCCGCGCCCGGCAGTGCAGTCGCGCTCGGCAGTGCAGCCGTCACACGGCCGCCGAGCAGCCACAGCGCAGCCCCGAGCGCGATCAGCGCCGTGAACGGCGCCGTGCGCCGGCGCCGCGCCCAGGCCAAAGCGCGCTGGGTCGGATGCTGTTCTCGGCCGGATCGTGGCATGCGGGGAGGGGTCGGCGTGGCTCGCTCGAAACCGCAGCAGCTTACCGGCCGCGGCTTTCAGGAACCTTTCCGGCCGCGATCGGGTGGCAATTTCGTGTGCACCGTCCCCGCCGCGCTGCGGCCGGGGCCGTCACGCCGCCGGCGCGCGGCGGCGGC
>DAHUYP010000075.1 GCA_027315105.1 Gammaproteobacteria bacterium
ATCCGCGATCTCGAGACCGCGCAGATCGCCGTGCAGGCGAGCCTGACCGGGCACCTGGTACTCTCCACGCTGCACACCAACACCGCGGCCGGCGCACTCACGCGCCTGCGCGACATGGGGATCGAGCCGTTCCTGCTCTCCTCCAGCCTGATCGGCGTGCTGGCGCAACGCCTGGTGCGGGTGCTCAATGCGGACTCGCGGCAGGCGTTCACCGCGGGCGAATACGAGCGCCGGCTGCTTGGACTGCAGCCGGCGGATCCCTCCCCCACCCTCTATCGGCCGGGGCGCGATGCCGGCGGCGGCTACCGCGGCCGTACCGGCATCTACGAGCTGATCCTGGTGGACGACACGCTGCGCACCATGATCCACGACGGCGTCAGCGAGCACCAGATCGAGCGCTACGCGCGCAAATTCACGCCCTCGATCCGCGACGACGGCCTGGCGCGCGTGCTCAAGGGCGAGACCACGATCGAGGAAGTCCTGCGCGTGACGCGCGAGGATTAGACTTCGGGTCATGGGAGCGTTCGAGTACACGGCGGTAGACCCGGCGGGCCGGGCGCGCAAGGGCGTCATCGAGGGCGACACGGCGCGGCACGTGCGCTCGCTGCTGCGCGAACAGCAGCTGCTGCCGGTCACGGTCGAGGCGGTTGCAGCCGAGGAATCGCGCCGGCGGCGCGGCAACCCGTTGAGCCTGCTCGGCCGCCGTGTCTCGGCCGCCGATCTGTCGCTGCTGACGCGGCAGCTGTCGACGCTGGTGCGCGCCGGCCTGCCGCTCGAGGAGGCGCTGCTTGCGATCTCGCAGCAGACGGAGAAGCCGCGCGTGCAGAGCATCGTGCTGGGGGTGCGTGCCAAGGTGGTCGAGGGCCACACGCTCGCGACCGGCCTGGCCGACTTCCCGCGCGTGTTCCCGGAGATCTACCGCGCCACGGTGTCGGCCGGCGAGCAATCCGGCCATCTCGACGCCGTGCTCGAACGGCTCGCGGAGTACACCGAGACGCGCGAGCAGATGCGGCAGAAGGTCATGGGCGCGATGCTCTATCCGCTGGTGCTCACGGTCATGTGCTTCGGCATCGTCTCGATCCTGCTGACCTACGTGGTACCGAAAGTGGTCGAGGTGTTCCAGGCCAACCACGCCAAGCTGCCGATGGCGACGCGCGTGCTGGTCGGGGTCAGCGGCTTCCTGCGCGACAACGGCATCTACCTGCTGCTCGCGGCCGCGGCGGCCGGCTTCGTCGCCTCGCGCGCGCTCAAGTCGCGCGACACGCGCCGGCGCTACCACCGCGCATTGCTGGATCTGCCGCTGGTCGGCCGCATCCTGCGCGGCTTCAACACCGCGCGCTTCACGCGCACGCTGAGCATCCTGGTCGCCAGCGCCGTGCCGGTGCTCGACTCGCTGCGCATCGCCAGTGAGGTCATCACCAACCTGCCGATGCGCGATGCGGTCGCCGATGCGGCGGCGCGCGTGCGCGAGGGGGCGCCGATCGGCCGCTCGCTGGCCGCCAGCCGATTGTTCCCGCCGATGACGATCCACCTGATCTCGAGCGGTGAATCGAGCGGCGAGCTGCAGGCGATGCTCGAGCGCGCCGCCACCAATCAGGAGCGCGAGCTCGAGGGCCTGCTGTCCGCCATGGTGGGCCTGCTCGGACCGCTGCTGATCGTCGGCATGGGCCTGTTCGTCATGGGCATCGTATTTGCGATGTTATTGCCGATTTTCGAGATGAATACGCTGATCCGCTGATCACGCCGTTGCATCGTGTTTTGAATCGCATTATTTTCCGCTCGACACTGTACGGCGCTATGGGTCAACGCTGAGACAGAACCTCATGGGCGGAAATACCGACTCCGACGAATTCGAGGAAGACGACGACGACGAGATCGCGGGTGACGATGACCTCGATCTCGATCGCGCCATCAAGGACATGGAGATCGCCAAGCGCCGCAGCATCAAGGTGGGCGAGCCGGCCTGGCGGCGTCTGGAGCAGCGTCTCGAGCAGAAGCGCACCGCGGAGCTCATCAGCGACTTCGAGGATTACGACATCGGCGAGCCGGATCCGCAGCCCACGCAGCAGCCGGGCGCGAAGGCACGGCGCTAGGGTGCGAGCCGGGCGGGCTAGCCGGCCTTGCCGGGCGGGCCGGGCAGGCCGGTGCCCGCCGACGAGCCGCTGACGCCCCGACGCAGCACGCCGACCACGACCCCTTCGATCAGCATCGATTCCTGCTCGAGGTCGACGCGAATCGGCTCGAAGTCGGCATTCTCGGGCAGCAACCAGACCACGCTGCCCTCCTGCTTGTAGCGCTTGACGGTGACCTCATTTTCCAGCCGCGCAACGATGATCTGCCGATTGCGCACTTCGCTGGTGCGATGCACTGCCACCAAGTCGCCGTCGAGGATGCCGGCGTCCTTCATGCTCATGCCGACCACCTTGAGCAGATAGTGCGGCCGCGGATGAAACACCGCCGGATCGACCTGCAGATGCTCGACGACGTTTTCTTCCGCCAGGATCGGACGGCCGGCAGCGACGCGACCCACGAGCGGCAACGCCAGCTGCTCGCGCATGGTGTCGCTCAGCCGAATGCCGCGCGACGCGCCCGGCAGCAGTTGAATGACGCCCTTGCGCGCAAGTACGCGCAGATGCTCCTCGGCCGCATTCGGCGACCGAAACCCGAGTTCCGCCGCGATCTCCGCGCGTGTGGGCGGCATGCCGGTGTGCGCGAGGCTGTGCTGGATGAAATGCAGCACGCGGGCTTGGCGTGGAGTCAGATCGGACATGGCTGTAATTATATACAGTGCCGGTACTCAGGCGCAACAGCCTTGATCGACTGCGTCCGCCAGGCGCGAGCGCTGCCGGTCCAGGGGCCCGGTCGGCCGCATCAAATGAAGCATGCCGCGTCGGCAGAGGACCGACCGGCGTGCCGAACGCCGTTGCTCGCGAGTTCGAATGCGCGGCGCGTGCGCAGCGATTGATTGTGCACGGCTCGCGTCATTGCCGGCGGTGTACGCGCGCGGCAGCGACGGCAAGGATTCCGCGGCCAATCGGCATACGTTCATTCCACATTCATGTTGGCGCTCGTATGCTATTAGAATGTCGGTGTTCGCCGACAAGCGGATCCTGAGGTTGCTATTGCAATCGAAGGTCAAATTTGGTCAAGTTGTGGCCCCGCAAAATCGTCCCGCGGCGGAAACGTCGGGCACGAAGCGGTATATCCAGTGCAAGTCAAAGGGGATCGAGTAATGAACAAGACAATCGTTGTGAAGCTGGCTGCTGCCGCCGTGGTCGTTGCGCTCGCCGGCTGCACAGACATCAAGCCGCTGCAGGCAGACATCGATAGCCTGAAGCAGCAGGTCGGCAAGCTGCAGACCGAAGTCGACGCCGCCAAGGCCTCGGCCGACTCTGCCGCTCGCTCTGCCAGCGCCGCCCAGAACTCGTCGAGCCAGGCCGCGCAGGCGGCGAGTGCCGCTCAGAGCACGGCCAACCAGGCTCTGTCTGCTGCGCAGGCCGCGCAGTCGTCCGTCGACGCGACCAACGAGAAGATCGACCGCATGTTCAAGAAGTCGGTGTCGAAGTAACAGGTCGGACGGCCTGACTGATGAAACGCCGCGCATTGCGCGGCGTTTTTCATGGCGCCGGCCCCGCCGCCGGGCGGCGGCGCAGGATCAATAGCGCAGCAGCGCCGAGCCCCAGGTGACGCCGCCGCCCAGGGCCTCGAGCAACAGCAGATCGCCGCGCTTGATGCGCCCGTCGCGCACCCCCACGTCCAATGCCAGCGGCACCGAGGCGGTGGACGTATTGCCGTGCTCCTGCACGGTGACGATGACCTGCTCGATCGGCAAGCCGAGCTTCCGCGCGACCGCCTGAATGATGCGGATGTTGGCCTGGTGCGGCACCAGCCAGTCGATATCGCTCTTCTCGAGATGATTGGCGGCGAGCGTCTCATCGACGATGCGGCCCAGCAGCGTCACCGCGATCTTGAATACCTCGCTGCCCGCCATGCGCACCACGTCGCCGGGGGGCATGTTGCCCGGCGCCGGGCCGCGCGCGGGGCCGCCCGTGCAGTAGAGCAGGTGCTGGTAGCTGCCGTCGGCGTGCAGGTGGGTGGACAGGATTCCCGGTTCGGCGGACGCGGCCAGCACCACGGCGCCGGCGCCGTCGCCGAACAGGATCGCGGTACTGCGGTCGCTGTGATCCGTGATGCGCGACAGGATTTCCGAACCCACGACCAGCGCGTGCTTGGCGTCGCCGGCGCGCACGAACTTGTCCGCCACCGCCAGCGCATAGATGAAACCGCTGCAGGCCGCCTCCAGGCTGAACGCCGGCCCGCCGCGGCAACCCAGGCGGGCCTGCAGCAGCACGCCCGCATTGGGAAACACCAGATCCGGCGTCGTGGTGCCGAAGGAGATCAGATCGATGTCGGTCGGCTGCAGTCCCGCGGCCGCGATCGCGGCCCGCGCGGCCTGTTCCGCCATATCGACGTTCGATTGCCCCAGCGGGGCGATATGCCGGCGCTCGATGCCGGTGCGCTCGCGGATCCAGGCGTCGCTGGTATCCATGCGGCGCTCCAGATCGAAATTGGTGACGATCTGCTCCGGCAAGTAGCTGCCGGTGCCGACGATGCGCGAATACACGCTGAATGCCCGCCGCTGAACCGCGTCGCGCGGCATTACTCCTGGCTTTCCGGCTCGGCCTCTTTCTCGATCACGCGCCGGCCGCGGTAGAAGCCGTCCGGCGTGATGCAATGACGCAGATGCTGCTCGCCCGATTGCGGATCGACCGACAACGCGGGTGCCGGCAGCGCGGAGTGCGAGCGGTGCATGCCGCGCTTCGACGGCGTCTTGCGACTTTTCTGTACGGCCATGATCCAGACTCCTAGAGCAAATCCAAACTATTCATCCGACTTCGAGCCCCGCTGCAGCAGCGAGCGCAGACCCTCGAACGGTCGCGCCGTCGCCGCCGGCGCAGCGGCGGCCCCGCGCGCCGCCTGACTGGCCGCTTCGGCGGCCCCGATGCAGCTGCCCGGATCCGCGTGCAACGGCACGATCGGCAATGCGAGCAACAATTCCTCGGCCGCCAGCGCTTCCAGGCTCAGCCGTCCCTCGGCGGCCAGGTGCGTCTCCCAGTCCGCGGGTGCGCCCTCCGCTTCGGCCTCCGACTCGAGCAGCAGCACCGGCGAGTTGACGTCGATGCGCAACGCCATCGGTCCCATGCAGCGCTGGCAGATCAACGCCAGCTGCCCGCTCAGCGCGACCTGCGCGACCATGTAGCCACGCTCGCGACCGAACTGCAGACGCGCGTGCACTTGAGCGCTGCCGGAGACGATCTCGTCCGGAAGGCCCGGCAGCTGCGCCACTGGGATATCCAGGTCTAACGTCGCACGCGTATCCGCCAGCTTTCTGACGTCGTGTAGCTTCGAGGCGCCGCCCGGCATGGGGCGCGTATAATAGGTTTAGTGCCGCGGCAAGTCAAAAATACCAGGCCTGCCAACCCTTTGATTCACGCACGCTTTTCACGCCGGGCATGGTAGGCGCGCGGTTGATCCTCGCCTCCACCTCGTCCTATCGGCGCGAGCTGCTCGGCCGCCTGCGCCTGCCGTTCGCCTGCGTCGCCCCGGAGGTCGATGAGATCGCCCGGGCCGGCGAGCCTGCGTTGGAGCGTGCTGTGCGCCTGGCGCTCGCCAAGGCCACCGCCGTCGCCGCGCGCCATCCGGCCAGCACCGTGATCGGCAGCGACCAGGTCGCCGTCTGCCGGGGCGAACTGCTCGACAAGCCCGGCGATGCGGTGCGCTGCCGCGCACAGCTGCGGCGGCTCTCCGGCTCGCAGGCGAGCTTCCATACCGCGGTGGCCGTGCTGAGCGCCGAGCGCGCTCGAACCCTGCAGTTCGTCGACACCACCACGGTCCACGTGCGGCCTCTGAGCGACGCCGAGATCGAGCGCTATATCGCTGCCGAGCAGCCCTTCGATTGCGCCGGCGGCTTTCGCTGCGAGGGCCTGGGCATCAGTCTGTTCGAGCGCATCGTCTGCGAGGACCCCACCGCGCTGGTCGGTCTGCCGCTGATCCGGACCGCCGGCGCGCTGCGCGAACTCGGATACGCGCTGCCATAGCGGCGGCCCGAGATGGAAGCCCAGCGGATCATCCGCCGGCGCGGCGCGGCGCCCCGCCGCGCGCCCGCGTGCGCTTGCCGGCCAGCGCCTCGAGCACGGCGCGCAGGTCGGCCGGCAACGGCGCGCTGAAGCTCTGTTCCGTGCCACTGTCGGGCCAGACGAATGAGCAGCTGTGCGCATGCAGGAACATGCGCTTGAGCCCGAGCGCCGCGAGTTGCTCGTTGAGGCTCTTGCTGCCGTATTTGTCGTCCCCGGCCACGGGGTGGCCGCAATGCGCGGCGTGCACGCGAATCTGGTGCGTGCGGCCGGTGTGCAGCGTGGCCTCGATCAGCGATGCGCGAGTCCCGTAGGCCTCGACCAGACGGAACTCGGTCAGCGCCCGCTTGCCGTGCGAGTCCACCTTCACGGTGCGCTCGCCGCCGACCCGCAGGTCGGTGCGCAGCGGGGCATCGATGCGCTTATGGCCGAGATTCCAGCGCCCGGCCACGAGCACCAGATACTTCTTTTGCACCGCACCATCGCGCAGCAGCGCATGCAGCGTGCGCAGTGCCGAGCCGCGCCGTGCGACCAGCAGGATGCCGCTGGTATCGCGATCGAGGCGATGCGCGAGCTCGAGCGTCTCATCCGGCCGCGACGCGCGCAGGGCCTCGATGATGCCGAAGGACAGTCCGCTGCCGCCATGCACCGCCACGCCGGCCGGCTTGTCCAGTACCAGCAGGCGCTCGTCCTGGTGGATCACGGCGCGCTCCAGGGTCTGAACCAGGCTCGCGGGGGCCCGGCGCGGGCTCTCGGGCATGCTCGTGAGCACCGGCGGCAGGCGTACGGTGTCGCCGGCCGCCAACCGCTGCTCGGGGCTCGCGCGCCGCCCGTTGACCCGCACTTCGCCGCGGCGAATCAGCCTGAAGACGCGGCTGCGGGGCACGCCGGGCAGCTGTTGGGCAACCACCTTGTCCAGACGCTGGCCCTGCTGCTCGGCGTCGATCTCGAGGTGGCGAACGGCCGACCTCGGGGCGCTGCGGGCGATCGGTTCGGTCTCGGACAAGATGCTCTCCTCGGCGGCGGCCGATGGCGTCCAACCCGCGCGCCGCGTTGACCCAAGGCGCCCCAGGCGGCTTTAAGTGTTTGTTTCCAGTGACGTGTAACGCTATAATCGCGCCGTTGCCCCACGCCGGACATCGCAATCTCCAGGAATCGGGTCCGGCACCATGGCAATGAGACTGCGGCCAAGCGCCGCATGGTAGTTGGTCCTCGGAATCGAGGCCATCGCGCATAAGTCGGCCGATCCGGTCCGCGCTCGCCCAGTTGCTCCTCCGAAAGTTCGAGCCCACGAGCGTGCCGCCGGTCAGTGGACCTCAAGGTCTCCAGGCGCGCCGCCAAGAATGGCGGCCATGAGTCAATGACGTCAATGACCACAGAGACGATGACCAATCGGACGCGCCAATCGATCTTCGGGTGTTCCCCTGCCCACGGCGGCTCCGTGAAGGTGCCCCCACACGTGCACTTTCCGGTAACCACGGCCGCTCATCCAATTTTGGCAGAGGCAAATGAAAAGAATGTTAGTGAACGCGACCCAGCAGGAAGAGCTGCGGGTCGCGATGGTCGATGGACAGAAACTGTATGACCTGAGCATCGAGATACCGTCGAGGGAACAGAAGAAGGCCAACATCTACAAGGCCCGCATTTCTCGCGTCGAGCCGTCGCTGGAGGCGGCGTTCGTCGACTACGGGTCGCAGCGACACGGCTTCCTGCCGCTGAAGGAAATCTCGCGCGACTATTTCCGCACCCAGCCGCAGGGCCGGCTCAACATCCGCGAGCTGGTCACCGAGGGTCAGGAACTGCTGGTCCAGGTCGAGAAGGAAGAGCGCGGCAACAAGGGCGCCGCGCTGACGACCTTCATCAGCCTGGCGGGCCGCTTCCTGGTGCTGATGCCCAACAACCCGCGCGCCGGTGGCGTATCGCGCCGCATCGAGGGCGAGGACCGCGACCAGATGCGCGAGGTCATGGGCCAGCTGCAGGTGCCCGAGGGCATGGGAGCGATCGTGCGCACCGCCGGCGTCGGCCGCTCGGCCGAGGAACTGCAGTGGGACCTCGATAACCTGCGCACCCAGTGGGACGCCATCGCCGAGGCGGCCAACAGCCGCGGCGCACCGTTCCTCGTCTACCAGGAAAGCGACGCGGTGACGCGCGCGCTGCGCGATTATCTGACCGACGATATCGGCGAGATTCTGGTCGACGACGAGGGCGCGTTCCAGAAGGCGATGGAATACATGCAGCGCTTCATGCCCAACGATGCGCAGCGCAAGCTCAAGCTCTACGCCGACGACATCCCGCTGTTCACCCGCTATCAGATCGAGAGCCAGATCGAGTCGGCCTACGCGCACAAGGTGCAGCTGCCCTCGGGCGGCAGCCTGGTGATCGACTATACCGAGGCGCTGGTGTCGATCGACATCAACTCGGCACGGGCCACGCGCGGCAGCGACATCGAGACCACCGCCTGCAATACCAACCTCGAGGCGGCGGAGGAGATCGCGCGCCAGCTGCGCATCCGCGACATCGGCGGCTTGATCGTGATCGACTTCATCGACATGGAGTCGCAGAAGAACCAGCGCGAGGTCGAGGACCGCCTGCGCGATGCGATGAAGATGGACCGCGCCCGCATCCAGATCGGACGCCTGTCGCGCTTCGGACTGCTCGAGATGTCGCGCCAGCGCCTGCGGCCGAGCCTCGGGGAGTCGAGCCATCTGGTCTGTCCGCGCTGCAACGGCATCGGCAGCATCCGCAGCATCGAGTCGATGACGCTGTCGATCCTGCGCCTGATCGGCGAGGACGCGCGCAAGGACCGCACCGCTCGCATCATCGTGCAGGTACCCGTGGACGTGGCCACGTATCTGATCAACGAGAAGCGCGACGCGCTGCGCACGCTCGAGGACAAGAGCCGGGTGCAGATGACGATCGTGCCGAATCCGCACATTCAGACGCCCGAATATTCGATCCGGCGGGTGCGCGACGACGAGGCATCGTTGTCCGAGAACACGCAGATCAGCTACCAGATCGCGGCCGCGCCCGCCGCGGCCGATCTGGCCGAGCGCGACAAGAAGGCGCCGGCCGAACAACCCGCCGTGGCAGCCCTGCTGCCCAAGACCGCGGCCCCGGTGGTGAGCGCTGCCGCGGCTCCGGTCGCGAGCGCGCAGACGGCTGCGGCCGGCGAGCGGCCCGCGGCGGGCGGTTTCTGGGAGCGCCTCAAGGGCTGGTTCGGCACGCCGGCAGTATCCGCGCCGACAACCGCGCTCGCAGTCGCCGCGGCGACGACCGAGGAGCCCAGGCGCGAACCGCGTCGCAGCGGCAACGAGCGCGGCGAGCGTGGCGGCGCGCGCGGACGAGAGCGGCGGCCGGAACGCCGCGGCGACGGCGGCCGGCGCGAGGACTCACGGCGCGATGCCTCGCATCGTGACGACAGCCGCCGTGGGCGCGACGAGCCGCGCCGGGATGCGCGCCGCGATGAGTCGCGCCGCGAGGAACCGCGGCGCGAGGAGCCTCGCCGCAGCGAAGTGCCGCGCGAGCAGGAAGCGCCGCGCGACGCGGCGTTCGAGGCGCCGCAGCCGGATCAGGGCGGCGAGCTGGCCGCTCGGAGCGAAACGGAGCGACCGCGCGGCGAGCGCCGCTCACGGCGCGGCGGGCGCCGGCGCCGTCGCGGCGGCGGGGGCGGGGGTGGCCTTCGTGAAGGCGGCCCGCGCGAGCCGCAAGGCCAGGGCGGCTACCAGAATGGCGGCTCGCCGGCCGGTGAGAGCGAAACCGGCCGCGACATGGGCGCGGAGGCCCCTCGACCGGCTCCAGCGTTCTCCCCGTCCGCCACCGACTACAGCTGGGGGGCGGGCCATGCGGAGACCGCGAGCGCGCCGCCCGCGGCCGCTCCTGGCGGGCACGGCGACAGTCATGCCGCCGGCGGTGCCGAAGCCGCGGGCGGCACCGAGCAGCCGCCGCCGTCAGCGCCGGAGCAGAAGCCTCACGTCGTGTGGTCTTCCGCGCCCGTCGATCCGGGCCTCGGCAATCGGCGCGACGAGTAGCGCGATCGATCAGCCACCGCGGCCGGCCAGGCGCGCTTCGACGCCGGCCAGGTCGGCCGCGGTGTTCACGTCGGCTCCCGGCGCCGCCAGCGCGTCGGCGACGCGGATGTCCATGCCGTTCTCGAGCGCCCGCAGCTGTTCGAGCTTCTCGATCGCCTCGAGCGCGCTCGGCGGCAGCGCCGCCATGCGCTGCAGCGCCGCCACGCGATAGGCGTAGATGCCCAGGTGGCGGCGCGCCCCGGCGCAGCTGCTCTGGCTGGCCGGTCCCAGGGGTGCGCTCTCGCGCGACCACGGGATCGGCGCACGGCTGAAGTACAGCGCGCGCTGCTGCAGGTCCGCGACCACCTTGACGACATTGGGGTCGAGCAGCTCGCGCACCGAGTCGAGCGGTATCGACAACGTCGCCATATCGGCCGCCGGATATGCCGCGAGCAGGCGCGCGACCTGATCGATCAGCTGCTCGGGCATCAGCGGCTCGTCGCCCTGCAGGTTGACGACCATCTCGGCATCGCCCCAGCGCTCGTGCCGAGCCACCTCGGCGATGCGATCGGTGCCGGACGCATGGGCCGCGGCGGTGATGCGCGCGTCGCCGCCGAAGCCGCGCACCGCGGCCGCGATCCGCTGATCGTCGGTCGCGACGACGACCTGCAGCGCCCCGGAGCGGCGCGCGCACTCGTACACCCATTGGATCATCGGCTTGCCCGCCAGCGGCAGCAGCGCCTTGCCGGGCAATCGGGTCGAGCCGTAGCGCGCCGGAATGACGACGCGGAACACGGCTCGCTGCTCCGGGCTAGCGCTCGAGCAGCCGGTCATCGCTCGCCAGCACGCGCGCCTCGTCCTCGAGCATCACCGGGATGCCATCGCGAATCGGGAACGCCAGTCGATCGGCACGGCAGATCAGCAGCCCCTCCTTGCGTTCATGGCGCAGAGGACCCTTGCATACCGGGCAGGCCAGAATGTCGAGCAGACGTGCATCCACATGAATCTCCCGCGGCACTAGTGGCCGGACCGGACGAGGCAACTGCGCAGGCGCGCCAGCAGCGCGCCGGCATCCGCCGCGGCGAAACTCGCCGTGACCGGCAGATACCAGCGGTTCGCGGCGCCGAAGGCACCGCATTTTACTGCATCCTTCTCCGTCATCAGCAGCGGCAGACGGTCGTCGAACGCCAGGTCCGCGGCCCGGTAGCGGTGATGATCGGGGAACACATGCGGCTGGACTCGCAGCCCGGCCGCGGCCAGCTGCATGAAAAATCGCTTCGGATCGCCGATCCCGGCCACCGCATGCACCTCCTGACCGGCAAGGCTCGAGAGCGCCACGGGCCCGCCGGCGCCGTCGAGCGGCCGCAGCCACTCGCCGCCCACGTGCATGACGAACGGGCCCGGCCCCCCGGCCCCCCGCTCCAGCCCGGCCGCGGCGTCGCCCTCGCCGTTGACGACCACGATGTCCATGGCCGCCAGCCGCGCAGCCGGCTCGCGCAGCGGACCGGCCGGCAGCAGATGGCCGTTTCCGAGCCCGCGCTGTGCATCGAGTACGGCGATTTCGCAGTCGCGCGCGAGCTGCAGATGCTGCAGACCGTCATCCGCCAGGATGACATCCACGCCCTCGAGCAGCAGGTGCCGCGCAGCGCGCGTGCGCACCCGGCACACCACCACCGGCAGGCCGGTTCGCCGGCGCAGCACCAACGCCTCGTCGCCGACGATCGCCGCGTCGCTGTCAGGTTCGACGCTACATGCCTCGCCGCCGCGTTCGGCGCTGCCGCCGTAGCCGCGCAGAATGACGCCGGGCCGCAGTCCCTGCGAGCGCAGCCGTTCGGCCAGCCAGATCACGAGCGGTGTCTTGCCGCTGCCGCCGACCGTGAGATTGCCGACTACGATGACCGGCCGAGGCAGGCGCTGCGCGCGACACAGGCCGCGCGCATAGGCCGTGCGCCGCGCCTTCACGGCCAGCCCGAACAGGCGCGACAGCAGCCGCAGCAGCAGCGGCGGCCTTGCGGCGCGATACCAGATCGCCTGCAGGCGTGCCGCTGGCGTCCCGCCCGCCACGGCCCGGTCAGGCACTGAACTGCAGCCGGTGCAGCTCCGCATAGACGCCGCCGCGTGCCAGCAGCTCGGCGTGCGCGCCTGATTCGACGATCACTCCTTCGCGCATGACCAGAATGCAGTCGGCGCGCTCGATGGTGGACAGCCGGTGTGCGATCACGAACGTGGTGCGATTCTTCAGCAGCCGATCGAGCGCCGCCTGAATATGGCGCTCGGCGGCGGTATCGAGCGCCGAGGTCGCCTCGTCGAGGATCAGGATCGGCGTGTCGCGCAGCAGCGCCCGCGCGATCGCGATGCGCTGGCGTTGCCCGCCCGAGAGCAGCACGCCGCGGTCGCCGACCATGGTGTCGAGCCCCTGCGGCAGCTGATCGACGAATTCCGCCACGTACGCCGCGCGCACCGCCGCCTGCAGCTGCTGCTCGCCGATGTCGGCCGCGCCGAACACGATGTTGTTGCGGATCGACTCGTTGAACAGCACCACTTCCTGGCTCACCAGACTCATCTGGCGCCGCAGATCGGTCAGGCTGTATTCGCGGATGTCCACGCCGTCGATCAGGATCTGGCCGGAGTTCGGGTCGTAGAAGCGCGGCAGCAGCGACACCAGCGTCGATTTGCCGCTGCCGGAACGGCCGACGATCGCGAGCGTGCTGCCCGCGGGGACCGAGAGGCTGATGTCGCGCAGCACGGCGCCCTTGTCCGCCGCATATTCGAAGTTGACGTGGCGGAACTCGACCTCGCCGCGCGCGCGCTTGAACGCGCGCGTGCCGCCAGCCGATTCGGCCGGGGCGTCGAGCACCTCGAACACGCTCGCGCCGGCGGCGATACCCTGCTGCAGCGGCCCGGCGACGTTCAATATCCGCCGCAACGGTTGCGACACCTGCATGGCCGCGATGACGAACGGGATCAGTTCCGCCACCGTCAGGGCGCCGACCGCGATCTCGCGGTTCGCCACCAGCAGCACGATTGCGAGTCCCATCGCCGCCAGCATCTGCACGATCGGATTGCTGATCGAGCGGGCCGACACCAGCCGCACGTTGGTGTGCCGGTTGAGCTCATTGGCCTGCTCGAACAGCCGCTGGATGTGTTCCTGGGCGTTGAACACCTTGACGACGCGGTGTGCGTCGAGGGCTTCCTTGGCGACGCGCGTGACGTCCCCCATGGAGTTCTGGATTCGCGTGCTGTAGCGCCGGAAGCGGATGTTGACGTTGCGCACCATCCAGCCGATGCCCGGCGCGGCCACCATCAGGCACAGCGCCAGGCGCCAATTGAGCCAGAACAGCGCCCCGATGTTGAACGCGACCGCGAGCGAGTCGCGGATCATCACGGTCAGCGAATCGGTGGTGGCGGCCGCCACCATTTCCGCGTTGTAGGTCAGGCGCGTGAGCATCACCGCCGACGACTCGCGGTCGTACTGCGCGGTCGGCAGGCTCAGGTACTTGGCGAACAGATCGCTGCGAATCGACTTGATGACCTGGCGCCCGACCCAGAACGGGAAGTAGTTCGCCAGGTAGTCGCCGACGCCGCGCACCAGGAAGATCAGCAGCACGCCGAGCGGCAGCCAGCGCAGCACGCCGATGTGATGCTCCAGCGCCATCGCGTCGTTGAGGTAGGTCTTGACGAACTTGATCGTGATCAGATCGCTGCTGGCATACAGGCCCATGCCCAGCACGCCGATCAGGTACATGCCCCGGTGCGGCCTGGCATAGCGCAGCAGCCGGCGGTAGACCTCGCGCGCGCGCTGCACGCTCTGCCGACCAATGTGAGCTGCCGCCGACGAATCGTTCAAGGCGGCGGCGCCGGGGTGTCTTGGACCGTGGCGACGTTCATCTGCGTGAAGCCGAGACGGCCCAGCACGTCCATGGCGGTGACGACCGACTGGTGGCTCGCCCGGCCGTCGGCGCGAATGGTCACGGGCGCGGCGCGCGAGGCGCTGCCGACGCTCTTGAGGACGGCGGCGCGCAGGGTGTCGGCGCTGGAGTTCACGAGCTCGCGGCCGTTCACCAGATAGCTGCCGCTGGCGCTGACCGTGACCACCAGCGCGCCGTCGGCGGCGCGTTCCAGCGGCACCGAGCTCGCCTGCGGCAGCCGGATCCGCAGCCGTCCCTCGGCCGAGAAATTCGAGGACAGCATGAAAAACACCACCAGTAACAGCACCACGTCGATCAGCGACGTGACGTTGATCTCGGGCTCCTCGTTGCGGCGCGGTTTCAGGTTCATGGCGCTGCGTCAGCCGGTGGCCGCGAGCTGTTCGGGACCGCGCCGCGCCGCGGCCTCCACCGCGTCGGCCAGGCGCAGCGCGTTCTTCTCCATCTCGACCACGATCCGGTCCACCCGGCCGCGCAGGTAGCGGTAGGCGATCAGGGACGGAATCGCAACGCACAGGCCGGCGGCGGTCGCCACCAGGGCCTCGGCGATACCGCCCGAGAGCATGCGCGGGTCGCCCGCGCCGCCGGCGTTGATCGCATTGAAGGCCTTGATGATGCCGGTGACCGTGCCGAGCAGGCCCAGCAGCGGCGAGACCCCGGCGATCGTGCCCAGAGTATTGAGGAACCGCTCGAGCTCGTAGACCACGTGGCGCCCGGTGTCTTCCAGCCGCTCCATCAGGATCTCCCGGGGCCGGTGGCGATTGGCGAGGCCGGCGGCCAGCAGCTTGCCCAGCGGCGAGTTCTGCTCGAGCGCCGCGATCACCTTATCGTTGATCTGGTTGGCCTCGACCAGCTTCCAGACCTTCTGCGTCAGGTCCGGCGGCAGCACGCGCCGATCCTGCAGCGTCCAGAGCCTTTCGAGGATGATCGCAGCGGCGACGACCGAGCACAGAATGATGGGCCACATCAGTGCCCCGCCCGCCTGCACGATTTCCCACATCTCTGAGCACGACTCCCGTTGTATGACGCGACGTTCGGCGCGGCCATGATACCTAAAGCGGCGGCGCGCAAGCGCGGTTTCGCGACCGCCTGCTTAGATCCGCCGCCGGGCAACTGCTAGAGTGCCGTCCCGATGCCCCGCAGAATCATCAAACGAATTGCACGCCTGATACACGCGCGCCGCCACAAGTGGTACCTGAGGGTATTTGGCGAGCGGCTCACGGACTCCCATCTGTGGTCGATGAACCGCCATTCGATCACCATGGCGTTCGGCGTCGGCCTCGCCGTGAGCTTCATCCCGCTGCCGATGCATCTGCCGCTGGTGGTGCTGGTGGCGCTGTGGCGCCGGCTCAACATCGCGATCGCCGTGGTCGGCACCTACTTCGTCAATCCATTCACGATGGTACCCATCTACTACGGGGCCTACCGTGTCGGCGCCTGGCTGCTGCGCTATCGTCCGCGCCGCTTCGAGTTCCACCTCACCTGGAACTGGCTCGAACATGGCCTCGGCCCGGCATGGAAACCGTTCCTGCTCGGCTGCCTGGTGTGCGGCATCGCCGCAGGCGTCATCGGGCGCTACGTGCTCGAGTACGCCTGGCGGGCCGCGGCCATACGCCGCTACCGCACGCGCCACCTGCGCCGCCGGGACTACAAGCCCGACGCTTGAGCCAAACGCCCGCCCGACAGCTCCAGCACGCGATCCATGCGCGCGGCTAGCCGCGGGTCGTGGGTGACGACCACCAGGCTGGTGCCGAATTCGCGGTTGAGCTCGAGCATCAGCGCAAACACCTGTTCCGCATTGCGGCCATCGAGGTTGCCGGTAGGCTCATCGGCCAGCACCAGCGCCGGCGAGGTCACCAGCGCGCGCGCCACGGCGGTGCGCTGGCGCTCCCCGCCCGAGAGCTGATGCGGGCGGTGGCCCAGGCGCCCGGCCAGACCCACGCGCGTAAGCAGCGCGCGCGCGCGCGCCTCGGCGGTACGCGCGCTCTCGCGGCGCACCAGCAACGGCATCGCGACGTTCTCGAGCGCCGAGAATTCCGGCAGCAGATGGTGGAATTGATAGACGAAACCGATGGTGCGATTGCGCAACGCGCCGCGCTCGCGTTCCGACAGTGCGTGCAGATCGAGGCCGGTCACCTCGACCACGCCGGCATTGGGCCGGTCGAGTCCGCCCAGGATCTGCAGCAGTGTGGTCTTGCCGGAACCCGAGGCGCCGATGATCGCCAGCCGCTCGCCGCGCGCGACGCTCAGGTCGACGTCGATCAGCACCTCGAGCGTGCTCGAGCCCTCGCGAAAGCTGCGGCACACGCCGCGCGCCGTGAGTACCGGCGGCTCGTCAATCATGACGCAGCGCCTCGGCTGGTTGCGTACCGGCCGCACGCCAGGCCGGGTACAGCGTCGCCAGCGCGCACAGCGCGAACGCCACCGCGCAGATGCGCCACACATCGCTCCATTCGGCGTACGCCGGCAGATCGCCCATGAAGTAGACCTTCGGATCGAGGAAGTGGGTACCGAGCAGGCGCTCCAGAGCGTGCACCAGGGCCTCGAGATTGGCGGCCAGCGTCAGGCCCAGCGCGGCGCCGGCCCCGGTGCCGGCCAGGCCGATGGCCGCGCCCTGGATCGAGAACGCCGCCAGCACGTTGCGCGGCGCCGCTCCGAGCGTGCGCAGGATCGCGATGTCGGCGCGCTTCTCCTTCACCACCATGACCAGCGCGGCGACGATGTTGAAGGCGGCGACCGCCACCACCAGCAGCAGGATCACGAACAGCATCGATTTGGTGATTTGAATGGAGCGGAAGAAATTGCTGTGCACGCGTGTCCAGTCGCTGACGTAATAGCCGCCGCCGAGGCTGAGCGCGAGCTCGCGCACGATTCGCGGCGCCATGAAGGCGTCCCGCAGGGCCAGCCGCACGCCGGTCACGGCATCGCCCATCTGATACACGCGCGCGGCATCCTTCAGATCCACGAGCGCCAGGCCGCGGTCGTACTCGTACATGCCTGAATGAAAGATACCCGCGACGCGGAAGCGGCGCATGCGCGGCAGGATGCCCGCCGGCGTCGCATTGCCTTGCGGCGCCATCAGCACCACGTCGTCGCCCACCGTCACGGCGAGCGCGGACGCCAGCGCGTCCCCGAGGATGATGCGGTAACCGCCGTCCGTCAGATCCTCGATGCTGCCGCCGCGGATGCGCTCCGCCAGGCCGACTGCGCGGCGCTCCTCGAGCGGCAGCACGCCGCGAATCATGGTGCCTGCGGTGTACGCACCGTGCGTCAGCAGCGCCTGCGCCTCGACGTACGGCGCCGCCGCCACCACCCCCGGCAGCTTCAGCGCCTGCGCCTGCACCGCCCGCCAGTCCGTCAGGCTGCCGTTCAGGCCCATCAGCGTGGCATGCGAGGTGACGCTCAGGATGCGCGTCTTGAGCTCGCGTTCGAAGCCGTTCATCACCGACAACACGACGATCAGGACCGCGACCCCGACCGCCAGCCCGAGCGCCGACACCACCGAGATGAACGACAGGAAGCCGCGCCCGCGCGTGGAGCGCAGGTAGCGCGTGCCGAGCATCCACTCGTAGGGCAGCCCCATGCTATTCGTAGCGCAGCGCGTCGGCCGGCGGCGTGCGTGCCGCCCGCAGCGCCGGGTAGATGGTCGAGGCGAGCGTCAGCAGCAGCGCGACGCCGCTGGTCCAGGCGACGTCGTGCAGGTGCAGGTCCGAGGGGATGTCGGTGATGTAGTAGACCTGCGAGTCGAAAAACTGGAAATGGAACCACCGCTCGAGCGCCGGCACGATGCGGCCCACGTTGCGCGCCACCAGCACGCCGAGCGCCGCCCCGGCGGCGACGCCGAGCCAGCCGATCGCCAGCCCCTGGGTCACGAAGGTCTGCATGATGCTGCGCGGCGCGGTGCCGAAGGTGCGCAGGATCGCAATGTCGGTGCGCTTGTCGTTCACCACCATCACCAGCATCGCGACGATGTTGAATGCCGCGACCGCGACGATCAGCATCAGGATCAGTGCCATCATGGTCTTCTCGATGCCGATGGCGCGAAAATAGCTGGCGTTGTCCTGCGTCCAGTCGCTGGTGGTGTAGCCGCGGCCCACCGCCGCGCGCACCGCCGGCATGAAGCGCGCGACCTGCAGCGGATCGGTGAAGCGCAGGCGCAGTCCGCTCGCCCCCAGTGCCTCCGGCGCGAACGCCCTGACGTCGTCGATCTGCGCCAGGACCAGCGTATTGTCGTGGTCTTCGAGGCCGGCCTGAAACACCCCGCCGACGGTGAACTGGCGCAGGCGCGGCTCGGGCATGCCGCTCGGCGACGCCATCGGCACCAGCAGCGTGATGCGGTCGCCGAGCTGCACCCCGAGTTGATCGGCGATGTCGCGGCCCAGGATGACGGCGTCGGCGCCCGGCCGCAGCGCGCCGAGGTCTCCGGCCACCAGCAGCGGTTGCACGTCGGCGACCTTGCGCTCGAGCTGCGGGTCGATGCCGCGCAGCACCACGGGCAGCATCTCCGGCAGATGCACCGCCAGCGCGGTCAGCTCGATGTACGGCGACACCCCCACGACCCCAGGCAGCTGCTGCAGGCGCTCGCGCAGGGCGCGCTCGCCGTCGGCCGCCGGCGGCCCGGCATCGACCACGCGCGCCTGCGCGCTCAGCAGCAGCAGCCGCTCGCGCAGCTCGCCTTCGAAGCCGTTCATGACCGACAGGATCACGATCAGCGCCGCGACCCCCAGGCAGACGCCACCCAGCGACACCCAGGTGATCAGGGAGACGAAGAACTTGTGCTGGCGCGAGCGTACGTAACGCAGGCCGATGAAGACTGGCAGCGGCTGAAACATGGGGCCCGCATTAAAGCACAGCGGCTGACAAACTGGACCTGGATCACAGTTTCGGACGCCCGCGCGGCGGCCAATCGGCACTATGTAAGCCCGGTGCTATAGTCGCTGCTCGAACATGGACTGCAAGCCCACAGGTGCGCTATGAACGGCACGAGCAAGGCGAAGGCACCGGCGGCGACGCCCGCTGTCGCAGCTACCCTGACGGTCGGCCTGGCAACCGGCCTGGCGGCGGTCCTCGCCGGCCTGTACGGCGGCGCTGCCGGGGCCGAAACCATCGCCGTCGATGACCACGTCAGCGTGCTGCCGTCCGACATCCCGCGGCCGGCGCGCGGCATGACGATGGCGATGGTCGAATCGAAATTCGGGGCACCGCAGGAGCGCCATCCGGCGGTCGGCCAGCCGCCGATCACGCGCTGGGATTACCACGGCTTCAGCGTCTTCTTCGAGAAGGATCTCGTGATCGACGCGGTGGTGACGCCGAACTCCTGAGCCGCAAGCCGGCGATTGCTGCCTCGGGCCGGCGGTGACCGGCGCGCGCGCCGCGCGCCGAGCTTGTATTCGTGGCACAGCAGTTTAAGCTCGCGCGCTTCGTTGCGAAGGCACGGCCGCTGCGTTCCCGTTGATGCCCACTCTGCTCAATCCCCCGCTGCCCTCGGTCGCCGAGCCGTCCTGGCGCTGGCGCGGCCTGCACGGCAGCGCGCGCGCGCTGGCATTGGCCGAGGCGGTGACGGCCGATTCGCGTCCCTGGGTGTTCATCGCCGCCGAC
This sequence comes from Gammaproteobacteria bacterium, assembly GCA_027315105.1. GTDB lineage: Bacteria > Pseudomonadota > Gammaproteobacteria > Steroidobacterales > Steroidobacteraceae > FEN-1191. The sequence continues at coordinate 19,666 of DAHUYP010000075.1, forward strand.
ACGCGCGAGCTCGAACGGCTGGCCGCGGAGCTGCGCTTCTTCGGTGGTGCGCAGCTCGAGATCCTGACGCTGCCCGATTGGGAGGTGCTGCCGTACGACGTGTTCTCGCCGCACCCGGATATCGTTTCGGAACGCCTGCGCACGCTGTCGCGGCTGCCCGAGCTCGCCCGCGGCATCCTGTTGCTGAACGCCGACAGCCTGCTGACGCGCCTGCCGCCGGTCAACTACGTGCAGGCGCGCAGCTTCGAGCTCGGGACCGGCGCCGCGCTCGCCATCGAGCCGCTGCGCGCGCGGCTGATCCAGGCCGGCTATGCCAGCGTCAGCCAGGTCACGACCCCCGGCGAGTTCGCGCTGCGCGGCTCGCTGTTCGATGTCTATCCGATGGGCGCGGATTCGCCGGTGCGGGTGGATCTGCTCGACCAGCACATCGATTCCATCCGTCACTTCGATCCGGACTCGCAGCGCTCGCTCGAGCGCATCGAGCAGCTGCGGCTGCTGCCGGCGCGCGAGCTGCCGCTCGACGCCGATGCGGTCCGGGGATTTCGCCGCCGCTATCGCGAGCGCTTCGAGGGCGACGTCACGCGCATGCCGATCTACCGCGGCATCGGCGAAGGGCTGGCGCCGCCCGGCATCGAGTTCTATCTGCCGCTGTTCTTCGATTCCACCGCGCAGATTACCGATTACCTGCCGCAATCGGCGGTCATCGCCAGCGACCTGGACTCCGATGCCGCGCTCGAGCGCGCCTGGGGCAGCGTCAGCGCGCGCTACGAGGACCGCCGGCACGATATCGAGCGTCCGCTGTTGCCGCCGGCCGAGGCGTTCGTGGACCCGCACGCCACCCGCCTGGCGTTGCAGGCCCATGCCGGCGTCGCGATCGAGCGGCTGCCCGCTCCAGCGTTGCAGATCGCGCAGCCGGTACATGACTTTCAGAGCGCCGCACCGCCCGAATTCCGGCTCGACGTACGCGCCGCGCAGCCGCTCGCGCCGCTGACCGGGTTTCTGGATGGCTATGCCGGCCGGGTGCTGATCGCGGCCGATTCGCCCGGGCGGCGCGAAGTCATCGCCGAGATGCTCGGTGCGCACGGCCGCCGCCCGCGCGCACTGACCGGCTGGCAGCAGTTCGCTGCCGGCGACGCGCGGCTCGGCATCTGCGTCGCCGAGGACATCGCCGGCCTGGGCCTCGCGCAGCCGCCGCTGCTGCTGCTCGGCGAGGCACAGCTGTTCGGCACGCGCGCGCGCCAGGAGCGGCGGCGGCGCCGCGCGGCGGCGGCCGATCCGGCCGCGATCCTGCGCGACCTGCAGAGCCTGGAGCCCGGCGCACCGGTGGTGCACGAGACCTACGGGGTCGGCCGCTTCGTCGGCCTGCAGTTGATGGACATCGGCGGGCAGAGCGGGGAATTCCTGGCGCTCGAGTACCGCGACGGGGATCGCGTCTACGTACCGGTACATGCGCTGCACCTGGTCAACCGCTACACCGGCGGGGCGCCCGAGACCGCGCCGCTGCACAAGCTCGGCACCGATCAGTGGGCGCGCGCGCGGCGGCGCGCGGCCGAGGCGGTGCGCGACGTCGCCGCCGAACTGCTCGACCTGCACGCGCGCCGGGCGGCGCACCAGGCCGCCTCGTTGCAGGTCGGCGAGCTCGAGTACCAGACCTTCGCCAACGGCTTCCCGTTCGAGGAGACCGCCGACCAGGCCGAGGCGATCCGCCAGGTGCTCGAGGACATGCGGGCCACCCGCCCGATGGACCGCGTGGTGTGCGGCGACGTCGGCTTCGGCAAGACCGAGGTGGCAATGCGCGCCGCCTTCGTCGCCGTGCAGGCCGGCCACCAGGTCGCCGTGCTGGTGCCGACGACGCTGCTCGCGCAGCAGCATCTGCAGAGCTTTCGCGACCGCTTCGCCGACTGGCCGGTGCGCATCGAGGCGCTGTCGAGGTTTCGCTCCGGCGCCGAGGCGACCGCCGTGCTCGCGGGTCTCGAGGCCGGCTCGATCGACATCGTCATCGCGACCCACCGCCTGCTGCACGCCAATGCGCGCTTCAGGAAACTCGGGTTGGTCATCGTCGACGAGGAGCATCGCTTCGGCGTGCGCGACAAGGAGCGGCTCAAGACGCTGCGCGCCGAAGTACACGTGCTGACGCTGACCGCGACGCCGATCCCGCGCACACTCAACATGGCGCTCGGCGGCCTGCGCGAGCTGTCGCTGATCACCACGCCGCCGGCCGCGCGGCTGGCGATCAAGACCTTCGTCACCGAATGGCACGGCCCGACGCTGCGCGAGGCCGTGCTGCGCGAGCTGCGCCGCGGCGGCCAGGTGTACTTCGTGCACAATGAGGTCCAGAGCATAGAGAAGATCGCGCGCGAGCTCGCGGCGCTGGTTCCGGAGGCGAACCTGCGTATCGGCCACGGCCAGATGCGCGAGCGCGAGCTCGAGCAGCTGATGGTCGATTTCTACCACCGCCGCTTCGACCTGCTGGTCTGCACCACCATCATCGAGAGCGGCATCGACGTGCCGAGCGCCAACACCATCCTGATCAATCGCGCCGATCGCCTCGGCCTGGCGCAGCTGCATCAGTTGCGCGGCCGCGTCGGCCGTTCTCACCATCGCGCCTACGCCTATCTGATCGTGCCCTCGCGCCAGGCCCTGACCGGCGATGCCGCCAAGCGCCTGGAGGCGATCGAGTCACTGGAGGATCTGGGGGCCGGATTCGTGCTCGCGACGCACGATCTGGAGATCCGCGGTGCCGGCGAATTCCTCGGCGAAGCGCAAAGCGGCGAGCTCAGCGAGGTCGGCCTGAGCATGTATCTCGAGATGCTCCAGCACGCCGTGCAGGCCATGCGCGAGGGCCGCGAGCCGGCGCGCGAGCGCCCGCTGGCGGCGGTCAGCGAGATCGAGCTGCACGTGCCGGCCCTGCTGCCGCAGGACTACGTGCCGGACGTGCATCTGCGGCTGGCGCTCTATCAGCGCATCGCCGCCGCCGATGCCGCCGCGCTGCAGGACATGACCGCCGAGCTGGTGGACCGCTTCGGCGCCTTGCCCGAGCCGGCCGGCCATCTGCTGCGGCTGGCCGGCCTGCGGCTCGACGCGCGCGCCCTCGGGCTGCGGCGGCTGGAGCTCGGGCCTGCCGGCGGCAGCGTGCAATTCGACCAGCAGAACCGCGTCGAGCCCGCGCGCGTGATCGCAATGGTGCAGCGTCAGCCGCGCGAATTCCGCCTCGAAGGCCCGCTCAAACTGCGCGTCACGCGCGCGCTGCCGAAGAGCGAGCAGCGCTTCGAGTATGCGCGGCAGCTGCTGCGCCAGCTCGGCGGCGCGGCCCCGTGAGCGCGCGCGTCGCGCGCGGCCGGTGGGCGTCGCCGGCGGCGCCGACAGCGCGATCCGGGGGCCTGCTAGGATACGGTGCATGGAGATGACTGCCGTCCGGATCAGGCGCCTGAGCGCGCGTCCGATTGCGTCCCTGGCCGCATCGGCGGGTCTGCTCATGGCGGGACTGGCGGCCGCGGCGCCGGCGGCCGCGCCGGCGCCCGGCGCGCAGCAGGCCGCGCCGCTGTACGGTGTCGAAATGATCGTCTTTCGCGCCGCCAGCATCGGCGCCACCGAGGACTGGAGCGCGGTGCCGGTCGCGCGAGGCTTCGGCAGCAGCGCCAACCGCGGCGGCCCGACGCCGCTGGTGCTGCGCGTGCTGCCCGCCAGCGATTACCGCCTGGGCGCCGTCGAGAGCGCGCTGCGCACCAGCGGCGCCTGGCGGCCGATCGCACACGCGGCCTGGATCCAGAGCGCGGCGAACTGGGGCACCCACGTGGGCATCCCGCTGTCGGATCTGGGTATCGACGTGCCGGGCCTGAGCGGCATGGTCTATCTGGAGCGCGCCCCGATCTATCTGCACCTGGGATTCGACGTCACGCTGGACGCCGGTGCGACCTACACCATCAAGGACATGCGCAGCGTACGCTACAACGACAGGCAGTACTTCGATCACCCGGCGTTCGGCATCATCGCCGTGGTGACGCCGATCAAGCACACCGACGGCGCCTCGACGCGCTGAGCGGGCGGCGGCCGTCGCCCGCCCCCCCGGCGACCCCCGGCGGGGGCGTCAGGGCGAGGCTGCGGGTAGATCCATCGACTCGCCCAGATAGCGGGTCCAGACCTGCGAGCGGCCCAGCAGCGCGAAGCCGATGTAGCCGTGCAGCCTGAGCCGATTGCCGTCGAGCAGCTCCAGGTTGCAGCGATAGGTGCGGCCGCTGTCGGGGTCGTAGATCGTGCCGCCGGACCAGGTACCATCGCCGTCGTACTTCAGGCCCCGCATGATGACCAGGCCGCGCAGCGTCAGCGAACGCCGCGACGCATCGGGGTCCTTGTCGTTGCGCCGGCCCGGATCGTTGCCGCCGACGATCCGGCCCTGGTAGCTGCCGTCCGCCGCGCGGCTGATCTGAATGATGCCGTCGCGACCCTCGGTGAGCCAGTTGCCGAGCACCTGCGTCGGCCGCTCGTCGACGATCTGCGCCGCGCTCGCGAGCGCGAACCCCAGTGCCAGCAGCCCGGCGAGCGCCTGCCGGCGCCGCGGGCGCAAGCGCCCGCGCGGCGTCTTCAAGCCATGTCCTCGGGTCCCGCGACCGCGACCCGGGCTTCGCGATCCTGTTTGGCCCGCCCCAGGGCCCGCATGGCCGCTTGCGCCAGCACATCGAACCCGCGCTCGGCGCTCGGCTGCATGTTCGCCGCGCCGACACTGACGGTGACGAATTTCTGCCGCGAGGCGCGCGGATGGTGGATGTGCTGGCCGAGCACGCGCTGCGCCACCGAGGCGGCAAATGCCGGCACCATGGCCAGGTCGCCGTTGCGCACCAGCGCCACGATGCGGCCGCCCTCCCAGCGCGCGACCACATCGGCACCGCGCTTGAACGAGGCGCCGATCACGCCGGCCACGCGGCGGATGCAGGCGTCTCCGGCCGCACGGCCGAAGGTATCGTTGTAGACGCCGAGTTCGTCGATGTCGAACGCCAGCAACGTCAGCTGCCGCGCCTCGCGCTGCCCGATCTGCCAATCGTGCTGCAACAGTTCCTCGAAATAGGCGCGCGAGCACAGGCCCGAGAGCCGATCCTCGCGCAGCCAGCTCGGCAGGCCCGCGGTGCGCCGCAGACCCAGGCGCTCGCGCTCGCTGACATCGCGATGAAAGCCGATGAAATGGGTCACCATGCCCTCGTTGCTGCGCACCGGCTGCACCATCAGCTCGTTCCAGAACGGCGCGCCGTCCTTGCGATAGTTGCGCAGCAGCACCCGGCAGGACTCGCCGCGCTTGATGGCCTCGCGCAGCTGCGTGCGCCCATCCTGCTCGCGGTCCCAGGACTGCATCCGCCGCAGGTCCTGTCCGAGCAATTCCTCGCCGCTGTAGCCCGACAGCCGCTCGAAGGCGGCATTGGCATAGACCACGGGATGATCGGCGTCACGGGCCTCGCAGACCACGATGCCCTCGGGCGCCGCATCCAGCACGCCTCGCAGGAACTCGACCGACCACTGGCTCATTGTCCTGATCTGCCTCCCGCGTCAGCGCCTCCGGAGTCAAAGCTGCAGATCCGGCGGCGAGGCCGCGCTCCTTTCAAGCCATTCTCGCGCGCTTTGCCAGGCAGCGGAAGCCGCAAGCGTCTCAAAACGCAACTGTTTGCGGCCCCGCATTCGCACCAGGCGCAGCTGCGAGGCGGGATCGATCGCGACCTTGAGCCGGTCGAGCAGCCGCTCCACGCCCTGCGGATCGTTGCAGACCGGTACTACGTCACACCCGGCCGCCAGCGCTCGCTCGGCCCGCTGCAGCAGGTCACCCACGGCGGCCGCGCCGGCCATCGTCAGATCGTCGGCGAAGACCAGGCCGGCGAACTGCAGTTCCCGGCGCAGCACGGCCTCGATCCAGCGCCGCGAAAAGCTTGCCGGGGCCGGATCGACGGCCGGAAACAGCACGTGCGCGACCATCACCGCCGGCAGGCCGTTGGCGATCAGCCGGCGATAGGGCAGCAGGTCCTGGTCGATGTCGACCAGCTCGCGCCGGTCAACCGGCAGCGCCAGGTGTGAGTCGGCGACCACGGCGCCGTGACCCGGGAAGTGCTTGGCCGTGGCGGCCATGCCGGCATCGCGCATGCCGTGCATGTAGGCCACGGCCAGCTGCGCCACCGCGGGCGCGCGCGCGTGGAAGGCGCGATCGCCAATGATCTCCGACAGGCCGTAATCGAGGTCCACGCAAGGTGCGAACGAAAAGTCGAGTCCGCAGGCCAGCAGCTCGGCGGCCATGAGCCAACCGAGCGCACGCGCCATGGCCATGCCCTGCTGCGCATCCGCGTCGAACGCCTGCCCGATGCGGCGCAGCGGCGGCAGCGCCGAGAATCCGGGCCGGAAGCGCTGTACCCGCCCGCCCTCGTGATCCACCCCGATCAGCAGCGGCGGGCTGCGCACCGATTGAATATCGGCCACCAGCGCCTGCAGCTGCGCCGGCTCGACGTAGTTACGCGTGAACAGGATCACGCTGCCGATCAGCGGGTGCGCCAGCCGCTCGCGCTCGGCGGCGCTGAGCGCGGTGCCCGCGATATCGACCATCAACGGTCCCAGGCTCATGGCTGCGCCAGCAGGTTCTCGGGCCAGTGCCGGAACGGCTTTTGCGACAGGCGGAAGTTGTAATAGCGCTCCTCGTGCGTCACCTCGGCGCCGAGCCAGGGCGGCCGCTCGAACGCCTGCTGTTCCGACTCGAGTTCCAGCTCCGCGACCACGAGGCCGGCGTTCTCGCCCAGAAACTCGTCGATTTCCCACTCGCAGCCCCGGTAGCCGACGATGTGCCGCCACTTCTCGATCAGCGGCCCTTCGCACAGGCGATCGAGCATCTCGTGCGCGTCCTGTGCCGCGATCGCCGCCTCGTACTCGGCGCGCGCCACGCCGGGCGTCATCGCCTTGACCGACAGCCAGCCCTGGTCGCCGGCCAGGCGCACGCGCACCGAGGCGCGCGGCGTATTGGCGATGTATCCCTGGCGCAGCAGGGTCTTGCCGTGCGCCTGCGCGCGCCAGGCGTCCGAGGCCACGAGAAACTTGCGTTCGATCTCGACTGCCATGCCGGCCTCCACTGCCAACGGCTACCTGGCCGGCGCCGGCGCGAGCAGCGCCACCGACTCCACGTGCGCCGTGTGCGGAAACATATCGACCACTCCGGCGGCCAGCAATTGCAGGCCGTGCTCGTGCACCAGTACGCCGACATCGCGCGCCAGCGTGCCGGGATGGCACGAGACGTAGAGCAGCCGCTGCGGCTCGAGCCGCGCGATCGTCGCCAGCAGCTCGCGCGCCCCGGCTCGCGGCGGATCGAGCAGCACGTGCGAATAGCGCTGCCCGAGCCAGGCGGCACCGCCGAGGTCGGCACTGAGGTCGGCGCCGAAGAACTCGGCGTTGCCGATGCCGTTGCGGCGCGCATTGGCGCGCGCGCGCGCCACCAGCGCGGCATCGCCCTCGACCCCGACCACCGCCGCGGCGCGCCCCGCCAGTGCCAGCGAGAAATTTCCGAGCCCGCAGTACAGGTCGAGCACGCGCGCGCCCGGGTCCGGCTGCAGCAGCTGCAGCGCCTCGAGCACCAGCGCACGGTTCACGGCTGCGTTGACCTGTATGAAGTCGGTCGGCGCAAATTCGATCTCGAGACCCAGCTCCGGCAGCGCGTAGTACAGCCGCGGGGCGCCCGGGCCGAGCGCGCGTACGCTGTCGATCCCGCCACTCTGCAGATAGAAGTGCACGCCGTGCCGCGCCTCGAACTCGTGCAGGCTCTGCAGGTCCGGAGCCGACGGCGCCGCCAACACGCGCAGCACCAGCGCGACGGCGTTGTCGGCGACCGCAACTTCGATCTGCGGCACGCGTTCGCGGATCGAGAGCCCCGTGAGCAGTTCCGACAGCGGCAGGATCAGCGCATCGACCGGCGGCGCCAGCACCTCGCAGCGCTCGATACCGGCGATCAGGCTCGAGAGCCGCTCGCGAAAACCGACCAGTACGCGGCCCTTGCGCTCGACGTACTTCGCGCCGAGCCGCGCGCGGCGCCGATAGCCCCACGGCGGACTGGCGAGCGGCGGCAGCCAGCGCTGCGGCGCGACGCGCCCCAGCCGCTCGAGACTGTCGCGCAGCTGCCGTTGCTTGAGCGGCAGCTGCGCATCGCTGGCCAGGTGCTGGACCGCGCAGCCGCCGCAGACATCGAAATGCGCGCAGCGCGCGCTCACGCGCTCGACGCTCGGGACCAGGATCTGCTCGAGCCGGGCCTCGTCGTATTGACGGTGGCGCCGGCGGCGGCGAAAGCGCACGGTCTCCCCGGGCAGCGCGCCGGCGACGAATGCGGTCTTGCCGCCGTGGATCACCCCGGCGCCCTCCTGGCTCAGGGCCGCCACCACGCCGGTCTCGCTCGGCGCCTGCTCGCGGCTCGCGGCCCGGGCGCCCCTCAAGACGGCACCTCCCAGGCCTGCAGGAACTCGGCGTGATGCGGCTCGCCCGAGCTGCGCAGCAGGCCGCGCACGCGCTCCAGTTCGGCGTCGAGCTGCGTGCGGTCCAGGCGGCCGCGCAGGAACTGGAAGCGCAGGTAGATCAGGTAGGTGTTGAGCACGTCGGTTTCACAGTAACGGCGCACCGCCTGCAGCCGGCCTGCGAGACAGGCATCCCAGACCTGATCGCCCGAGAACCCGAGCTTGCCCGGGAAGCCGAGCAGCGCCGCGACGTCGGCCAGCGAGGCGCGCGCGCGCACCTGAAAGCCCGACAGCACGTCCATCAGATCGAGGTGGCGCCAATGGAAACGGCTCAGGTAGTTGTTGTAGCGGAACGTGGTGTCCTCATCGCCGGTCTCCCAATAACGCGGCGCCTGCACGCCGGCCTTCAGGCTGCGATAGTGCAGCACCGGCAGATCGAAGCCGCCGCCGTTCCACGACACCAGATCGGGCGAGTATTTCTCGATGCCGTCGAAGAACCGGCCCAGCAGCTGCGTTTCGGTCGATTGCAGGTCGCCCAGACTCCAGACCTTGAGCTGATCGCGGCTGCGCAGCACGCAGGCGATCGCCACCACGCGGTGCTGGATGTGCGGCAGAAACTCGGTGCTGGCGTCGGCGCGCTGATGCGCGAACATCGCCTTCGCCACCGCCGCGTCGTCCAGGCCTTCGAGCCCGAACAGCCGCCGTCCCAGCTCCACATCCGGTACCGTCTCGATGTCGAACACCAGGCAATTCACCGGCGTGAACTCCGCGTCTTCGATGCCTGCGCAGCGCGCCTGGCCGCACCGCGCTTGGCGGCACCGCGGCGGACCGCCCGGCGCGGCCGCGCCGAGGCGCGCAGCAGCACCGCCACGGCGACCACCAGCCCCGCCTCGTCGGTCAGGGTGACGTGGGCCTCGCCGATCCCGAGCCGCCGGCGCATGCGCTCGCCGCGCGCGGAGAAGATGACCTCGGGCTTGCCCCAGGCGTTCTGCACCACGCCCACGTCACGGATCCACATGCCGTGGGCGAAACCCGTGCCCATTGCCTTGACGACCGCCTCCTTGGCCGCAAAGCGCATCGCCAGAAAACGCTCCGGGCGTCCCGTGAGCGCGAACTGCGCGCGCTCCTGCGGCAGCAGCAGCCGATCGAGCAGATGCGCGCCGAAGCGCGCATAGCTGCCGCGCATGCGGTCCGCCTCGAGCACGTCGATGCCAATGCCGAAGATCATGCGCGGCCGCTAGGCGGTGCGCGCCGCAAGCATCAGCGCCTTCATGTCGCGCACCGCGGCGGCCAGGCCGTCGAACAGCGCCCGGGCGATGATGGCGTGACCGATGTTGAGCTCCACGACCCCGGGTATGGCGGCGACGGGCGCGACGTTCTGGTAGTTCAGACCGTGGCCCGCGTGCACCTCCAGGCCGCGGCCGGCCGCGAGCCGGGCGGCCTGGTGCAGCCGCTCGAGCTCGCGTGCCTGTGCCGCGCCGCCGCCGTCGGCGTAGCCGCCGGTGTGCAGCTCGATCACGCTCACCTTGGCGGCCGCGGCCGCCTCGATCTGCTCGACCTGTGCATCGATGAACAGCGCCACGCGGATGCCCGCGGCAGCCAGCCGCGCACACTGCGCGCGCAGCGCCTCGCCTCCGGCCACCACGTCCAGGCCGCCCTCGGTCGTCAGCTCGGCGCGCCGCTCGGGCACCAGGCAGCAATCCGACGGCCGCAGGCTGCAGGCGAAATCCACCATCGCCGGCGTCGCGGCCATTTCCAGATTCATGCGCGTGCCGAGCAGCTGCGCGAGCAGCCGCACGTCGCGTTCCTGGATATGGCGGCGATCCTCGCGCAAATGCAGCGTGATATTGTCGGCGCCGGCCTGCTCGGCCAGCAAGGCCGCCTGCACCGGCTCCGGATAGCGCGTGTGCCGCTGCTGCCGCAGCGTGGCCACGTGATCGATATTGACGCCGAGGGCGATGCTCGGATGCATCAGGCGGTGCGCTCCTTGCGCGGGTAGTGCAGTAACGATCGTGCCACGGCGCGGGTTGCGAGCTCGCGCCCGTCGAGGCAGTGATCCAGTGCCGCGCGCATCAGCGAGCGCGCCTGGCGCAGCTCGGCGTCGCCTGCCAACCCGGCGCCCGATGCCAGCCGCTGCAGCACGCCGCCGGCGATCGCGCCGCTGCTGTCGGGCTCTGCGATCACGAAACCGTGCACGCCGGGGCGGAAGTGATAATAGGCTTCGCTGCGCACCGGCAGCCCGGTATCCGCCTCGGCCGCGAGGTTGAGCCCGTAGCCGATGAATGCCAGCAGGCGGGCCTCGAACTGGCGTAGCGGCGCATCGGCCGAGGCCGCCTGGCACAGCCCCCCCAGGGTCGCCTGGTACTCGTCGAACAGCTGCGGATGCGGGTCATGCCGCGTCATGAGCTTGAGCAGCAGCTCGTTGAGGTAGAACGCGCTCATCAGCCGCGCCGCCGGCAGCGGCTGCGGCACTTGCGCGTTCTCCGCCGCGGTCAGCTGCGGCGCCTCCCCGCGCCCGCTCCAGGACAGCAGCAGCGCGCGAAACGGCTGCAGCAGCGCAAAACGCGAGCGCGGGCCGCGGGCCGCGCGTGCGAACACCGTCATGCGGCCGAATTCGCGCGCGAAGATCTCGACAATCAGGCTGCTGTCGCGGAACGGACGCTGGTGCAGCACGTAGGCGCACGCCAGCTGCACGCGATGCACCGAGCGGCTCATTCCATCCCCAACTGCCGCAGCGCGCGCGCGTCATCGGCCCAGTCCTCGCGCACCTTCACCCAGAGCGTCAGGTGCAGGCGCTCGCCGAGCAGCCGGTTGAGCTCCAGGCGCGCGGCGCGCCCGACGCGCTTGAGCCGCGCGCCGTCGGCGCCGATGACGATCGGCTTCTGGCCGGGACGGTCGACCCAGATGACCGCCGAGACGGCCTTGCGGCCGTCTTCCTCGACCTCGATCTGTTCCACTTCGACCGCGATGCCGTACGGCAGCTCATCGACCAGCTCGAGCGTGAGCTTTTCGCGGATGGTCTCGGCGATGCGAAATGCCAGCGTGCGGTCCGTCAGTTGATCGGGCGGGAACATGGCTTCACCCGGCGGCAGCGCGGCCACGACCACCCGGAGCAGATCCTCGAGATTGTGGCTCTTGAGCGCCGATATCGGCACGATGTCGCGGAACGGATGACGGGCCGCCAACGATGCCAGGTAGGGCAGGATGCGCTCGCGCGGCCGCACCCGGTCGACCTTGTTCACCACCGCCACCACCGGCCGGTCGGCATGGCGGATGCGCGACAGCGCCAGCTCATCCTCGTCGGTCCACTTGAGCGCCTCGGCCACGAACAGCACCAGGTCGGCGTCGCCGAGCGCGGCCGCCGCGGCCCGGTTCATGGCGCGGTTCAGCGCGCGCCGCGGGCCCTGGTGCAGCCCCGGGGTGTCGACGAACGCGATCTGCGCCGCGGGCAGATTCAGCAGCCCGATCAGGCGATGGCGCGTGGTCTGCGGCCGCGGCGTGACGATGCTGATCTTCTGTCCGACCAGCGCGTTGAGCAGCGTCGACTTGCCGACGTTGGGCCGGCCGGCGAGCGCGACGAAACCGCTGCGGAATTCCGTCATGGGTCGTGGGTCATGGCTGGACATGGATCTGCTCGAGTACGCGCGCCGCCGCGGCCTGCTCGGCGCGCCTGCGGCTCGAGCCGCTGGCGGTGGCCTGCGCCGCCATCGTTTCGACCTCGCAGGTTACGCGAAACACCTGCGCATGCAATTCTCCTTCGACGCTGTCGACGCTGTAGCGTGGCAGCGGCAGTCCCCGCGCCTGCAGCAGCTCCTGCAGCCGCGTCTTCGGATCCTTGAGCTCGGCCGGCAGGCTCAGGGCCTGCAGCGCCGGCGCCAGCAGCCGCTGCAGCGCCGCCCGCGCCGCCGCCAGGCCGCCGTCCAGGTACAGCGCCCCGCACAGCGCCTCGAGCGCGTCGGCGAGGATCGACTCGCGGCGGAAACCACCCGTCTTGAGCTCCCCGGGACCGAGCACCAGCAGCTCGCCGAGCGAGAGCCCGGCGGCCAGCTGCGCCAGCGATTCCCCGCTCACGAGTCGCGAGCGCAGCCGGCTGAGACTGCCTTCGTCCGCATCCGGAAAGCGCTCGAACAGGTATTGGGCCGTGATCAGGCCGAGCACGGCGTCGCCGAGGAACTCCAGCCGCTCGTTGTTCGGGCCGTCGGCGCTGCGATGCGTCAGGGCGGTCTCGAACAGCGTCAGATCCGCCGGCTGGTACGCCAGCGCCTCGAGCAGCCAGGAGCGCAGGCGTTCGGAGCGGTTCATGGGATGCGATGCGACGGCATCGGCAGCCGCGGGCGCCGCTCACCGCACGTCGACCTCCTTGTGGAACTGCACCAGCAGCGACACATTGCCGAACATGGGTGCCAGGTCCTCGTAGTCGGCGATCGCGACCCAGTGATCGCCTTCGCGATGGATGTCGATGTCCCTGGCCGTCGGACGCTCGATGGACTCGATGTCGAAGCGCTTCTCCAGCGAGGTGCGCAGCGTCTGCGCGTTGGAGCTATCGCCGCCCTTGGCCTCCTGGGCCATCTCGCTCATCGACTTGGCGACGCGCATGTAGTTGAGGTAGATCGGGGTCAGGCGGATGCCGGCATAGACGACGATCGCTACCGGCGTGAGCAGGACCAGCCAGCCGATGAACGTGACGCCGCGCTGTGAATGGCGCATGACAAAACTCCCTGTGGCCTTTCGAAACGGCTCCGTGGCTCATTCGATGGGCCGCCAGATGCGGCTCCACTTGGGGCCGCCCGAGCGGTGGAAATCCCAATTGAACCAGATTCGGGTCGCCTTGCCGACCAGATGGTCCTCCGGCACGAAGCCCCAGAAGCGGCCATCGTAGCTGTTATCGCGGTTGTCGCCGATCATCAGGTACTCGCCCGGCGGCACCACCACTTCTTCGAAGTCGCCGTGGTCGCGGCCGCCGGGAACCCCCGGCTCGACGCATTCGTAGTTGCGCTCCAGGCGACGGTTGCAGGTGGCGCTCGGGGCCACGACGATCTCATCCGGGGTCAGGCAGGACAGCGTCTCATGGCGGTGCTTGCCGAGCTGCTCGATCGACAGCCGCATGTTGTGGTAGCAGCCGTCGTCGAAGCGGCCGTCGCTCTGCAGCGGCACCGGCACGCCGTTGATGATCAGTTGATCGGACACCATGCGTACCCGATCGCCCGGCAGGCCCACCACGCGCTTGATGTAGTTCACGGCCGGATCGGGCGGGAAGCGGAATACCACCACGTCGCCGCGCTGCGGCTCCCCGACGTTGACCACCTTCAGGTCGAGCACCGGCAGGCGCAGGCCGTAGGCAAACTTGTTGACGATGATGAAATCCCCGTCCAGCAGGGTCGGCATCATCGAATCGGAGGGAATGCGAAACGGCTCGAAGATGAACGAGCGCACCACCAGCACGATCACCGCGACCGGGAAGAAGCTGCGCGCGTAATCGACCGTCACCGGCATGGGCAGCGTTTCCGGGGCGCGCCCGGCGGCCAACGCCGCCCGGCGCCGCGCCGGCGCGAACAGCAGGTGATCGGCCAGCCACACCAGCCCGGCGATGGTCACGACCAGCACCAGCACCATGCTGAAATCGAGCCGCTCGGACAGCAGCAGCCGCAGCAGCGCCGCCACCAGCAGCACCGGCAGCACGTAGTAGATCAGCGCCAGCAGCGGCGGCTCCCTGACCTGGCCGGCGAGCAGGCGCCGCGGCCGCAGGAACCAGTCGTCGATCACCGCGATCAGCGTCGCCGGCAGAGCCAATATGGACAGGATCGTCAGTATCTGCGTCAGCATGCCTGTTCCTTTGAAGTCGTCCGCACGCGGGGGCCCGGTGCCGGGCAGGCGCGCATCACTTGCGCCCGACCTGCAGCACCGCAAGAAACGCTTCCTGCGGGATCTCGACCTGGCCCACCTGCTTCATGCGCTTCTTGCCTTCCTTCTGCTTCTCGAGCAGCTTGCGCTTGCGCGAGATGTCGCCGCCGTAGCATTTCGCCAGCACGTTCTTGCGCAGCGCCTTCACCGTGGCGCGCGCGATCACGTGGCTGCCGATCGCCGCCTGCACCGCGACCTCGAACATCTGCCGCGGAATCAGCTCGTGCATCTTGTCGACCAGCTCGCGGCCGCGGGCATAGGCATTGTCGTGGTGGACGATGATCGACAGCGCATCGACCCGGTCGCCGTTGATCAGGATGTCGAGCTTGACCAGTGGCGCGGGCTGGAAATGGCTGAACACGTAGTCGAACGATGCATAGCCGCGGCTCGCTGACTTGAGCCGATCGAAGAAGTCGAGCACCACCTCGGCCAGCGGCAGCTGGTACTGCAGCGACACCTGGGTGCCCAGATACTGCATCTTCTTCTGCACCCCGCGTTTCTCGCTGCACAGGCCGAGCACCGCACCGACATAGTCGGGCGGCACCAGGATGCTGGCGGTGATGATCGGCTCGCGGATCTCGGCGATCTCGTTCGCGGGTGGCAGCTTGGAGGGATTGTCGATGCTCTCGACACTGCCGTTGGTGCGCGCCACCTCGTAGACGACGGTCGGCGCGCTGGTGATCAGGTGCAGCGAATATTCGCGCTCCAGCCGCTCCTGCACGATATCCATGTGCAGCAGGCCGAGAAAGCCGCAGCGGAAGCCGAAGCCCAGCGCGGCCGACACCTCCGGCTCGTAGTGCAGGGCCGAGTCGTTGAGCTTGAGCTTGGCGAGCGCGTCGCGAAAGCTCTCGTAGTCCTCGGCATTCACCGGAAACAGGCCCGCGAACACCCGTGGCTGGATGTGCTTGAAGCCCGGCAGCGGCGCGGTGCACGGCCGGGCGTCGAGCGTGATGGTATCGCCGACCGGCGCGCCGTCGATCTCCTTGATGCCGGCGACCACGAAGCCCACTTCACCGGCGCTCAGGGTCTCGAGCGACAGCGTCTTGGGCGTGAAGCGGCCGAGTTTGTCGATGTGATGCGCGCGGCCGGTGGACAGCAGGCGGATCTTGTCGCCCCGGCGCAGAGTGCCGTTGACCACGCGCACCAGCGACACCACGCCGACGTAGTTGTCGAACCAGGAATCGATGATCAGCGCCTGCACCGGGCCGGCGCGGTCGCCGCGCGGCGGCGGAATGCGCGCGATGATGGCCTCGAGCAGCTCCGGCACCCCCTCGCCGGTCTTGGCGCTGACCCGCACCGCATGCGTGGTCTCGATGCCGATGATCTCCTCGATCTCGGTGATGACGCGGTCCGGATCCGCGGAAGGCAGGTCGATCTTGTTGATGACCGGCAGCACCTCCAGGCCCTGCTCGATCGCGGTATAGCAGTTGGCCACGCTCTGCGCCTCGACGCCCTGTGAGGCATCGACCACCAGCAGCGCCCCCTCGCAGGCCGCCAGGCTGCGCGACACCTCGTACGAGAAGTCCACGTGACCCGGGGTATCGATCAGGTTGAGCTGGTAGCTCTCGCCGTCGCGCGCCAGGTAGTTCAACGTCACGCTCTGCGCCTTGATCGTGATGCCGCGCTCGCGCTCCAGGTCCATCGAATCGAGCACCTGCGCCTGCATTTCGCGCGCCTCGAGACCGCCGCAGAGCTGGATCAGGCGGTCCGCGAGCGTCGATTTTCCGTGGTCAACGTGCGCGATGATGGAGAAATTGCGTATGCGTTGCATCGCTGGGCTTAAGCGCCCCGGGGGGTCGGGGCGCGCGGATTATAGCCTCAGGAGCCGGCGCGCTGCCGGCCGAGGACGCGCAGCAGCTCGGCGGCATCGAGCCGCACGCTGCACACCGGGACGTTCTCGAACAGCAGCACGGGAATCTTCAGGCCGTAGCGCCGCCGCAGCTCCGGGTCGCTGTCCACGTCGACCAGCTGGAGCGGCGGCAGGGGGTGCTGCCGGCGCAGTGCCGCCAGCTCGCTCTGCATCTCTTCGCACAGCCCGCACTCGGGCCGCGTCAGCAGCGTCAGCGCCCCGCCCTGCTCGCGCGCGGATGGGCTCAATGCCGGTCCGTTGCGGCGCTCGGACCGCCACCGGCCGCGCTGCCCGCGACACCGGGACCGGCCTGGCCGGACGCGCTGCCGAAGAGCGCCGCGCCGCCGGCGCCGCCGGCGGCGGCCGCCTTGACCGCGCTGCTGAAGCTGCCGCGCTCGACCGGCTCGTCGGTGCGCGACGCGCCCGCGGCGACCGATTCGCCCAGGCCCGGCGCCGCGGCCGCGGTGCGTATCGACTGCGCGATCGCGCGTACCGTGTCGGCCGGCACCTCCCCGACCGCGGTGACACGATAGCCCTGTACCACGGTCGAAAAGGCGGAGGACGAACCGAGCGCCGCGGCGTCGTCCTTCACGCGCTCGCTGCCGGGATCGCGGCCGAGCTCGACGAACACCGATACCGACGCCAGGCCGTCGCTGAACACCAGATGCTCGACCGGGCCGCCGGGCAGCACCTGGCGGGTGCTGACCGTCATGCGAAATCCGGGCGGCAGCGACTCGGACTGCCAGGACACCGACAGGCCGCGGGCATCGACCGTATCGGCGTCGTGCCGCACCCAGCGGTAGTTGCGCGCATCGACCGCCGGCTCGAGCTCGCTCGCGACGATGTGCGCCGGCAGCCGCAGATCGGTGAACACGATCTGCTCGAGCACCTCGCCGTGGCGCGTGCGCAGTTGCGTCTTGAGCGGCATGGAGGTCGCCTCGTCGATCCAGATCTGATAGCCGTAGCGCAGCTCGTCCATCGGCGTGATCGCGATGACGCGGGTATTGCGGCCCGAGACGCGCGCCTGCCGCAGCTGCCGGACCTCGTACTCGCGGGCCGAGCTGGCGTCGACGCGCGGCAGGTTGCCGAGCAGCAGTCCGGCACCGGTGCTCTTCTCGACCAGCACGGCGCGCTGATCGGGCAGGTAGCAGGTCAGCAGGCTGCCCTTGCGGATGAACTCCCGGCCCGAACCGTCCATCGACAGCAGCCGCTCGGACACCCCTTCGCTGCCGACGCGATGGATCACGCGCAGGGTTTCGGTCTCCCCGCCGTGTTCGTGGACGAACACGCCCTCGTAATTGAGCGTCGTCAGCGCCTGATCGGCGCGCGCGAGCCAGGCGCGCGGGTCGTCGCCGGCCGCGCCCGCGCCATCCGCGGCGGCGGCGCCGCTCAACATCGCAGCGCAGACGCCGGCCGCCCAGGGCACGGCGGCGACACCGACCGGTCTAGCGACTGACGAATGAGGTCGCGGTCGTCGCATCGAATTGACCGGCCGCTGCGCCCGCGGCCGAGCCGGCGGAGTTTGCGTAGGGCGATCCGCTGTCTGCGCTGCTGTCGATGGCGGGGTCGTTGCTGATGAGCGCGGACAGCAGGTTGCGCCGCATCAGCGGCAGTGAGTACTCACTGTGCGCGACGATGAAATCGGCCAGCTGCGTGCGCAGCCGGGTGTTGGCCGCGGCATTGCCCGCCGGCGTCACGTAGCTGCGGGGCTCGTTGCTGCGCTGAAGCACCGCCACTGCCGGTCCCGGGGCGCCGGCGGACAGTCCGCCCGTCTCGCGCCGTGTCGGCGCGAGCGGCGCGCGCGCCGCCACGGCCATCGCCCCCCCCGCCGGCGCGGGGTCGTGCCCGATCCGGGCGACGCCGGCATCGCCTCCGGAGCCGGCATAGCGCAGCAGGGAGATCGACCCCCCCGCCACCGCCACCACCAGCGAGGCAGCCAGCGCGCCGGTCCAGATCCGGCTGGTAGCGCCCCGGGCGCGGCGTGGCGGCCGGCCCTCGGCCGCATCCAGCGCGGCGCTCACGCGCCTGGCGAAGCCGCTGCGCGCGGTCGCCACCGGCTCCGAGCGCATCGCCGCCCCGATCAGGGCATAGCGCGACCAGCGCGAGCGCAGGCTCTCGTCGCGATCGAGGCGCCGCGTCAGCAGCTCGCACTCGGCCGCGGGCAATTCACCGTCGAACATCGCCGACAGCTGGCTCTCGACTTCATGAGAGTTCACACCAGTTCCTCCGCCCGGCCCAGCCCGCCTTCGAACACTTCGCGCAGCTTCCGATCGATCGCCTCGCGGGCGCGGAAGATGCGCGAGCGCACCGTGCCGACCGGGCACTCCATCGAGGCTGCAATTTCATCGTAACTCATGCCCTCGATCTCACGCAGCACGATGGCCGTGCGCAGGTCCTCGGGCAGCGCCTCGATCGCCCGATTGACCGTGTCCCGAATCTCCTCCGTGAGGGCCAGGCCTTCGGGGGTCTCCGGATCCTTCAGTCGATTGACCATATCCGACGCCTCGTCGTTGCTGTTGTTCTGCATGTCGAGCTCGAAGCTCACCGGGTTGCGCGTGCGCGCGGCCAACGCATTCTTGGCGGTGTTGATGGCGATGCGGTACAGCCAGGTGTAGAACGCGCTGTCACCGCGGAAGTGGGGCAGTGCGCGGTAGGCTTTGATGAAGGCCTCCTGGGCCACGTCCTGCGCGTCCGCCGGCTCGCGCAGGTAGCGCATGACGAGCTTCACCACCTTGTGCTGGTACTTGAGCACCAGCAGGTCGTAGGCGCCGCGCTCCCCGCGCTGCACCCGGCGTACCAGGCTCAAGTCACTCGCATCGGGACCCATGGCCATTCCTGGGGACATTCCTGGGGGCAATCCTGCCGCCACCTTGCCAGGCCGCCAGTCGGGGGCCTGGATAGACTCGATTCCGAACCGGAAGTTCGCGCACAGCAGTCTATCAGTTGAGGCGGGCATGCGAGGGTAGGTCAACCGACGGTACCAGGCGGCACCAATGTGGCTTAGAGCCGGCCGACCGGCGGAAGGTTCCCGCTCGGGCCCGCTGGCAACATAATGCGCGAGCGCGTCATGACGGCCCGTACGACCGCCGCCCGCTCCGGCTGTTCGGGCTGCTCTCCGGCCAGCAGGTAGCGCGCCAGCAACGGATCCGGCAGCTCGAGCAGGCTCTCGAACTGGGCACGCTCGGCCTCGGCGGCGCCCTCGAACTGGGCCTGGAACCAGCCGAGCAGCAGCAGATCGAGCTCCTTCATGCCGCGGCGGCAGCGCCACGCCAGTCTTGCGCGACTCCCGTCCGGCACAGGCGGCATCCGCGCGCCTCAGTGCTGGCGTTCGGCCAGCATCTGCTTGATGGCGCCGATGGCCTTGGCCGGATTCAGATCCTTCGGACACGCCTCGGTGCAGTTCATGATCGTATGGCAGCGGTAGAGCCGGAACGGGTCTTCGAGCGCATCGAGGCGCTCGCCGGTCGCATCGTCGCGGCTGTCGACGATCCAGCGATAGGCCGCCAGCAGCGCCGCCGGCCCCAGATAGCGCTCCGAGTTCCACCAATAGCTCGGACAGGCGGTCGAGCAGCAGGCGCAGAGGATGCAGGCCGACGGCCGGTCGATGCGCTGCTGATCGTCCTTGGACTGCAGCCGCTCGCGGTCCGGCGCCGCCGGCGTGCGCGTCTGCAGCCACGGCTTGACCGCGGCGTACTGCGCATAGAAGTCGGTCAGATCGGTCACCAGGTCCTTCACCACCGGCATGTGCGGCAGCGGAAAGATGTTGATGTCGCCGCGGCCGAGCTCGTCGCAGGCCTTGGTGCAGGCGAGCGTATTGAGTCCGTTGATGTTCATCGCGCACGAGCCGCAGATGCCCTCGCGGCAGGAGCGGCGCAGCGACAGCGTCGGATCGATCTCGTTCTTGATCTTCAGCAGCGCGTCGAGCACCATCGGCCCGCAGCCCGCCATGTCCACTTCGTAGCTGTCCACGCGCGGGCGCTGCTGCGCATGCGGGTCGAAGCGATAGATCTTGAAGGTGCGAACGCTCTTCGCGCCGGCGCTGGCACGATGAGTCTTGCCGGCGCGGGTATCGATGCGCGAGTTGGGCGGTAGCTTGAATTCGGCCATGATCCGTTGCGCTCCAGCGAGCCCGCCCGGGGCGGACTGCATGCTGCCGTAGGGACTCAATACGTACGCGCCTTCGGCGCGATTACCTCGACCTCATCCGTCAGGGTGTTCATGTGCACCGGGCGATAGTCGAGCCGCGCCCGGCCCTGGCCGTCCACCCGGCACAGGCTGTGCTTGAGCCAGTGCACGTCGTCGCGATTGGGGAAATCCTCGCGCGCATGAGCGCCGCGGCTTTCGGTCCGGTTGGCCGCCGAGTGGATCGTCGCCATGGCCTGCAGCAGCAGATTCTCCAGCTCCAGCGTCTCGATCAGATCGGTGTTCCAGATCAGCCCGCGATCGCTGACGCCGACGTCACCGAACGAGGCGAAGGTCCGCGACAGCTTGTCGATGCCCTGCGCCAGGGTCTCGCCGGTGCGGAATACCGCGGCGTCGGCCTGCATGATGCGCTGCATCTCGAGCCGCAGCGCCGCCGTGGGGCGCGAACCCCGGGCGTTGCGCAGCCGATCCAGCCGCGCGAGCGCCGGATCGGCCCCGTCCTTCGGCAGCGCGCGCTGCTTGGCCCTGGGCTTGACCACCGCGGCGCAATGGCGCGCGGCCTCGCGGCCGAAGACCACCAGGTCGAGCAGGGAATTGGAGCCCAGGCGGTTGGCGCCGTGCACCGACACGCAGGCCGCCTCGCCGACTGCCATCAGCCCCGCCACGACCGCGTCCGCAGCGCCGTTTCTGACCGTCACGACCTCGCCCTGGATGGTGCACGGGATACCGCCCATGTTGTAGTGAACCGTCGGCAGGATCGGAATCGGCTCGCGCGTGACGTCGACGCCGGCAAAGATGCGCGCCGTCTCGGTGATGCCCGGCAGGCGTTCGTGGATCACCGCCGCCCCGAGGTGCTCCAGGTGCAGATGAATGTGATCCTTGTGCTCGCCGACGCCGCGGCCTTCGCGGATCTCGATCGTCTCGGCGCGGCTGACCACGTCGCGCGACGCCAGGTCCTTGGCGTTCGGCGCGTAGCGCTCCATGAATCGCTCGCCGGCGGCATTGGTCAGGTAGCCGCCCTCGCCGCGTGCGCCCTCGGTGATCAGGCAACCCGAGCCGTAGACGCCGGTCGGATGGAACTGCACGAACTCCATGTCCTGCAGCGGCAGGCCGGCGCGCAGCACCATGCCGCCGCCGTCGCCGGTGCAGGTGTGCGCCGAGGTGCATGAGAAATAGGCCCGGCCGTAGCCGCCGGTGGCGAGAATCGTCACCTGCGAACGGAACCGGTGCACCCGGCCGTCGGCCAGATCGATCGCCACCACGCCGCGGCATTCGCCGTTCTCCATGATCAGATCGATCGCGAAGTACTCGATGAAGAACTCGGCCTGGTGGCGGATCGACTGCTGGTACAGCGTGTGCAGCATCGCATGCCCGGTGCGGTCCGCGGCCGCGCAGGTGCGCTGCGCGATGCCCTTGCCGTAGTGCGTGGTCATGCCGCCGAACGGCCGCTGATAGATGCGGCCGTCGTCGGTGCGCGAGAACGGCACGCCATAGTGCTCCAGCTCGATGACCGCCGCCGGCGCCTCCTTGCACATGAACTCGATCGCATCCTGATCGCCGAGCCAGTCGGAGCCCTTGACGGTGTCGTACATGTGCCAGCGCCAGTCGTCCTCGCCCATGTTGGCGAGTGCGGCGCTGATGCCGCCCTGGGCCGCGACCGTGTGACTGCGCGTCGGGAACACCTTGGTGACGCACGCGGTCGACAGCCCCGCTTCGGCCAGCCCCAGCGTGGCACGCAGACCGGCGCCGCCGGCGCCCACCACCACCACGTCGTAGGTGTGATCGACCAGCTCGTAGGCGCTCATGCGGCGCTCCGCAGCGCGATGCGCAGCACCGCGTAGATGCCGCTGGCGGCGAGCAGCGCATGGGCGCCCATCGACAGCAGCAGGCCGGCGATCTTGCGCCCCGGCGAGTGCACGTAGTCCTCGATGATGACCTGCACGCCGAGCCAGGAATGCCAGCATGCGAGCAGCACCGTCAACGCCAGCAACACCGGATTCCAGCCGGCGCCGATCCAGGCCGTGACCGCCGTGTAATCCGACGCCGGCAGGGTGAGCAGCGCGACCAGCAACCATGCCGACAGCGGCGCCAGCGCGCTCGCCGTCACGCGCTGTGCCCACCAGTGGCCGACACCGTCGCGGGCCGCGCCGTGATAGGACACCCGCGCCAGCGGGCTGCGCAGGCTCACGGCGCCCCCGCGCCGCGCCGGAGGATCAGATAGAGGCAGAACGCGCCCGCGAGCACGGTGGCGGCGACGACCAGTGCGGCGCTGCGGCGGGCGTCGGCGCGCTCGAAGCCCCAGCCCAGGTCCCACGCCAGGTGACGCAGGCCGTTGCAGCCGTGGTAGATGAGCGCCAGCGCGGCCAGCCACGCCACCAGTTTGAACGGCAGGCTGCGCAGCAGCGGCAACAGCGTCGCGTAGCAATCGCGCCCGAGGCTGGCGCTGACCAGCCACAGCACCAGGCCGACCAGGGCCACGGCCAGCGCCGCACCGCTCGCGCGGTGCAGGATCGACAACGTCATCGTGTAGGCCCATCGGTACACCGACAGGTGCGGTGATAACGGCCGCTCAGCCATGCACACTCCTTACCAGAAACGATGCAGCGCCCGCGCCCTTCCCGATCAGCATGGCCGATCGCCATGGCGCGCGGGCTGGCCCGGCGCGAGAGGCTCTGATGCGCAAACCGGCAGGAGCACAAGTGTGCCAGAATCGCGCATCAGCGACCACCGCGCCGGCGTTGCCGAGCGGAGCTCGTGCGATGAGCGATCTCAACACTGTCTGTCACCTCGATGACTTCGGCCTGCTGCGATTTCGCGGCGCCGACGCCCGCAAGTTCCTGCAGGGACAGTTGTCGAACGACCTGTCCAGGCTGCACGCGGGCGCGCTGATGCGCGCCGGCCTGCACAATCCGCACGGCCGCACGCTCGCACTGTTCTGGCTCGCGGCGGCCGGCAGCGACGAGGTGCTGGCGATGGCGCCGCTGGAGCTGTTGCCCGCCATGCACACGCTGCTGCGCCGGATGCTGCTGCGCTCCCGGCTGACGATCGGCGACGACAGCGCGGGCTACCGTATCTATGGCCTGTCGTGGCCGCAGGGTGCGGCCGCTCCCGAGGCGGGCTTGGCCTACGACGCGCGTGACGCGCGACGCGCGCTGCTGCTGCAGCCGGCGCACGAGCCGCCGCCGCCCGGTTCGATCATGGCGCGGGACCGCTGGCGCGCGCTCGACATCGCCGCCGGCTTGCCCCAGGTGTACGCCGCCACCAGCGGGCAGTTCGTCGCGCAGATGCTCAATCTCGACTGCGTCGACGCGCTCGCCTTCGACAAGGGTTGCTACACCGGCCAGGAAGTGATCGCGCGCGCTCACTATCGCGGCCACGTCAAGCGCCGCCTGCAGCGCTTCGCGAGCCGCGCGCCGCTGCGCCTGGCGGCCGGCGATACCGGGCAATTCGACGACGGCCGCAGCTTTCGCGTGGTCGACGCCGTGCAACAGGCCGACGGACGCTGCGAGTTCCTGGCGGTCGCGGCCCTGCCCGGCGCGGCCCATGAGGCCGAGCAGTCGCTGCCGGCGGGCGAGCCCGGCCGGCTGGCGTGCACGGCGCTGCCCTTGCCCTACGCGCTGCCGCAATGAGGCGCCGGCGCCGCCCGGCTAGTTGTTGCTGACCGCCTTGAGCACGCGCTGCGGCTGGGCGACGCCGTAGCCCTGCGCATAGTCGACGCCGATGTTGCGCAGCATCTGGATGATCTCGGCATTCTCGGCGAACTCCGCGATCGTCTGCTTGCCGGTCAGATGTCCGATCTCGTTGATCGAGCGCACCATCTCGCGATCGATCGGATCGTGCAGGATCTCGCGCACGAAACTGCCGTCGATCTTCAGGTAATCCACCGGGAAGTGCTTCAGGTAGCCGAACGACGACAGGCCGGTGCCGAAGTCGTCGAGCGCAAACTTGCAGCCCAGCTCCTTGAGCGCCTGGATGAAGCGATTGGCCTGGGAGAAGCTCGCGACCGCCGCGGTCTCCGTGATCTCGAAGCAGATCTTGGAGGCATCGAGCCCGCTGCGATGAAACTGGTCGATGACGTACGGCAGGAACTTGTCGTCACCCAGGCTCTGGCCCGAAAGGTTGATCGAGCACATCGCCAGCCGCTCGCGCTCGTCCGCTTCCGACACCAGCCAGCGCAGCGCGTTCTCGATCACCCAGCGATCGATGCTCGGCGTGATGCCATAGCGTTCGGCGGCGGCGATGAAATTATCCGGCGCGACGATGCGGCCGTTCTCGTCGCGCATGCGCAGCAGCAACTCGTAGTGCGCGCCGGTCTCGACCTTCTGCAACGGCTGGATCGGCATGCGAAACAGCTCGAAGCGGCCCTCTTCGAGGGCTGCATTGATGCGCGCCGCCCATTGCATCTCGCGCCGGCGGCGCATGAGCTCGATGTCGTTCTCGGCGAAACTGTGCACCCGGTTGCGGCCCTGCTCCTTGGCCGCGGCGCAGGCGCTGTCGGCGGCCGAGAGGATCGAGGCCACGTCCTCGTTGTCGGCCGTGATCGGCACCACGCCGATGCTCGCGCCGAGGCGAAATACCCGTTCCTCCCAGCTGAAGCGGAAGTTGCGCACCGCCTCGCGCAGCGATTCGGCCATGCGCATGGCCTCATCGAGGGTGCAGCTCTCGAGCAGCACGCCGAACTCGTCGCCGCCGAGGCGCGAGAGCGTATCGCGCCAGCGCACCTTGGACTTCAGCAGCGCGCCCATCTGCCCGAGCAGCGCGTCGCCGGCGCTGTGGCCGCAGGTGTCGTTGACGATCTTGAACTGGTCGATGTCCAGATAGCACAGCGCGTAGGAGGCCTCGCGCGCCTTGGCGCTCTTGAGCGCGCGCTCGAGGCGGTTCTCGAACTCGCGCCGGTTGACCAGCCCGGTCAGCAGGTCGTGGCTGGCGTGGTAGCTCAGGCGGCGGTTGAGCTCGCGCGACTCGCTGACGTCGTGGAACACCAGCACGCCGCCGCCGACCTTGCCGTTGCCGGCGCGGATCGGCGAGGCGGTGCTCTCGACGTACAGCTCGTTGCCGTCGCGGCGGATCAGCAGCATCGGGCGCACCGACTTGATCGGCCGCGCGCGGCGTATCGACACCGTCAGCGGATTCTCGAGCGGCTCGCAGGTCTCCTCGTGGAAGGCGCGGAAGATCTCCTCGACCGGCCGGCCCATCGCATCCTCGAGGCGCCAGCCCGTGAGCTGCTCGGCCACGGGGTTGATGTAGTCGATCGTCGAGCCGGCATCGGTCGTGATCACGCCGTCGCCGATCGACTGCAGCGTGATCTGGGCGCTCTCCTTCTCGCGGAACAGCGCCTCCTCGTACAGCTTGCGCTCGGTGATGTCGAGCTCGACGCCGACCAGCCGCAGCAGCCGACCGTGGGCGTCGAGCTGCGCCTTGGCGCGGCCGATCACCCAGCGCCATTCGCCGTTGCGGTGGCGCATGCGGTGGACGCTCTCGAAGATCGGGGTCTTGGCCGCGACGTGCTCGCGCAGCGCCGATTGGACGCGCGACATGTCGTCCGGATGCACCAGGCTGCGCCAGTCGAACCCGCCCTTGAGATCGTCCTCGTCGTAGCCGAGCATGGCGCGCCAGCGCGGCGAGAAGTACACGTCGTTGCCTTCGACGTCGAAGTCCCACAGGCCGTCATTGGCCGCCAGTTCCGCCAGCGCGTTGCGTTGCTCGATGCGCGTGAGCGCGAGTCCCAGGCGCACGCGTTCCAGGCCGGTCGCAAGACTGGTGCCCAGCAGCTTCATGAGCAGCTGCAGGTTCACGTCGAAGGCGCCGCGCGGCAGCCCGAACGCCAGGCCGAGATAGCCCGCCGGCTGCTCCTTGATGCGAAATGCGACCAGCAGCGCCGAGCCGACCGCGAGCTCGGCCAG
The DNA here is from genome assembly GCA_027315105.1 of Gammaproteobacteria bacterium. Lineage (GTDB taxonomy): Bacteria > Pseudomonadota > Gammaproteobacteria > Steroidobacterales > Steroidobacteraceae > FEN-1191. Next base: position 45,918 of record DAHUYP010000075.1, read on the forward strand.
CGTGCCCGCATCGTCGGCCTGCTCCTTGCGCGGCGATGCGGTATCGCGAAACTCGGACAGCCGCAGATGCTCGGAGCGCGAATTCAGCCACGGCAGGGTGTCGATGGCCGCACCGCGCAGCGCTTCCGGATGGCATTGTGCGAAGTGGCCGCGCGCGCTGAGCACCGATTCGACGTGCTTGCCGCCGGCGTCGAGGAACATCGCGAACGCCGCGTCGGCGGAGGTGGCTTCGCGGAAGGCCTCGAGGCTGCGCCGAATGCACTCGTCGGCACCGTCGCGCGTGAGGTTCTGCAGGTCGACCGCGAGCTTGGTGCAGGCGACGTCAATGCCGGGAGCCGGCCGTTCCGCCTTGCCGCTCCAGAACTGGGGGGCAAGCACGTCGGACGCCGAGAAATCGGTGCTGGGACCCGGCGGCTTGGACATCGTGCGTCAAATTCTCGCACACGTCTGCGGGAACACAAGCTAAGCCGCTGATTTATTGACCCACGTCTACCTTTGGACAGAAATGCGGCCGGATTCCGGCCGTCACGGCGATCCCGGATGCGCGGCGCGCGGCCGCCGGCCTCATCCTGCGGCCGCCAGCGCCGCGCGCGCGGTCGCGAAGGTCGCCTTGAGCGATTGCTCCATCTCCCGCTGCAGGGCCTCCAGTGCGGCGGGATCGAGCGTGCGCGGCACTTCGCGCGCCGGGCCGACGGCCACGGCGATGCGCGCGAACGGGCGCGGCAGCACGAAGCGATCCCAGTGCACCAGCGCCGCGCTGGAGGCCGCGTAGGCCAGCGGTACGATCGGCCGGCCGGACATCTGCGCCAGCAGGATCGCTCCGGGCTTGAACCTGAAGGGCGGCCCGCGCGGCCCATCGGGGGTGATGACCGGGGAGACCTGCTCGCGCATCAGGGCCTGGAAATACTCCTTGAGCGCCAGCGCCCCGGTATGCGAGGAGGAACCCCGGATCACGTGCGCACCGGCGCGGCGCACGATCATCGCCCCGAGCTCGCCATCGACCGACGGGCTGATCAGGAAGCCGACGCGCAGCCGGCGCTGCCGCTGCAGCAGCAGCAGGTAGCGGGCGCCGAACAGCTGGTGCTGGTGCCAGTAGCAGGGCAGGAACGAAGGCCAGCGCGCCAGCACCGCATCCAGGTGTTCCTCGCCGACCACCGCCACGATGCGGCAGCTCGCCCACCACAGCCGCACCAGCGCCAGGATCAGCGGCGCGGCCAGCCGATACAGCGCCCGGCGAACCGGTCCCATGCGCCGGCCGGAGCGGGTGCTCTGCCGGTAGATGGTGTTGCGCAACGTGCCGCTGGGCTCGTCTTCGCTCATGGGCGCGCGGCATTCTGCGCGAACGATGCCGGGGCCACAAGGTGGGCGCCGGGCGCGCGGCCCTGCAGCGCCGCCCGTGCATTCGGCTAGAATCGCGCGTTCACATGAATGCCACCAGCAAGAATACCGCCGGGGCGCTGGCCGCCGCTGGCACCCTGACCGCGCTCATGGAAGCCAACCGCGGGAGCGGGCGCGGCCTGACCTACCTGGAAGGCGAACACGAGACGCGCACGCTCGCCTTCGGCGAGCTCCATGAGCGCGCGCTCGGCATCCTCTATCGCCTGCAGCGCCTCGGCGCGCGTCCCGGCGACAAGCTGATCCTGTTCCTGAGCAGCAACGAGCCGTTCATCGACGCGTTCTGGGCGGCGCTGCTCGGCGGCATCATTCCGGTACCGATCGCGCCGGGCATCAGCGACGAGCACCGGCACAAGCTGTTGCGCATCGCCCGCAAGCTGCAGGCGCCGTACATCTATACCGAGCAGCGGCTGCTCGACCGCATCGGCAGCTTTGCGGCCGAGCACGGCGAGCTGGCCGCCTACGAGTCGCTGCGCACGCGCGCCTTCCTGGTCGACGATCTGAGCGAGCTCGGCCGCAGCGGCAAGCTGCACCGCGCCCAACCGTCGGACGTGGCTTTCATCCAGTTCTCGTCCGGCTCGACCAGCGAGCCCAAGGGCGTGGTACTCACGCACGCGAATCTGCTGGCGAACATTCGCGGCGCGACCGAGATCGCGCACTTCGGCGAGCACGACGTCAGCCTGTCGTGGATGCCGCTCACGCACGACATGGGCCTGATCGGCTTCCATCTGGTCATGTTCGCCAACCGCGTGCATGCCCACCTGATGCCGACCGAGCTGTTCGTCCGCCGGCCGCTGCTGTGGCTACAGCTGGCCGCGCGGGTGCGCGCCACCATCCTGTGCTCGCCGAATTTCGGCTACCGGCACTACCTCAAGGTGCTCGGCGAGCGCTCGCCGGGCGAGCTCGACCTCTCGTGCGTGCGCCTGATCTTCAACGGCGCCGAGCCCATCAGCGTCGAGCTGTGCGAGCAGTTCCTGCAGCGGCTCGCGCTCGCCCGGCTCGCGCCGAACGCCATGTACCCGGTCTACGGCCTGGCCGAAGCCTCGCTCGCGGTGAGCTTTCCCGAGCCCGGGACGCACTATCGCGCGACCAGCTTCGACCGCCATCAGCTCGGCGTCGGTGCGGCGCCGCAGCCGCTGGCCGCGAACCATCGCGACGCGCTGCAGCTGGTCAGCGTCGGGCGCGCGATCCCCTACTGCGAGCTGCGCATCGCCGACGACGCCGATCGGCCGCTGCCGCCGGAGCACGTGGGCCACATCCAGATCCGCGGCGACAACGTCACCGGCGGCTATTACGAGGATCCGGCCACCAATGCGGCGAGCTTCACCGCCGACGGCTGGCTGCGCACCGGCGATCTGGGACTGCTGCACGAAGGCGAGCTCTACATCACGGGGCGCCACAAGGAGATCCTGTTCGTCAACGGCCAGAACTACTACCCGCACGATCTGGAGCGCATGCTCGAGGACATCCCGCAGCTCGAGCTCGGCAAGGTCGTGGTCGCCGGCGCGCGCCCGGCCGGCGAATCGGCGGAGCAGCTGCTGGTGTTCGTCCTGTACCGCGGCGAGCTGGCGCCGTTCCTGCCGCTGGCGCGCCAGGTGGCGCGGCGCATCGGCGAGCACGCGGGCCTCGAAGTGGACGCGGTCGTGCCGGTGCGGCGCATCCCCAAGACCACCAGCGGCAAGATCCAGCGGCATCTGCTCGAAGAGGAATACCTGGCCGGCGCCTTCGATGCCGAGCTGGCCGAGCTCGCGCGGCTGCGCGCCGCGGAGCCGGCCGCGGAGCCGGCGGGCACTGCGATCGAGCAGCAGCTGCGCAGCATCTGCGAGGCGGCGCTCGACGGCCGCAACATCGATGCCGACGAGAGCCTGTTCGACGTCGGCGCCAGCTCGCTGAAATTGCTGTCGATCCACGAGAGCATCGAGCGCCTCTGGCCGGGCGTGGTCGATGTCACCGACATCTTCGATCACCCCAGCATCGCCGCGCTCGCCCGCTTCATCGAGCAGAAGCGCGCGGCGCCGCCCGCGGCATGAGCGGCGGCGCGGACAGCGGCGATTTTCCCGCGCCCGCGGACGACGAGCGGCTGCGGCGCGGCGCACAGCTGCTGGTCGCCCTGCGCCGCGCCTGTCCGCGGCCGGTGTCGCTGCCGGCCGAACTCGCCCCGCGCAGCGAGGCCGAGGCCTATCGGCTGCAGCGCGCGACCGCGCACGCCCTCGGTGCGCGCATCGGCGGCTGGAAGGTCGCCATGAACGATCCCATCAGCGGCAGCTGCGCGCCGGTGTACGCCGCCGACTTGCAGCGCTCCCCGGCCTGCGCCGCTTTCCCCATAACCGCGCGCCCGGGCATCGAACCGGAGATCGCCTTCAGCCTGGCGCACGACCTGCCGCCGCTCGCGCCGGGGCAGCGCTATGGACGCGCGCAGGTCATGGAGGCGATCGGTGCCGCGCATGCGGCGATCGAGATCGTGGTCAGCCGCTTCCAGAGCCACGAGGGCGCCGCGCTGCTGGATCGCCTGGCCGACAACATCAGCAACGGCGGGCTCGTGGTCGGCCCGCCGTGCCGCGACTGGCGCCGGCTCGAGCTCGGCGCGCTGGCGCTGCGGCTCACGCTGCAGGCGTCCGGCGCGGCCGCAAGCGTGCACGAGGCGCGCGGCGGGCATTCGCTCGGCGACCCGTTGCTGCCGCTGCTCTGGCTCGCCAATCAGCGCGCGCAGCACGGCGCGGGGCTGCGCGCGGGCGAGATCGTCACCACCGGCAGCTGTGCCGGGCTGCATTACGCCGCATCCGGCGCGCGCGTCAGCGCCTGGTTCGAGGGGCTGGGAAGCGCGGAGCTGGTGCTTGGCTGAGCCGCCGGCGGCAGCGCGTGCGCGGGCCACTGCGGCCGCGCAAATTTGCCGGCGCACAGTTAAAATCCGCTCCGCATGACACACGACGAATCGGCCGCCGAGCGACGCAGCGGCGCGGCGCGGCAGCAAACGGATGTGCTGGTCATCGGCGGCGGCCCGGCGGGCTCCACCGTTGCCGCGCTGCTGGCGCGGCGCGGCCACCAGGTGACGCTGCTCGAAAAGGACCGCCATCCGCGCTTCCACATCGGCGAGTCGCTGCTGCCGGCCAACCTGCCGCTGTTCGAGCAGCTCGGGGTGGGTGACGAGATACGCGCGATCGGCATGCTCAAGCGCGGCGCCGAGTTCATCTCGGCCTGGGACGGCCGGCAGCAGGAGTTCCGCTTCGCGCACGCCTGGGACAAGTCCATGCCGTACGCCTACCAGGTGCGCCGCTCGCAGTTCGACGAGATCCTGCTGCGCAACGCGGCGCGCGCGGGCGCGCACGTGGCGGAAGGCTGCCGCGTGCAGGCGGTCGAGCACGCGGGCGAGCGCGGCGCGGTCCACGTCCGGGCGCAGCACGACGACGGCCGCAGGCTGGATTGGCAGGCGCGCTTCGTGGTCGATGCCTCCGGCCGCGATACCGTCCTCGCCACCCGCCTGGGGCTCAAGCGCCGCAATCCGAAGCACGCCAGCGCCGCCATCTTCGGTCACTACAGCGGCGCCGAGCGCCATCCGGGCGAGCTCGAGGGGCACATCTCGATCTACTGGTTCGATCACGGCTGGTTCTGGTTCATCCCGCTGCACGACGGCGCCACCAGCATCGGCGCCGTGGTCTGGCCGTACTATCTCAAGAGCCGCACGGTGCCGCTCGAGCGGTTCCTCGAGGCGACCATTGCGCTGTGTCCGCCGCTGGCGGCGCGGCTCAGGAACGCCAGGCCGATCAGCCCGATCGAGGCGACCGGCAACTATTCCTACAGCGCGACGCGCACGCACGGCGCCAACTACCTGCTGCTCGGCGACGCCTATGCGTTCATCGACCCGGTGTTTTCCTCCGGCGTGATGCTGGCGATGCACAGCGCCTTCGTCGGCGCCCGGACCGTCGATGCCTGCCTGCGCGCTCCGGCACGATCGCGGGCGGCGCTGCGGCGGTTCGATCGCGCGGTGCGCCGCGGCCCGCGCGAGTACTCCTGGTTCATCTACCGGGTCACCTCGCCCACCATGCGCGAGCTGTTCCTGGGACCGCGCAATTGGCTGCGCATGCAGGAAGCCCTGCTGTCGGTGCTGGCCGGCGACATCTTCGGCCGCACTCCGATCTGGCCCTCGCTGCGTGCCTTCAAGGCGCTCTACGGTCTGATATCCCTGCTGCACCCGCTGCGCAGCAGCCTGGCGGCACGCCGCCGCAGCCTCAACGTCCGGCCGGCATGAGGCGCCACATGCGGCCGTGCATGAGCCCGCCGACACTCGCGCGCTGATGGCAACGCCCCCCGCGCTGCAGATCGACTACCCGCGCCTCGCCGACATCCGCCAGCAACCCGAGGCGTGGTGGCAGCAGGTGCTGGCGGTGATCCGATTCGATCGCGACGCACTGGCGCCGCCGCTGCCGGACATACCGACCGCCGAGGTCATGACGCCGGTGCTCGGCGGCGCCGACAGCGCCGTGGAGCTGTGGCGCGTCGCCGGTCCGATGCATTCGGGCCGGCGCGGCCGCGTGCGCTATCGCCACAACGGCCGGCTGCTGTTCGCGAGCCTGAGCGTGCCGGAACAGGAGTTCCTGCAGCCCGCCGCAGGCGGCGAAGCCGCGGCGCTGCGGCAGGCGACCGAGGCGGGCTACCGCGAGATGTTCGGCGCGCTCGAGGAGCTCGGCTTCCCGTATCCGCTGCGCATCTGGAACTTCCTGGCCGAGATCAACGGCGCCACCGAGGACGGCGAGCGCTATTGGCACTTCAACGGCGCGCGCCAGCAGGCCTTCATCGGCCGCCGGCGCAGCGTCAGCGGCGACGTGCCGGCCGCCAGCGCCCTGGGTGCCGGGAGCGCCAGCCCGGTCACGATCTACTGCATCGCCGGCGAGCGCTCGCCGATTCCGCTCGAGAATCCGCGCCAGCGCAGCGCCTGGGAATATCCGCCGCAATATGGCCCGCACAGCCCGACCTTCTCGCGCGCCTGCATCGAGAACGCCGGCACGCAGACGTTGTTCATCTCCGGTACCGCCAGCATCGTCGGCCACGAGACCGCGCACGCCGGCGATGAGCGCGCGCAGACCCGTGAGACGCTGCGCAACATCCGCGCGCTGCTCGGCACCGCCAACCGGCGGGTCGGCAGCGAGCGCTACGCCCTCGAGCAGCTGCGCTACAAGGTGTACGTGCGGCGACCCGAGCACCAGAGGAGCATCGATCAGGAGCTGCGCCGCGTGATCGGCGCAGCCGCGCCGGTGCTGTATCTGCAGGCCGATATCTGCCGGCGCGACCTGCTGGTCGAGGTCGAAGCCGTCGGCACCTGAGCGGGCCGCTGCTGCGGCGACGGATGCGGAGGAGCGGGAATCATGCGCAAAATTGCCGATCGCGCGGCTGATCGGCGCTGGCTCACGGATGGTGAACCGCGATGAATGAAGTGCGCGCCGTCGGCATGGCATCGCCGTTCAGGGCGCTGCTGAAGGCCGCCTATGAGTATGCGGCCCTGTACGGCTCACTGCTGCTGCTGGGAATCATCTGCCTGGGCTGGTCGCTGCTGGCGCTGCCGCTGTCTGCGCTGCTGCCGCGGCGCTGGGCCATCGGCTTCGGCCGCTACGGCATCATGGCCGGGTTTCGCATCTACGGCCATTGGCTGCAGCTGCTCGGCGCCTATCGGCTCGACCTGTCGGCGCTCGACGTGCTGCGCTCGGACGAAGCGCTGATCCTCGCCCCCAATCACCCCTCGCTGATCGACGCACTGCTGATACTCTCACGGCACCCCAATCTGGCCTGCGTGATGAAATCCGAGCTCATGGGCAGCATCTTCCTCGGTCCGGGCGCGCGCCTGGCGCGCTACATCCGCAATGGCTCGCCGCGGCAGATGGTGCGCGAGGCGATCGCGGACCTCGAGCAAGGCGGCGGGCTGCTGCTGTTTCCGGAAGGCACGCGCAGCGTGCGCGCGCCGTGCAACGCGCTCAAGCGCAGCATCGGCGTGATCGCCAAGCACGCGCGCGTGCCGGTGCAAACGCTCGTGATCGACACCGACTCGCCGTTCCTGGGCAAGGGCTGGCGATTCTGGATGCGGCCCTCGCTGCCGATCACGTATCGCGTGCGGCTCGGACGGCGGCTGGGGCCGCCGCAGGACGTGGATGCATTCATGGCGGAACTCGAGCGTTGCTACCGCCAGGAACTGCACAGCGGACCGGGCGCGCGCTGGCCTGGCAGACCGGCGCGCCAGTGAGCACGCCCTCGTCAACGCACCTGGTCCTGATACCGAGCTACAACCCCGGACCCAGGGTGATCGAGACCGTGCGCGCGGCGCGCGCGCAGTGGAACCCGGTCTGGGTGGTGGTCGACGGCAGCACCGACGGCAGCGCCGCCGCACTCGCGGCGATGGCGCGCGAGGACCCGGGACTGCGCGTGCTGGCGCAGCCGCGCAATCGCGGCAAGGGCGCGGCGGTGCTGCGGGGCGCGCTGTTCGCCGGCGGCGAGGGCTATACCCATGTGCTGACGATGGATTCGGATGGGCAGCATCCGGCCGCCGATATCGGCCGCTTCATGCGCGCCTCGCTGGCCGAGCCCGCGGCGCTGATCCTGGGCGAGCCGCAGTTCGACGCCACCGCGCCGGCGCTGCGCGTGCGCGGCCGCAGGATCTGCAACTGGTTTGCCAATCTCGAGACCCTGTGGACCGGCATCCACGATTCATTGTTCGGCTTTCGAGTCTATCCGATCGAACCGCTGGTGCGCGTCATGCGCCGCCAGCCGTGGATGCGGCGGTTCGATTTCGACGCCGAGGTGGCCGTGCGCCTGTGCTGGCGCGGTTTGCCGGTGCGCAATCTGCGCGCGCCGGTGCGCTATTTCCGCCCCGAAGAGGACGGCGTGTCGCACTTCAATTATTGGCGCGACAATGCGCTGCTCACCTGGATGCACATGCGGCTGTTCGCCGGCTTCCTGCTGCGCCTGCCGCTGCTGCTGTGGCGCCGCGTGCGCCGCTGAGGCGCGCCCGCGCCGGCGCCCGCGGACCGCTCGCCCCGGGCCCGGCATCGC